>CP065366.1:1428749-2143123 GCA_023206055.1 Vibrio cyclitrophicus | reverse complement strand
TGAGTTAGCCTGTAACGGCTTAACAAACGAAAAGCCTACCCAGTGAGTAGGCTTTGATCTTATTGACTAGCTAACCAACTAGTTAACGTTGCTTTTATTATTTAGATTAAGGCTTTACGTGCTTTGGCTGCCAACCACTCCGAGAAAATAACTGTCACGAGAATCGCACAGAAAATCACAGTCACTTGAGGCCATGCAAGCATTGCCATAGACTCTTGCAGTTTTAAGCCGATACCGCCAGCACCCACTAAGCCTAAAACTGTAGACTCACGAATATTGATATCCCAACGGAATAAGCTCGTGCCGATGAAACTTGGCATTACTTGCGGAAGAATGCCGTAGTTCAACACTTGCAGCGGAGATGCCCCCGTCGATTGAATCGCCGACATCTGTGTTACGTTCACTTCTTCAATAGCCTCATACATTAACTTTGCCACGAAACCAATCGAACGTAGCGCTATCGCAATGATACCGGCCAACAAACCTGGGCCAATGATTGCTACCAACAACAACGCCCAGATTAAAGAGTTGATTGAACGACTTGCCGCGATGATGAACAGCGCAATAGGTCTGATAAACGTTGTGCTGGGCGTTGTGTTTCGTGCAGCTAAGAACGCAACCGGAAAAGCGAGTACTATCCCCAACAAAGTTCCAAGTGTCGCGATGTTAATCGTGTCCCACAACGGGCTCCAAAGTGACTCCAAGTAGCTCCATCTTGGTGGCCACATACGTGACGAGATGTCAGCAAGTTGGTTGGGTGAATCAGTCACAAAGTACCAAATCGTGTCTTTGTTCATGATTTGCCATGCAAAAACCGTTAGGGCAACAAAGCAAAGCCAACCAAGCCAGAGCATTAGGCTCTGTTTACTGTCGTAACGCTGCCATTGGGTACGATTCATAGAGCTTGTAGAGGTGTCATTTAGCGTGCTCATTCGTCGTTCCTTACTGTACATGTTTGCGGATGATGGTTGATAGGTATTCACACATCATCACGATCACGATAATAATCAATAGAATAGCGGCTGCTGCGCTGTATTCGTAACGGTCCATAGCTGTATTCAATGTTGCGCCGATACCACCTGCGCCAACAATGCCAATCACAGCAGACTCACGAAAGTTGATGTCGAGTCGGTACATCGAAAGCCCGATAAAGCGTGGCATCACCTGTGCTTGAATTGCGTAGTTCACCTGTTGTAACCAGCTTGCGCCCGTTGCACGCATTGCGGTGAGTGGTGCTGGGTCAATAGCTTCAATCTCATCGGCAAACAGTTTTGCGAGAAAGCCGATGGTCGCGAAGGTGAGCGTGACAAAACCAGCAAACGTACCAAAGCCAAACAGAGCCACACACAGAATCGCTACGATGATCTCTTGTAAACTACGCGCGATAGAAATAAACGCACGACAGAATAGGTAAACGGGAGTTGGGGCTAGGTTTTTGGCCGCGCCTAACCCAAATGGGATTGAAAGAATGACACCTGCCACGGTTGATGTGAGCGTCATGGTTAAGCTCTCAATCAAACCTTGTGAGATGTTGTTCCAACGGCCACCAAAATCAGGGTTCATGAAAGCCAAAATGAACTGCCAGCCGCGTTCGCTGCCTTCGTAAATTCGAGTCCAGTTTATATGCACCGACTGGGTTGCAAGGTATAAGTACACCGCAACAATGATGATCAAACTCCAACGCAGCCATGGGTTGGAAATCAGTGGCGGCTTGGTCCATTGTTTTGGATATGACTGAATCATACTGTTGCCTCTGACAAGCGAGGATTCGTGATGTTCAGGTCATCTTCCTCTTCTTCTACCTGTTGACTCCAATCTTCTTCACCGTAAATCTGTGTCAATACATCTTCAGTGAGCAGAGTTGGTTTGTCATCAAATACAACACAGCCTGCATTTAGGCCGACAACGCGGTCAACAAACTGTTTTGCTAACTGAACGTCGTGAATATTGATGATGGCTGGGAGCTGTTGCTCTGAACAAATCTCGCTGATCAATCGCATGATCTGGCGAGCAGTACGTGGGTCGAGTGCGGCCGTTGGCTCATCAATCAACAGCAATTTCGGCTTTTGAGCGAGTGCGCGAGCTATACCTACACGTTGGCGCTGACCGCCCGACAGAGCATCGGCTCTTTTATTGGCGTGTTCCAATAATCCAACGCGGTCTAGTAGGCCATAAGCGGCTTGGATATCTGATTCTGGGAAGCGGCGAGTAAAGCTTTGCCAGAAATTCACGTACCCTAAACGGCCTGAAAGTACGTTTTCCATAACCGTCAAACGTTCAATCAGTGCGTACTCTTGGAAGATCATCCCAATCTCACGGCGTGATTGCCTAAGTTGTCTCTTAGAAAGCGTTTCGAGGTTGGTATTGGAAAAGATAACTTCGCCGCTAGTGGGCTCAGTAAGTCGGTTAATACAACGAATAAGCGTTGATTTACCCGCACCAGATGGGCCAATTAATCCAACAACTTCGCCAGCATTTACTGATAAGCTGACGTTAGTTAGGGCTTTGTCAGAACTTGAATAGTGCTTGGTAAGCCCTTTAAGGGTAAGAGTCGACATAAAATTCCTATAAGGACGGTGTACTAAGAGTTCGCCAGAGGCAGACGAGGAGAGCAAACCGGAAAGAGTGGTGAATAACTGCAGGCACGTATTCCTGCAGTTAGTTTAATCAGTGTGTGATTGGCTTTTTAGTTCGTTTGAACTTAGCTACACGTGTAAGACACTTTGTTTGCTGTATCGATAGTACGAATTACTTCCCAGTGCTCTTGGTAAGTGATTGGAACAAATTTCGCTTCGCCGTTACGCTCGAACTCTTCTTGAAGCTTTGTGCCTTCCCAGTCGAAAGTGAAGAAGGCTTTTTGAATCTTCTCTTGCAACTCTGGCGTCAGGTTGTGTGCAGTACCGTAAGCTGTTGTTGGGAAGGTTTGAGATTTGTAGATGCTCTTGATTTGACCTTCTTTCACAACTTCGCGTGAAAGCATACGGTTCAATACTGAGTTAGCGACGGCTGCTGCGTCGTAATCTTTGTGCGCCACACCTAAAATAGAGTTATCGTGTGCGCCAGAGAATGCAGGTTTAAAATCTCGGTCAGGTTGAAGTTGGTATTCAGCATCCAGAATTGCAGAAGGTGCTTTGAAGCCAGAGTTAGACGTTTGTGATGTGAACGCTAGGTTTTTATCTTTTAAGTCTTCTACTTTCTCAATACCAGAACCAGGGTAAGTGATGATTTCCATTTCGTAACCGAAAGAACCATCTTCTGCAGCCATCATTGTGAATGGGGCAAAGCCTGCACAGTTAACCGCTAGTGGTGTCGAACCTGTGTTGAAACCTGCAATATGTAGACGACCTGAACGCATTGCTTCAATTTGAGCAGCGTTATTTTGAACAGGAAAGAAACGAACCGTCTTTTCTGTGGTTTTTTCAAGGTGGCTCAAAAACTCGCTCCACACATCAGCGTATACTGCAGGATCTTCAACTGGCGTATAAGCGAAAATTAGCGTGTTTGGGTCAACCCATTGTGATTGATCTTGAGGAACATCGGCGACTAAGTTACCAGAGCGATCTTCGTATCGTGTATCCATTGCTAATGCAGAACCAGAAAAAATCAGCGCAGTAGTAATAGCGCTCTTAAGCGTGAGATTTGTTTTTGTCGGTTTCATTATTTCAGTCCAATTGAGTTATCTGTTGGGAAGGGAGTATAGGAATCGACGATGACAGAACCGCTGCTTTTTGATGACGGATTTATGAATGATGTAACATAATATTTCTGGTTGGATGGGAGTGTATGTTTTCTAAGTCTTTGATTAATCTGTTAAATTAACAGGCTGTTCTTCGCTTTTATTTTACTCAATTGGCTGTAGGTTGAAATACTGTTATAGTCATCATTAAATAATACATAAACATAACATATAAAATAAGTGAACTTATGGTTAGCACTTTTAATTCAATTTCGGGCTCGAAGCGTAGCCTACACGTGCAAGTCGCACGTGAAATCGCTCGTGGAATCTTGTCTGGTGAACTGCCACAAGGTTCTATTATTCCTGGTGAAATGGCGTTGTGTGAACAGTTTGGTATCAGCCGAACGGCACTACGTGAAGCAGTCAAACTACTGACTTCTAAAGGTCTGTTAGAGTCCCGCCCGAAAATCGGCACTCGTGTGGTAGACCGCGCATACTGGAACTTTCTTGATCCTCAACTGATTGAATGGATGGATGGTCTAACCGACATAGATCAATTCTGTTCTCAGTTTTTAGGCCTTCGTCGTGCGATTGAGCCAGAAGCGTGTGCATTAGCCGCAAAATTTGCGACTGCTGAGCAACGTATCGAGCTTTCAGAGATTTTCCAGAAGATGGTTGAAGTGGACGATGCAGAAGTGTTTGACCAAGAACGTTGGACAGACATCGATACTCGTTTCCACAGCTTGATCTTTAATGCGACAGGTAACGATTTCTACCTGCCATTTGGCAATATTCTGACTACCATGTTTGTTAACTTTATTGTGCACTCTTCTGAAGAGGGCAGTACATGTATCAATGAACACCGAAGGATTTATGAAGCGATTATGGCAGGTGACAGTGAAAAAGCACGTACAATGTCGGCTGCTCATTTGCAAGACGCCAACCACCGTCTGGTGACGGCGTAATAGGAATGAATAGAGCGTGTATGAGTAATTTCATATTGAGATGAACAGTATCACGCTCGGATAAACGACTTAAAAGGGTATGCCAAGTGCATGCCCTTTTTATTGTCTGTTTTTACAGAAATTGATTGTTTATTGTGTACTAAAAAGCCAGAGACGTAGGCCTCTGGCTTTGGTGTTTTCATGTTATTGGTTATTGGTTATTGGTTATTGGTTATTGGTTATTGGTTATAAGTCACAAGCTAAATGCGATGTGTTAACCGTTACCCATTGAACAAACAGTCAACTATGGATATTGCTCAGTTTCCTTTTGTTTCTGCTTTTTCTTCATTTTCAACGTTGAATAAACAGAAAATACAGCTAGCAAGATAAACGCGAGTGCAATAGGGCGCTCATAAAGGAAAGACCAACTGCCATCGTACATCAACAGCGATTTCCTCAGGTTTGTTTCTGCCATTGGCCCTAAGATGATCGCAAGCAGAATTGGCGAAGACGGAATATCCAGTTTAGTTAAGATAAAGCCAAGTAGACCGAAACCGATTGCAATACCCACATCAAACATCGAGTTATTAATTGCGTAAGCGCCAACAATTGAAAGGAAGACAATGATTGGAATCATGATGATCTTCGGTACTTCAATGATGCGGCAGAAGAAACGAATTCCCAGTAAACCAATCACTAGCATCACAAGGTTAGCAACCAACATCGAACTGAATACGCCATAAACCACTTCCGGGTTTTGGGCAAACAGCAGAGGCCCTGGTGTTAAACCTTGAACAATGAGTGCGCCTAAAAGAACCGCTGCTACAGCATCCCCAGGAACGCCTAGTGTTAACAATGGAACTAATGAACCACCCGTTACACCGTTGTTTCCTGATTCCGCTGCTGCTAGACCTCGAACTGATCCTTTACCAAATTCTTCTGGGTTTTTCGATGAACGTTTTGCTTCGTTGTAACAAACGAATGCCGAAATATCAGCACCAGCACCCGGTACAGAACCGATGGTGGTTCCCATCAAACCACTTTTTACAGCCGTTGGTAGCATTTCTTTGAGGTCACTTTTACTCAATAGTTTGTGGTCAAATTTCGGTGCAACGACTTTTTTCTCAGAGAACAGCTTCTCTAGTTGGTTTAATGCCTCAGACAGAGCGAATAAACCAATCAACACAGGGATGACATTGATTCCGCTGTAAAGATCCATGATGTCAAAAGTAAATCTTGGCACACTGCTGATTGGGTCGAGTCCTACAGTTGAAACCAATAATCCAATGGTTCCCGCAAGTAATCCTTTAAAAATGTTGTTTGAAGAAACACTCGCAATAATCGTTAAACCAAACAGAGCGAGCGCAAAATATTCTGGCGCATTAAAACGCAGTGCAAAGGTCGCTAATTTAGGCGCAATCGCGATGAGGACGATAGTACTTAATAGCCCGCCAATAAATGATGCAACAGCAGAAATACTTAATGCTCTTGCTGCTTGTCCTCTAACTGCCATCGTGTGACCGTCGAGTACACTTGCTGCAGAAGCTGGTGTTCCCGGGGTTTTAAGCAAAATTGCGGCAATTGAGCCACCGTAAATCCCACCAATGTATACACCAATTAACATCACAAGAGCTGAAGTCGGTTCCATACCAAAGGTAAATGGAAGGAGAATCGCCACGCCCATTGTCGCTGTAAGGCCGGGTAGTGCGCCTAAAATAACGCCTCCCAGTACGCCAAAAACAAGGACAGGAAGCACTGCAAAGCTAACTGCAGTTGCGAGACCATCGATTAGATATTCAAACATATTACCTCCTATGACCACGTTGCTTCAGGAAGCGCGATGTAGAACACCTCGCCAAATAGATAGTAAACCGCGAAAACAAAGACAACGGCGACAACGTAATAGATTGGCTTCTTCACTTTGAAGTAAACGAGGTAAAACATAAATGCAATCAAACTCGCGTAAAGGTAGCCAACCACACTGATGAGTAATGCGTAGCCAATAAGAAAAGCAACGCCGAAAATCGACATCTTGCTTATCATCGCTTCTTGTTGTTCTGAGGCACCTTTTAATTTGTGTTGAATGATGAGAACTATACAGATAGCAATTTGGGCAATCACAATCATCATCGGGAAGAATTTTGCATCGACACTTGCATCTTGGTACATCGGACGATCAAATTGAGTGATCAGCGCGAGAGCGATTGCGCTAAGGATAATGATGATAGAAGGGAAAACGACGTTTCGGTTTAAGTTAGAGTGAGCGTTAGACATGGAGTTTACCCCTAAAAAGTAAAGCAAGGGAAAGGTACAAACTAATAGCAGAGGCACAACGGATAAAAGCTGTGCCTCTGAACAAAGGTTATTGAATTAATTGAGTCAATGATTTTGTATCTTCTGCGACAAATTCAGTGAAGGCTTTGTCATCAAGGTTGTGAATCGTCATAGCACCTTTCTCCATGAAAGATTTGAACTCTTCACTTGCCATTGCTTCATCAAATGCAGCCCCCAGCTTCTCGATTACTGCATCAGGTGTATCTTTTGGAGCGCCAATACCGCGCCATGTACCTGTTACTACATCAATGCCTTGCTCTTTCAAAGTCGGGACATCTGGAATGTATTGAATACGCTCTTCAGACATGACACCTAATGCTTTTAGTTGGCCTGAACGAAGCTGAGCGATAGCTTCACCAGGAGTAACCATAGTGACGTCTGTGTGATGGCCTAATACAGCAGGAATTGCTTCTGATGCACCGTTGTAAGGGATAGCGTTTAGTTTGATGCCTTGATCTTTTTCAAGAGACATTAGGTAGAAGTTTGGCGCAGCGGTTGAAGCGAATTTTACGCTGCCTGGTTTTTCTTTGGCTTCCTTAATCAGGTCGTTAATCGTGTTGTATGGGCTATCAGCTGCAACCAATACGACCGCAGGATCTAAGTTAACTAGACGAATGAGTCTAAAGTCATCAGCGGTATGACGCATTAAACCCATTTGAGGAAGTGAAGCAATTTCACGTGTTACCACTGTTAACGTGTAACCATCAGCACGCTGCTGAGCACCAAAGCTCATACCAACGGCGCCAGCACCACCCGTACGGTTCATGATTGAAATGTTTTGTCCTAAAATGTCTTTCGCACTATTTGCAAGGGTACGGCCAACAGCATCGGTACCGCCGCCCGCGCCAAATGGGACAACTAAGCGAATATTCTTGCTCGGGTAGTCAGCTGCAATCGACGTTGCAGAAACAAGTATACCGGCTGCCAGCATGATGGATTTCAATAATTTACTCATAGTAAGTTCCTTCTGTTTCTAATTATTAGCGATATGTTTTTGTAGGGTTTTCTGCTTTTTCTGTTTGGTACTCGTGCATTGCTAGCTGTTCAATAGCTACTGCTATCCAGCCACTTATCAGCATGTCATACCATTGTTGTACGCCACTGCAGGCAACAACCACATTTCCGTAAACAAACGAACCATAAAACAGTAAGTCTTCGTCACGTAGTGAAGATGGGTGTTGGGAATGCAGTGTTAGATTGCTTGTCGATTCTCGCCACGCTTGTTGTGCTTTCTTACGGGCAAGGTGATCAAATTTGATTGTCCAGTTATCAGGATCTCCTAACGATTCCTCATATAGAATGGCGTCTTCAAAAGAGGATTCCCAAGGCTTAAGGTGTGGATTCATAACGACAATATGCAGTTCTTTTCGATTTGTTCTTTCAAACAGCTTGTCGATAGCGGGTTTTACGATGTCGATCGCGTCTTGAGTGATATCTTTCATTGAGCGCATGCCGCATGTCCTTACGTTTGGTAGATAAATATAGAATATTGTATGACAATAATTCTTCAATTAACGAAAGCTTGGAAGTGGGGAGCGGTCACAAGTGAAAGTCTTCTAACAAGACTTCGATCTTGTTTTAACCATATTATGTCGGAAATAGTGTGATTCTGGTCTTTTTATGAACTGGGTATGAATGGATACAGATCCGGATCCAGTTTTATTTTAGCTTGATAATAGAACGCCCTAAAAAATACGGGATAAATACGCACATGTCAGCGGCTCTCCTACAAGACGCTAACGACCGTTTAGCAACTGCAAGCTAAACGCGGTTTTGAACTTTCATGTGAACTAAGTAAACGTCCCGATGAACTATTTATAGGTTCATCAAAACCAGTTAAACAGGTATGCCAAGTGCGTGATTTTTTGTTTTTGGGAAGCGTGTTGCACCATGTATAGCACTGTTTTGGTTCATTCCCGATTAACTCTTTCTTAAGTCAATTCTTCCTTGTATACGTCTAGCGGTAGTTCTTTACCATCGCAATTAAAAGAATATTGCGCCCGAGATACGTGTCTTAGACACTTGAGCTCCCTAAAAAATAATGATGCATCATTTATGATTTTTCATTTTTTGTATTTTGAATTCATCATTATCTCAACAAGATATGCCGCTTCTATATTGATTAATTTACGTAGAATTCTAATGAAATTATTCGCTCTCAATTGATAGGAAATACTGGTTTATTGTGTGATAAATGAGGGTGATTCAGTTCTAATTTGGCTTTTATTATTTTTGAGAATTTTATATTTATATGTGTTTGGTTGTATTTGTTAATAAGTGTGCAAAGTCTCACTTTTTCGTAAGTGATTGATTTTTATGGGGTGGGTGTTCTTGTGGTTTGATTTCTCATGTTTTTACCTCAAACCCCAGTAATTTCCTTAATGGATTGGCCATATTCCATCCTATGTCATATATATAATTAACTTAATCAATTAAAATAAGATCACCATCACTTATTTGGATTATTGTACTACAAATAAGGTTTGAGATTTCCTATAGTCCTCGTAACAAATTACAACGGACAAAGGATACACGATGGAACTCAACACGATTATTGTCGGCATTTATTTCCTATTCTTGATTGCGATAGGTTGGATGTTTAGGACATTTACTAGTACCACCAGTGATTACTTCCGCGGGGGCGGTAATATGCTGTGGTGGATGGTTGGTGCAACCGCCTTTATGACCCAGTTTAGTGCATGGACATTCACCGGTGCGGCAGGTAAAGCGTATAACGATGGTTTTGCCGTAGCGGTTATCTTTATCGCCAATGCTTTTGGTTACTTCATGAACTTCGCATACTTCGCACCTAAGTTCCGTCAACTACGTGTAGTGACGGTAATTGAAGCAATCCGTATGCGTTTTGGTGCGACTAACGAACAAGTGTTCACTTGGTCTTCAATGCCAAATAGTGTGGTTTCTGCAGGTGTATGGTTAAACGCATTAGCAATCATCGCTTCTGGTATCTTCGGCTTCGACATGACAGCGACTATCTGGATTACTGGTCTAGTAGTATTAGCTATGTCAGTAACGGGCGGTTCATGGGCAGTTATCGCATCTGATTTTATGCAGATGGTTATCATCATGGCAGTTACGGTTACATGTGCTGTTGTTGCGGTTGTACAAGGCGGCGGTATTGGCGAAATCGTTAATAACTTCCCTGTAGCAGAAGGCGGTTCATTCCTTTCTGGTAACAACATCAACTACCTAAGCATCTTCAGCATCTGGGCATTCTTCATCTTCGTGAAGCAATTCTCTATTACGAACAACATGCTTAACTCTTACCGTTACCTAGCGGCTAAAGACTCAAAGAATGCTAAGAAAGCAGCACTGCTTGCATGTGTGCTAATGCTTTGTGGTGTATTCATTTGGTTCATGCCTTCTTGGTACATCGCTGGTCAAGGTGTCGACCTAGCAGCTGCTTACCCAGAAGCTGGTAAGAAAGCAGGTGACTTTGCATACCTATACTTCGTACAAGAGTACATGCCAGCAGGTATGGTAGGCCTTCTAGTTGCGGCGATGTTTGCAGCGACAATGTCTTCTATGGACTCAGGTCTAAACCGTAACTCAGGTATCTTTGTTAAGAACTTCTACGAAACTATTGTTCGTAAAGGCAACGCAAGTGAGAAAGAGCTAGTAACGGTTTCTAAGATTACTTCTGCAGTCTTCGGTATTGCTATTATCCTTATCGCTCAGTTCATTAACTCGCTTAAAGGTTTGAGCCTGTTCGATACAATGATGTACGTTGGTGCTCTAATCGGCTTCCCAATGACAATCCCTGCATTCTTAGGCTTCTTCATCAAGAAGACTCCAGACTGGGCAGGTTGGGGTACGCTAGTAGTGGGTGGCCTTGTATCTTACTACGTAGGTTTCGTTGTAAACGCTGAAATGGTGTCATCTGTATTCGGTCTTGAAGAGTTAACGAGCCGTGAATGGTCTGATGTTAAAGTTGCGATTGGTCTAATTGGTCACATTACACTAACAGGTGGCTTCTTCATCCTATCGACATTGTTCTACAAACCACTGTCTGAGAAGCGTCAAGCAGACGTTGATAAGTTCTTCGGTAACCTATCTACTCCGTTAGTCGCTGAGTCTGCAGAGCAGAAAGTACTGGATAACAAGCAGCGTGAAATGCTTGGTAAACTGATTGCAGTAGCAGGTGTGGGTATTATGCTAATGGCTCTACTAACTAACCCAATGTGGGGACGTCTAGTCTTCATCTTATGTGGTGTGATTGTTGGTGGTGTTGGTGTGCTACTTGTTAAAGCGGTCGATGACGGCGGCAAGCAAGCGAAAACGGTAACCGAAAGCTAATACATAGAAAACGTTTATAATAGAATGCGACGACTCGAAAGGGCGTCGCATTTTTTTGTTCTGCAAAACGGGAAAACCGTCAGGTGAAAGATATCTGACCTAAATCACGAAAACTGTACAAAGTGGTTCAATAGAATCGAAATGTATTCAATTGTCCTACAATAAGACGTATATTGTTGCTAATTCCTTTCAATCAACTTGAAAAATAAGTGAGTTAGAATGAGCGACCAAAAATCTCTTGATGCAATCAGGAAGATGAAGCTGGAGAATGATACTTCAGCAGGTAATCTTGTAGACCTACTCCCTATCGAAGTACAGAAACGTGACTTCGATCTATCATTCCTAGACAACTTGAGCGAAGCGCGTCCACGTCTTCTTGTTCAAGCTGATCAGTTAGAAGAATTCAAAGCGAAAGTGAAAGCTGATGAAGCTCACTGCATGTTTGATGATTTCTACAACAACTCTACCGTTAAGTTCCTTGAGACTGCTCCTTTTGAAGAGCCTCAAGCGTACCCAGCTGAGACGGTAGGTAAAGCTTCTTTGTGGCGTCCTTACTGGCGTCAAATGTACGTTGATTGCCAAATGGCACTGAACGCGACACGTAACCTAGCAATTGCTGGTGTTGTGAAAGAAGACGAAGCGCTAATTGCTAAAGCAAAAGCTTGGACTCTAAAGCTGTCTACCTACGATCCAGAAGGCGTGACTTCTCGTGGCTATAATGATGAAGCGGCTTTCCGTGTCATTGCAGCGATGGCTTGGGGCTACGACTGGTTACACGGCTACTTCACCGATGAAGAGCGTCAGCAAGTTCAAGATGCTTTGATTGAGCGTCTAGACGAAATCATGCACCACCTAAAAGTGACGGTTGATCTATTGAACAACCCGCTAAACAGCCACGGTGTTCGTTCGATCTCTTCTGCTATTATTCCAACGTGTATCGCGCTTTACCACGATCACCCGAAAGCAGGCGAGTACATCGCATACGCGTTAGAATACTACGCAGTACACTACCCACCATGGGGCGGTGTAGACGGCGGTTGGGCTGAAGGTCCGGATTACTGGAACACACAAACTGCATTCCTAGGTGAAGCATTCGACCTATTGAAAGCATACTGTGGTGTAGACATGTTCAACAAGACATTCTACGAAAACACAGGTGACTTCCCGCTTTACTGTATGCCTGTTCACTCTAAGCGCGCAAGCTTCTGTGACCAGTCTTCAATCGGTGATTTCCCAGGACTAAAACTGGCTTACAACATCAAGCACTACGCGGGTGTTAACCAGAAGCCTGAGTACGTTTGGTACTACAACCAACTGAAAGGCCGTGATACTGAAGCACACACCAAATTCTACAACTTCGGTTGGTGGGACTTCGGTTACGACGATCTTCGTTTCAACTTCCTTTGGGATGCACCTGAAGAGAAAGCACCATCGAATGATCCACTGTTGAAAGTATTCCCAATCACGGGTTGGGCTGCATTCCACAACAAGATGACTGAGCGTGATAACCATATTCACATGGTATTCAAGTGTTCTCCGTTTGGCTCAATCAGCCACTCTCACGGTGACCAAAACGCATTCACGTTGCACGCATTTGGTGAAACGCTAGCGTCAGTAACAGGTTACTACGGTGGTTTCGGTGTAGACATGCACACTAAGTGGCGTCGTCAAACGTTCTCTAAAAACCTTCCACTATTTGGTGGTAAAGGTCAGTACGGCGAGAACAAGAACACAGGCTACGAAAACCACCAAGATCGCTTCTGTATCGAAGCGGGCGGCACTATCTCTGACTTCGACACTGAATCTGATGTGAAGATGGTTGAAGGTGATGCAACGGCATCTTACAAGTACTTCGTTCCTGAAATCGAATCTTACAAGCGTAAGGTCTGGTTTGTTCAAGGTAAAGTATTCGTAATGCAAGACAAGGCAACGCTTTCTGAAGAGAAAGACATGACTTGGCTAATGCATACAACTTTCGCAAACGAAGTGGCAGACAAGTCTTTCACTATCCGTGGCGAAGTTGCGCACCTAGACGTAAATTTCATCAACGAGTCTGCTGATAACATCACGTCAGTTAAGAACGTTGAAGGTTTCGGTGAAGTTGACCCATACGAGTTCAAAGATCTTGAGATCCACCGTCACGTTGAAGTGGAATTCAAGCCATCGAAAGAGCACAACATCCTGACGCTTCTCGTTCCTAATAAGAATGAAGGCGAGCAAGTTGAAGTGTCTCATAAGCTTGAAGGCAACACGCTGTTGCTAAATGTTGACGGTGAAACGGTTTCAATCGAACTGTAATTCGCTGAAGTAACATAAGCTAAATATTAGAAACTCCGAGTGAAAGCTCGGAGTTTTTTTGTTTGGCTAGCTAGCTAGCTAGTTAGTTAAGTTGGTAAATCCATCAGGTTGCAAGAAAACTTAATTGGCCAGAGATAAATAGCTTCTCGATGCCAAGTCAGTGGCTCAAGGGCTGAATTTGGACAAAAGGCCGGGTATGTACTTAGCCACTATGCTGAGTGACATGTGCGGGAGTCGTATACGAGGCCCGCATGTATCGCTCTGTTAGAAGAATAGGGTGACACGCCTGTTTGTTAGAAACGGTTATAACTTACTTTTCCGAGAGCAGTCTAATCACTGGTTAGGTAAGGGAGTACTAAACTATACATAAGTAAAGGCGTAGCTTATTCTTATTAATCGTATGACATTTAACGTACGTTATTTCATCAATAGACAGTTTTTTAAGTGACATATAGTGCCTGTAAGTACAAAGCGTGACCCATATTTTCTCGTAAAGTGAATCCCCGTCACAACTTGCGTCTAACCATCGAATCAATGCCCTAAAACTATTGCGTAACGAGAAAGACGTAGTTATTATAATGAGCATATAATCATACAATACTATATTTGGAGTTTGAACATGACTAAACCTGTAATCGGTTTCATTGGCCTAGGTCTTATGGGCGGCAACATGGTTGAAAACCTGCAAAAGCGCGGCTACCACGTAAACGTAATGGATCTAAGCGCTGAAGCTGTTGCTCGCGTTACAGATCGCGGCAATGCGACTGCATTCACTTCTGCTAAAGAACTAGCTGCTGCAAGTGACATCGTTCAGTTTTGTCTTACAACTTCAGCTGTTGTTGAAAAAATCGTTTACGGCGAAGACGGCGTTCTAGCGGGCATCAAAGAAGGCGCAGTACTAGTAGACTTCGGTACTTCTATCCCTGCTTCTACTAAGAAGATCGGTGCAGCTCTTGCTGAGAAAGGCGCAGGCATGATCGACGCACCTCTAGGTCGTACTCCTGCACACGCTAAAGATGGTCTTCTGAACATCATGGCTGCTGGCGACATGGAAACTTTCAACAAAGTTAAACCTGTTCTTGAAGAGCAAGGCGAAAACGTATTCCACCTAGGTGCTCTAGGTTCTGGTCACGTAACTAAGCTTGTAAACAACTTCATGGGTATGACGACTGTTGCGACTATGTCTCAAGCTTTCGCTGTTGCTCAACGCGCTGGTGTTGATGGCCAACAACTGTTTGACATCATGTCTGCAGGTCCATCTAACTCTCCGTTCATGCAATTCTGTAAGTTCTACGCAGTAGACGGCGAAGAGAAGCTAGGTTTCTCTGTTGCTAACGCTAACAAAGACCTTGGTTACTTCCTTGCTCTTTGTGAAGAGCTAGGTACTGAGTCTCTAATCGCTCAAGGTACTGCAACAAGCCTACAAGCTGCTGTTGACGCAGGCATGGGTAACAACGATGTACCAGTAATCTTCGACTACTTCGCTAAACTAGAGAAGTAATCGACGTACGACCTCGCTTGGGTATTGCCTGTCTTTTTTAGGCGGCGATACCTCAGCGAGGTTCGTTTTTATCTGCCATATTCACTCCCTCGTTAAAATCTTCTACTTCTACTTCTACTTCTACTTCAATTTTTTCAGCTACCTCTAATCAAAACTCTGTTTAACTCTTTTACTGTCTTAATTCTGATTTTTGTTTCTATTTCTATTTCTATATTTATATCTATCTGTAAATTCAAAACCTTCTAGCACCCACTCGTTCACTCATTTTTCCTCGCAAGCTTGAAACTAGCGCGCTTACGCGATTGTGGGTGATGGCTGAACACTACTCGAATACCGGGTCCAAAAATAAAACAAAAAAAAGCCCACACAGCTGGTGACTATGTGGGCGTATTCGGACGAGCCGTCTGAAAAAACCAATGAACAATCTAAGTGAAGTACCGTTTAACGAGATCCCCCGACAGTTTCTACGTTAACCGTGTTCAATGACCTTAAAGCGAGACGCTTCAATTTCCACTTTGAATTGCGCAAAAGCATTCAGAAAGAACTTAAGTTATGATTCAAATACACCTTAACTTAAGGCTTATTGTATTACAAATAAATTTTAAGGTTGAATGCCTTTAGTGAATGGGTTGTTAGTAAAAATGTGACTTAAGGCCCACTTTCCTAGTTAGCGAATCGAAATTGGTATCAATAATTCAAGTAGAAGCATTATCGGCGAAGTTGTAAGGTTAGTATCAAAAAATTCGATCAATTTTAGTAACTTGCTTATTCTTTTCTAATCGAGTTAAAAGTCAAAATTCATAAATGATACCTATGTCACAAGGTGTTTTTAGCCAGTTTTAATATATCAAGATCGCTCACAGAAAGGGTTATCAATTAAACATACAATATTAGCTAAATTGTGGTTGTAGCGATGGATCGACATGGATACGTTACGTTTCACCGTATCTTCGATAATGCAAAATATGACCATTTTACTCGGATGAAAATAATAGACATAGGTTATATGGATAATGAGTTTTATGAATTCAAAATTGTCTCTAGGGTTTAAAGGAAAACTGATTTTAATGGTGGCGCTCGTCAGTTCTAGTGCGTTGGCATTTACGAACTGGTTTACGCTTGACTTGGCAACAGACCAGGTAAACCAAACGATTTATAACGAGATTGACCACTCGCTGACGATAGAAATTAATCAAATAGAAAGTACCGTTCAGCGCACTATCGATACCGTAAATTCAGTCGCTCAAGAGTTCATGAAGTCACCATACCAGGTACCTAATGAAGCGCTTATGCATTACGCCGCCAAGCTCGGTGGCATTGATAAAATTGTAGTGGGTTTTGACGACGGCCGTTCTTACACTTCTCGTCCTTCCGAGTCTTTCCCTAACGGTGTTGGAATCAAAGAAAAATACAACCCAACGACTCGCCCTTGGTATCAACAAGCGAAATTGAAATCGGGTTTATCTTTTAGTGATCTGTTTTTCACTAAGAGTACTCAAGTACCAATGATTGGGGTGACGTATTCATATCAAGATCGCGTAATCATGGCGGACATTCGATTTGATGATTTGGAAACTCAACTCCAACAACTAGATAGCATCTATGAAGCCAAAGGTATCATTGTTGATGAGAGAGGAATGGTTGTCGCATCCACAATAGAAAACGTGCTTCCACAGAGCAATATATCTTCTGCTGACGCGTTAATGAAACTCAACAAGGCCATCGAACGACCAGATCAATTTATTGAAGGTGTGATTGATGGTAATCAGCGAATCTTAATGGCTAAGAAGGTCGATATTGGCAGCCAGAAAGAGTGGTACATGATATCCAGTATCGACCCTGAACTCGCGCTCAATCAGTTGAACGGTGTGATGTCGGATACTCGAATGCTGATTATTGCCTGTGTGTTGGGGTCGGTCATATTGATGATTCTACTCCTGAATCGCTTCTACCGCCCAATTGTGTCACTGCGTAAGATTGTTCATGACCTTTCTCAAGGTAATGGTGACTTGACTCAAAGGCTTGTAGAGAAAGGTAATGACGACTTAGGACACATCGCCAAAGACATAAACTTGTTCATTATTGGCCTGCAAGAGATGGTTAAGGACGTAAAATTCAAGAACTCGGATCTTGATACCAAGGTATTAAGTATTCGAGAAGGCTGCAAAGAAACCAGCGATGTACTGAAAGTTCATACCGATGAAACGGTTCAAGTAGTCTCTGCGATTAATGGCTTGTCTGAAGCATCAAACGAAGTAGAGAAGAGTTCTCAGTCCGCGGCAGAAGCAGCAAGAGAAGCAGCTGTTTTCAGTGATGAGACGAAACAAATTAACACAGTGACCGAAACTTATATCAGTGACCTTGAGAAGCAAGTCTGCACCACCTCTGATGATATTCGCTCTATGGCCAACGAAACACAGAGCATCCAGTCGATAGTGTCTGTGATTGGCGGTATTGCTGAACAAACCAACTTGCTTGCGTTGAATGCATCCATAGAGGCGGCGAGAGCGGGCGAGCATGGTCGAGGTTTTGCCGTGGTGGCTGACGAAGTCCGTGCGCTAGCAAACCGAACTCAAATCAGTACCTCTGAAATAGAAGAGGCGCTATCTGGGTTGCAATCTAAATCGGATGGATTGGTGAAATCGATTGAGTTAACGAAGAGCAATTGCGAGATGACTCGTGCTCAAGTAGTTCAAGCGGTAAACATGCTAGCGAAGCTAACGGAGCAGATGGAAACCGTGAGTCGTTTCAACAACGATATCTCTGGTTCTTCTGTCGAGCAGAATGCACTGATTCAAAGTATCGCTAAGAACATGCATAAGATTGAAAGCTTCGTTGAAGAGCTCAATAAGCTAAGCCAAGATCAACTGACAGAATCCGCTGAAATCAAAACACTGAATGGCAGCGTCAGTGAACTGATGAGCAGTTTTAAAGTTTAAGTGTTTTATGAATAATATTTAAAAATCAATATCTTAAATTTTATTTTTAGTCAAAGAGCCACTCAATAACTTTCGAGTTTAGAGTGGCCTTTCTGTGTTGTTTTTGTCTCTAAACCCTACGTAAAATCTGCTCATATAACTTCATCTGTCGCATCTCACATTCTGACAAATAGACAATTGACATAAAATAGTACAAATATACATTATCACTCTACTCTTATGGATAAGTGAGATAAATGTGAATAAGCCAATCATCATCGTTGCGCTCGCTTCGCTCACATACGGCTGCGGTGGAAGTAGCTCAAGTGACAGTAGTGATCCTTCCGATAGCAATAATCCAGGAACGTCTAATGGCACTGTTGCGCCTTATGATATTGCTAAGTATCAAAGCATCCTCTCTAGTTCTGACCTTCAGGTATCGGATCCTAACGGCACAGAGGGTAACAAAACCTCTGAAGTTAAAGATGGGGATTTCGATGGTTACCTCAGTGATTACTTTTACGCGGATGAAGAGACGGAAAATCTAATCTTCAAAATGGCGAACTATAAGATGCGTTCAGAGGTTCGTGAGGGAGAAAACTTCGATATCAATGAAACTGGTGTAAAGCGAAGTTTGTATGCGGAGATAAGCTTACCTGATATCGAACATGCAATGGCGAGTTCACCTGCCGATCATGATGAAGTGACGTTGTTACAGATACACAACAAGGGCACAGATGAGAGTGGCACAGGTTACATCCCTCATCCGTTACTGCGTGTGGTATGGGAGCAAGAGAGGGATGGTCTTACTGGGCATTATTGGGCAGTCATGAAAAACAATGCGATTGACTGTAGCAGTGCTGCTGACTCTTCGGATTGTTATGCCACCTCATACAATCGCTACGATTTAGGTGAGGCGGAACTGGATAGCTTCAGCAAGTTTGATCTTTCTATTTATGAGAGCACATTGTCGATCAAAGTGAATGACGAAGTAAAAGTGAATCAAGATATCACGTATTGGCAGCACCTATTGAGCTACTTTAAAGCCGGTATCTACAATCAATTCGAAAATGGTGAAGCGACGGCCTACTATCAGGCGCTGAGATACACCAGTACCCAAATCAATGGGTCAAACGATTGGGACATTAATGATTGGAAGCTGACCATTCCGGCAAGTAAAGATACTTGGTATGGAAGCGGTGGTGATAGTGCTGCTGAACTAGAACCGGAACGTTGTGAATCGAGTAAAGATCTTCTTTCGAACGACAGCGATGTGTACCACAGTGGTATTGACCTTTCTTACTTCAATGCAGATGAAGGAAGAATGCACTTTAGAGCGGATATGGGATACGGCACCTCTACGCAAAACTCTAGCTATATTCGTTCTGAGCTTAGAGAGTTGTACCAAAGTAGTACTCAACCAGATTGCAGCACCAGCGATGAAGATACAAGTTGGTATTTGGACGACACCAGAACCAACACAACCAGTCACGAGTTAACCGCAACCCTGCGAATCGAGGACTATCCGAACATTAATACCCAAGACCCGAAAGTGGTGCTTGGGCAAATACACGGTTGGAAAATCAATCAAGCCCTAGTGAAGTTGCTTTGGGAGGGTGAGGGTAAACCAGTACGAGTGATTCTGAACTCAGACTTTGAACGAAACAACCAAGACTGCGGTTATTGTGAACCGTTCAGTGTTGAATTAGGTACTTATTCGGCCAGTGAAGAATGGCGATATACAATACGTGCCAACCAAGACGGTGTGTACTTAGCAACTCATGACTTAGATGGAACCAACACCGTTTCTCATTCAATCCCTTGGGGACAAGACTACACCGACAAAGATGGGGATGCAGTGTCGTTAACATCAGATTGGACATCGACAGATATTGCTTTCTATTTCAAAGCGGGCATCTATCCACAATTTAAACCTGATAGCGACTATGCCGGTGAGGTGTTTGATGTGAGCTTTAGTTCCCTTAGAGCGGCACATTATTGAGTATCCCGGAACTTGAATACCTTCACTAATCCTTGAATAGCTAGAACGGCGACTAAAAAGACCACATTGGTTCCCAACCATGTGGTCTTTTTACGTTCTGGGAGGAAGGAGATCATCACTGGATTTTATCGTTGAAAAGCACGGATTCACAGGGTTCGAAACTCCTCACCTCAACTGGGTTGTTTTGGGTATTGCTAGTCTATTTCGCATTCATTTTTTTTATATATTGTTTTTATCAATAGGAAGTGTGATCCAGTTAAAGTATGGAAAAATCGGAAAGTGTTCCCAGTCTCATTTATTCAATGAAATGTTTTATTTGTATTATAAGATTATGTAATATTTTCATGTTATCGCAAATACTGAGAGGGGAATTGCCTTATAGCTCATGTTTGCAGGTTCTATTTTCACTTATAAATGCTGTCTTTGTATTATAATAACGGATTAAATATGAAACAAATCACTATAAAAACCCTACTCGCTTCTTCTATCTTACTTGCGGTTGGTTGTGCGAGCACGAGCACGCCTACTGCTGATTTTCCAAACAATAAAGAAACCGGTGAAGCTCTCCTGACGCCGGTTGCTATGACGGCTAGCAGCCACGATGGCAACGGCCCTGATCGTCTGTTTGACCAAGATCTTACAACACGTTGGTCCTCAGCGGGTGACGGCGAGTGGGCAATGTTGGACTATGGTTCAGTTCAAGAATTTGACGCTGTTCAAGCATCATTTAGCAAAGGTAACGAGCGTCAATCTAAATTTGATATTCAAGTTAGTGTTGATGGCGAAAGCTGGACAACAGTACTTGAGAACCAAATGAGTTCAGGTAAAGCGATTGGTCTAGAACGTTTCCAGTTTGAGCCAGCTGTTCAAGCGCGTTACGTACGATACGTTGGCCACGGCAACACCAAAAACGGTTGGAACAGTGTGACTGAGTTAGCTGCAGTTAACTGTAGCATTAACGCATGTCCTGCTAGCCATATTATCACTTCAGACGTGGTAGCAGCAGAAGCGGTAATTATCGCGGAAATGAAAGCAGCGGAAAAAGCTCGTAAAGCAGCACGCAAAGACTTACGTTCTGGTAATTTCGGTGTCGCAGCGGTTTACCCTTGTGAGACAACAGTGAAATGCGAAACGCGCACTGCGCTACCTTTACCAACGGGCTTACCTGAGACACCAGTTGCCGGTAATGCACCGAGCGAAAACTTCGATATGACTCACTGGTACCTATCTCAGCCTTTCGATCATGATAAAAATGGCAAGCCTGATGATGTTTCTGAGTGGAACCTTGCAAACGGTTACCAACACCCTGAAATCTTCTACACAGCGGACGATGGCGGCCTAGTATTCAAGGCTTACGTGAAAGGTGTACGTACATCTAAAAACACTAAGTATGCGCGTACAGAGCTTCGTGAAATGATGCGTCGTGGTGACCAATCTATTAGCACTAAGGGTGTTAACAAGAACAACTGGGTATTCTCAAGCGCGCCTGAATCAGATTTAGAAGCGGCAGCGGGTATCGATGGTGTTCTAGAAGCGACGTTGAAAATCGATCACGCAACAACGACAGGTAATGCGAACGAAGTAGGCCGTTTTATCATTGGTCAGATTCACGATCAAAACGATGAGCCAATTCGTCTGTACTACCGTAAACTGCCAAACCAAGCAACGGGTGCAGTTTACTTTGCACACGAAAGCCAAGACGCGACAAAAGAGGATTTTTACCCTCTAGTGGGCGATATGACGGCTGAAGTGGGTGAAGATGGTATCGCGCTAGGCGAAGTGTTCAGCTACCGCATTGACGTTAAAGGCAACACGATGACTGTTAGCTTAATGCGTGAAGGCAAAGATGACGTTGTACAAGTCGTTGATATGAGCGAAAGCGGCTACGACGCAGGTGGTAAGTACATGTACTTCAAAGCGGGTGTTTACAACCAAAACATCAGCGGCGACCTAGACGACTACTCACAAGCGACTTTCTATCAGTTAGACGTATCGCACGATCAGTACAAAAAGTAATCGAGCCGAATAACACTTAATATTTAAGTTATCGCAATAGCCTCCAGCCTCAGGGTTTGGAGGCTTTTTTGTGCCTGTTGTTTGGTTTTAAAGTTATGATTTTATTGATTAAAAGTAGGGGTGTTGGCGAACAGTTACACAGAATTTAGGACATTATCATCAAGCTCATTTAGTATTAAATTTAGTCATTCTAAGTTTCAGTCACTATCAACCCTCAAGCGCCGATCACCATTAACCTCGCTCATGATTAATCTCAGCTATTGGTAGATCAACTTGTCGAGTATTCAAACCCAAATAATGTCGTTATGTTTATCGGAATTATCATAGCTCGAAAACTTTGACTTCGTTCTCAAGGCTTTGCCAATGTACGAACGTATTATTGTGCGCGGTCTACTAATAAGCGTTAGCTCGGCTGACTACTCCCGTACTGTTCTTGAAACGCCACTCTTTGGTTGTTGAGCAAGGCTCCTAGCAATAGCCATAAATAGTGCTCTAACTCGTTCAAAATTAGAAGGGTAGGGTTGGCCATCACTCAATTTGCTCTTATTCTCTATGAAATACATAGGCAGGTTCAAGTCGATAATCAAACGACTCTAACAGCTTAAGGGTATACGCTTTAGCGTTAATTGCTTGCAGGCCGTAAATGCTCTGATTGTAATGGTACGGTGACGCTGAATAATAATTTGTGGGCTGGGTATAGAACTGAGGGTTTTTATCTATATATGATAGATACAGGGCGTTGATAGGGCTAAATAAGTAGGAAGGCAGCGGCCATCCCTTACTTGTGGCATCGGTGCTTATTCAATGATGAAGTAAAGTTCCGCTGAGTCAGAGAGCTTAGTTGAATCGCCAGTCTGCTTTTTATTCTTCAGCTAGGAATAAAAAATCCCTATCAAATATGTTGATAGGGATTTATTTTATCTAGCAATCGAGCCTGGCTTTTCTAGTGAGAACTAGAACAAGTCTGAATCTAGGTTGTCAAAGTAGGTGTATGTCCCTTTTGAACCATTGTCACCAGTATATAGTGCAATAGCGGTCGGGAAACTACCTGCATTTTCAGCCTTTAATCCAGAATAATCTGTGCCATCAATATTTACTGTAACATCATCATTTACCCATTTGATGGTCACATCTACCCATGTGTCTTTTGAGTATGAAGCAAGGTCAACTTGGCTGCCTGTTTCGTCGCGGAATTTAATCATACTAGATGTAAATACAACTTCAGTGAAGCGACCACTAGATGATGCATCGTTATTAGAACCCAAGAAAATGTATGATGCTTTTACATAGCCATCGCTAGGGATGTATACAGATGTAGAAACAGAGCCAGTTTCTGCTGCGCCATTCGCAAAGTCACGACCAACGATAGGTTTGTTATTATCAGTGGTTGAGTCCGCACCATCTTCTATGCGCAAAGAATTAGAGCCCGACTTGGCAAAGTCACTACTGATTACTGCTGTATTTAAAACCCCATCAACACCTTTTGTCTGGTATGCAGAGTTAGCCAAATTAATCTGCGTACCTACAGTATAAGAATCGAAGTTGTCTGTAACTTCGCCCGGCTCAGGGTCTGGATCAGTGCTGTCACCGTCAACAATAACAGTTGCTTCAGCTGTGGCGCTATTATAAGGGTTACCTGATAAAGAGTGACCATTAGGGTAACCATTAAAATCATCTTCAAATACTAACTCGTCAGTAGTCGTGTCGTGTGAGTAAACTTTAAAGTTATCCGCGATCATTTCGAAATGCGTTGTGTTTGAAGTATCACCAAGCTTTAATGATATGACAGTAACTGCAGCTTTATCAAAAGATTCAAAACCGTTTCCATCATTGTCGTATACGTTGTCATTTACCTTGAAACTGTAGTAACCGTCAGCCCAAGTGATTTCAACAGCTAGGTCTTCGCCTAAAGTGTAAGTACCAACAGGCTCATCAGAAATTTGAGGTTTACCATCTTCAACCACCGTAGAACGGTAGAAAATTTCCCCAGCGTTGAAAATGACTTCACCATGCAGGTTGATATTAGATGTACCTGAAGCAAAGAGACTAATGTATGCGTTATTACCTGAGGTGTTTTCTTCTTCTGTCGTATCTTCGTCCACTTGGTAGATTAGATCTACAGTCATTTTCCCTGATGCAATAGTATCTACAGTTGCACCTGTACTACTGTCAGACAATTTTAAACGTAGCTCTCCTGAGTCAGTTTTACTACCATTATGGTTTGTATCTAAAATTTGAACGTAGCCGTTAATACCAACTAGGTCATTGGCGTCAGTGACAGCATCTTGCACGCCTTCGACCTCAGTTTGATCTGAACCAGAGTAATTGATTCCTGAAGAATTATCAGTAACTACCAGAGCGCCCGAATCATCTAGGGTGAAAACACCATCCAAAATTTCAAGAGTGGATGATCCTGTTTCATAGTAAGTAAAAGAGACGGTACCTGCTTCTTCATCATAGTTATTTGTAGATGCACTTGCATCTTTAATTGTGTATGTGCCTAAGTTGTCATCGTCGTCATAGTATTTATGGTTGCCGTCTTCTTGGAAAACATACACATTTGGAAGGTCTGCGTTAGATGACGCAGATATTGAGCTAGAGTTACTATCACTAATTTGCCAGTAACCCGCAGTTAAAGTCGGAGTACCAGGATCGGGAGTAGGTTCCGTTGGGATAGGTAAACCATCACTGTTACAACCAAATAATAAACCTGTCGAAAGGGCGACAGCTGTAGCGACTTTAGAAATTTGCATAAAATATTCTCTTTATGATATTAAATCCATATGTCAACCATATGAGAGATAAGTAATGAATAGTCTTTAAGTATTTATAAGGATGTAACTAACATTAATTAGAACATCCTTTTATTTAAAATAAAGTGCTTAAAATATGCCCCAAAATTTAACAAGAGGAGAGGGGTACTTTAATAAATGACTATTTTCTAATTAGAATGAGTAAGCAACACCAACACGGTATTTTGCTTCGCGGTCTTTAGAGGATGAACTGATATCAGAAGACCAGATCTCAGCAAAAGGTTTCCAAGAGCCGAACTTGTAGTTTACTTTTAAACCAGCATCCCATTCCCAGTCATCACTATTATAAAGAAGTACGTTATCCAGAGATTTTACATAGTTTGCTTCGTAAGAAAGGCCAAGCTTCGGTAGAGATTCAACTTTGTAAGAACCCGTTAGTGTGATTTTTGATTTTTGTGCTGATTCTAAACGCTCACCAGTCTCTGAATCTTTGTCACCAAATTGGTTGTGGTTACGGAAATCAGCATACTCGTGACGGTAACGGATGGCAGTCGTTAAGCCCATGTCTGCTTTGTAGCCAACGCGGAACTGAGGTTTAAATGTAACCTTCTTCATCTTCCAGTCGCCATCGTTAGCATTAGGCTCATCCCAATCCCAAGCAATAGGCATACCCATTTGCAGGTACCAATTGTTATCTATTTTGTATGTCGCAGTGTTATCTATCTCCATACCATAGATGTACCAGTTACCATTATAAAAGCTTCGACTGTTTGCTGATTTAACAGAATCTGAATCTGCATCATAGTAAGAGTCATCCGTGTGGAACTTAAGTTCTAGACCTGTAGAGTGCTTCCACTTATCTGACAGTTTAAAGCTTTCACCTAGCTTAACTCGGTGTTGATGGCGAGCGTCTACGTGAGCAGTATCGCCATTTGTTTTTGTATAATCCGTCGCAGCACGATACTCGTAACGATAATCAAGAGTTGCACCCGTAGCAGTGCCTGCTAAAAGAGTACATGCAACAGCTGCAGCAATTTTTGTAACAGAATTCATACCTTTGTCTCACTATTATTTTTTATTTTGGATACATCCAATGTACCCATGGCTCACAAATCAATACCTTACATGGTATTAAATTAATGTATGACAAATATGATATTAATTACCGGATGAAATTTCTGTGAGATCTATCAAAAACTTCTGAATAATCGCCCAAATATATAGCTAAATGCTATGAATATCCCAATTATCACGCTGTTTTCTAAATCGATAATGACTTAGATCTCATATTTATAAACGTCGTAAGTTAGTTGATATCTATGTGTTAAAATAAGACAAATAATTCAGTTCATAACTATTAATGGCATAAAACTTACATATTTAGTTTATGGGTGTAATCACTTACACGGTAAATTCAAGGTCAGCTATTTCAAAGTTGTCGTTGTGGTTATGTTGGTTAGTTGTTTTTATATTGTTTCTTTTTAGGTCGAATAAATAGTCATTATTACGAATTGGTGTTTGAACGTAGTTTTTATACTGAGAGTGTTGCTTGGTATTTGTTAACAATAAAGGATGAGTCATGTTTAAGAAAAACATATTAGCAGTGGCGTTATTAGCGACTGTGCCAATGGTTACTTTTGCAAATAACGGTGTTTCTGATCCAGTGCCTGCTGATAAGTTTGATATGCGTAATTGGAAAATAACGATTCCTTCGGATATTAATGAAGATGGTCGTGTTGATGAAATAGAAGGGGTCGCTATGATGAGCTACTCACATAGTGATTTCTTCCATCTCGATAAAGACGGTAATCTCGTCTTTGAAGTACAAAACCAAGCGATTACGACGAAAAACTCGAAAAACGCGCGCTCTGAGTTACGCCAGATGCCACGCGGCGCGGATTTCTCAATCGATACGGCCGACAAAGGCAACCAGTGGGCATTATCTAGCCACCCAGATGCAAGCGAGTACAGTGCGGTTGGCGGAACACTGGAAGCAACACTAAAAGTGAATCACGTTGCGATTAATGCTAAGTACCCAGAAAAGTACCCGGCTCACTCGGTAGTTGTTGGTCAGATACACGCGAAGAAACATGATGCTTTGATCAAAGCAAAAACAGGTTACGGCCACGGTAATGAACCACTGAAGATCTTCTACAAGAAGTTTCCGGGCCAAGAAATGGGCTCAGTATTTTGGAACTATGAACGTAACCTAGAGAAGAAAGATCCTAACCGTGCCGACATCGCTTATCCTGTTTGGGGCAACACTTGGGAAAACCCAGCAGAACCAGGTGAAGCGGGGATTGCTCTTGGTGAAGAGTTTAGCTACAAAGTGGAAGTGAAAGGCACCATGATGTACCTGACGTTTGAAACAGAGCGTCACGATACGGTTAAGTATGAAATTGACTTAAGCAAGGGCATTGATGAGCTTGACTCACCAACGGGTTATGCTGAAGATGATTTCTATTATAAAGCGGGCGCATACGGCCAATGCAGCGTGAGCGATTCTCACCCTGTATGGGGCCCTGGTTGTGGCGGCACGGGTGATTTCGCTGTCGATAAAAAGAATGGCGATTACAACAGTGTGACTTTCTCTGCACTTAAGTTGAACGGTAAATAATACCTAGCGTAACCAGTAGGCTAGCTTAAACACAGCCAAATGTTTTCGAAGACCACTTAACCGAATGTTGAGTGGTCTTTTTGTTTTATATGAGCTGGGTATCAGCGGAAGGGATTGAAGCCAACCAATAAAACGTACGGCTAAAAACAATACAACCTTGTCAAAAGACAAGGTTGTAATCAGAAAGAGTAGAAAGATTTTAGAATGACAACTCGATACCGAGTTTAGTCATACATCAACTCTTTAGCTTTGCTGGCATCAAACTCTTTAAGAGATTTGCGTGCCAAGTGACGGAATGGGAAGGCTTTGACTATCTCTTCAAATGGTTGGATAGCAAATGCCCAAAAGATAGAGCCGTCTAAGCCAAAGATAATCAAAGCACACAGTGGGATTGAAATGACCCACTGGCCAGTAAAGTTGATTTTGAAAACGTCAGTGGTTTTACCGAGTGCTCTTAATACGTGACCGTGAACGGTGTTGTAACCACGAACGATTGGCAAAAAGATGTAGAGTGGGGCAATAATAGCCAAAGCTTGATAAGTAGAGGCGTCAAGCTCTGAGTAAATATCGCCAATCACCAAACTTAAACCTGCAAACATCACCGCACAAACCACAGAGATGCCAACTGCAACATCAATACTGGTATCAACGTTTTTGGTCAGGTCATCCATTTTTTTCGAACCGATCGCTTGGCTGATAGTAATCGCTGAGGAATGAGCCCAAGCAGTAATGAATTGAGTGCCGGCACGGATCCACGGCATCACCAAGGTAATCGCCACGTAAGCATTGATATTGAGTTGTGAGTACAACAACTGATAGATCGTCGCACCAATCGAAAGCATGGTCACATTCGCAGCGACAGGGAATATTTCAATAAAGTGACGGCGGATGTTGGTGATGAACTCAGACTTTTCAGTATCCAGCTTCAGTGACACAGACGAATCGTAATGCACACACAGAATCAAATACACAAGACGAACTGTGATGGCGATGACACTACCAAGTGCTGCACCTTGCACGCCAGTGCCTTCAAAGTTTGAGAAACCATAAATGAGCACATAAGAGAGCACGGCGTTGACTGGAAGTTCGATCAAGTAACCTTTAAACGGGACTTTAGTTCTGCCCAGCCCATTAAACAAGGCAATGATCACTTGTGTTAATGCTGTGAAGATCACCAGATATTTTGAGATGTCCAGATAGTGATCAATCTCAAGATGAAGTGTTTTATCGTCGGTTAATGCTTGAATTAAAGGTTGTTCAAAAAAGGTCAGCAGAATCCAAAACATCAATGCGACGCCAACATTGATAAATAGACCCGCCCAAAATGCTTTGGATAGCGAAGAGGTGACACCAGAGCCGACTGCGCGGCTGAGAACAAGTTGCGTACCATTGGCCAACGCCATTTGAATCCCTAGCACAAACGCGATGATGGTCGTGGCAATGCCCATCGCTGCAAGAGGTATTTCACCAAGCGGAGAAACCAATAGTGTGTCGATCATCAACATCGACTGCATCAGTAATGCGTTTAAGGCGAGTGGCCAGGCGAGAGAGAAGTTTTTCCTTACGTACGATTGCGAAGACACAAACAACACCTTATGTGTATAACCGTGAGCTTTCTCAGAGATGACCCGACTTCAAGGTTTAAAGATTAAACACTACGGTATGGATAGTAAAAAATTGGACGCTAAAATGTGACTGACTCGTGTATTGAGATACACGAGTCAGTTGGTCGATCTTGGTTATGCCATGGCGAGTTCAACCCGAGACAGCTTTTGGTTCTCATCGTCTAGCAAAGCTTGAGAAGCAATACGAGCTTGCTTGGCATTTCCTGACATTATCGCGTCGTAAATCGCTTTGTGTTCTTCCAAACAGAAGCGACCGCCTTCAGCTGAATGGTCGATAAATTGCTTGAAAATCGTCGATAAAATGTTAGCAAACGGAATGTAGAACTGATTACCTGTTGATAGGAAAATCGTTTGATGAAACAGGTGATCGTTAGCTGTCCACTCTTCATAATCAAAGCTGTTTGCTGCAATGGTCATCTTTTGAAAAAGAATTGAAAGCTCTTTGCGCTGCTCGACAGTTGCGTTGGTTGCGGCCAGTGCGCACGCTTCCGGGTCAATCGCTTTTCTTAAGCCTAAGAATTGAGACAAGAAAGGCTTGGTATCTTCTAAGTCTTGAATCCAATATAGCAATTGCGGATCTAAGAAGTGCCACTGCGTTCTTGGTTTGATTCGAGTGCCCACTTTCGGCTTTGACTCGATCAATCCTTTTGCCGAAAGTAACTTGGTTGATTCTCGAAGGGCAGTTCTGCTCACGCCAAAGATATCGCACAACTCCATTTCGCTGGGTAACTTTTGATTTTCTTCTAACTCGCCTGACAAGATCTTGCGAGCAATTTGCCTCGCCACTTGAACATGAATTCGGCGGCTTGAATCTTCCACCAATGTAAATATTGACATTTAAACCACCTGAAATTGAAACTTTAAAAACAAAAAAAACCAGACGAATCTGGCGTTTGATGTCAGTGTATACGTCGAATTTAGTGTGAGGTTTTCCTCATCTACTAGGGTCTGTTGACTTTATATAGTGTGGCGAACTTAAATTGCTGAGTGAGCTTATACAAACCAGCTAACTAAGGTGTAATTTGTCCGCCGTTAACATCTAGGATTTGACCTGTGATGTAACCGCTGCAAGCGTGCGATGCAAAGAAAGCAAATGAAGGGGCAACTTCATCAATATCACCAAAGCGTCCCATTGGGATGTTGCTAGCAATGTTTGATTTCAGCTCGTCGCTTTTACCATCGTGAAATGCAGTATCGATAGTGCCCGGAGAAACAATGTTGAAACGGATATTGTCTTTCGCAAACTCTTTCACCCAGTTACGGTGAATGTCGTGTAACCACGCTTTTGAAGCTGCATAGATGCCAGCCCCCACACCGCCACCTTCGCGAGCAGCAATCGAACCCGTGCTGATAACACACGATGTTTGCCCCGACTCAACAGCAGAAGCGCGTAAGTGAGGGATAGAGAACTTGGTTGTCATTAGTGCAGAACGAACATTAAGGTTCATTACGCGCTCATAAAATTCATCATCGATATTTTCTAGGTTGGCGCGACCACCAAGGCCACCTGCGTTGTTGATCAATACATCCATGCCACCAAAATGGTCAGTGAACTCTTTGACCAACCTTTCGCACTCTAATGTGTCCATTAGGTTTGCGGGAAAAAATGCAACATCGCCACCCAGTGCAGTGAGTTCCGTAATAACGTCATCGACTTTCGGGCTAAAAGCACGACTATTGATGCCAATCTTTGCACCGTACTTAGCAAAAATACGTGCGGTAGCTAAGCCCATACCAGCGGTCGAGCCAGTAATTAGAATGCGTTTGCCTTTTAAATCGTTAAACATCAGAGTCGCCTATATTGTAGATTATTTGCGTTAATAAATCATACAATAACACTTGCTATATTCAAGGATGTTCATCTCAAAACCGATCATTAACGACAGAAATAGTGAGAGTAAGAGTGGTTTTGTGAGTTCACGCATACTCAAAAAGTGTAAATAAGAACTATTTGTATGAATTAATGAGCTCATAGGGTTTTATGTGCTTAATAGGTGTTGGGTGAGTGAAATATTGCTCTAGAGCATATCAGGAGTGACCTCACGTTATTCTTATACTAAGTTGGTGCAGATATAAATCAGTGCTATAGTCCGGGTTAAATAATACATATCTAATAAGTAAGTAGACACATGGCTGGCTCTTTCAATTCTATTTCAGGCTCTAAGCGAAGCCTTCATGTGCAAGTTGCACGTGAAATCGCCCGTGGTATTTTGTCGGGCAATTTGCCTCAAGGTTCTATTATCCCTGGTGAAATGGCTCTGTGTGAGCAATTTGGTATCAGTAGAACAGCATTAAGAGAAGCCGTTAAGCTTCTGACTTCAAAAGGCCTATTAGAATCTCGCCCCAAGATTGGTACTCGCGTTGTTGACCGTGCGTACTGGAACTTCTTAGATCCACAATTGATTGAATGGATGGACGGTTTGGCCGACACAGACCAATTCTGTCATCAGTTTTTGGGGTTACGCCGAGCGATTGAACCAGAAGCGTGTGCTTTAGCCGCTCAGTTCGCGAGTGCAGAACAACGCATTGAACTATCAGGTATTTTCCAACAAATGGTAGAAATCTCTAACGAAGAAACTCTTGATCAAGAACGTTGGTTAGATATTGATATGAAATTCCATAGTTTGATCTTCAATGCAACAGGTAACGACTTCTACCTTCCATTTGGTAACATCTTAACCACGATGTTTGTTAACTTTATTTCTCACTCTTCTGAAGAGGGAAGTACTTGTATTAACGAACACCGCCAGATTTATGAAGCAATTATGGCAGGTAATAGTGACAAAGCGCGCCATGCGTCAGCAAGTCACTTATTGGAAACAAACCACAGGCTACCAGCCGCTAGCTAATTGTTTTTATTGTTATTTTAGCTTTGATAGTTTTGCATTATTGACGAGAGGTAATTCTCGTAAAACCCGGGTCGTCAAATTTAAAATTACGGTTATATAAAGCTAACTTAAACAGTGATCTCTAAAAAGCACGCTTCATACGTGCTTTTTTTGCATCCAAATTTGATGAAAACCTGATTGATGTCCAATATTTAATCTATTATTTGCTGTTTCGTTAAAAGCACTAGTAACCAGTATTTTAAATTATATAATAATACTAATTAAATTATTGTGAGTGTGATTATGCCCCAGTCTCTACTGCCAAATATTCTTCAATTCATAGGTCAAATCGACCCATTCGATAAGATCCCTAAAGAAGCGCTTCGTGAGCTTGCCTCTAATGTTCAGATCACTTACCTCGGCAAAGGGGATGTGGTTGATCTGTGTGAGTCGGGTAAAGAGAAGTCGCTCTATATCATTCGAACGGGCTCGATGGAGCAACGAAAATCGGACGGTGTGCTCCGCGCACGTTTAGGCAGTGAAGATTTGTTCGGCTTTACGTTTTTAGATTCTGAAGTCAACGACGAAAAGGGCTATAGAGCTGTCGCAATCGAGAACACCTTGCTTTATGTGATTCCACACTCGGCACTTCAAACGCTTTTCAAAGCCTTTCCAAGTTGCGCTGAACACTTTGCTTCACAGGCGCAGGTTCGCTTAAAATCAGCTCTGGACGTGGTCTGGTCAAATAAAGAGAAAGGCTTGTTCATTCGTAAGGTTGAGGAAGTGGCCAGCGGGCAGGTGGCGATTGTTAAGTCTGAGCAAAGCATCCAATCAGTTGCGGTTGAAATGCTTCATCAACGCTCGCCATGTGCTGTGATCTATGAAGGTGAAACCATTGTTGGTTTGATCACCGACCGAGACATGACCAAGCGAGTGATCGCCCATGGTGTCAGTACTGATAGCCTGATCTCTGAGGTAATGACGCACTCTCCACTTACGGTTAAACCGGATGATTTAGTGCTGCATGCTGCGTCTATCATGATGCAATTCAATATCCGTAACTTGCCAGTTGTGAAAGAGAATAAAGTCGTTGGTCTTCTTACTACGTCTCATTTGGTTCAAAACCACCGTGTTCAAGCGATTTTCTTGATTGAGAAGATTAAATACGCGGGCAGCGTGAAAACTATGTCTTCTTTCACTTCAGAGCGCCAAGCTATTTTTGAAGCGCTGGTGGAAGGCAAGGTTGCCCCTGAAACCGTTGGCAAAGTAATGACCATGATTATGGACGCCTACACTCGCCGGTTGATTCAGATAGCGATTGATAAGTTAGGTCCACCGCCGTGTGATTTCTCTTGGATCGTAGCGGGATCGCACGCGCGTAACGAAGTCCACATGTTGTCGGATCAAGACAGCGCGATTGTACTGGCCGACGATGCAACAGACAGTGACCGTATTTACTTCAAACACTTAGCTATGATGGTGACCAACGGCTTAGCAAGCTGTCACTACCCATTATGTCCAGGCAAATTTATGGCCGCGACGCCAAAATGGTGTCAGCCACTCAGCGTTTGGAAGCATTACTACAAGAAGTGGGTAGCTAACCCAGAGTACGAACGCTTGCTTAACATTAGTGTGTTCCTAGAAATTCGTACTATCTATGGCAACAGTGAGTACGAAGGCATTCTTCGTGATGAATTGCATAGTAATATTCGCGGTAACCGTGAGTTTTTAAGCACGCTAGTGAAAGACGCGGTCAATACCAACCCACCACTTGGCATCTTTAATAGTTTGGTACTAGAGAAGTCAGGTGAGAATAAGAAAACGTTGAACGTGAAGAAGTACGCGATCAACTTGATTATCGACTTAGCACGTATTTATGGCCTTGCTGTGGAGTGCGACTTGTCGGCGACTGACGAACGTTTCGCAGCTGCCAATGAAAAAGGCATGCTGAGCGACGACGCATTCAAGAACATTCTGGGTGCTTATCAGTTCATTCTCTCTTTCCGTTTTGGTCATCAACTTGAAGCGTTGAAGAACGGGGATGTGCCTGACAACAACATCAACCCAGATAGCTTTGGTAGCTTTGAGCGTAAACACTTGAAAGATGCCTTTAGGATCATTGCCGACCTTCAAGAAGCAGCGAAGATTCGTTTCGGAGCACGTTAATGAAAGCCTTGTTAAACTATTTTCACCCGCTTGAACGAATTAAACGTAAGCGTAAGCAATATCTGGGTACGGTTAAGTTGCCAGAAGCGTTACATGATCTCGTTGAACAACCTTGCCCTGAGATGACGGACTTGGCCAAAGACAGCGAATACATCGTTTTAGATCTTGAAACCACAGGCTTAGACAGCGAACAAGACCTTATCTTATCTATGGGTTGGGTCAATGTGGTTAAGGGGAGAATCGACTTGGCGTCAGCCAAGCATATCTATCTTAATAACGATTCGCAGATCAATGCTGAAACGGCTGTCATTAACCATATTACGCCGCAAATGTTGGAAGAGGGCGCGTCTATTCATGATGCGATGCTGACTTTTTTCGAAGCAGCAAAAGGCAAGATCATTGTCGCGCACGCTTGTGTGGTCGAAGAGAAGTTTATTAGCCAATATCTTCTTCGTTGTTACGGTTTAAGAGCGATTCCTTTGCTTTGGCTTGATACCTTGTGTATCGAAAAGAGTATGGAGAAAGCAATCAGTAACCATGAAGAGGTGGACTTAACTCTAGCGGGCACGCGACACAGGTATGGGCTTCCCGAGTATAACAGCCATAACGCCCTAGCGGATGCTGTGTCAACTGCAGAATTACTTTTAGCTCAGCAGAAGCGAGTGGTCCCGAACAATGATGTGACTGTTGCCTTTCTCTATCGGATCAGCCACTAGGGAAAGGGGTTCAAGTACTCGGCTCTATTTTACTGAACTGATTTTAAAGGAAAAAAGCCAGCAATTAAGCTGGCTTTTGTTTAGGTCTTAGAAAATTAGGACAGTAATTATCTCAGATTTTTCATAAGTCGTGCAGCTTAGAAGCTGTAAGTTAGACCAACACGGCTACGCAGTTCACGAGTTGCTTTTGTTGATGAAGTGCTAACATCACCAAATTCTACATACGGTGCCCATTGACCCATGATATGGCGGATACTTGCGTTCAACTCGTAGTTGGTATCGTCGTTGTCGTAGATGTCGTATCCATCGGCTTTGTAGTAGTTACCTTCAAAACCAAAGCGCCAGTTTTCCATTGAGTAGTTAACGTTTGCCGTTAGACGGTGACGACGTTGGTTTTCAATGTTTTTCTCAACACCGACAATCTCATCATTATCGTCGATCTGATACTCAGTGGTGCTAGTGTTTTGTCTCATATCGTAACGGTAACGAGCACTTAGGCTTAGACCATCAACACTATCTACTTTGTATGTTGCACGAACTTGAGGCTTATAGGTAACGCCAGATTCACGACCTTCAATTGGCATACCGTAAGTCATGGTCCAGTTATCGTTTAGTACATGACGGTAATTTAGGCCAAGTTCCCAACCGTTATTCTTCAAATCTTCCATGAATTTTCCGTCTTCTCCCTTGAATTTCGCTTCGATATCTACAAGGAAGTTGCCAATGCTATCGCCAAGTTTTACACGGGTAGCGTGTTGATCTGTATGACTTTTGTATTCGTGTCTCATATCGAAAGACGCAGCAGACACAGAGCCAGCAGCGAGTACAGATGCCACAGCAATCACGATTTTAGTTTTATTCATGGTATTAATTCCATATTTATAGGGTGAGTATTGGCCATAATTACGAGCCAAATAGAGTAATTCTGTCTTCAATGCATTTTGTTTTTGAAATAATTTTTTAGTTATTTCTAATTTCTTTTGCATTTAAATAATACAAATATGCTAACGATTTGAAGGCGTATGATCTGTGAATTAGATCGTGTTGTGACGTCGAAATCACCATTTACAAAGGGTTACAAAGTTAGTTTGGCCTGATAAGTTGATGATTTTAGGTGATTTATTTGTTTTCCAATAGCGATTTTTAAGGGTTTTGTTCATCAATAAATGTGCGCTACAGCAAAAAAATTAATCTTTATATGTCATTTTTATTTGTAATACATTATTATTTACTAACTTTCTGTAGCAACACATAACTTTGCTGTGTTGATTACACGAACTGACGGTGTGAAGCCGAATAAGTAAGAATGGTCTTGAAGCTAAATGGATTAAAACCAACTTCTTTAAGAGCATGAGGCATTTGCTTGAGGTGATTTGAAGCTCAAGCAGAGAAGGTTTGAAATGTAGTAGGTAAGGCAGTGACATAGCCTGCTATATAAATATGAACCGATAGAAATGAACAGGGTTCGAATAGTTACCCCTTGTTTTAATCGGCGACAAAGAAGAAATTGTTGAAGTGCTTGCGAAAGCATTTTGATTATTGCTCCCAACTATTCTAATTATAACTTCTGCTTTCCTTTAGAAAGGTAGGAGATGGTAGTCGAAGATCTGCCCTTGCGCTCATGTTGATACAGGCAACATGAGCGTTTTTTTTATCTCAAATTTGAGTAGAGAGTAGCTTGAGGCTCAATAAGCGTTTAAGTCTCGGCCTGAGAGCTAGGCTTTTAGGTTGATGACAGCACGTTCAAGTGAGTCTGTTTGTTCCACTACTGAAGTTGCAGAAGCTGCGTTTTTTGAAGCACTTTTCACATTCGTCATTGTCAGTTGCTTGATGGCATCTACGTTTTCGATGATCTCTGATGTGACCTCACTTTGCTCTTGCATGGCATTAGAAACCTCTAAACTGTTGTCTAGAAAGGTTGCCATATCTGCGATAACGGATGTAATTCTTGAATGCGCCTTCTCGCAAGAGTCGACACTACTATTGCCTTTTTCACAACAATTTTGAATCGTGTTAACTACCATTTGGGTTTGGTTTTGAACCCCTTGAATAATCGTTGAAATCTCTTCGGTTGAAAGTTGAGTTCTGCCTGCCAAGGTCCTTACCTCATCAGCGACCACAGCAAAACCACGACCTTGTTCTCCAGCGCGCGCCGCTTCAATTGCAGCATTCAAAGCGAGTAGGTTGGTTTGTTCAGCAATATCTTTAATTACCTCTAGCACGGTATTAATTTTCTCGGAATGAACAGAGAGGCGGTTCACTTCTTCACTCGCACTTACTAGATCCGTTGAAAGGGTATTGATGGTATCTCTAGTGAAGGCCACGTCGTTTAGGCCATCATTCGCGGTGGCGAAACTGGTTTGCGCATTGAATGAAGCGTTTTCACTGTTGGTTGCCACATTTTGAATATTGCTGCCCATCTGGTTTATCGCGGAAGCAATATTCTCGGTTTGTTGCTGTTGTTTGTTTAAAGCGCTTTCAACTTCCATACCATCGTGCTGAAGTTGATTAGAGATGTTACCGAGTTCTTGAATGGAGCCCTGAACTTGACCGACCAACTGACGAATATCGGTGAGTACGGTATTAAACGCCTTTGCGATATCGGCTATTTCGTCCGTTCCGCTGTCTTCCGCTCTTACGGTAAAGTCACGTTGTTGTGCGACCTGCAGCATGGTTGAGTTTAACGAAGCTATTTTCTTCGCGACACGAGATGAAATGCCAAAGGATAGCGTCATCAGTACTGCAGCAACGGTAATAATAGAACCGACAATAAAGGTCGTAATAACTTGTTGAATTGACTCGACCTGCTGTTCCAAGCGGCCTTCAAGGTTGATGAATATCGAGATGATGTCTTCAAAGAGCATCTTCATTTCTGATTTCAGTTCTGCGATTTTTGCCGGATTTCGATCAATCGCGTCCACCATCAAAGAGAAGTCTTTGTCGTATTGCTTCACTTCAAGTGTCAGTTTTTCTAGCTCAGGAACTGAAATATCAGACTCTTTGAGCAAGACGGAAAAGCTACCCATTAACTGTTGAAAGTGTGAGTATTCTTTGGAGAATTCAGGTTTGAGGCTTTTGTCATGAGTGATTAGAAACTCTAGTTCTGTTCGATTCAGTTGAAGCATCGAAACTTCGAGTGACTTTACTTTGATCAGCGTTTTCTCAAGTTTGATTAACTTTAGATTGGCCAGTTCTGTGAATGACACAACAATCAATAAAGAAACAATCGACAAGCAAGCTAGGCTAAAAAGGGAGGTTTTAATTTTCATAGGTGGCACCAAAGCAAAACAATATGACTCAACAACGTATTTAGAATCGTGTTTCTCTTATTTGCGGGTAGATAGCTTACAAGGACGTAATTGAGATCTGACTCGCAACGAAAACGTTTGCTAACAATATTTTATAAAGTGATTATTAACAAGTTAAATATTTATTATTTCAATGACTATTGGTGATTGTTTTGTCACTAGAGGGAGTGCTGTAAATAATAGTGAAGGGAACGAGGTAAAGTCGGACTAAAGTGATGAGGGGAGTGGTAGTGAAAAGAGAAAGTAATAAAGGCTACGAACATTCACGTTTGTCACATGAATGCTCGTTTCTCTTGTCGTGTTACTGTAGTCGTTTCGCTGTATGAGACCAACTCTGTAAGAGCCGTGCTCTAGGCTTAGCTTTCTGTGGGCATCCACACCTGTTTAGAGGTGACTTTGTGGTCTTTAAAGGTCAGTTCTTCAACCTTGTCGCCGTTAGTATTCCAACGAGTAAGTTTTCCGTTCGCGACTTCACCTTCATCAAACTTCGCTTGGCTGGCCTTGTTACCGTTCGGGTAGTAGTCCGTTACTAATCCATCTTTTTGTCCGTCGCTGTATTCCGCCGTTAGGCTTTGTTCCCCATTGGGATACCAGCGAGAAGCGGTGCCTGATAGTTCATTATCTTTATAATTGAGTTCTGCTTTTTTCTGTCCGTTTGGATACCAGGTTTCAGCTTTGCCTTGCAGTTCACCTTTTACGTAATTCACTTTAGAAGCGACTTGACCATTCGGATACCAGTTAGTTTCTAGGCCAAGTTCCAAGCCATCGGCAAACTGAGCTTGGGTCGCGACTTGGCCGTTATCGAACTTCTCTTCAAATTGACCAGTAAAGGGTTTTGAATGGTTTACTTGGTAAGCCACGCCTTTACGCATCTGTAAGTAGTCAACAGCATCCTCACGTGGTGTTGCTGCATAGCTCATAGAAGATACCGCACTAAGAGCAATTAAGATTGGAACGTATTTCTTCATAATGACACCTTTTAATTGAACGGGGGAAAGTGTAACGGGTGTGTTAAAAGCATTTCACTTTCGCGTATCCCTGTCAGCATCTAATAGTGGTTTTCAAGTTTTCATTATTGGCCACTTAATATAAGGAACTTTTCAAAGCAAATTCTTGCTCATATTTGTACTACAAATGAGTTGGTTTTATTCATTTTTATAAATTATATCTAAGCGTGTTTTTGTTGTTCGCCTTTGAGCTTTAATCGTGACGAATAATGATTTTTGACGATGATTTTGCGGTTTATAGAGACCTTGTTCACGTTTTACGAGGTTTTGGTCGAAATTTAGTGAGGATAACTGCACTGAGTTGAAGAATTACGCTGCTAGGTGGTGCAACTTTGAGCTCGATCACTTGTATGATTAATTGAGTGTCAGACTGTAAGATCACTGTCACGCATTTAGATTATTGTAGTACAAATATGCTTGCCATCTATCTATAGTGACCTCAACAAAAAAACATAAATAAAAGGTCTAACGATGGAACTCAATACCCTGATAGTTGGCATCTACTTCCTATTCTTAATTGCGATAGGGTGGATGTTCCGAACGTTTACAAGTACGACAAGTGATTACTTCCGTGGGGGAGGTAATATGCTGTGGTGGATGGTAGGTGCAACTGCATTTATGACCCAGTTCAGTGCTTGGACATTTACTGGTGCAGCAGGTAAAGCCTTTACCGATGGTTTTGCCGTAGCGATTATCTTCATCGCGAACGCATTCGGTTACCTAATGAACTACCTTTACTTCGCTCCGAAGTTCCGCCAACTGCGCGTTGTGACGGTAATTGAAGCGATTCGTATGCGTTTTGGTAAGGTGAATGAACAAGTGTTTACTTGGTCTGGCATGCCAAACAGCGTTATCTCTGCAGGTATCTGGTTGAACGGCCTTGCGATCATCGCATCAGGTATCTTCGGCTTTGATATGACAACGACGATTGTCCTAACGGGACTGGTTGTACTGGTGATGTCAGTAACAGGCGGCTCTTGGGCGGTAATCGCATCTGACTTTATGCAGATGGTTATCATCATGGCGGTAACGGTGACGTGTGCTGTGGTTGCGATTTACCACGGTGGCGGCGTTACGCAGATCATTAGTGATTTCCCAACAGATTCATTCATCACAGGTGACAACCTTAACTACCTAAGCATCTTTAGTATTTGGGCTGTGTTCATCTTCTTAAAGCAGTTCAGCATTACCAACAACATGCTTAACTCTTACCGCTACCTTGCTGCGAAAGATTCAAACAACGCACGTAAAGCAGCCCTGCTTGCTTGTGTACTAATGACGCTTGGCCCAATCATTTGGTTCATGCCTTCTTGGTTCATGGCTGGTCAAGGTGTTGATTTAGCAGCAGCTTACCCTGAAGCTGGCAGCAAAGCCGCTGACTTCGCTTACCTTTACTTTGTTCAAGAATACATGCCTGCAGGTATGGTTGGTCTTCTGATTGCCGCTATGTTTGCTGCGACTATGTCTTCAATGGATTCAGGTCTAAACCGCAATTCAGGTATCTTCGTTAAGAACTTCTACGAGCCGATTCTTCGCCCGAAAGCGACAGAGAAAGAGCTAATGGTCGTTTCTAAACTTACGTCTACTTTCTTCGGTATCGCGATCATCTTGGTTGCTCTGTTCATCAACTCTCTTAAAGGTCTGAGCCTTTTCGACACCATGATGTACGTGGGCGCATTGATCGGCTTCCCAATGACCATTCCAGCATTCTGTGGCTTCTTCATCCGTAAAACACCGGATTGGGCAGGCTGGGGCACGCTAGTTGTAGGTGGTGTGGTTTCTTACTTCGTTGGTTTCGTTATCACGGCTGACATGATCCAAAACTGGTTCGGTTTGAATGAACTGACAGGCCGTGAATGGTCTGACCTGAAAGTGGCTATCGGCCTTATTGGTCACATCATATTTACTGCTGGCTTCTTTGTTCTTTCAACGCTGTTCTACAAGCCATTACCAGAGCACCGCGAGAAAGACGTAGACAAGTTCTTCAACAACCTAGCGACACCACTAGTTGCTGAAAGTAACGAGCAGAAGAAATTGGATAACAAGCAACGTCGTATGTTGGGTTCACTTATCGCAGTCGCGGGTGTGGGCGTAATGACAATGTTCGTACTGCCTAACCCAATGTGGGGACGCATGGTGTTTGTTCTTTGTGGCTTGATTGTATTCTCTGTCGGTTTGCTTCTGGTTAAAGCGGTTGATGACAAAGTCGAGCAACAAAACGACGAAGTTACCTCTACAGAAAGCTAACGCCTACAAGATTCTAAAAATAGATACTCAAAAATAGAGTGTTAACACATCGGCCACCCACTTGGGTGGCCGTTAATTTGATAATCCAAGATTCAATGTGAGATGTACGATGAAAAAAAAATTAATTTCGATAAGCATTATTAGTGCGTTTACGTTAGCTTTCGCTACGGGCTGCACAAGCCAAGATACACCGGCACCAGTGATCAACGTGGCTGAACAAGCTACGCCTGCTATTAGCGAAATCGACCGTAGTTACCTTTTGAGCAGTGACCGTTTAACTGAGGTTGATGGCAACACATTAGACGTTGCATCAGAAGAGCAAGTAGCCGCGCTTAAAGCACAATTTGAAAACCTAAAAGATGGCGACGAAGTTGTTATTCCTAACGGTAAATACGCGAACTTAGGTCAAGTGACGATTACCGCGAATGACATTACCGTTAAAGCAGAGCAAGCCGGTTCTGTATGGTTAACTGGCCTAGTTCAATTTGAACTTAAAGGTGATGACATTACGCTAGATGGCTTAGTGTTTACCGAAGGTGGTCCAAACGAAAGATTTGGTGGCGTTCGAATGATGGGCGACAACAACACTTTACAGAATTCAACCTTTTACTACTTTAACCACGCTTATGAATATCAACCCGATGAGCGTCGTTCCGAATACCCGAGATACCTGTGGGTTTCTCTGTGGGGTAAAGACGGCAAAGTGATCAACAACCGCTTTGAAGGTAAGCAAAAGCGCGGCACTTTGATTGGTGTGCAAAAAGATGATTCTGCAGACAATCACTTGATTGCTAATAATATCTTTATGGATCAGAAACCGAATCAGTTTAATGAATTCGACATCAAAGAAGCGATTCGTTACAACGGCAATAGCTGGGAAGCACTTCGTATTGGTGATTCAAAATCCTCTCAGTGGGATTCCAATTCAAAATTCGTTAATAACTTGATGATCGACATGGATGGCGAGCGTGAGCTTGTCTCAGTTAAGTCGGGTGGCAACACAATTTCTGGAAATACAATTTTTGAAAGTTCTGCTTTGATTTCTTTGCGTCATGGTAAAGGAAGTAGTGTTGAAAATAACATTATTCTAGGTAATAAAAAGAACTTAACTGGTGGCATTCGAATCTATGATGAAGACCATGTTATCCGTAATAACTACATTGCGAATACACGTGGACGTGACGGTGTGATTGAAGGCAATGCTGACCTACGTGGTGGTATCGTGATTAATACAGGTATCATTGATGTGGCAAACGGCGAAGAGCTAGATCAGTCGGTGAAGGGCAAAGAGCTGAACAAGCAGTGGACGCCGAAAAACATCACCATCGAGAACAACTCGTTGGTTGATACACAGTGGGGCATTATCTATGGCAATCAAACTCACCGTGTGAGCCTGTTCAATAATGCAGAAGTTGAAAAGATTTATGCCGGTGTTGATATCGCGTTTAACAATAATGTTGTCGACAATTCAGAGTCTCCAGAGTTTGTCAGTGTTCGCGCAACGCAAGATTATCCGTTAGTAGGCGCCACGTATGACAGTGAGACATATGTTGGCCAAGTGACAGCATCTGAGCAGATCTCTAGCTACTCCGTTGAGTTACCAGCAATGACCGTCACTAATGGCATGAACGCTTACCAAGGTGAAGGTGCAGATGTGTCTAAACTGGCTGTGGTAACGGCTGAAACAGCAGGTCCAGATTACGTGCTTGAAAACACAAAGAAGTAACGCGGAATAAAGTCAGTTTTTAACTGGCAACGATAAAAACGAGCCCCAGAGCGTGTCAGCGTTCTGGGGCTTTTTAGGTTCTAGGTTCTAGATTCTAAGCTAAATATCTTAGAAGCTAGGCTTGAGGCTCAAGTTAGGATTTGTATTTATGCAGCAGATCCCAAGGGATATTGCATAAGTGGTGATCCTCAGGATATTGGCTTAGGTGATGCTGGTGGATATCGTCACTGGCGACGTATTTGGTCAACGGCAAAACCTCTAGAGCGATTCGGTCTGCGTCGTCGCGTGATGCAATGTAGCGCTCGGCTTCCGTTAGGTGCAGGGCGTTAGTGCTGTAAACACCAGTGCGATACTTCTTACCCACATCGACGCCCTGTTTGTTTACGCTGTATGGGTCGATGATCTCAAACAGATGTTCCATCAGAATCGTGACAGACGTGATACTCGGATCAAACTCTATTTGGACACACTCCGCGTAACCATCATAAGCGTTTTGGGTCTCATCGCTTTGTGTTGTTTCGTTTTCTGTTGGTTGGGTGCTTCCATTGGCACGACCGGCTTCTGTGCTGATCACGCCGGGCACATACTTGATGAACTCTTGCACGCCCCACAAGCATCCGCCGGCTAAATAAATTTGTTCCATACTTCTCTTTGAGCTCTCTGTGTTTGTTGCTGGCGACTCATTGTGAATAGACCGCCGAGGTAACGATGGCTACATGCATATCAATAGCTTGGAGCATGCTTAAATACGTGATAGAACCGTATATAAAACAGGCTTATAAAAACAAGCGCTTAAGCATTGTAAAACAGTGCCACTGAACAGACTTAAGTAAAATGCGATGATGTGATTATATAAGTCATCGCGCCTTGTCACCAACCCGAATCTCAACATCAAGTGAGAGTTAGTCTAACCATGTTTGATCAAATAAAAGACTTCATTAACCCGAGCAAGAACCCCGATCTCACTCAGGCCCATGAATATCAGCGCAAACACCTTCCTACATTGTGGCTGTTGGGCAAAACAGGGGCGGGCAAGTCATCGTTTATTCAAGCGGTCACGGGCGACTCTTCTGTTGAAGTGGGTAATGGTTTTGCGCCATGCACCATGACGGCAATGTCGTATGCGTTCCCTCAAGACAAACCGGTCATGCGATTTCTCGATACCCGAGGGCTGGGTGAGGCCGATTACGATCCGGCAGACGATCTTAAAGAGATCGGTCAAGCGGGCAATGCGCTCGTCGTGGTGATGAAAGTCGATGAGCCTGAACAATCCGCTGTGCTTGCCGCTCTGCAACAGATTAAGAAGCAAAAGAAGATTAAGCACTTACTGCTTGTTCATACCGCTGTGTTGTCTTCCAATGAAGCAGACCGCGCAAGGCAAATTCAATTCAACACCAACCAAATAGAGAAGGTGTGGGGAAAGGAATTTGAATCGGTCGCGGTGGATTTTGAAACGGATGGTTCGAGCAACAATAGTGGCGCAATCTACAATTATGAAGCGTTGATTGAACAGCTGACTAATATGCTTCCTGTTATCGGAATGATGGTGGTCGATAAAGAGCATTCTACTCAAGAAGAGGCCAACTTTGACCAAGTAGAAAACGAAGTGCTTTGGTACGCAGGAAGTGCAGCGGCCAGTGATTTGATTCCGGGTGTTGGTTTGGTGTCTGTGCCTGCAATTCAAGCGAAGATGCTCCACAGTTTGGCAAACCAATATGGGGTTGAATGGAACAAGAGAGTCTTTAGCGAGCTAATAGGCACTTTGGGAAGCAGCTTTGCAGTGCAATACGGCATGAAGCTGGGCACTCGACAGCTGATAAAGTTGATTCCGGTTTATGGTCAAACGGTCGGAGCGGTTGCAGCCGCCGCCATGAGTTTCGGCACCAGCTATGGTTTAGGCCGAGCGGCGTGTTTTTACTTCTATCATAAGAACAAAGGTGAAGAAGTGTCTGAACAAGAGATGCAGAAGATCTACAAAGAATCCCTGAAAAAAGGAAAGGCGGCGTCGGGTTATGAAGAAAATTAGAAATCTATTTAGATTACTGGCAGTGCTATCGAGCGGCCGCTGGGGTATTGCTCTGATTTCGGCCATCTTCCCAAGCATTATCATGATGGGTTTTGGTGTTTTCTTGGCGGTTAAATACGGCTATCTGTTGGAAATGTCGATTGCCATTGCCATGAGTACCTTGGTGTTCACCATTCCTTTATACATTTCTAGCCGTTCTTCTAGTCAACCCATTTATAGCAATACGTCTGCCAATCCAGAAAGAGAGGGTGAAACCGAATCATCGCCTAAGAGTGCTGATATCAATGAGGCGTTAGTAAAGGATGCGATGGTCAAAGCATCCGATGAATGGTCGCAAGCTGAGCTGTTGATTTGGAATGATTCAAAACACTATGTGCGACAGCAATTAAGTAACGAAATAGAGTGGGGTAACCTCGACCAAACTGGTTTAGAGGTGCTTGAGTTTGTCGCCAAAAAGTTTGATAAGAAATCGCTCGATTTTTCGATTCCTGAAGGGCTTAAGTTATTTGAAGAGGTTAGCCGCCGCTATAAGTTGGTGGTGAAAGAACACATTCCGGGCATTGAGTATCTTAAGGTTTCATACATCAAAGCGGGCTACGAAGCCTATGACAAATATGGTGAGCTAGGGCAGAAGATCTTCAAAGCGGCTATTTGGGGTAACCACCTTAAAAACCTATATTTGAATCCACTCAAGGTGATTTCTGATTTAGGTCGAGAGCAAGCGACATCTACCATGACTAAAGGTGTGGTAGATGACATGCAATATGCTGCCAAACAAGCTTTACTCGATGAAGTAGCTGCGGTCGCAATTGATCTCTATAGCGGTCGATTCAGCATTGAAGATGAGGCACTGAAAGCGTCCGATGTTTCTGAACTTGATGAACAACGTTTTGCTCCTGAATTAGAGCCTGTACGAATTGTGCTGGTGGGGCAAACCAGCTCTGGGAAGTCCTCACTCATTAATGCGCTTAAGCAAGAGCTTGTTGCCGAGGTCGACGTTCTGCCATCAACCGATAGTTCAACCGTTTACAACGCGTTTGTCGATGACAATGATGTTCGCGTGGTTGATCTTCAGGGGCTTGATGGCAATCCTAAAACCGAAGCCTTAATGCTGAAAGAGATGACTCAAGCCGATGTGGTGCTTTGGGTGCTTAAAGCCAATCAATCGGCTCGTGAGTTGGATAAACAGTTGAAGGGCAAGTTTGACGCTTTCTATGAAGAGCCGAAGAACATCTCACGTAAGAAGCCGATAGTTGTCACGGTTGTCAATCAAGTAGATAGATTAAAGCCTGTAGACGATTGGCAACCGCCGTATGATTTAGATAGCCCAACATCGGCGAAAGCGAAGATCATTGCTCAAGCGCTCGAATATAATCAAACACTGCTACAACCCGATATTGCATTGCCACTGGCGATTGCTCCTGAAAAAGCGCAGTTTGGTTTAGATGTATTAAGGCAAACGTTGCTCGAGCGTATCGCTGACGCAAACAATGTGCAGAGAAACCGCCAACGTTTTGAAGCAATGAAAAGAGGGACGTCGGTTAAAGGGCAGCTTAACAAAGCGGTAAAAGCCGGTAAGAAGGTGGCACCCAGTGCGCTGAAAGCCGCGACACCGAAGTTAGCTGAAATGGCGATTAAACAAGTGGTTAAGAAGAAGTAACCCGATTTAATGGCAATAGCTATGGCAGTAATACAAACACAAGCAATTAAGCTCTGATGAGGCTGAAGTTAACTTAACTCAGTGATTATCAGAGCTTGTTTTATTTACCATTAGTTATAATTAATCCTCTATTACCGCAGTGAATTTTCAACGCTTAGTTAATTCCATGAACTAGTTTAATAGTATATAAACTGACGATATTCACAGTTTATATAATACGCTATCGTATTTAATTACCATTCTAAATATTGATCACATTTATACTTTTCTAAGCTTTATTTATAAAATAATTTCACTATATTTATATTTCGGATCATCTTGATTTCAACTTAGGGATATATTGTGAACATGTATCTGAAATGGCAATCAACAACTTGGCTAACCTTGTTAGCTTGGTATACTTTAGATCACCAGCTCTCGTTCCACCTTTCTTCAGAGTAGTACCTTCTAGGCGTCACGCGCCAGCAGAGCCCTTGAGCTTTGCCCAATCCTATTAATTTCGTCTTTAAGATATGTCGTAACTCATGCGTTTTCTGTTTGTATTGTTGTGCATCGGTTTCTTTATCTCTTAGTCATTATTAATTGGACTCCAATCAATACGTCATTGATTAAATAATTTATTTCTAGCTATTAATTTTTATCGTAATTATCACGAGTGTGATCGTGCGTTAAATAAAATTAATGGTGATGACTCGTGACATCTAAAAATAATGAATTTGGCTTTTTCCCCTTAAGCTGAATTTGTTGAAAGGTACTATTATGGAAAATTTCAAACATCTACCAGAACCGTTTCGTATTCGCGTTGTAGAACCAGTAAAAAGAACAACTCGCGCTTATCGTGAGCAAGCCATTGTCGAAGCGGGTATGAATCCATTTCTACTCGACAGTGATGACGTGTTCATCGATTTGCTGACCGACAGCGGTACAGGTTCAATCACACAACGTATGCAAGCTGCGATGTTGATGGGTGATGAAGCCTACAGTGGCAGTCGCAGTTACTATGCACTGTCGAATGCGGTTAAGGATATCTTCGGCTATAAATTGACGATTCCAACACACCAAGGGCGTGGCGCAGAGCAGATTTACATTCCTGTTTTGATTAAGAAGCGTGAAATGGAAAAGGGACTCGACCGCAGCAAAATGGTCGCTTTGTCGAACTACTTCTTCGATACCACGCAAGGCCACACTCAAGTGAATTGCTGCGTGGCGAAGAACGTTTATACCAAAGAAGCGTTTGATACCTCAGTGAATGCCGACTTCAAAGGAAACTTCGATATCGTGAAATTGGAAGAGGCGATCTTAGAAGCGGGCGCTGCCAACGTTCCTTACATTGTGAGTACCATTACTTGTAACTCTGCTGGTGGACAGCCAGTGTCTATCGCCAACCTAAAAGCCGTTTATGAAATCGCTCAGAAGTACGATATTCCTGTGATCATGGACTCTGCGCGCTACGCTGAAAATGCTTACTTCATTCAGCAACGTGAAGCGGGTTATCAGGATTGGACCATCGAACAGATCACGCGTGAGTCATACAAATACGCAGATGGTTTGGCTATGTCGGCCAAGAAAGATGCCATGGTACAAATGGGCGGTTTGTTGTGCTTTAAAGACGACTCCTTCATGGATGTGTACACAGAGTGTCGCACCTTGTGTGTTGTGCAAGAGGGTTTCCCAACTTATGGTGGCTTGGAAGGCGGCGCGATGGAGCGTCTTGCGGTTGGCCTTTATGACGGCATGCGTCAAGATTGGTTGGAGTATCGCATCGGTCAGGTTCAATACCTCGTTGATGGCTTAGAAGCGATGGGCATCGTATGTCAACAAGCAGGCGGTCACGCTGCGTTTGTGGATGCGGGTAAACTGTTACCTCATATTCCTGCTGGTCAGTTCCCAGCACATGCTTTGGCGTGCGAACTGTACAAAGTAGCCGGTATTAGAGCGGTTGAGATTGGTTCGTTATTGCAAGGCCGTGATCCTGCAACGGGCGAGCAACATCCATGCCCTGCGGAGTTATTACGCTTAACCATTCCACGCGCGACGTACACACAAACCCACATGGATTTCATTATCGAAGCGTTCGAAAAAGTGAAAGAGAACGCAGGTAAAGTGAAAGGGCTCGACTTTACCTATGAACCGCCAGTATTAAGACACTTTACGGCGCGCTTGAAAGAGGTAGAAGTAAGCGAGAAACAAGCAGGAAAAAAGAATGAACAAACGCTCGAAGAAGCATTTTAAAATAAAAACATAAGCGAATAGTCACAATCACAAAGGCTCCTGTTGGAGCCTTCTTTTCATTAAAAACATCAGAGACGTATAGGCAAAGCTACGTTTACTTACTGCTTAGGACGGACTTTAAAATAGTAAGAAGCCATTGATTTATCGGTGCGTCTTTTTGCGAACGACGACAACTCATCACATAGCTTACGTCGATAGTGAGTTTCTCCGGCAAGTCAATACTGCGACATCCCTCTGGCACGCTCCCATCGAGTGTGATTCCAAAATGGTCCGACTTTAAAATGATGTCGTGAACCATAGCTGGATGGTCAATTTCTACTTTTGGGGTGACGTTAAATCCCACCTTTCTAAGGCGGTCGAGTATTGGATATCTATAGTCATTCCAGCCGGGTGTTTTAAATAGAATGATCGGGTAATTTACGAGTGCCTCGAAGTTCTTCGCTTTGTGACCATCTCGAACAAAGAACACGATTTTTCCTTTTCCAACCTCATTTTGACTAATGGATTGTGGTAGGGTCTCATCGAAATAATGAACAGAGATGGCTTCTTCTCCGTCGATGATTCTGTTTTTCGTGTTCGTTCCCCATCTAACAAATGAATACGATGCTTTGGGAGCCTCTTTGGTCAAAGCAAGATAGAGTGTTGCACCGAATTGTTCCCAGAGCAGGGTATTGGCGTAGATGGTGACATCACCTTTATAGGTCTGAGGCCTAAATTCTTGGTGTTTTATCGCCTCAACTCCCTCGAGTATTTGGTCGAAGTTTGCCATGTTTGCTTCAACAAACGATGTGGGCTCAAAGCCCTGTTTAGATTGAATGAACAATGGGTCATCGAGTTGATTTTTGAGTTTAGCTAAATTTTTACTGATCGCGCCCGGCGTTTTGCCTAATGATTCTGCCACTAAACTGACATTACGAAGTTCATACATACGCTTGATGACTAAGATATTCTGAATATCTAGGTTGATGTCCACAGGCTCTCCAAATGATTCCCTTTATAGGTAGCAATCTCTGTGTGGTAGGCGACAGAGATTATGCGACTCCAATATCATAATGGCAGTACAAAACCAATAAGACAGCATAGCGTCAGAACTTCTCTAATTCCTTGATTTTCCGTTTGGTAAATCTTGCTTTTCCTCGTGTTGTTAGCATTCCAGCGCTAAGGTGACCTCAACAAAGAAACACTAAAATCTATCGAACAAAGAATTAAAAATACCAGAGGTGATGTATGAAGACGTTAATCGCATTAGGTTTAATGACTATCTCAATGAACACGGCTTTTGCTGCAGATAATAGCTATGCTGACACTCGTGTAAGTAAAGGCGAAGAAATTAAGGCTGAGCGTGTAGAATCTGACTTAACACTAGAAGGAAGAAATGATGCCGCTTTAGGTGGAATTAAATTCCAAAAGAATTTTGATAAAGACCAACCTATCCAGCTTAAAGGTCGTCGTGACTAACGTTTAAACAGTGTTTGCCATTGTCATAATAAATGCTGTGCCCTCGGGGGCAGCGTTTTTCGTTTTGGGCTAGAGAGTCTTTTATAAAATTTAGCCATCTAGCCTTGGAATGGTGCGTAACGTGTGGCATTTTGTTTTTCTATTAATGTTAACTCGCGACTTGGTGTGCGCTCGAATGACACATAAACAAACGAAGACTCGACAAGGATTAGGAATGAATCGAAAAGAAACAGGAATGATTCGTCATATTTTGCTGATTAAGTTTAAAGAAGATGCAGAAGTTTCTGAAATAGAGAAGCTGAAAGGATTGTTTGAAGCAATGCCAAGCAAGGTGGAAGGCGTAACTTCAGTCGAGTGGGGTCTAAATGACAGCCCTGAAAACAAAAACCAAGGTTATACCCATTCGGTGCTAATGACGTTCGCCGATGAAGAAGGCCGTCAGAACTACCTTCCACATCCAGAGCATGATGCGCTGAAAGAAGTGTTTCGTCCGTTACTGGATGACATTATCGTGTTTGACTATTCATTGTAATCCGCTTAGAACGGTCTTCCCTTGAAGGATAAAGCTCAAAGTGCAAACTGATAAAAGCGTATAAACCGAAAGTAGATTTACTTACAGCATATACGCTTAAGCTATCTCAAATAGCGGGTTAGGGATCAAGATAAGAATCTCTAACCAGTGCAAATCGATTATTCTGTAGTTGCAATCGTGACGGGTGCAAACGATGCGACAGCATTTCCGCTTACGCCCGGACGATCTACATAAGGCGTGTTCTGCATTAAGGTGTAGTACACGTCCACGAAGTCATCATCATTGACTAATACGCCATATTTGAGAGGTTCGTTCTAACTCAATCTAAACGCAATGTTAGGCCAGAATAGTTCGAGTATCCGCGCAGTAACACATGATAGGTGACACCCGGTTGAGCGCTCACACTGCACTGCTCATTGTTGCCAGCGCGATAAGGGCGACAGTCGTAACTGGATGTGGTTGGTTTGCTGCCCGATTTCACATAAAGGTCGGCATCGCCTGAACCGCCAGACATTAAAACCGTCACGTTTGATGCAGAATCCACAGTGAAGGTGTAGAAGCTCTCTGAGGATTGATTCCCGCTTAGGTTCGCAATCGGTGTGCCTTTCGTCAGTACATTGCCAGTTGGCGGCGTGACACCACAGCTTGCATTCACGCCTACGGTGTTAAATGCATCTTCAACATCGGCAACCACATAACCCATGTCTGCTGCGGCTTTCGCTACGCCACACGCACCGGCATCAAAGGTACTGTTTGCCGTCCAATACAGTTGGTTTGCGACTGTGAATATTTCAAAGCCCTTACGTACATTCCAACCCGATTTGTTCGCTAGAAGGTAAAAGGCGCGGTTATAAACACCGCTAGACAAGTGAACGTTCAAACCGTCGTAGTATTGAGAGGCATGGTCAATCGAGCGGCCATCTTTTGATGGTTGGTCAAAGTAACGCAAACCACCTTCTGATTTGAATATATCGCTACCCACAATCCAATCCACATTGCCACGCAAATAGTATTCAGCCGCTTCGCCCGCAATATCGGAGAAGGCTTCGTTAATACCGCCCGACATGTTTCTGTAAACAAGCCCCGAGTTCTGCTCTGTGAACCCGTGGCTGACTTCGTGAGCGCTCACGTTAATATCGACCAATGGATAGAAGGTGCTGCCACCATCGCCAAAGGTCATTGATGAACCATTCCAAAACGCATTCTCGTAATTCGAGCTGTAGTGAACACGCATCGTCAGTTGGAAAGTTAACGGCGAGGTATTCATCCACTCTTTGTACATATCAAACACGACATTACCGAAGTAGTGCGCATCGTTAAGAGGCGAGTAAGCACCGTTAATGTATTTGTGATCGGTGTAGTTGGTTCCGTCGGCACAGTTGTAGCTGTAGGCTGCGCTGCCAGACGTTCCGTTCCTCAAATCGACTGTCTTAACTGATTCATTTTCTAACTTACACGTGGTACCTGTCTTATCGATGGGAAAACTAGGGAAGTCACTGCCATATTCATATTGAGTGGTTTTGAGGTTACCGCCGGGGCCAGTACCAGACGATTTAGCATGGTTTAATCCATTCCATTTTTGGATTACTTCGCCAGTCATGGCATTAATAAAGTAAAAAGGGCGCTCTGGATAAGAGGAAGCGATAAAGAAATCGACCAGATACACCATTTGTGCGGTTTGGTTCTCGTCCAGTCTCACCATGAGCTTTGCATTTTTGTTTTCAATCGACTTTTTGCCGACAGTAAAAGTGCGGTGAGAGGAAATCGCGGCTTCGATCGCTTGTTCCTGATTCAGCTTTGGCGCGATGCTGGATAAGTCTCCACTGATCCCTTGTGCCATTGAGCCAAATACCTGAGTGGGTTGGTTCTTAGAAAGGGTGGCGACAACGGAGGTATCAAAGACGGGTAAACCTAAGTGAGTTTGTTGATAGCGGACTTTTGTTTTCCCATTGGGCAATACCACCCGTTTTACTTCAGAAAAACCTAATTCTAGTGGGGCAACACTCTTCGACTGCGCGACGAGGCTTTGTTGTAGCGGTGTATCATTATCGATTCTGACCATTTCTGCAGCGTGTGCAGTAAAGCCGAAAGACGTACCTAGAATGGCTGCTATTTTCCAGCTTAGTTGACGTTGTTGGTTCATTTTTTGTTCCTGATTTTAATATAAACTCCTTCTTCCCAACGGCTTTATAGGAAGTCTATATGCAACATACTTGTGCTATGTGTTGCGAATCAAGATTGGAAGAGCATTTCGGCTTATGACAAGTTTTTATTAGAGATTAAATTTTAGAGTATGTAATTCAAAGTTTACAAAGACTCTTATTGATCAAATTGTTTTTATAAAATCTAATTTTATTATTTATCGTAACTCGATGATGGGGAGGGAGTTATTAAAATCCGCTTTGTTTGAATCGATAGAATAACTTTATCTACGTTAACTTCGATATTTTTCTGTTTTTATCTTAATTATAAACTTGTAAATAGCTTGGTTTTCTTGGCTCTAATATTTTCTTTATTATCAATAGTAAAGTTGTTTTAACAATACCACTAGGCACAGTTCTCATCTTTTCTATATTTGATCCTGTTAGACAGAAAAACTCTGCATTTTCTTGTTCAATCACAAACTAAGAACGATAAGTCGTTGTTATGAAAGGAGGCGGTCGTTTAAGATAGGTTGCATAAGAATTGGGCGGAGCACTTTGCATTTAAATACAGAATTGTTCTGGCTGATAGCTGTTATGTAACCAAAGTGACGCATTGTTATACATTTGATATTACAAGGAAGAAAAAACTATGAATCTGATAGATATTTACCCTAAAGAATTGCTTTGTGAAAGAGTACCAGTAAATCAAGTTTCATTTGTAGAGTATGGGTTTTCCGAAATCGAAAAAATCATAGAATTAAAAGAGAACTGTATGTTTGAATTGGGAGGAACTATTTGGGATAAGTATATACAAACCCACCCAGATGTTGATCCAATGTCACTTGCAATTCACTTCCAAACTAGTAATCCCTGCTTATACAAAGAAGTTAGTAGCTTTGTAGGTGCTGACGTAATTAAAGATATTTTATATATCCATACTAATACGGATGATAGCAGCGTAGATTACAAAGATTTTAGTGAACTGTTAATTTCAGTATTACATCAAAATATTCTGCATATATCCGATGTGGAGTTCTCTAATCCACTTGAGCCTATGAAGCCATCAGAGAGGCAGTCTGAATTTCAAGTATTTCGTGGACTCAATTTATTTGGTGAGTTAGTTGACCGTTGTGTTACATATTGTAAAGAGCACAATTTAGACAGAATTTGTTTAACAGCAGCACATATTTCACTTGTTCCATTTTTTGAAAAATATGGCTTTGTTGTGGACGATACTCCAACAGGAAAGCATGGTATGGCCCATGGTTCGAGCATCCCCATGACAAGGCTCGCGTAGAGGTTACATAACAAGCCGTTCAAGAGTGATTCGCAATGCGTGGCATTGTCACTATGCGTTGGTTTTAGTGTTTAAGGTGGTTGCAGCGACTTCGGCGTTACGTTGCTCACCCCTTAAGTGGGCGCATGTGATTTTTAAATTAGTTAGGTATAAAAATAAGAGGATAAAATGGAAGATACAATTAAAACAAAAGAAACTGGGAGTGATGAGACTAAAGAGAATGAAAAATTAAATCTGAGAAATCTGAACGCAGTCTTAACAATTTTGCTTAAGGTTGTTTTACTAGGGGCAATTATTTCAACATTTATTGCAGGTAAGGCAATTTATGAACAATATGCTCATTATGGTCCAAGCTGTAGTGATCATATCTCTAGTTTCCAATATTGGAATGATAATGCTAAAAACGCTAAAGGTAAGATAGTATCCGTTCATAAATCAAGACTGCAAACTGAAAATGGTACAACTCAGTGCTATGGTAAATTTTCACTTGAAAATGGAAGTTACAGTAACTGGACTGGCTCAATCAGTGAACTAGCAAATAAAGATGTCGTTGGATGGACAAAAGTTAGTGAATAATTAATCATACAAATAATGCATCAATACGATTTACTGCACTCGGTAATCTCAGTTTACTGAGTGTTTCTCGTTTATGGTGCCAAATTTAAACATGATTGCTTGGTAGCAAACGTGTCATGTAGGCGTTATGTGCTCTTGCCTAGAAACTAGGAAGTTCACTATGATTAAGTAACGTCAAAGTGGAAAGGTGTTCAACATGGATAGCTTCGAGTCGAAAGGTGAGTTGTTACGCAATCACGCCAAAGGTCTAGTTGTTGAGTTTATGCAAAGTCATCCCGACTGCTCCACAAGCAGTCGTGGCATGAAACAGGCTGAAATTTTCAGGCGCTGTGGATTTGGGTGGGGAGAACAGCGCAAGGCTAGCCCATCGAACCAACAATATTGGCTAGTCGCTTTGTTACGACAACTTGAGCAAGAAGGGGTAGTGGTTCAAGTCGTAGAATCTGGCCCTTGGAGACTCAGTTAGCTCAAAGAGTACGTACATAACAAGCGACTTTGGCGACAATGATTAATTCTTGGTTGTTTTGTTCCCCCACATGGCGCCATTTCTCATCATAGATTCAAGGGGCACGTTTCACGGAGGAAACATGACAAGCGACCAATTACTGGAAAAGGCACTTTATAGCAGTGCCAGCATCCATCAACCTCATTCTTTAAAAGCTTATTTGGCTGCGAATTATCTAAATGGTTATTTCGCCAAAACAGATAATGCGTGGCTTAAAACGAGTGAGTTGATAGACCAAACTGAGATTGAAGTTTTAGGCGAGTACTCTGCAACGCTACAAGCGCCAAAGTTTACGGATTTTCGTATTCGCAGGATATTGGAAAACGGGGTATACCCAGCGGCGTATGCTGCTTTAATGCAGTGGCATGAGAATAAGGGCTTTCAAGACATCTTCGTGCATTACGTTTCGCAGGCTTCTCAAACCAGTGAATATCTTTCCCACAATGTGACTATCTTATTGGCGCTGAACCGTGTTTATCGCGAGCTAGAGCCGTCTCAAGTTCCAGCATTCCTTAACCGCTTCACTGAATTTGTCACATCGACCCGTTCTGATGGCGACCAAAGCACTGATACAAGTGAAGTCGTAGAACTCAATAGCGTATTACAAGCATGCTTAAAGCAATTTGGTTTCTTTGGGCACAATCTTATTACGCTTACGTGGATAATGCGTTGCAAGGAAGAGCTGTCGAAAGAGCAATATGACGCAATGCTTTCTAATCTTTACCGACAGGCCAATAGACCTTTGGAAGATCCTGACGATGAGATTGATCAAGCTATCTTGGCGCAGTGCCAAAGCTCGGATAATTCAGATGAGCTCTATGACAATGTGCACCGATTGGTCTTTGCTTATACATTGAATCTGCATCAGATAACCCTAGCGGATGCATTGTGTTTTCTTCACGAACGATTCCCTGAATATGCAGCAGAACTAAAATGTGTCGCAGAGTATCAGTGTCGTTTGTTAGAACAGTCAATTTAGAGATAGAGCCACCCCGTTTCGTGGGGTTCTTAGTCGATACGACAAGTTTCAGGCATACCTAACCCAGTGAGCTTGTTCAACGCTTTTATCAGAAGTGGCCCTCAATTTATGGACATGACTAGAAACGTAGAAATCACTCTCCTGAATTTAATTTCAACAATAAAAGACATACAAACATTGAGGTAGCGCACAGAAACGAAACTGGGGGTATCGCGATCACGTAATCATTGATCTAGCCGATAGTGAGATAGCGATAAGAGCTCGATAATTCGTTGTCGGATCTAAATTAGAGCTGTAAATCTAATTTCTAAGTAGTTGTTATCTCAGGAAGAGTTTTTGTGCTATGCGCCCCTATATTAAATACATTATCCCAATTTTAATTCCTTTCATTATCCTCGTAATGCCGCTATCAGCGTTTCCATTTGAAGGCCTTACGATTATTCAACAACGCGTTATTGCGATCTTTTTATTAGCGGCATTGTGCTGGGTGTTCGAGCCTATCCCGATTTACGCGACGTCTGTTGTTATTATCGTTCTGCAATTATTGATGTTGTCGGATAAAGGGCTGATCTTTTTAAGGTTTGAGCATGGGGAGGAACATTTTGGTGAGTTGTTAAAATACAGCGACATCATGGCGACGTTCGCCAGCCCAATCATCATGCTGTTTTTGGGTGGTTTCTTCTTAGCGATGGCCGCCACTAAGTATCGATTAGACGTAAACTTAGCCCGTGTATTATTGAAGCCATTTGGACAAGACCCAAAGTTTGTGATGCTCGGCTTAATGTTGATCACTGGTATCTTTTCGATGTTTATGTCTAACACGGCAACAACGGCAATGATGCTATCTATTTTGACGCCGGTACTGGCTGTGTTTGGCCCGAAAGACCCCGGTCGTGTAGCGTTTGCGCTTTGTATCCCTGTTGCCGCTAACATCGGTGGCATTGGTACCCCGATAGGTACCCCTCCGAATGCCATCGCACTAAAATATTTAGTTGGCGATAACCTCATTACGTTCGGTGAATGGATGGCATTTGGTGTGCCGTTTGTCGTTATTATGATGGCGTTAGCGTGGTTTTTAATCGGCTTTATGTACAAAGCTGACCAAAAGAAAATCGAACTAAGTATTAAAGGTAAATTCCTTAAAACGCCTAAAGCCATTGCGGTGTACGTCACTTTTGCGCTGACTATCATTCTTTGGTTAATGGGTTCAAGCCATGGCATGAACTCTTATACCGTCGCTCTGATTCCTGTCGCTGTGTTCTCACTCACAGGGATCATCAATAAAGAAGACCTGAAAAAGATTTCTTGGGACGTACTGTGGCTTGTATCAGGTGGTATCGCGCTTGGTTTAGCTCTCGATAAAACTGGCTTAGCAAGGCTCGTGGTACACAGCATTCCGTTTGATGCTTACTCACCATATGTGGTGTTGTTCGGAGCGGCGTTCTTGTGTTTGCTAATGGCAAACTTTATGTCTCATACCGCAACGGCCAACTTGTTAATGCCAATTATGGCTGCATTGGGTTCGTCTATGGCTTCACTCACGCCACTAGGCGGTGAGATAACGTTAATTCTGGTTGTGACCTTTGCCGCTTCATTAGGTATGTCGCTGCCAATCAGTACACCACCGAATGCGTTGGCTCATGCCACTGGTCATGTGCAAAGTAATCAAATGGCCAGAATCGGTATTATTTTGGGTGTGGTTGGTGTGCTACTGAGTTTTGTTATGGTGTGGCTGCTACATTCAATTGGTCACATAGGATAACGATACGTGTATCAACATAAGTTAGAAGCACTTATCGAGCGCTATTTTAACCAAACAGAACGTCGGGTGACGTGCCGTGCCGGTAACACCATTATTGAACAATCAGCGTTAAACACACGTTTATATTATGTGTTTAGTGGAGAACTGGAAGGGTTTTATACCGATGCGAATACACCGCAAGTGCGAGTATTTAGCGCGGGTAGTGGGGCTTTTATAGGCGTTCATAGCTTCTTTTCAGGTAATTGGACTGCATCTTCAACGGTTGTTGCTAAAACCGATGTTGAGTTAGCGTGGATCGATAAAGACACGCCTGCAGAAGATGAACGTAAATTTGGTCCTCTTACCGCACAGTTCACACCTGTGATTGTCAATGAGTTGTCGCGTCGTCAACGCCGCGCAACACAAGAAGCGATCGCGAAACAAAAAGCGCTAGAGAAGTTACATACTGCTGAGCAAATGACGACCTTGGGTCAATTAGCTGCAGGGATTGCTCATGAACTTAACAACGCTATTGGTGTAGTAAATAGTAAATCGGGTCGACTTGAAACGGTCATCATGGACCTGCTTGAAGAAGTGCATCCAGAAGCCAGTCAATTTTTCGATTTTGGGTTAATGCATGGTCAGAAAACGTCGTCGTTAGAAGCACGAACGCGTGGGAGACAATTTGAAAGAAAATATGGTTTAGACAAAAACATTGCTCGCTCTCTTGCAAAGGCGATTCCAATTGATGCTTTATCTGCAACAGACGTTATTTCAAAGCATTGGCTGAAAAACCCAGAAGAAGCGATTCGTTTTTGGCAGATGGGCTGTGATTTACATGATTTACGTTTGGCATCTAGACACACTGTCGGCATCGTAAAATCGGTTAAACAACTTGGCAGAACTGATATCGACACCGAAGAAGCGGTTGATATTAATGACTCCATTAACCATGCCTTATCGTTGTTACAAAGTGAGTTACGTAGAGTATCAGTGCGGTTGAGCCCTGCAGATTTACCGCCTTTTAAAGGCTCGAAAACAGAGCTCGTTCAGATTTGGGTCAACATTGTAAAGAATGCTTGTGATGCAATGTCGAATTCAGACGATGCCGCAATAGAGATTCAAACCAGATTAAGTAAGAAAAGAATATTAGTTACGATCGCGAATAACGGCCCTGAGATAGACGAGGCGACTCGTAGAAAGGTATTTCAGCCCAACTTCACCACTAAAAAAGGTGGTTTATCGTTTGGATTGGGCTTGGGTTTATCAGTAGTTAAGCGGATTGTGGCAGGTTATGGCGGAAGTATTATTGTGAAAAGTGATGCTTCTAAAACGGTATTTAGAATCAAGTTACCAATAGAGGGTGAACATGGAGAAGCTTAATTTAATCTGTGTCGATGACCAGAGAGAAGTACTGAGCGCAGTGATACAAGATTTAGAGCCGCTGGCGAGTTGGCTGAATATTGAAGATTGTGAATCAGCACAAGAAGTGCTTGATCTCATTGATGAACTTGACGCAGAAGGCGAACACATTACCGTCATCGTGTCTGATCATGTGATGCCAGGGAAAACGGGTGTGGAGTTACTCACTGACGTGTTCCATGACAGTCGCTTTCCGAATACAAAGAAAATTCTTCTTACGGGGCAGGCCACTCATACTGATACCATCAATGCGATTAATGCAGCAGGCATCGACCGTTACTTTGAAAAGCCTTGGCAAGCAAGCACATTAGTTGAATGCATTCGTACTCTTGTCACTGAGTACATATTTGATCAGGGGCTTGATTACACGGACTATCAGAATGAGCTTGACCAGCAGGTTGTGTTGAGACGCTTACGCTAGTCATTTATGTCAGCCGCTTGAAATTGTATGCACCGAAGGACGCTTTTTGAATGGTTTTTTCTTTGAAAGATGAAACCTTTCGGTGCATATATTACCTATCTCTTTTAGTCGTTCAGGTTTTAGTACTCAGTTATTAACACACTGGTCAGTAGGATTTTAAAATGAGTGAGATTGCTCGCTTTATATCTGGTGAAGTGCCAGACAAATTTGGTCGTAATATTGAACAGTTGTTAGCTTATAATCACTTTTGGTTGGAGCATAACCATAAGTATATTCAGGTGTTTTTCCCAATCGATGAAGGGACTAAGTTTAATCAACATGCACCGTTGGTTACCCAAGAAGATAGGGCGATTTTTGCTAACTCAGAAGACCTTCGCACTGCACATCTACAAGTGCTTGACCTGATGCTTGAGTTTTGGGGAATGCAGCGAGATGGAAGTGAGATATCGTCATTGTTGCCACTTAGCCCAGCGAACCATGTATGGTTGAAGAGTCATGATCATAACCAGCTTCGACTAACACGAGCCATTCGCAGTTTATACTTGTTAGGTAATGAAGACGTTGCTACTTGCTTATGTGACTTCCTAGTCTCAGCGGCGAGCGAGACAGGCTCGGTGTCGGAGAAAACCGTTCAGTATTGGCGCAATGCCTTGGAAGGTTAGGGCTTTCTGTGCAGGTCTTTCGACACTGCACATAATGGATTCTCAATGCGCGGCATTTTTGTACGATGCCGCTTTCTCTATATTCAACATTTGAATGCAATTTGTGGAATATATCAAAATTAATTAAATTGATGGTAAGTTATTACTTTTCATTATGTTAGGGTTCTTTTCTTAAGGTCAGCGGATTAGGGAAGAGGCTAATGAAAAAGGGATTTTTGATAGCGATATCAATCGGTTTTGTTGTCTTCATCCTCGTTGGTCGTGAACTCCAGTGGTTTGGGTCCAGTAATTCCGAGTCGTTTCCTACACTTCCTGATAGCCCGCAATTTGTGCCATCTACTGACTTTGACGGTGAGTGGCTAGGTCGCCGTATTAACACCACTGGCAATAATATGTGTGAACGCACAACCATCACCGGAACCATTCGTGAGGGCAAGGCTACCCTAAGGCTTACCTCCAACGGAACACCGTTAGAGGGCTGGGTTACGGAAAGCGGCGACTTACGTTTATACACTAAACATCGCCAATGGGATTATCGTTTTTCCGCACATGGCAGTGGCAATAGATTTGACGGCCGGTGGCACTTAACCAATGGCCCGTGCCAAGGGCGTTGGTTTATAGAAAAGGTCGATGGCAAGTAGGGCTGTCAACGCATTATATACTTGGAATAACTTAAACAATTTCCACACGCATGTGTACGATTTAGTTTAAACGTTAGATAGGGAAACCCATGAGGATTGTGATATTTATCGCTACAGTGATTTTAGTTAAATCAATTGAAGCAAAGTTTGGGCACACCTATAACACCTTTTCAGATCCACTTGATATCAAATTAGCCGCTCTTGATTTTGTCTTGTGGGTTTCAGTCTACTTTGGTTTATCTCTTGTTTATGAGAAGGGCAAAGGCATCCTGACTAAAATGGGTAAAGTTAAGAATCCTTAATGGGTTGTATGAATTAGCCGAACAAGATGTTTATGGTAAATTCTAGTTATTAATGAAGTTGTACATGGAGGTGCAATGAACATCGGAATCTATATTTATAATCAAGCAGAAGTTCTCGACTTCTCTGGCCCGTTTGAAGTTTTCAGTACAGCAAAGCGCTTAGGTGCTGAAGATCTAAATGTATTCTTAATCTCCGAATATGTGGGACCAGTTATAGCTCGTGGCGGTTTCAAGGTATTGGCTGACTATTCGTTAAACAATCATCCAAAGATCGATTTGTTAATGGTCGTTGGTGGTGTGCATACTGACGAAATGAACAAACTAAATGTACTTGATTGGCTAGCTTCTGTTTCAGGTTCAGCCTCGCAAGTGGTGTCTGTTTGCACTGGTGCGTTCCTTCTCGCTCAAACTGGCTTACTGAAAGGGTCAGAAGTAACCACCCACTGGGAAGACATTTCCGACTTAGAGTCGCAGTTCCCAGAATTAGATGTGGTCAGTGATAAGCGCTGGGTGACATCAGGAAAATTTACGACTTCAGGTGGTATTTCAGCAGGGATAGATATGAGCTTGCATTTGGTGTCAGTACATAGCGGTCTATTGTTTGCTAAGAAAGTTGCACGTCAAATGGAGTACAGTTGGCAGGAATGTAAGTAGCTAACCCTTCAAAGGTGAGTCTACGTGTGTTGTGTATTTTATGTGTTGGTTTGGGAGTTTAAAGCACAATTGAAAAAGGACATTATATGGACATTAGAATAGGAACATTGTCCGATGTTGCAGCTATTACTCGTATCTTCAACTTCTATATTGAACATACCAATGCGCGCTTTGAAGAAGATAAGTTGTCGTTGGAAAATCGCCAACAGTGGTTTTCTCAATTTTCGAGCCAAAGTAAATATCAACTGTATGTCGCGACAGAAGGTGGTGTGTTATTAGGCTTCGCGTGTTCTCAACAATACCGGGCTATGTCGGCATTTGAAGATACCGCAGAGGTCACTATTTATCTTGCGGCAGAAGCTCAAGGTAAAGGTTTAGGCTCTAAGCTTTATTCTCAGCTATTTGCATCGATTAGTGATTATGATGTTCACCGCGTAGTCTCAGGTGTTGCTTTGCCTAATGAGGCTTCAATAGCACTTCATAAACGTTTTGGATTTCGAGAAGTAGGAGTGTTCAATGAATATGCGAAGAAAAACGGCCAATACATCAGTTCAATGTGGTTAGAGAAGGCATTAAACAAGGGATCAGAGTGATAAGAATGGCTCAAACACGATGCAATACTCTTGGTACTTTAATTGCGTATTGCTCAATGTTTAGCCTAGAAAAAAAAGGACACAATATGGAAGTAAGGTTGGTCCAAGGTTCAGATCCTAAGTTCGCTGAATCGATCACCAAAACGAATATGGCGAGTTACTATCAGGCTCGTGGCATCGCTTGGGGTCATAGTCAGTTTTTACGAAGCTGGGATGATCTGGATAACTATGAAATTTATGTGGGGGGTAGCCGTATTGGTGTTATCCGCTTCAGTTACACCAGTGGTACAACGTTTCTTAGGGACTTGCAGATATTAGCTGACTATCAAGGTCGAGGTTTTGGCTCTAAGTGTCTCGATTTAGCTATTGAACATGCGAACAATCAAGCATCGGCTCAGTTAGTGTTGCGCGTGTTCAGTGAGAATCCCGCCATTAAGCTCTATCAATCAAAAGGTTTTACTAAGTTGTCTGAAGTGAAAGGGCTCGCTGAAATGGAGCTGCTTTTAGGAACATATTCCGAGTAAGTCTTTTGAGGTGGTTTGGGCTATCGATTCATGTCCAATGGAACTTTGAAGTGAAGCCTAAGCATCAATCTGATACTTAGGCTTCAAAAGTTCGCTTTTAGTTTGAGTTTAAACCGTTACTCTGAAAGCTCTTTACGAACGATCTCTGCGCCGGCACTTAGCGCATTGAGCTTCGCTGAGGCGATTTCGCGAGGTAGGGGAGCCATGCCACAGTTGGTGCAAGGGTAGAGCTTGTCTGCGTCAACGTACTTAAGTGTTTCTCTAAGAGTGCTAGCCACTTCTTCCGGTGTTTCAATGCTATCTGTAGCTACATCAATAGCGCCAACCATCACTTTCTTGCCTCGCACCAGTTCAAGTAGCTCAAGTGGTACATGAGAGTTGTGACACTCTAAAGAGATAATATCGATATTCGATTGCTGCAGCTTAGGAAATACCTCTTCGTATTGGCGCCACTCGGTACCTAATGTCTTTTTCCAGTCTGTGTTTGCTTTGATGCCGTAGCCATAGCATATATGTACTGCGGTTTCGCATTTAAGCCCTTCAATGGCTCTTTCTAAACAAGCGATACCCCAATCATTCACTTCATCAAAAAATACGTTAAACGCAGGCTCATCGAACTGAATAATATCAACGCCTGCAGCTTCAAGTTCTTTGGCTTCTTCGTTGAGGATCTTCGCAAATTCCCACGCCAGTTTTTCACGGCTTTGGTAATGCGCATCGTAAAGCGTATCTATCATCGTCATAGGCCCCGGCAGAGCCCATTTGATCGGTTGGTCGGTTTGCTGACGTAAGAATTTCGCATCTTCAACAAACACGGATTTTTGGCGAGAAATAGGGCCCACAACCGTCGGTACACTCGCATCGTAGCGGTCGCGGATTTTAACGGTTTCACGCTTTTCAAAATCAACGCCATTCAAGTGTTCAATGAAGGTCGTTACAAAGTGCTGACGTGTTTGTTCGCCATCACTTACAATATCAATGCCTGCTTGCTGTTGCTCGTGCAGAGAGACACGCAGTGCATCTTGTTTGCCGTCTGTGAGTTCATTGCCTTGAAGTTTCCATGGCGACCAAAGCGTCTCTGGTTGTGCAAGCCAAGACGGTTTCGGCAAACTGCCCGCTGTTGAAGTCGGTAATAGTGTTTTCATAATAATACTGCCTATCCTTGGGTGGTTTGAGAGCGCAATAGACGATTAAAGTGCGTAATTTGCCGACCAGTTCTCTAGAACTGATTGGTATGGCTTAATGAACTTCTCTTCTGCGAATTTACCTTGTTCAACCGCTAGCTGGCTTCGTTCTTCACGGTCATACACGATTTGAGTCAGTGAGTGATCCAAGTTTTTCAAATTTGGTTGGTAGCAGTTGCCCGCAACAGCATTCGCGTTGTAGATCTCAGGACGGTAGATCTTCTGGAAAGTACCCATGGTACTGATGGTGCTGATAAGCTCCAGGTTAGAGTAATCGTTCAGCAGATCACCAAAGAAATAGAAAGCCAAAGGTGCAACACTGTTTGGCGGCATGAAATAACGAACCTGTAAGCCCATCTTCTTGAAATATTGCTCAGTTAAAGAAGACTCATTCGGTTGGTATTCAAAACCTAATACTGGGTGTTGGTTTTCAGTGCGGTAATAGGTTTTATTATCTGACACGCTTAAGCAAATAACAGGTGGTTTATTAAAGTTCTTTTTGTAAGCGTCAGAGTTAACGAAATATTTAAAAAGCTTGCCGTGTAAATCACCAAAATCTTCTGGAATGCTGAATTTATCTTGGCCTTTATTATGATCCAATAGACGTACGCTAAAGTCATAATCTCGAACGTAAGAAGAGAAGTTATTTCCGATAATGCCTTCAATACGCTCGTTAGTTTTACGGTCTACAATATTGGTTTTCAGCACTTCAATTGAAGGGAATGCTTCGCCGTTGCTTTCAATGTCCATATCAACAGAAATGATTTCAAGCTCAACAGAGTAACGGTCGCCCTTCGGGTTGTCCCAGTGTGCTAACGCATTGAAACTATTGTCTATCATTTGTAGTGCATTACGTAAGTTCGCTTGACGGCTGTCGCCGCGAGCTAGGTTAGCAAAGTTGGTTGTGATACGCGTGCTGTCTGCAGGCTGGTAGTTTTCGTCGAGGCTAATGCTCTTAATCGTAAAATTAAATTCTTTATTCATGCTGATTTGGTACCCCAATTTGTTTTCTGATTCTCTCGGTCTTTAGTATTAAAACGGCTTTTATTTTTGCTTGTGACCGGATTAAGAATCGAAGGCTATGCTGTCTGAAATTAATACTTAGTTGAATTAATGTCGTATAAAGTTAATCGCTTAAGGTTTTTATACGTGGATAGGTTGACCATTAACAATGGTATTAATTCACATTCAACATGAGGAATATTCATGATCTATTCTGTTTGAATATTTAAGTCGGTGTCAGTTATATTAATTAGCTTGATGGAAATATAACCATATTATTAGTGTGTTATTTAAGACAATTAATTTAATTAAGAGATGGATGAAATGAGTGAATTGCTGTTGTTGGTTTTCTACTGTGCGTTACTAGGCAGTGGTGTTGGGTTTCTAGCCGGTTTGTTAGGTATTGGCGGAGGGCTGATCATTGTCCCTGTGTTAAGCAGCATTTTACTGTATTTAGAAGTTCTACCATCCGACCAAGTTGTTGTCGCTGCGATTGCTACCTCGTTGGCATCAATACTGTTCACCTCTACGTCTTCTGCTCTTGCTCACCACAAGAATGGCAACGTGCCTTGGGATCTGGCGCCTTGGATCATGCTAGGTGTTGCTCTAGGAGCACTGGTTAGTGGATTTATGGCGGCGTTACTACCGGAAAAGGTTGTTCGTATTGTGTTTGCCGTAAGCGTGGTGCTGATAGCGATTAAGATGTTCTTAAGCAGCAAAAACGACGCGCCTGAAGAACGAAAACTACCGAATAAAGGTGTGTTAACGGTGCTGACAACCATTACTGGCGGCTTGTCTGCGATGATAGGTATTGGTGGCGGTGCGTTACTCGTTCCATTGCTTACGTTCTTTTCGGTCGATATGAAAAAGGCGATCGGTTGTGCGTCTGCTTGTGGCATTGTCATCGCGTTGTTTGGCTCGATAGGTTACATCAGTTCGGGCAGCAGCCACTTTGCGCTAACCGACGGTTTTGCTGGCTTTGTTTATCTGCCTGCGCTGTTGGGTATTGTGTGCACGTCTTGGTTTACGGCTCCGTTGGGCGCAAAAGCAACCAATCACTTACCTGTCCCAACAATTAAGAAAATCTTCTCAGTGTTGTTGGTGGTTATCGCGGCAAGTATGGTGGCGCGTTAATTAAAGACCGACCTCTGACCTGTAACTGATTCAGTTTCTTTATCAATTAGACATTTAGGTGCGAGAAAACGCATGTAAATGTCTAATTACGATCTGAGTCTATCAATCGCCGTATTTACGCCTTTTAATGCATCATGGTTCATAATAAGATTGTTCACGTTTTATAAATGTTCAAATGTGGTCAAATACTTACCTAAAGGAGCGAGTGATGGCACGAGAAATCTCATTTAAGAACAACAGCACACATTGGAACGTTGTTCTATCAATGACGATAAGTTACGTGATCGTATCTTTAGCTATTAACTTCTTTTATCACACAGAACTCCAGTTTTTCCCTTTCATTACTTCAATTATCATCATGGTTGCTTTCTACGCTCTCGCCTCAAGATTCACTAAAAGCAATCTATCTTTAGTGGGTGAAGACGTACATCTACATGGTATTAAAGCGGACTTAGTAATCAAAAACTCTGTCTTTGCTCGACAGTATATTCAAGTTAAATCTCTGACTCAAAAGGGCTATTACAAGGTGAATGTTCGCAAAGGCCAGGTAGAGAAATCTGATTGGGAAATGTTGTTGAGCAAGGCTTCTCTGCAAAACGTTTAACGTTGACGCTTAATGGAAAGTACTCATATCAGTATCTTCTATCAACATGATTATCTTGATAAAACATTGTTATTTAACCCAATTCACTGCTATAGCTAAATGTATCTTGTTTGATTAAACGGAATGCTATCAATGAGTGATTTATGGATCCTTTAACGCAGGGCGTGCTAGGCACTTCTTTGTCACAATCGGCCAGCAAAAAACAGCATTTGGTTGTTGCTGGGGTATTAGGGCTGCTCTCCGGGTTAGCGCCAGATTTAGATGCACTGATTAAGTCTCAAAGTGACCCTTTGTTGGCTTTGGAATTTCATCGACAGTTTACCCATTCACTCTTCTTTATCCCCATTGGCAGTTTGATCTGTGCCTTGGTTCTGCATCACCTGATTGCAAAAAGGCGTGGGCTTTCTTTCAAACAAAGCTGGCTGTTTTGTGCACTGGGTTATGGCACTCATGCACTGTTGGACGCTTGTACCACTTATGGCACGCAGTTACTTTGGCCTTTGACCAACGCGCGTTTTGCTTGGAATACCATATCAATAATCGATCCTGTTTATACGCTTCCCATCTTAATTTTACTTGTGTTTGCAACGTTGAAACGAGCACCTTGGCTAGCACGTGTCGCATTTGCGTGGGCTTTGGTTTACCCAACACTAGGGATGATTCAGCGAGATAGGGCAGAGGCGATTGGCTGGCAATTAGCGCAAGAAAGACAACACACGCCGATCCGATTAGAGGCAAAGCCGAGCTTCGCGAATATCTTAGTTTGGAAAGTGGTGTACGAAACAGAGGCTCATTATTATGTAGACGCAGTACGGGTTAGCACATCGGTAAGTGCATATCCCGGAGAGTCGATTGCTAAGCTGAACGTTAGCAGGGATTTACCTTGGCTTGACCCTGAATCCCAACAAGCCAAAGACATTGAGCGCTTTCGCTGGTTTTCGAATGGTTATCTTGGACAAGATCCAACAGACGAGCTGCGTATTATCGATGTCCGATATTCAATTGTACCGAACCAAATGAAAGCATTATGGAGCATTAAGCTATCAAAAGCTGTTGGTGCAAACGCGCATGTAAAATACGAAATGCACAGAGACAACACGCCTGAATCGAGACAGATCTTCTTAGAGATGTTGAAAGGTGATTAATGGTTAGAGGTCTTGAGAGTAAAAAGGCTGAGTCAGTAATCTGCCCAGCCTTTAATTTATCGTTGTTCTAAACAGCCTTTGTTGATTGGCTGATTAAAGGTAACGGCTTCTCAAGTGATCTTTGAAGTACTGTGCATTCAAGGTTTCACCCGTTGCGCCTTTCACCAAGTCACCGGTGGTGAGTAGGCTGCCTTTGCTCCAAATATTCGATTCTAGCCAAGTGAAGATAGGTGATAAGTCACCGCTTTCAATCACTGAGTTCACATCAACCGTTTTCTTCATTGAAGCCATGAACTGAGCCGCGTACATCGCGCCTAGTGTGTAAGATGGGAAGTAACCGAATGCGCCGTCGGTCAGCTAGCAATGGTAATGTCAACGACTGCTGTACAAAAACACACCTGATAATATACATCGTTTTGGTGTACATTGATTTGGTGTGTATAATTTGAGTTGAGTTTAAACATGGAAAGCGGACTTCAGAAGATCTACCTTCACCACAGTTACTTCAAAGGAAAATTCACAGAAGTTGAGTGTGTTGGGCATACAAACAATATGGGGACAAACGGTGCAGGTAAATCGACCATGCTTAGCCTTATCCCTTTCTTTTATGGTAAAGAACCGAGTTCACTGGTAAACAGAGCTGGTGAGAAAAAAGCATTTGCTGATTTTTTATTACCATCAGTGCGATCAATGCTGATTTTCGAGTATCAGCGTTTGGGTGAACTCAAGTGTGTTGTAATGTATAAATCGAAGAAATCGGTAGCTTATAGGTTTGTTGATTGCAGTGCAGAAGGAGGCTTGTTTCAACAACATCTTATGGATCAGTTGGCCTGCACTAACGATGTGCATGACTGGTTGAGACACGTAGTATCTAAACACTTTTATGTAAGTAATCAGATAGGAAGCTCAATTGATTACCGAGCGGTTCTATTAAACGATAAAAAGCGCCTTCAAAAGAAACGTAAATCCCATCAATCTTTATCATCAATAGCTTACCAGTTTTCACTTTGTTTAAATGACACTCAAATGCAGCATATCGATTCTTTAACAGCAGTAATGTTGAGACACGATAAGCTACTCGCTCAATTTAAAACCATGGTAGTAGACAGCTTTTTATCTGATCAGATAGACATCGGAGATGCGCCTTTCCACAAGGACGATGCGGAATATATCAATAGCCTTAATGTATTGGTTGAGATTGAAAAGCATAGCGCTACGTTTCATGGTGCTTTGGATAAAGATGTAGAACTCAAAGAACAATGGTCGTTATTGTTAGCCTATAAAAAACAGTTGGACCAAGCTGCTTCTCAAGTGGGATTAAACCTGATTACTACAGTGGCTTTAATAAAAGACTTGGATATTCAAACAGGTGATCTGGAAGATGATTATAAAAGTAAAACAGCCGCATTAAGAGAACGTTATAACAACGAGTCTAATAACTTAGGGGGCAAAAATAGCCTAATTCAGACGATATATGATGAAAGAGAACGGTGGGACGGGAAGGAGAACATTACAACCAAGATATCCCAGTATGAACAGTTGTCTGACTATGAAGCCAAGATGAACAGTGATAGTAACCACTACACAGGTTTATTAGAAGCGGTATCACAGCAGGCTGATGCCCACCAAAAAAAAATTGGTCAACTGGAAACAGATACAACGAATAAATTAAGCAAGGCAAAGGATGAGCGTTCCACATTAGATAACTCAATGTCTAAGCATTTGAGGTTTGCCCAGCAAAGGCAAAGTGATCGTTCTGACGAAATGCATGTGCAAATTCGTGAATTTTTAAAAAGTCGAGCCTCAGAAAAACAACGCATTAATGATGATATTCAAGCGCTCTACGGTGATATAACAAAGGCTTCTTTGTATTCTGAAGACGAGAATAAAGAAATTAATTCATATGAAAACCAGATTAATGAAATCGAAGAACAACTAGTAAAGCAAGCTAAAGATATATCGGAGAAACGAAGACAACTTAATAGTGATAAAAAGTTTCGGGACGGCAAACTAGACGAACTAGAACTCAAAAAGAAAGCACTGGGTAAGACGGAAAAGGAAAGAGAGAAAATCACTAGGCAGTTAAATCCAGAGCCTGATAGTTTGCATGAATTTTTGAATGAAACGAAAGACTCTTGGAGAGACACAATAGGGAAAGTGATTCGACCTGAGCTCCTTAGCCAGAAGAACTTAAATCCTCAATTAGTCGGTGGGGAAAGTTCCCAAGCTCTGTATGGACTCGAAATAAACCTAAACTTTGTTGAACCGAACGAGTTTACTAAGTCTGAGAATCAGCTAAAGCAACAAAGAGAAGTCCTAAAAAAAGATATCCTGAACTATGAAGAAGATATAACTCGTATAAAAACAGAGCTTGGAAAATTTAACAAGCAGGTCTCCCAGTCCGAAAAGGAGCTATCCCAACTGGGAAGAGAAGAAGATGGATTGAATACTGAAAAGAAAGAGATAGGTCTATCAATAAAAGCAAAAAAAATTGATATAGAGAAGGCCATAACCATTAGGGTTGGGGAAATTGATAAACGTATTCAGCAGAGTATTTTAGAGCTAAAAGCATATGATCATCAAACGGATAGTGGTGTTGAAAAGTTAGAAGAAACTGCCAGGCAAGAGATACTTACTTTGAAAGCCAACGCTTCGGTTGAAGAGGCGGCAATTCAAGAGCAAATCGATCTGAAAGATCAATTGATTAAAGGCATTAAAGATACTGCGGATAATCAACGTAAAGAGCTCGAGAAGACCTTTGAGGCCGTATTGAAAAATAAAGGTATCGATCCTTTGACTGAGCAAGTAGCTAAAGAAAGGGCGGTCAAGTCTAAGAGTGAATATGAACTGATAAAAAGCTACGCACAGCTACTCAACGACTATCGTAGCTGGGAAAAATCGTTGTGGGTACATATAGATAAGCATGAAAAAGAGGCAGCTGAACTTTCAGCATCAGTTGCTTGCCTATCTAGTCAGCTTGAGGATAAAAAGAAAAATTACCAAGAGCGATTGAAAGAACTAGAGGTCAAGACCAAAGAACAGAAAACGAAGCTAGGTCGGTTAGAGAAGGAGCAGAAGAGTGTAAATAACGCCTTTGAAGATGTTAATGATGCTCTTGATAAAGTCCCTTCTACACATGAATCATCCGAAATAAGAGACAATTTATCTTTAGATCTGTTACTTGAACGACTAACAAAGAACATTAATAGGATTAAAGTATTGCGTCGAAGCATCGCTGATGCAGTAAAGAAAGTGGGAGAGGTTCTAACAAGTATAGGTTCAAAAAATAAAATCTATGTTTTGTGGGAGAACATGGAACAAGACAGAAGTCGTCGTTCGATTCATGCCAATTACACTGAAGATTTCTTAATTGAGGGTGTCGATGATGTAAAACGTTTGTTAGAGGTAGCCATCCCCGATATCAGGGAAGTTACCTTAGAGTCACTTAAAACAGTAGGTGAACGGTATGTGCGTTTCTACCATTCATTGGACACATTAAATAGAAAAGTGAGATCAATTTCCTCAACACTTGGTGAAGAGATAAATACAACAAATCACTTTGAAGCATTAAGTGACATTAACATAGAGTTGGTATCAAAAGTCGATGAGTTTGATATCTGGAAAGATTTAAAGGCGTTTAGTGAAGTCTGGTCTAACTGGGTGGAGAGCGATCGGAATGTTCTTCCTAGCAAAGAATTTGTAACGATATTCCAAAGTACGACAGACTCTTTGCGTAGTTGTCAGATAAGTAATGATATAGAGTCTTTAGTCGATATTGATATCTCGATGAGAGAAAATGGTAGACCTGTAAACATAAGAACCGATGCAGATCTGAAAGGGCTAAGTAGTGAAGGTATATCTACTTTGGCAGTGATTGTTGTGTTCTGTGGAATGACTCGTTACTTATGTAAAGACAATAATGTGAGGATACATTGGCCATTGGATGAACTTGGTAAAATTTCAGACGAAAACGTGATGATCCTATTCGAGTTGATGGATGAACATAACATCTCGCTGTTTTGTGCTCAGCCTAACCCATCTCCTGTATTACTCCGCTACTTTACCACCAAGAATTATGTAGACAAAAACCTGGGTATTAAACGTTATGTCTCAATAAAAGGTGATAAGAAAAATCCTTTATTACCTGAAGAAGAGGACAAGTAATCATGAGCACCAGATTTGAAATTACGGTTGAATATTTGCTTGATGAAAAAGTGATATGTGAAGCTTCTTATCCCGAAACTTTTCGATTCCTCCAAGACTCTAGAAATCGTTCCGAAGTTAATGCATTTCTGCATCGAGTTTCCAGACAAGTTGGAAAGACGAAAGACAGTAAAGGTTATTATTGTTCATATGAGACATTGGAAGATCCAAAGAGACGAAAAAAAGCGACGAAACAGTTCTCTCATATGCTGGCCGACCTAGAACCGTTGATAGATTGGCTTAGATTAGTAAGAAATGTAGATGCAGAATCTCGCCCAATAGAAGCAGGGACAAGAATTTCAGAGTCAGAGCTACTATCTGCAATAGAAGAGTCTTCCTCTATGTCTGAACTCTTGAGCCAAATAGCTTCTAAATTTAGAAAAGTTTCAAGGTCTGTTGAAACAAAAACCAAGTTGAGCTCTGTTTTGACTTATTTATCTGACAATGGCTATCTTCTATCAGTTGGTAGTTCTGGCGCGGTGTATAAAGCGACAGCTAAATGGTCTCTATTATTTGACCAATTAGAATTCATACATTCATTTGAAGGTTATGAATTACCAGATGATGAACTAGAATCTCAGCAGGAGCTCTTCTGATGGGACGTAAAGAAGATTCTAAATCAGCGATTCGAGCACTAAGTAAGCATATAGAAGTAGTCGATGAAAGCTGTTATGTCACTGCTGGTCAAATTGATGACACACCTGAAAATGAATCTGCAATAACAGCCTTAGAAAAGAATCGATTAGCTTACTATGTAGATGACAATCTTGGTGTGCAGGTCCACAGCAAAGTTAGGAATTTGTTAGATCATGTCACGAGCAGATATAGGTTTAGAGAAAAAGTAGGAGCATATTCCAGCCTAATTGAAGATTTAGAGTTTAATATTGAGAGCTACAATAAATCGAAGGTCAGGACACATACTACTCATGAGCAATACTTTGATGAAATCAGAGAGATAGTTATGGAAATAATGGACATGCTTACAGGTGCGCTAAGCATGTACCACCATATTGTTTCTGATGAATTTAGTGTTGTGTCTGATATTGATGAACGTATAAGGCAGACAACCCGCTGCAAAGATGAGTGCTATAAGCTCCGAACGACAATCAGCCACTTAAATGTGGTAAAGATAAGAGAATGGGTTGGAACTGATTTACTGCTTGAACGTTTACTAATGAAAGTCTTTAAATCTCATATTGATCGCTGTTTAAAAGACCTAGCAGCGACCAATCGCAAGCTAAACAGCATGGTAGAGAAGCTGCAAAAAGATAAAGCAGTTCGTCGGCTTAACATGCTGATTGATATCTTCTCGAGTAAGTTCAAAGAGCAACCTGGCTATCGACCCGACATATCAGGAATTATGGAGTTGCCAACTTGTGCCTCTCTTGCTGAAAGACAACGTTTGGGGGGATATGCTGATATCAGTAGTGCAAGGGATGAAGAACTGCTGATGGATATAGCTCTGGATACTTTGGAAAAGGTTCAACCAGAGCCGAATACTGAGCAACCAGAAGAAATTGAAGAGGAAATCTCCGATGCAAGAGGAGGAACTCTAGAAAATGTTCTTGATCCTCTAACAGAAAATGTTGAGCTACTATTTCAGGCTATTACCGACAGATCCCACAAAGAAGATATTTCAGCAATGAATGCTTATGGAGTTCTCGGTGTTGAAGCTCTGCCTGAAGATTGGATGATCATGGTGATGAGCTATTATGAAGCACAGAAAAAATCAATTTCCAGATACGTAACTGTCGAAGAGGTCAGAGATATTGTTCAGCCTTTTGACGGTACTTTGTATATTAAGGATATGGTTTTCAGGAAGGGTAATCGTGAATAAGAAAGTTCTTAAACTTGCACTCCAAATAGTTAAGTCATCGAGAAGACAGCTTCCAGACAAACCTTCTTATAGACATATTTGCGATGAAGTAGGTATAGGCGATTATCGAAGTGGCAAAATTCATTTAAGTTCTTATGAGTTGAGGAAGCTGGAAACCTTTCTTGATGAAATGTTTGGTAAATCAGTAATAGATTTATCTCTTGAATTTCATAACCGCATGGATGCATCAAAAACAGTACCTGATGAAAAGTGGGCAAAAGGAGACGTATTTAAATCGATGATTAATATGTCGAGCCTTACTTCATCGATTCCCTTGGTAGGTGATGTGGAAGTATCAACACCAGTTGGTACTGTAGTATCGGTAAGAAAAGGTCATTTGGATGTCGAACGCATAAAGCAGATGATAATCTTAGAAAACGGAGAAGCCTTGGTTTACTGGGAGGAAGTCATCGACCGTATACCTTCTGAATATAAGGAGGCGGTAATGATCTATAAAGGGCATGGTGATAACCAGTCAGTTGTGATGGAAGTGATTAATAGCTTAGGTAATTCAGCAAAAGTTGCTATCTTCTTTGACTACGATGCAGCAGGCATTGATATGGCTTTAAAGGTAGCAGAGGTAAGACCCATCGATCTAATAGTACCAACAAGCTTATCTCCAGAAATACTAAAATTGAGTAAGCTTGAGGAATTTCACAAGCAGCAGCCTCAGCTATTAAGGCGACTAAAGGATCCTCACACACCAGAGGTCGTTAGAGAGCACTTGAAGAAAATTGAATCGGAACGTTTGGCTATTACACAAGAACACCTGGTGGTACATAAAGCGCGATTGAAAGTGATAGAGAATCTGGAGATTAAGCAATGATTGGAGGCGGCCTTAGTACAAAAGAAGCGCGTTTCAGAGTTATCGAATTACTGGCTTATTGGGAAGGAATGGTTAATGCCTCTAAGTTAGCCGTGTTGTTTCAGGTAACAGTAAACAATATTACTAAGAGCTTAGCAGAGTATAGAAAAGAATATCCAGACTCACTTTCTTACAATAAGAGCGAGAAAAGATTTGAACCGACTAGTGAGTTTCATCTCCAGTATATTGACGGTTCATGGGAGGAGTATACTGCGTTCCTGAGACTAAATAACGTTAGCTACTCTTCAACGCTATGGGGTGAAAATACCATTGATTTTGGGCCTACGATTTCGAGTCATGTTGACCCACAAGTAAGTCGCATTCTTACACAGGCAATAGCAAAAAATCTCGCTATCCAAGTGACATACTATTCTCTTAGTCATCCAGAAGGAATGAAAAGAAGATTACATCCAATTGCAATGGCAAACAGTGGACTCAGGTGGCATTGCCGAGCTTACGATGAGTACAGGAAAGAATTTAGAGATTTCAATGTAAGTCGTATGAAGGATGTAGCTATTGCTGGAAACTCGTCTTGGAAAGTCAAGGATGACGACTGTTGGATGCAGACAATAACTTTGAGAATTTCTCCTCAACCAACGCTAACTGTTGAACAGAAACGTGTGATTATGATGGATAAGGGAGAAGGGGACTTCTATGAGGTAAGTATACGAGCAGCTATGGCCGAGTACTACTTACAATTTCACCTTATTGATAAGTATGAACGATCAGAATCAGATGATCCTAAGATACGGCCTTTGTACCTAGAAAACTATGACGAAGTTAGTAGGTGGTTGTTCTAATCGAAAGTAGCAAAGAGCAGCACTTTCTTGTGCTGCTCTATATCTAATTTGATGTTTTATTAAAGGTAACGACTTCTCAAGTGATCCTTGAAGTACTGTGCATTTAAGGTTTCGCCTGTTGCGCCTTTCACCAAGTCGTCAGTGGTGAGTAGGCTGCCTTTGCTCCAAATGTTCGACTCTAGCCAAGTGAAGATAGGCGATAGGTCTCCGTTTTCAATCACCGAGTTCACATCGACCGTTTTCTTCATTGAAGCCATGAACTGAGCCGCGTACATCGCGCCTAGTGTGTACGATGGGAAGTAGCCGAATGCGCCGTCTGTATGGTGAACACTCATCACTATTTTATTCTCTATATGCGCATGATTTATATACAGACTTTAACTAGGGCGTGTTGATCTTTGCTGTACATTTCGCGTTCAACAATACATCGTTAGCCACATCAACATGAATGCCAGTGATAACATGCTGGCATAATTCCTTTCCAGCTTGTCATATCTACTTGAAATAGCTGGATAATGCTTAATTCTCGCAAAGGCATTTTCGACCAAGTGACGATACTTGTATAGACACCAATCCATACTGTCTTTGTCTATATCTTGTCCGTAATTGCGTTTAGCAATGACCGTTTCTCCGCCACGTTCCTTAACAAAAGTACGAACTATTCTAGATGAATGAAGCCAAGCGCAAGCGCTTGGCTTATGTGTGAGGAAGGTTAGCTGATTTTTTTCGTTAACGTTTGTATCGATGGTAAGTTATCTTTTAGCTTTATCCAAGGTACTTTAGCTTCATTAATGATGAACTCTCTTGCTTTCTTATTGCGTTTTTTCGCAAATGGAGTGGCAAGCATTCCAAAGCAGACAACAAGAATATAGAGGGCAAACAGTGGCGGGAAAAGAAAGCTAAGTGCCACAACAGGGATTAAGGCATATAAGGATCTTACAAACCCTAATCTGAATTCAAACCCCTTAAAACCATCATCTATACTGTATTCTGATTCTTGGGTAATGTTGTAAATACTCTCAAGGAATTTATCTTGCTCATTGTGTTTTTGGAAAGCTTTGTTGTCTGAGCTTAGCGTGTAATCTTTGATCGCCAGCCAGTCTCCTCTTTGAATCTTACCTGTCATGCCTGTAGGCATGTGTAGTTCTGTTAAATTGCCGTCCATTGTTTGCAATAACAGTACTTGGCTTAGTTTAGATGTCCGAGTGTCGGTAATATAGCTTTCAATATTTCGTTTTCGCTCAATTTCAGTGTGAGTATAGTTATAAGACTTATTAAAATGACTGAATTCGTAGTGATCTGTTTCTTTATCTGTCCCTGATATCTCCTTCTTTGACTCTGATTTGTACTGAATATCTGCGTTCGTATCAATGTCGAGAACTTGGCCCAAATAGAAATTATTCACCACATTAAACTTAATGTCACCAGCAAGGACTAACTTGTGTAAGTAATCGGTATTAAATTGTGAATTGTACTCACCCTCAAGATTCGACTTTATTTGCTGGATTGATATTTGGTTGGCAGGCTTACTTAGCAGAGGTTCGTCAGCGCTCTCTACATGGGCTTGGCTCTGAGTTGAAACTATTTCTAGCGCAGGATGATCGGATGATGTGAATAGGGTTGTCTCACTTGGCTCTTGTAGTTCTTCTGTAGTGTTGGTTCCGCAAAATGCACAGTATGCGCTATCACTAGCAATACGTTTTGTACATGAACTACAAAGAATATCGCTTTCTAAACGAGGTCTTTTTGAAGGTAAATAGCCAAGTGATTGCTTTGTTATTTGCAGCATAGATGAATAGAAATCGAGTCTTTGATTGTATTTTTTTATGCTGTTTTTAAAGTTAGATGAGTGATGAGAATACTCAAGTCCAAACAAAATCGCGCCTATAGCAACGCCAGCTATGAGGCTAAGTTCCAAGTTGTTTGTTTGCCAGAAAACAAGAAGAAAAATAGCGATGGTTAAAGTTAAACCAAAGCTTGGACTTCTTTTTTCTGGCTTTTTGACAAGACTAGGCTTAATAAACTGATCTTGTCCGTCATCCTTATGTATGGTTATAACTTCTTCGCCAATTACGCCGTCGATTCCAACACTAAACACGGTAATAATATCGCCTTTCTGTAAGTTGCGTGTCGCTTCTGCTTCGGCAATAATTTTAAACTCGTGAAGCTCGCCATCACTATCAACAACTTTCGTATTCCAAAGACTATACTCCTTCGTATTATCAGTGTAAGTCCTAGTTTTTGTTTGGTTTTTACCATCATATTTGTCTTCTTTAGTGGTTTCGACCCCGCCAACTATTTCCTTTGCGTAACTAATTGAAATAATCTCGCCCGTTACAAGCTCTGCATTAGGAAACTCACTCTTTATGTTGCTGACCAATTCGGGGTGAACTTGATCAATACTATTCTTGACAAACTTTGGCAGTGCTTCTCCACAATCTCCGCAATAATTTTCGTCTTTAAAAAGCTTTGTTTCACAATGTTGCATCTATCATTATCCATAATTTATAAAGTATTGAGTAATCTAACTTAAATTAATGGTATATTCCATGATGCATATGTGAAGTTTGTGGTTGGCATGGGTTGTAGGTTAAATACTTATGGCCAAAGGGAGTGAATATGGAAAATCAAGCATTAAGAGAAAACGAATCAAACACCGTTTTAAAGGCTAGTGGACAGAAAAGTTCGGTAAAGCTCACAACGACTCTTTTTTATCTATATTCAGTCATTCATTGTTGTGTCTTCCTTTTTTTGATAGCGCTTTTTGATAATCAGCGATTTGCCGATCTACATCGAGAGCCAGCCTTCATATTGATTGCTCTTCTGGGGTTTGCTATTCCTTTTGCCTTAAGATTCAAGAGTAAAATTCGCAATCTCATCGTCTATGTCGTGCTAACTGTATCAGTTACTATTGGAGGCTTTGGTACTTATGCTCATTTTACTAACGATACAATCCCAAACACTATCTCCCAAGCTCATAGTTACGTTTTAAATTTCATCGATACTGAAAAGAACATGTATATTGAGAGGCAAGCTCGTAATGCCGCATCGCTAGCTAATCAGCAAAATTTAAAGAAAAAAGATACATCCAAAAACATTTACCAGATCATTTCTAGTGATGAAGCGGATACCTTTGTCAAACTCATCATTAATTCTCCTCATGGTATATCTTCTTTTCTCTATAGTAAGGCACTATATGGAAGCAATTCTCACATTAAAACAATAGCTGATGGTGAAAAGGCATGGACTTACATGATTCTATTTGCGGTTGGCTTTCAACTTTGGCTTCATGCAACGAAAGATGGCGTTGAGCTGCTTCATGCAATGAAAGAGATTAAGTTTTTCGGATTCATTGGTCTGGTGTTTTTTATCTTATTTTGTTCAGTATTTATTGGCATCTTGTATTCCATTATTTCATTCAATGAATCTGCAATGACCTCAATTATTTCCGCTGGTTTTTTAAGCGGCTTCCTTTTGAAATTTCAAGCTCTTCTTTACTTTGATAAGAATGGCAACAAAGGGGGTATCTTTTATTTTAGTTTTATCTTTCCTCTTTGTGTGTATATCGTTGCAACAATTCTTAGCGCGGTCAAAGGCTTTGGGTTTTTCTCTTTTGCTGGCGGATACTGGATTGAAACACTTGGTGTCACTGGAGCTTTATGTGTTGTTCTAGGTTTTTACATATTTTTCAAAATTAATGATATGTATGAAGATTATGCAGCAAGAAAAAGATGATGAAGATATAAACCTAAGTGAAGCACACGCCCGAAGGATAACTACTTTGCTTTATTTCTCTGATACTTGCTACAAAAAGTGTACTTGACGGCTCAGACTTAACGCTGACAAAACTAGGTCGAAAACTGGAAACTAATACCACGGCAAAACATGCGATCAAACGTGTTGATAGACTGCTTGGAAATCGCCAACTACATCGTGAGAAAGACCTTATTTATAAATGGCATGCCTACTTAATAACGGGCGCTAACCCATGTCTTGGGATCCTTGTTGATTGGTCTGATGTTAGTGAACAACTTCGTTATATGACGTTAAGAGCATCCGTTGAACTTGATGGTCGAGCCATCACAATCTTTGAACAAGTTTTTGAATATGGCCAATATAATTCACCGAAAAGTCACCATATGTTCCTCGATAAATTACAGAGTATTTTGCCGAAAAAAATCAGTCCGATCATCGTTTCTGATGCGGGTTTTCGAAATACTTGGTTCAGACAAGTTCAGGCGAAAGGTTGGTTTTGGTTAGGTCGTGTCCGAGGTGAAGTATCAATAAAACAACCTCAAAAACCTTGGGTCTCAAATAAAACCTTTTATCCAAACGCTATCCATAAACCTAAATATCTTGGCCACTGCTTATTACCAAAGAGATCACCGATATCTTGTGAAGCCTATGTTTATAAAGTGTCTCGTCCTAAAATACGTTGACAGTATTTCTACTAAGCCAATAGCGTCAGCTGTTGGCTTTTTTCATGCACCTCATTTGGAGTTTTCATCCTAAGGCTAAGGTGCGGCCTCATGTTGTTATAGGTACTTATAGACTCTTTTACTAGTTGTTTAAGCTCTCCGAGGTTTTTACACTTATCAAGTAAGAACTCTTGTTTCAGTATTCCATTTACTCTCTCTGCTAATGCATTTTGGTAGCAGTCATAACCGTCTGTCATCGAGGGGATTATGCCGCTACTTTTCAACTTATCTTGATAAACACCTGAGCAGTACTGGAGACCACGATCAGAGTGATGGATACACGAACAATGATATTGACGTCCCTTAACAGCCATATCTAGCGCTTTCACAACATCCGTCGCCTTCATTTCGTTGCTCAGCTCGTAGCCCATAATTTTCCGACTAAACGCATCAGTTACCAATGAGAGATAGTGAACACCTTCATCTGATTGGATATAGGTAATGTCACTTACTAACACACCCTCTGGATTGCATGGTTTGTAGTTCTTTAATAAGTTCGGATGTTTTTTCATCCAATGCTTACTGTTTGTCGTTTTTGTAAAACTACGTTTAGGTCTTACCAATAATCGTTCATCACGTAAGTAGTTGAAAAGAGCATCTCGACCTAGCTTGATACCTTGTTCTTGCAACTTTGGCTTAAGTAAAAAGTAGAGTTTCCTAGTGCCAACCCGAGGCATATAACGTCTAATATCCAACACCATTTGTTTGATGGGTTTAAGTTCTAACTGGCGATGAACAGCTCGCTTTTCTCGTTGATAAACGCTTTGTCTCGTTATCCCGCATAGCTTACATACTCGAACTAAACTTATTCCGTCCTGTTCTTGAAGACTTCTTGCTCCTTGGCGAGATACTTTTTTCTGAGGCTAGTTCCGTGTTCAGCATCAAGAATATCAACCACTCTATTTAAAAAGAGATTCTTTATTTTTTCGTCTTCCAGCTCTTTCTCAAGGCGCTTTATTTTCTGTGCTGGTGACTCTTTAGGCTTAGATTGGTGCATGGTATTCATCCTTGGAGTTTGCGCCCAATTCATCTTACCGTGCTTTCGAAGCCAAGTTAAAACAGTTGAACGGCCTTGGATACCATAAATGGTTTGGGCTTGTTTATATGTCATATCGCCTCTTTCTACAGCGGCGACGACCTGTAATTTAAAGCCTAGTGTGTAATCACGCTGAGTGCGCTTAACGTAGGTATTATTTGAAGTAGTCATAATTCGTCCTCAATGTGTAAACACATTTCAGGACGGGACAAAGGATTAGAAAAAGGCAGAAAAGCCCAGCGCTATAGCAGAGCCAGCCAAAAACACTCCGCTACACATCTCTATCAACGCAGTGTAGAGGTGTCGTGGTTACTCGCGACCAATGTCCCTAGACATATCTTAAATGAAGCACAAATTACCAACCTGTACGCCAAGCGCATGCAAATAGAAGAAGCCTTCCGAGATCTAAAGAGTACCGCCTATGGGATCGCACTTCGTCACAACAGGACTCGTTGTACTAAGCGATTGGATATCCTGCTTCTTACTGCGTTACTCGCTGAAATCTTGATGTGGTGGAATGGCCTCATTGCAGTACAAGCCGACAGCATTAAACAACGCCGAATTCTATCCATACCTCGTCTAGGGATAGAGGACCTAAGTTTTGTGGCTGGTATTTTGTAGTCGTTAAAGCCGTAAATTAGACCTTTAAACTCACCCTTAACCTGTTCTTCTTTAAGGCGGATGGTTACACCGACATTCAGCAAAGCCAGCTCAAAATCAACCAGGGAAGCTTCTTTATCTAGTGTATCTATAGCTTTGTTTACAAGCCTGTGCATCATGAATTTAACAGTGTCAGGGGCTTGTTTATCAGCAACGCATTCTTTTGTTCGATCCATATCTTTCGTGCTTGCTAGCTCCTTAAGACCAAACCCTTTTTCAAGCTCTCTCATTACTTCCTGGGCGTTCGTAACGGATTGCCAATCGTTGATGACTTTATTGCTTTCAAGGCATTGAGTGCTAGCTGTGATGTGTACATGGTCTGAGTCGGTATCACTGTGTCGGAAAGCGATATAACGAGCGCTGTCGTAGCCGAGATGAGCCATCGTTTTCTTTACTGTTTTTTTCCACTGTTTATCAGTTAGATGCTCGCCTTCATCGAGGCTTATTACGAAATGACGGAACGACTCAGTAACGTTTGGATTGTGCTTGAGTGAGCTTTGTAGTTCGCTTATAGCATCGCTCCAGTCTGCGCCTGTAGCCAATTCACCAGTGCGGACAGGTATGGAATCTATTTCGTTCGCATGGATGAAAAAGGAGTGTCCCTCAGAGGCTGAAGCGTGGTCTTTTGAATTACCAGATCCGTATTTAACGAGGTTATCTGCGTCTTTTTGTTTAGCGCCATATTCTATCAAGTGCTCTGCGTCTTTTTTTGTCTGCTTAGTTCTTTTGCATTCTAGTTTTGTAAAAATCATATTTAAAATCTCGTAGTTATTATTATTATTGTTATGTATAGATGTATAGATGTATAGATGTATAGATGTATAGATGTATAGATGTATAGATGTATAGATGTATAGATGTATAGATGTAGATAAGCCCTCCTTAAGATAAGAAGGGAGTTAAAGGTTAAAGGTCGGCTTCTTCTTCAAGCTTTTCAAGATATATAGCCTTAAGCTGTTTAGCACTTAGAAACTTCCTAGCGATAGGGATAGCTGTAGCAGAAGAGTGGGAGTCTAGCGCAAGCTTGCGGACGAGGTTTAAGCTGACAATAAGCTCTTTGATGATACCAGAGAGCTGCTGCTGGGTTTCTACATCTTCTAGGTCATCTGCTATATCTTCGAGTAAACTTGCAAGCTTCTTCGTTTCTCTGAAATAGTTAATAAATTCTTCATGGTTGTTAGGTTTAACAACAAGCTGATTGATTGCCACGTCTCTCAGAAAAGCTGCTGCTGAGTTGTAGCTGTGCATTAGCTCGGTGAAATATTTAAACTGTTCTTCAGTGAGGTTTGTTTTTATGGCTTTAACGTAAAGGTTTTCTCGTGCTTTTCGTTCTTCTTTAAAAGCAGACTTTGCTGCATCAATTACTTCACGAGATGCAGAAAGGCATTCTTCATTAGCTTCTTTCTGATTGTTTGTGTAGTAAATAGCTATAGTTTCAACCGTCATTTTGTAGTCAGCAATAGCAATGCCGAAGTCCTTGGTGAAAGGCGGCAGAAGTGAAGGAACTATAACTTTAAGCTCCTCCTTTGAAAGAGATGTTGATTTAATTATTTCTTCTAACTATTTTTTACTTGCTCTTGTTATGTTATTTACAACTGCTCTGTAATTATTTAATTCTTGTTTAGTCATTTTCGATATGCTCTTTTTGTTATTTTTTAATGATGCATATCATAGTGCTTGTATTTACTAGCGATAACTGCGAAGCATGTTAGCGCAACGTCACCAGAAGGTGAGGTAAGCTGATTAAATCGCTATTTGGAACAAATAGTGAATTTAAACACCCGCTTGTTATTTAATTAGTTCTTGTTTTTATTATAACAATATTATTATGTGGTCTATTGATTTTTAAATTATAAGCTTATGGCTTAAAATATTAAGTTTAATGTTTATTTTACATTTTATTTCTCTAAAGTATGTATATTGTGATGGTTTTACTTTTTTGGAAATTAGTTTTAAATAAAGCGTAAGCTATTGATGCTAGTTTAGAAAACTGGATTTCAGTAATTGTGTGATTTAAAAGAACGCGATTTTGGTCACTGTAGTAGTTGCAATTTAAACTTTAGTTATTGAACGTTAGTTTAAAGTTTCACATAGCATCTCTTTAACTATTGAACGATAAGGCTTTGTTGCGAAGTGTTACAGGTTTATAGCACGCAGAATAACCCCAGCCTATGCTGGGGTTATTTAAACTATAAGTAACGATTCCTTAAGTGCTCCTGGAAATATATCGGGTTTAAAACTTCACCTGTGGCTTGTTTAACTAACTCATCAGTAGTTAGCAACGACCCCTTTGACCAAATTTTTTCTGATAGCCACGTAAAGATTGGAGTCATGTTTCCACTTCTGATAGCTTCATCAACATTAACGGTTTGCTTCATAGATGCCATGAATTGAGCCGCATACATCGCGCCGAGAGTATAGCTCGGGAAATAGCCAAAACTTCCGTCTGTCCAGTGAATGTCTTGCATACAGCCATTAGTGAAGTTGCCTTGAGTGCTTAAACCAAGGTAAGACTGCATCTTAGTGTTCCAAAGTTCAGGGACATCAGTGTGTTTGATTTTGCCGTTAATCAGATCACGTTCAATCTCGTAACGTAAAATAACGTGCGCTGGGTAGGTCAGCTCATCGGCATCAACGCGGATGAAGTCTTTCTTCACGCGAGTGTAGATCTTCTGGAAGTTATCTTTCTCAAATTCCGAGCCTGAGAACTGTTGTCCTGCTAGGCTAGCTAAGTGTCCGATGAATGGGTCGCTGCGGCCAACTTGCATCTCAAAGAACAGAGACTGAGATTCATGGATACCCATAGAGCGAGCTTCACCGGCAGGTTGGCCTGCTAGGTGTTTAGGTAAGCCTTGTTCGTAACGTGCGTGACCTGTTTCGTGGACGATACCCATTAAGCTTTGAACGAATTCAGCTTCATCGTATCGGGTTGTGATACGCACGTCTGAAGGAACACCACCACAGAAAGGGTGAACACTTTCATCTAATCGGCCGTGTTCGAAATCGAATTGAAGTAGCTTCATCACTTCTAGGCCAAGCGCTTTCTGTTTCTCTGTCGAGTAGATACCCGATGGCGCGTTAAATTGCTCGCTCGATTGCTTTTCGATCACTTCGTAAATCAGGCTTGGTAGCCATGTTTTAACGTCTGCAAACAGGGTATCAAGCGAAGCAGAGCTGGTGCCCGGTTCATAGATATCCAGCATCGCATCGTAAGGCGTTAAATTTGCCGCATCTGCACGGATTTGCGCTTCTTCACGTGATAGCTCAACCACTTCACGCCAGTTCTTTTCAAAACCAACCCAGTCGTTTTCTCCACGTTGGCTACGCCACGCATGTTCACATTTTGAACCTGCTAGAGATTTTGCTTCAACCAGTTTCTCTGGAAGCAGGTTAGCTTGTTGCCATTGGCGTTTTATTTCACGAAGTGACGATTGTTGTTCGCTATTTAGCGCTTCGTTTTCAGCGTCTGCAATCCAATCGCCAAGCTGTGGCTGAGTCATCAAGCCGTGAATATGAACAGAAAGCTCGGCCATCGCTTCGCTACGTGCTTGGTTGCCGCCAGCTGGCATCATTGAAGCTTGGTCCCAACCACAAATAGAAGCTAGGTGTTGAAAGCGTGAACATTTTTGAGAGTGTTCGACTAGTTTTTTGAATGCGCTCATTTGACTACTCTTAATTTGGTTTCTTTTAATGACCCATAAGGCTGCATCAGTTTAAGGGGCATCTCGATGTTTAGTACTTTGAAGTTGGTCACTTCACTTTGTTTTTGAGGCAGCTCTTCTCAGTAGAAGATATAGCCTAAACAAGATAGGGCAGTGATATGCCAGTAATTTACTATTTGTTAACAAATTAAACTGTACCATTGTGCACAAAATCAGTGAGTTGTATAGCTGATGGCAATTGTTGCTTGCGAATTGTTCAGATACACGGTATTGATGATAGATCGCTGAACAAGAATGACAATGATATGGATATTTTGAACTTTGAGGCATTTCTGATTGCCATCACTATTTTAACGCTAACGCCGGGTTTAGATACGGCTTTGGTGATTCGTAATACCAGCCGCTCTGGCTTAGCTGACGGTTGTATGACCAGCTTTGGTATTTGTAGCGGCTTATATGTACACGCGTTTTTCTCTGCTGTAGGTATCTCTGCAATCCTCGCCCAATCCGCTGAACTCTTTCAAGCCGTTAAAATGGTAGGTGCGGTTTATCTGATTTGGCTTGGCTTAAGCAGTTTGCGAGCTTTGATGAAAAACGGTGGCGGTTTGAAGGTCGGTGAACAAGCTAAGCAAGCATACAGTGCCAAGCGCTCTCTACGCGAAGGCTTCTTATCTAATGTGCTTAACCCGAAAACAGCGGTTTTCTATTTGGCTTTTCTGCCTCAATTCGTCAACCCTGAAGGATCGCCTTTGTTGCAATCCATGGTGATGGCTTCGGTGCACTTTATGATTGCGATGGTGTGGCAATGCAGTTTGGCTGGGGCATTGAACTCCGCTAAAAACTTGCTTAAAAACGCGAGCTTTATGAAGTGGATGGAAGGTGTGACTGGCATGGTGCTGGTGGGACTGGGTGTTAAGCTTCTGATGGAAGAACCTACCTAAGCTTTTGGAATATAGCTATCTCAATCATAATAAAACGCCCGCAGAATATTGCGGGCGTTTTGATCGTTCAGTTCTTATTATGCTTTAGCAGCTTCACAACCTTTTGAAGACGTTAAAGGTTTGAAGAATAGCTTTGTTTCTTCGATAACCACGTGGCGTAGCAAGATAAGGCCGATTAGATTTGGAATTGCCATCAAACCGTTCACGATATCGGCCATTATCCATATCATGTCGAGCTTCAAGAATGCGCCAGAAGCCACCAACGCAATGAAGATGATCTTGTAAGGTAGGACTGCTTTAGTGCCTAGCAAGAAAACAACACAGCGCTCGCCGTAGTAGTTCCAACCTAAAATCGTAGTAAACGCAAAGAAGATTAGGCCAACAGAAACCAGCATAGGGCCAAGCGTGTCTGCATTCAGACCAACAGCAAATGCATGAGTGGTCATTGCAGCGCCAGAAAGGTCAGTCTGCCAAGCGCCAGTTAAGATAAGCGCCAAACCTGTCATCGTACAAATGATGATGGTGTCGAAGAAGGTACCGGTCATAGAGACAAGGCCTTGCTTCACGCATGAATCTGTTTTTGCTGCCGCCGCAGCCATTGGTGCGCTACCTAGACCAGATTCATTCGAGAATACACCACGAGCGATACCTGATTGGATAGCAAGCATGATGCTCGCGCCAAAGAATCCGCCTGTTGCCGCTGTATTGGTAAATGCAGAGGTAACAACAAGGATAACGGCACTCAGTAGTTGGTCTGCATTTGAAACCAGAACGCTCAAACACGCGACGATGTACATAACCGCCATGGTTGGCACCACTTTTCCTGCAACTTTAGCGATAGATTGAATACCACCAAGGGTTACCACTGCCACTAATATCGTCAGAACAACAGCAGACATCTCACGCGAAGCGCCAAATGATATTTCAGTTGCATCTAAGATAGCGTTAACTTGTGGGAAGGTACCAATACCGAAGCAGGCAACACCCAAAGCGAACACAGCGAACATCACCGCTAAGATTCTTGAGCCAACACCGTATTGAAGGTAGTACATAGGGCCGCCAACCATTTCGCCATTGCTATCGGTTCTGCGGTACTTAACAGCAAGTAGACATTCTGCGTATTTGGTCGCCATACCAAATACAGCGGCAAGCCACATCCAGAATAGGGCACCAGGGCCACCAATCTTGATTGCGGTCGCTACACCAACGATGTTTCCAGTACCAATGGTCGCTGAAAGTGCTGTACACAAAGCGGCAAAACTTGATACGTCACCCGTACCGGATTTGTCTTTGCTGAATACCATTTTTAGCGCGGTTGGGAGGTGTCTAAACTGGAGTAAGCCTAAGCGAAAAGTAAAGTAGATACCTGTACCCACTAGCAGAATAAGCAGTGGTGGTCCCCAAACGAATTGGTTGATGGTTTGTAGTGTAGCTTGTAGCTGGTTCATAGATTCCCCTTAATAAATTAAAAAATTTAAGGAGAAGAGGGAAGGCAGTGCAGATCACAGGGATCGGTAGCACTACTTAATACATACGAATTTCTAGATAGAATTCTTTTGTTAATTAAGGATTGTTGCTTTCCACTCCTCTGTCCTTTTGCCTGAGAGTTTCACTTAGCGAATCACTTATAGATAAGTAACGGGCACTAAGCTTGCTCCTTCGGCGACCGATCTAACGGTTCTCTCCAGAGGTTCCTCCAACGACAGTCCTCACTTTTCTGGATTTCTCCAGCATAAAGCACCTGAAAGATTTACTTCTTCGGCGGGTTAATCTAACTAAATGTTAAGATTTAGTTAAAAACCACTCTCCTGCAGTCTTCATCGGAACAAATGTGCAACATTTGCACAAAGGTTAGTCAATAATGCTGTTCATTATTGATGTGTGAACTCTATCATGATTTTTATGTAATTCAATATGAATTTCAAAAATGTATACCAGTTATGTATACCAATGATGGTTGAACATAGTTAGAACGCGCATTAAAGGTGAGTTGTTAGTTGAAAGCGGCTTTCCTCACATAGGATGAACTTTTAAATCGAGGTACTAGTTTCCACTTCGTGAAATTTTTAGACACTTTCAGGAGTTGAGTCATCATAAGTGGTCAAAGACGTGAATGAATGAGCATGTGATTATATTAAGGCTTTGATTTCATTTGAATTATAAATTTAGACTAAGAGTTAAAGGAGGCTGAGAGCCTCTTTTTTATTGGGTGTCAAAAACATTAAAACGAGAGTGAACTGAATATGTACGCAGAAGTATACAATGAAAAATACAAAGCAATTGCCGATGAAAATCTACAACCATCAGAGTTTTTAGAGAGAGTTCAAGCACTAAACAAAGAAGCAAACGATACGAGAATTGCAGATATGTTAAGTACTGATCATAAATGGGGCGAAGCGGCAAATTCTGCCTTGTCGTTTTTGGGCTCACAAGCCTTCGGTGAACTAGGTGAACACGGGCACTTTAATCGAGAGTTTTGGGAGCGTTACATAGAAGAAAATGGCAAAGTTCAAGCCCAATTGGCCCTTGTTAATTGCTATTTGTCTACGGACGCTCCTAACCGAAACTCTGCAGGCTTTTACGGTATTCTTCAAACGATAGGTGGGATAAATCAATGGGATCTTGAGAAAGCAGTGGATAAGGACGTTTATCGTGATAAGGAAGAATTAACAGCGATACAGAAACATTGGCAACATGCCACTAGACATCGCAAAGTCAAACTATACCGTGGGATTCATGGTGAAATAGAGCAAGGAGGCTTTCTAGGATTAGGTTGGACGACAAATAAAGCCGCTGCGAAATTATATGCAACTCGCTTTGGTACTAGCGGTTCGATAGTTGAAATCAAAGTAAACGTAAAAAAACATGGGCTTTGTTCTTTGCAAGGTTTAAGAGAATATCATCAAGAGATTTTATTAGATCCTTCTTTTGTATGCATGTTGGAAGACTTTGAGATCCACACTGTCAGCAGTGATTATGATTCTGATCTTTGCACTGAGTTTAGAATTTAGTATGGCTAACATCTAACATTCGCTAGGTAGGACTTTTACGATTGATACAAAGTAATCGTCAGGAGAGAAGGGCCATACACTGCTCTTTCGTACTATCAAATAATTATTTTTCTTTGCGCTATATACCTCGGATATCTCATTGCCCCACCAGACTAAATACCAGTACTTATCACAGTAAAAGGAATTGGTATGAATGGTCATCAAGCAAACTTGGTCATCGACCTATTGAAAGACGGCTACACAATGGAAGAAGTCATCAATATGACTGGCGTTGGAAAACACTATGTTTTCCCTATTCGTAGGCTTATCAGGCTTCGGATACTCTAAAAAGTTTGGAACACCTATGTAGAAGTAATAAAAAAGAAACCAATAGATAAAAAGAAACAATGCTAATAAAACGACAGTAATGAGCGTAGCCATTGCTGTAAGTTTTTTGGGATTGTGGAGGCAATAGCCCCTTGTGGGCTGTTGGTCTCCTCGACAGAGAAATTAACAATATGGAGTTAACACCAACATATATTATCGCATCATACTTACTCAGTACTGATATGTTACAAATTGATAGCGTATCGCCTTTAATGGCTGTGCATTTCGAAGGTACACGCAGACGCAACGATTGGAACAAAAAAAAACGATTGGAGTTCTGTTTGCTAATCGCTGAGTGCTTGATTGGAAAGCGAACGCATATAGATACATCCCTTGGCTACTACTTAGGAACAGTCAAGGATCGCCGAAAAAGATTTGGTCATCCGACTCTAACTGTGGACAAATCAAAAGATAAGATGGAAGGGTTCGACTTCTATAATACAGCGTTCAATGTATTCCAAGTTAATCGTCAAGCAATAGGCTACACACAAGCAGCAGCATTTGAATTCACGCCTTCTTTCTTGAAATCGCTAAGCAATCTATTTCCAAAAGTTGGAAATTTCTCGTTCCTTGAAATGTTTACGTGGGAAAACCATCAAGTTCCAAAACACGACACATATACATACATTGAGCCAGATCTAAAATTCATAGAGAAAGAATTAAGTAACACAGAATCTTCATTGAAGAACACTGAACGTTGGCATCTTTTCGCCATTTATGTTTTTGCGTACAAGAACAATGGGCTATTTCCACAATATTACAGAACAAACAAAACAGAACGTTTGTACACCTTTGGTTGCTTTGGGCTTCAATCAATAAGTAAAGCAATGAGAAACATTGTCTTCAATCAATACCATTGCTACGACATGCAAGCAGCGGCATACAACATTCTACTTTCTAAGGTCAAAAGCGAACAACTCCACAAGTATCCATCACTGCTGCAATACGCTAGTGATAGACAGAAGTACCGACAATTGATTGCGGATGATACTGGCGAAAGTGTTGAACATATCAAGACTGCACTAACTGCCATGCTATTTGGTAGTGATTTAATCAACAGCGTTAAATCCGACATATCACAAGATATTCGAGAAAATATTGCTAAACATCCGCTCACTGTTGCAATGAAGAATGAGTTGTCAGATTTACGACAAGAAGTATGTAAAGGTCGCAACTTGAATCAGAACGAGTTAGATAAGCGAAATGACATTGAAAAAGAGAAACGAGATGAAGCCACATTGGCTAACAAGAAACGTGTTTATTGGAAGCGTCACTTCATGGTTTGGCTATACCAATCTCACGAAATGAAGGCATTACAAGCCATGCGTTCACTTACCCACGAACAAGATAACTGTTTGTTACTTCATGACGGACTATATACAAAGACCGATATGCCTGTTGGTGATTTCGAAGCCATCATACATAACGAAACAGGGTTAAGTATCAAAATAGATCTTGAATAATAAGTACAAGGAGCAACATGCAAAATGAAGAAAATTTAAACACACTCATCAACGAACTATTAGATCATGGCGTGAGATTCAATCCTGCCTGCAATCAATCACTAAAAGAAGTATTGAAACAAGTCAGTAGCAATAAGGTGCTATACAAAAAGGTTTGTGAGGTAAAGAAATCCTACCAACGATTGAAGCACCTACAATCTCATCAAGTACATGAACCAAGTACTTCGATAGATCCGCTAGCAGAACAACTAAGCCACATATTCAACAAATGGGAGTAATATGAGATATGACCAACTAGCAAATGACTTATTCAGTTTATTTTACCAATATTCGAATGAAAACATGGTGAAACCAACTGGTGTTGAGTTACATGACTTGCTTTATCTGCATGACTGTTACTTATACTTAGATAGAGACATACAGCCAGAGCGTTTGCTTGCAGCATCCATCTTCGCTATTCATAGATACAATGCAGAAACACATTATTTTGAGCAAAAAAAGCGCTTAGATTTCTACGAGAATGTTCAACAACTCGCGATCAAGCACATTACTGGTCAAAGACTTACTATATCAATGAACAATTTCGAGAGTCTGTCTCTCATGGCATCAAAAAACAGCACAAAATTACTTCAGGAAGTACTCCATCACCTGAAAAGCAATAATATCATCAGTACGAAGAAAAATTTCTGTGATGAAGTTGGGCTGAATTATGCTGAAATTGGCAAAAACAGAAAGAACACAACAAAAGACTTATTAGTTTTCTTACACTACTGCCAAGAACATGAGAATGGCTGGTGGTTACACTTCACTGTGCTTATTGAGAACGTTCTGTTTGACAACTTGAGCAAATACTTCCGTTCTCACCAAAGAATTTTTACGTCCAGAGCGAAAGAAATCTTTACTCGTGTCCATCACTCATAGTCAGCGTTCATACACTGGCTATTTTTTTTACTTACCGCCGAGTGTTTTTGAGTAGAAGTAAAAGCACTCATTACCTTGCTGCCTCTGTCACATGTTAAAAACTTTCAATTCAAAACTGACAGTGTCAAATGTAAACAGTTCTGAGTTTTTGACGTCAGAATGGCACACTGTTATAATCTTATAAGTTTTTGACATCATCTCTTTGACGGAGTTTATAAATGGCTAATATTGGTTTTGCGCGAGTTTCAACACAAGCACAAGAATTGACTGATCAACTCACTCGATTGGATGAGTATGGGTGTATTAAGATTTTTAGTGGTAAACATTCGGGTAAAGCAGATACTAATAAAGAAGTGCTAGATGAATTACTTGGTTATGTTCGTGATGGCGATACTGTCGTTGTTACTAAACTTGATCGATTAGGTCGCTCTCTTTCTCAAGTACTACAAGTTTTAGATCAGTTAAAAGAAAAAGGTGTAAATCTTGTAGCGCTAGATCAGGGTATTGACACATCAAATGACGACCCCATGAATACTGCTATGATTCAACTATTGGGTATGTTTGCTGAGATGGAACGAAACTTTATTGTTAGTCGAACTCAAGAAGGAAAGAGGGCTAGTGGTAACTTTGGTGGTCGTAAGCCAAAGTTAACCGATGACCAGAAGAAAGATATTAAGGCGAAATTGGCTGGTGGCGCCTCAAAGTTGCAGTTGTCGAAAGAATACAACGTGTCCCGTGGTACGATTTTGAATATAGAGCGTAGTTAAACCAAAATTTCTCTTATGTATCAATATATAACACGGTTGCTTATGTATAATTACGTCTAATGGAAATTGTATTGATAGTGGTGTTCAGTGAAAGAGCGTTTTGAAGATTGGAAAGAGAAGTACAACTTTGATAATTGTGGTCTAAACAACAAAGAATACGGGAAATACCTGTCTTCGTACTTAAGAAGCCAAAAGAAACCTCTTGTTATGAACCTTAATGGAGCATGGGGTACAGGGAAGACTCATTTCTTAAGGCAAATGTATTCGAATCTGCGCTTCGAACATGAGTATCCAGTGATCTACATCAATGCTTGGCGGTCGGACTTTAGCAATGACCCTCTCCTTGTTCTTGTTAGTGAGTTCATTGAACAGTTCAAAAACTTAAGCCTACAGGTCAATGCCAGTTACAATGAAAAGCAGATGCTGAAAGTGGCGGCTAAGTTCTCCAAAAGACTATGGAACATGACCGCTGTTGGCGTTGGAACTTATCTATCTGGTCAAACTGATAACAGTGCGATGGTAGAGATGGCTAAGACACTGACGTTTGAAGACAAGGAAGCGGTAAATATTGGTAGAAACCTGACCGAGAACTACAAAGCACAACTAAGTGCGATAGAAGATACAAAGAAAGCACTCAACGAATACCTCGGCTGCTTTGCTAAGGATAAACGAAAAGTCTTTGTTCTGATAGACGAGTTAGACAGGTGTCGTCCTACCTACGCAATAGAGATGCTTGAAACAATAAAGCACTTCTTCTCACTGGATAACTATGTGTTTGTCGTAGCAACTGACACCAAACAACTCAGTCACTCAATTAAGGCTGTCTATGGCGCAGCATTTGACGGTAGCGAATACCTATCACGTTTCTTCAATAGAAGTGCTGCTTTACCTCTACCGGATAAGATTTTGTTTGCTGAATTGCTTGTGAAGGACTCTATCTTAGAAGAGCGAAAGGAAGAGATGCGTTTACTCGGTGATTTGGAGTACAGCGAAGAACTGGGTAAGCGGTTACTAGCGGAGGTTAGTATCATGTACAACCTTTCACTTCGACGTATGGAGCAAGTGTTCAACAAGTTCGAATCGTGTGTACTCTATGAACTTGACTCTGGCAAGCGGTTCTTTGATATTCGATTGCTTATACAGTTGATCGCTGAGTACGACAGTGTTGATTACAATGACGTATATAACTCACGCAAGCAATATAGCGGTATGAGATATCATTTGTCCAAAGAGTTTAAAGATGGAATTGGTCGAAACTACAGTACGGATGATGTAGTAGAAATATCAACTAGTCGAAGTAAAGATGAATTCAACCGAATTAGCCCTGACAATTCGACATATTTGGCGACCACACGAGATGAATACCTTTATAGTTGGGGATTGGCTAATGACTTCTCGAATGACAAAGTTAAAGAAAAGCACACTGTAGAAACGGCACTAACGTTACTCATGAAGCAGGTCGGCAGTATGAATCGCAACATGACGAATCATTCTCAGGGGGCTGAAAAATGGCAACGTTTGATAGGTGAGCAAAGAACACAGTTAGAGAAGATTCCATTGACTGAGCGTTCTCATATTGGAGTATGGACTAGAACGGACTACTTCAAAGCCGTAGAACTATCTGCCCATATAGAACAAGACTCTATGGGCAATATTGTCTAACGGAACTCCCTAAGTTCTGAAGTACTGCCAGTTTGCTTCGCTTTTTCTTGCACTAATGACAACAGATTTACTTTAATAGTCATGATTTCTTTCCTCAGTTGTTAGAACTAAATCTAATCGATTTTTGAGATCTTTAAAGTATGAGAAAAGTACTACCTTTTGCTGAATGCACTCAAACTTACAACATTATCGTGATAGCGCTGTATATGTTTCTCGTGTTCGATTGGGTGATACAAAGGTTGGTTATCTTCAAGCACTACAGAGAATGCCTGTGCCTGATAAACCCCCAGAACCCAGTGACCTCTGGGTATATCTATGATCTCGATGCCGTTATACACACCAACGATACTGACGAGTTTTACGAACTGAGGGCGTAATAGGGAAGTCTTCTCTACGAACCCGATGAAGTCTTTTTTGATAAACTCACCGTTACGTTTAAGGGCTGAGATACTGTACCGTTCGTCTTTTTCAGTAAAGCCATTTTCATGCACTTTGATTCGTTTGTAGTTTTCTGCGCAAATTAAGAACATAAAAAAAACTGTGTTTATAAACAGTTATTCTAGTTGTTCTAACTGGTGATTTGCAACTGATTAAGTTGCTAGTTTGGCGTTGATTTTTGTTTCAAGTCTTGTGATAACGCCTGTAATTACACGATCTAAATTAGAAAGGCTGCCTCTTTTAATTCCATAAGGAGTATCTATCATAAGTAATTGAATCTGTTCAGATAAACTTACTAGCCCACTAAATTCTACTGAAAAATAATCATCGATATTATTAAAGTCGTAACGTGACTGCATATCATAAATGAAGGATTGAATCTCTTTTGAACTCCAGTTTGACAGCGCGGTTTTGAAGTCTTCAGAAGTGAAGTTCTGAAGAAAAGCCGTATGTGCCAACTTTACATCAATCTCTGCACGAACCAATGAGTAGTCACTAATGAAGTCACTTACAAACGACTGACTTTTCGCTTTTGAGTGTTCGACTTTAAATTTCTCTATGTATGCTCTAAACAACTGATTCAATTCATCATCACGAACAAAAGTGTGGAGGTCATGTTCTAAATCTCGATAATCTAGATCAAGTGAAAAGTCGTTTTCTTTAAGCAATACCGTAACTTTTGAGCGAAATGTGTTTGCTTGCTCTTTGACATATCCAGCAGTTAACATGTAAAAGTAAAGCCCGCAGCAACGTATCCAAAAAAGTAGATTGTCTACATTTGGTTCGAATACTTCTTTTTTGAGTACTCCAATATTTTGTTGAAACCAGTGTTCATCTTTATCTCTAAAACCGTAACCCAAGAACAACTCAATGGCTTCAGTGCTTGTAGGAATATTAAGTTCTTGATGAATATCATAGAAATTATTTTGGTACGTAGCGATGTAAGTCGAAAGGCTTTGCGGTGTGTGGTAACGAATTGGTGAAACATATGTTTCTAATTCAAGATGCCTTTTCTCAATATCAGTAAGTTCATCTACTTTAACTTTGTCATTTGCTAGGTTGACACGACGTGTTCGATCTTCAATTCCTTTTAAAATCTCGTCTAGACTGAAACCTTCTCGGTGTATCGCTGTAGATATGCGAAAAGAAGCATCCATTAGTTTAGATTCTAGATAGTCGTAGTTAACTTCATCTACGCGATCAAACAAGGAACAGACGGCTTTGTATCTATCGATAGCCCGTCGAATTATTCTTAAGTTATCAAGTTCTAATGACTTAAGGCATTTTGAAATCTCAGACAGTTCATAATCACTAAGCCTACTAATTCCAGTATAAATCTTCTTAATTACGTCAAGGGATTCGAAAGGTGTCCTTTTCAAATGAACGATGTCACTAAACGCTTTCTCTAAGTCTTCATGATTACCGATTTTATCTTGGTTTCCAATGACTACTATTTTGATATGTTGCTTGTTTTCTGCGAGGTTCAGACACTCGCCCATGACTTGAGTCCGTACTTTTTCACACGTAATACGCTCTAGATCGTCTAGTAGAAGAACTAGGTTATCGATCTTATTGAAGTAGTGGTACTTAACGATTGAAGCAACGCCACCAAGTGCAGCGCCAACACCTCTAGTTCCAGAAATTACTTGTGCAGAAGAACCGACTAGATCGCTGCTGTGCTTTGCGAGCCAACTAGATTTCTTATTCTCGGTATAGGTTAAGGACAGAACTCGATCCTTGAAATCCTCAAGGCTTGTTACGCCATACAAAGATAAGTAAATGGTCTTATATGGGGTTGGGTAATGCGTTTTGAGATAGGGTTGAAGTTCGTTCTTAACATAGTAAGTCTTACCAACACCCCAATGTCCATCTAGTAACACCATACTCGGAAAACTACGGTCTTCTAAGAGGGCATGGATTCTTTCTGTTGTATTCATCTTAAATCTCAATGAGTTATATCCAGGTATTAAACCACAGACATAAGGGAAAGAACGAGATTCATGTTGAGTTTAAAAGGATGTTTTTTTCTGTCAAAGGTTACAAATGTTTAGGAGTTAGGGGGGATATCGGCAACGGTATCAGTGTTTTTCATCAGTTATTACATGGAATGGGGATATGAATCGATAAAAAGAGGGAGTTTAGATACGTTGGAGAAGGTCAAATTAAGAAAGCGGCTATCTTTACCTAAGAAGTTGTTACTTTTCGCTGGTGGGCTGTTGTTATAAGGACATACCAAGAACAGTTCGCATGTGGGTATAGAACACTCTAAGAATTCACGTAGCAATTGTAGTCTATGAGTTACTTTGTGAAGCAAACCTTTGATAATAGGAGATATTACCGTTGAGTAAACAGTGATTGCTGCCACTTTTACGCCAAGTGTCCATGGCGCGGCATAGAGGTCTAGTTGTTTTTCAATTAACGCTTCAAATATCGCATAGCGCTCCTCGTCAAAACTATCTTTTAGTAGACCTTCAATATTTACGGGCGTGATCTCTTTAGAAAGTGGGCTGATACCTTCGATTACTTTCATATTTTGTTCAAGATAAGCAATCGTCTTGCCTGCCGCATCGATCTGATCATCAATGTTTGGTGGGGGTTCAACGCACGCTAAAGCATCGTCAATTATCTTATTGGCGAGTTCTAGAAAATCTTGCTTCTGTGCGTCAGTGTCTATGGTGACTCCGTTAGTTATTACCTATTAACTGTTTGAACTAGGTATTAACGTTTATGAGACGGCTCAAGCCCTCTCAGATTGAAAAACCAGATTACTTAAGAGTCAATGTACTCATAATCCGTACCAAATTAGTAGTTAAAGATACGTCTAGGACGTGCTACTTTGTCTTACTTTTCTGTTTTTTGTTGTTCTGCGCTAATACCCCTTTTAGAGTCATTCCTAGATAAATCAGTTCTAGTAAAAATTGTTGCTGATCACCTAACGAATAGGCTTCTACCAACTTATATATCCTGTAACCGATTTTCCCTAGTGAGCCTTTGTGCTCGTTCAAATGTGTTAATAGTTCAAAAAAGACCTTCTTCATATGCGAAATACTCGTGCTTATGAGAAGGGCTGAACTGGTTTTCAAGTCACACACGGAAAAGATGTGACAACTTAGATATGGGGGCTATTACTTTAGTTTCAATGCAACTGTGAATCTATTGCTAGAGTTAATATTGCCTCAACTTTCTTTAGGCTCTGTATTGCAACCCAAATATAAGTAGTAACCGTTTGATTTGTAATTGCTAGACTGATGGCTATTCAGTAATATTCATACCACTTTCTCAATACCTTATCTGTATGGCTACCCTATGAAAGAACTTGTCAATGCAATCACACAAGCCTCAATAAATCGACTTAGAGCACCTTTTCTTGGTTCTTTCATATTGGCTTGGTTAGCCGTCAATCATGTGTTTGTAGTGGAGTTCTTGTTTAGTTCTTCGGAGGATAAGATTGTATTAGTGAAGAGCAATAGCCTCGATTTATTAAGGGATGCTTTTTACCCGCTGGGTCTTGCTTTGCTGTATACGTATGGCTTGCCATTCATTCAGAATTTAATTGACGGCAGCAAGCATCGATGGATTGATAGAAAGCGTATCGCTGACCACCATGGACGAAGAGCAGATGAATACAGGCTTCAGATGGTAGCGAGTGAGTATCAGGCGAAGTCTAGCCTTAGTTACCAGCAAGACAAGTTAAACCGAGATTTAGATAATTGGGGTCAACAAAGGGAAGAGTACGAGTCTCGTATAGAAAACCTGAATACTCAACTTGAATCGGGTACAGAACAACTAACTTTAATCACGGCTGAACTTGAGAAAAGCAAAGAAGAACTGAAACTTAATGTCGAAAAGGTTGAGTTCTTAACTAAAGAGAGAGAAGAGCAGAAAAGACAAATCGCCGAGTCCTCAGAGTACTACATTCGTTATGAAGAAATTGAGAAAGAATTATCTTCACATATCAGTAAAAACGAAGAACTTGAATTAGAACTGAAATCTATGAAGGAAAGCCGTGAGGTTATAGAAAATATAGTGTTGACGTTACACGACTCAATAGAGAGTTCAGATCAACAGATAGCGTCGAATCTAAAGGCTGAACTACTACATAGAAAAGGGATAGCGCCAGAAGATATTGCGGTAATTACCAAATCGTACCAAAAGAGAGTCAAAGATAGCAGAGATAAGTTGACAGCCTATCGCCCAATGTTAGCCAATATTCGAAAAAGGCACACAGAACAAGATTCTGACGAAAGATTATTTAGTGCCATAAAGTTAAATGCTTAAACTAGCAAAATCTAATAATTCGATAGCCTTGGCAAGTTGTTCAGGGCTGTACTCCTTCCCGTATCTACCATAAGTCATTGAATCGTTGTGATGTCCCAATATTGCAGCAGCAATATGATAGTCGACTCCTTTCCGCTTGAACTCAGTAGCCACAGTATGACGTATAGAATGGAATGTCTTACGCTCACGTTCTTGTGGTGTTAGTGCTTTGTCACGTTGCACTGAGAACCATTTTGATGGGTATTTGCTATATCCATCGGTCTTCAGGTATTTGAGGGTAGGGAACAACCTACCACTTTGCTGGTGGACGTAATCAATAAAACCTTTCTTGATGAGGCTAGAATGGATTGGAATGGTTCTATATGCACTTTGAGTTTTGAGTTTTTGATCTTCGTAGTTAGTACCAAAGTGTACACACCAAACCCCATCCTCCATCCTTATATCTGAGCAATACAATTGACAAAGTTCATTAAGTCGAGCACCTGTATATAAACCGAGTAATGGTATCCACTTATGCCATGCTTCTCTTGGCTCATTTTGGAAGACATCGACAGAGAAGATTTTCTTGAGGTCGTCTTTTGCAAACGCTCGACGCTGTTCGCTCGCTTTGGTTTCTTGTTTTACACCAAGTTTAGTAAAGGAGTTCTTTTGGGCTTTTTCGTTGAGTACGCACCAATCAAAGAACCCAGAAACAACTTTAAAGGTGTCATTGATTGTATGGGTTCCAATTGGTTTATGACCAAGTTCAATGATCTCAACGAAAGACTTGCTCTTGTACTCAGGGTTACGAGAAAGGTTAGGCGGTAACTTGACTAGAATAGACTTAAACTCTAAGGCGTCAGATCGTTTAAGCGAGTCGATTGGTTGGTCATGAACAATATCGACTAGCAGGTTGAGTCTTGCTTGGTAACGATCTAGTGCTTTTTTCGATACTCCATCGATTCGTTTTGCTTCTAAGAATTCAGAAACACAACGCGAAAGGTTTAGGCTACTAGGCATTTGTATTGAGTTGGCAGTGTTAAACTTGTTTGAGAAGTCAGGTAGGCTTTTACATTGAACTGTTTCGAACTCAATATCGAATTGAGCAGATAGTTTACGTGCAAGGATCAGTGCTTGACGCTTATCTTTGGTTTGAAGAGAGAATTTTAGGTGTTGTTTCCCACTGTAGCGAGACTGAAGGTTTTTAGGGATTCTACGTTGGAAGTAATAGGTGTTACTGCGGCTTACAAGGTGCATATGTATATCACTTATGTAGCGCAAAACTGACTAATTACTGGGTTAAGTTAATATAAAACAAAGAGTTATGATTTTATATTACGGTCTCCAGAGGTTCCTCCAACGACAGTCCTCACTTTTCTGGATTTCTCCAGCATAAAGCACCTGAAAGATTTACTTCTTCGGCGGGTCAATCTAACTAAATGTTAATGTTTAGTTAAAAACCACTCTCCTGCAGTCTTCATCGGAACAATTACCTAAATAATTAGGTAATCTGTAGGCGTATCCTAGATCATATAAAATGTGATGTCAGCTACAAAATATCTGTTTGCACAAATGTTGTTCAACTAAATGATCAAACAACGAGTCTCTGACGTAACTTGCTTATTTAAATGGTATAAAATAGGGAAACAAGGAGGAGTTATGACTCGATTAATAGCGATTGTTTTTTTATTGGCTTTAGCATTTGTATTGTTTCGTTACCGGACCAACGAAAAACTGCAAAAATGGGTAGTGATAGTTATCGTTAGCAGCTTCCTTTTGTATACTGCCAGCTTGATGATTTCGGAGTTAACTCGTTAAACCGTCTGTGAGCAGATGGGATGAACGTGTTAGTAAAGCTCAAGTGTTTCTGACTTGAGCGACAGGTTTAACTGAACCTACACAATCAGTATTGGTATTAGTGCCAGTGACCGCGTAACGTTAAACAAATTTTTGGGAGTACCCGCTAGTGAACCAGCAATCTGGACAAAGCGAACAAGATGAAGTGGTTGTTATTGAAGAACGCGATAAGCGCAGTCAGTTCTATATCGGCATTGCTGCGGTTATAGGTTTGGCGTTAGGTGGCTTAATCGGCTCTACAGTAACGGCTTCCAAGTGGGAGTCCACTTATCAGGTACTCGAAACTCGTTATCAAGAACTGCGTGATAGCAAAACCGAATTGATGACATCCGTTGAAGCGAAAGTAGCTAAAGTCGATACCGAAATCGACGCGAAAGTAGAAGCCGCTTTAGTTAAACAAACAGAAGAACATCAAAAAGAACTCGAAGAATTAGCGAAACAGTCTTCGGTTTTAGAGAAGGCAAACTACTCGTTAGAACAACAGCTAAATGAACAGAAGCAAACGTTAGAGCAAACTCAGCAAGACAACCAGAAACTTAATCGTCAGGCTGACATGCAGTCGACTTTGTTTGAGCGTTCGCGTGAAGTTTTCCGAAAAGAATTACAAATTTCTCAAGAACTTGAAAAGCTTGAGAAAGAAAGAGATCAACTCGAGAAGAACCTTAGTTCTCTTAAGAAAGCGTGTGATGTTTACTTAGATGGCACATCATGGGATGCGAAGTCTGACGCGTGTGAGAAGCAAGATAATGCGAACTCTCGTCTAAGTGACATCAGACAAATGATTGAGGTTCACACCATGGATCTCAAGCAAATCAAAACGCTAACCGAAGAGATGGGTTTATAAGCTCAAACCTTTAATTCATTTGTTTTTAGCGGCAGCTATTCAAACGCCCACATCATGAAAATGGTGTGGGCGTTTTTCGTTCCAGATTAATTTTTTAGGGGAACTGCGCAATGTATGACTAGCTAGGAGAGCCATACATTGAAGACCCGTTTTCACACTATTACCAAGCTATTCGTGATTAGAGCCGTAAAATGGTTTTAATATGTGACTAATTGAATATTTTGGTGACTTTGCACGCATATTTATAGGGTTGAGAAACAGCATAATAGCGATGTTCTAGGATAAACACGCGGTCTGTTGTCATTCTGTGATTAGACCATCTCAATGGACAGGGATTAAACCATGAACGAATATCTGTGTGAGAGCTGCACCGTAGCCTATTGCTTCGATGATTGTAATTCGCCATTAGCGCAACGTGAAATGATTGAAGTAGAAGAGCTGGTGGATCGCAAAAAAGTAAACCAAGATCCTGACCGGCTTGAACAAGAAAATCCAGATACAAAAATCCCTACGAGCTAAACCTTAAGCCAGTAGGGATTTTAGATTAATTGTAGTACTGTTCTCGCTTTCTCAAGCAAAGGGTATTACAAAAATTTTTAGAACAGCGTTATTCGACGATAACTTATTGACGAAACACTATTTATCGTAAGTCTTGATTTCGCCTGATTTCACACGGGCAACAAATGATTGCAGTTCTTTCTTCACAACCGGCATCAAGAAGTACAGACCAAGAATGTTGAAGATAGACATCGCAAAGATAGCCGCATCAGAGAAGTCGATTACCGCGCCAAATTGAATTGTCGCACCAATCACAACAAACACACAGAAAATCACTTTGAAAATCAGTTCCGTTGTTTTGCCTTCACCAAATAGGTAAGTCCAAGCCTTAAGCCCATAGTACGACCAAGAAATCATGGTAGAAAACGCAAACATGATTACCGCTAGAGCGAGTGTGTATTTGAACACTTCTGCCGTTTCAGTAAACGATGCCGCAGTAAGCGTTACACCCGTTAAACCAGAACCATCGAATGGACCTACGTTTAAGCCAGCGATAGTGATAACCAATGCGGTCATAGTACAAATGATTACCGTATCAACGAACGGTTCTAATAGTGATACTAGACCTTCGGTGATTGGCTCTTTTGTTTTAACCGCTGAGTGAGCGATTGCTGCTGAACCTACACCTGCTTCGTTCGAGAACGTTGCACGCTTCAAGCCTTGAATTAACGCACCAATGAATCCACCAACGACACCTTCACCAGTAAATGCACCTGTAAAGATTGCGCTGAACGCAGGACCAACTTGATCAAGGTTAGAACCGATAACAATCACAGCCATACCGATATACAGAGCAGCCATCCAAGGAACAACTTTTTCCGTAACCGATGCAATAGAAGGCATACCACCAACAATCACAGAGAAAACCAAAGCTGCTAGTACAAGACCAGTGATCACACCGTACTCGCTCGGTACATCAAATGCGTAAGTTAACATCGCGTGTGCTTGGTTAGCTTGGAACATGTTACCGCCGCCCAATGCACCTAAAATACACATTAATGCAAAACCGATAGCAAGTACTTTGCCTAGACCACCTAAACCTCTTTCACCAAGACCTTGGCTTAGGTAGTACATTGGACCACCTGAAACGACACCTGAAGGTAGGATAGTTCGGTATTTCACACCTAAGGTACACTCACAGAACTTAGAAGCCATACCCAGAAGACCACACAAGATCATCCAGAATGTCGCGCCAGGACCACCAATCGCAAGTGCAGCACCTACACCGGCAATGTTACCAAGCCCGACAGTACCAGAAAGCGCTGTTGTTAACGCTTGAAAGTGAGAAACCTCGCCATCCTCTTTCGAGTTAGGGTCGGTATACTTACCTTTGATAATGTCTATCGCCATGCCAACTCGTTTAAATTGAACAAAGCCAAAATAAACAGTAAAGATGATCGCAGCGAGTAAGAGCCAACCAACAATCACTGGAAAGTTAGCTTCACCAATCGGTACACTTTTAAATATCAGCCCAACGAACCAACCTGTGTATTCGTTGAAAAATCCATCAACACTTTGACTTAAGTTACTGATCGTTTGGTTAAATGATCCTTCTTCTGCAAATGCACTGGAACTAAACAATAATATAAACCCAAAAAATAATTCACGTATGTTTTTCATGGTTTTCCCTGTCTTTTTAATAAATTATGTTTGTTGCTGTTGTGTTTGTTTTCTATTTGATTTGTATATTTTCAGCGGTATATCTACTTCATTCAACGGCAACATAAACGGCTGTAGCTAGGTCGAAAAACGAAACAAATATAAGTACTGTTCTTGCTTTATATGGATATCCTTTTGGTATGTGCACCAATAAGACTATGGTATTCGGTCTGCCAAGTCCTACTGATAATCCTATACATAAAAATAATACGAACAAAGAAATTTTTACAATAAATTTACAATTGTTCGGGTTTTGTCATTGTTTGGGAATAAGTCGACGCTTTTTAGACTGGAAAAAGTATATGCAGTAGCTGTTATAGAGGCGGATGAAGGCGAGTTCAGAGTGATGGATAATAGGGGCGTAGGGGAAGTTTGAATATTAGATATGCTTTGGAGGTGTTTAAGCAATTCGATGGTTGAGGGCTTGTCAGCCCGAGAGTAAGAAAAAAGCTCTTTATCAGAGCTTTTTAATGTCACGATGAACAGGAAGTCTTAGTGATTTTTCGCTAGACCATAAAACTAAACGGCTCGATGACTATTGCTATTGCCAACCGTGCTTTTGCTGGATTTGTGGTAGAGCTTAAATGCCAATAACGAACCCCATAATAAAACCTGTCCCCATAGCAATGTCCATTGAGATGCCACTTCTTGCCAAGATGCACCCATCTGATTAAGTGCTAAGAAACCTTGGATAGCCGGCGTACTTGGGAACAGCTGTGATAACAGAACTAACCATCCAGGCATCATTTCTACTGGCCAGATAAAACCTGAAGAGAAGATCAGTGGCATTGAACTTATTAACACCACAACCGTGACTAGCTCTCTTCGTGGCACTAGTTCACCAATAAAAATCCCGATCAAACAGCTGGCCAGTAAGAAGGGTAGAAGTAAGGTTAAGATCTGTGTTGTTGAAGCGAGCAGATTTATCCCATACATCGAAAAGCTAGCGCCGAAATAGTACATCGACAACAAGTAATAAATGCCGACTAGGGTACAACAGCGAGCAAGCATCAATTTCGCTGGAGAGGTTTTACTCCAGTATCCAAATGTCGATTGAGCGTTTTGGGTTGCCCCCACTAAACCTGAAGCCATGGCTAAGGTTTGTTGCAGGATCAACACAAAGACGGCTGGAACTACGTAATCGATGTATCCCATGCGACTATTAAACGTTGGTTTCAGGTTCAAGCTGAATGCACTGTAGCCTTTGGCTGCCGATTCTAAAGGCACACCTTCGACTAACAAGTGGCTGACCTTAACTTGTGCAGCTAACGTGCCTCCAGCTTTGGCAAGCCCTTCAACAATGGTTCCGTATACCAAGAAGTAAGAAGCATCGCCAGCGTAAGAAAGCGTCGGGCTCTTACCGAGCAGCAAGTCTTTATAGAAGTCTTCTGGAATGACGAGGAACCCGCCAATCTCTTGGTTAAGTACGGCTTGTTTAGCATCGGCGATGGTCGAGTCTCGACGGACCAATTCGATTTGAGAGGTGGCATCCACCATACGCTCTAATTGGTAGCTGCTTTGACTCTTATCCAAGTTCACAACGGAAGCTTTAAGCTGTTGAGGGACTTGGTTCGCGTAAGGCAATGGATATAAGAATGAATAGAAGACCACACCACCAAATACCGTAAGAAGCACGACAGGATTGCGCAGTACCGCTAAGAGTTCTTGCTTGATCAGTTGAGTAAAGCTCATCGTTGTACTCCTTGTTGTGCTGATGCTTCTGGCTGTGCCAAGTGTTTTTTAATTAACAACATCACCACGAAAGCAGGAACCGCGTACCACAACATAGATGAAAGGCTGATCAAAGACTGTGCTGCGCTTACGCCATAACTAGACTGTGCTGTTTGTACTTCGATGTAATGACTCACTGGCAACAAGCTTCTCCAAATTTGAGCAGCCGTGTTCATGTCTGTTACTGGAAAGGTAATGCCCATGAACGCAAAACTTGGTGCCGTAAATGCGCCAGCGAAACTCATCGCCCTTGCAGGATCAAGTGTTAAGAAGAAAAACAAACAACCCATGATGATACAACTGATCACTGTAAGCAGTTGGGCAATGGTCAATGCTATAAAGCTGCCGTTAAACGGCCAGTCTAAGAGTACATAGAACCAAAAGCTAAACGCGATACCAAACATCAAAAACAAGACAAGGTAGGGCGTTAATGTTGATGCGAGTGACTTCATCGGGGCGTTGGATAACCAAGCGTGAAGGCCACGAGCTCTAACGTTCGCCGTCAAAACCAATATCGTGCCCACTACAATCATGATCTGCCATAGTGCAGGAATAACCGCAGACACCAAGAACTGAGCATAACTGGTGTTCTTGTTGAACAATGGCGTGATCTGGCTTTGCACTGTTACTGCTTGGCCTAATGCTGATTGCACCGTGGTATCACCGTGTGACAGCTGTTTAACGACTTCAAGCTGCGCGTTAAAAGTCCCTTGAGCCTGCAGCAATGCAGAGTTCACCAGCTTACCGATCAAGATAAATTGGCTGTTATAGAACACAGACACTTGCGGGTTTAAACCGAGTAGAAGGTCTCGGTCGAAGTGCCTTGGTATCACAACGTAACCATAGATATCTCGTTCGATCATCGCTTTCGCCGCATCACTCGCCGAGCTGTATTTCTGAGTGACTTGCAGCGTTGGTGACGCATCAACAAGACGTGTGAACTGTTGCGAGATTTGACTGTGCTCAAGGTCGACAACGGCAACCGGTAAGTCACGAGCGATCCCTTGCGAAAAAATCAGCCAGATACTGGCAGCAAGCAGCAAAGGGATCCAAGTTAAGCAAGACAACAACCATTTGTCCTTGCGGACAATCGCCCACTGCCTAAGCAAGGTATTCTTCGCTCTATGATGCTCAGGGGATTGCGAACACATAGGTTGTGAGCTTCTAGATTGCGAGTCTGTAGATCGCGAGCCGATAGACCGAAAGTTAGCAGACATACGTCACCTAAAGCTCAACCACTAGGCTCATGCCCATACGCAGTGTTTCGCTCGTATCGACAGGGTGCGCTTCTACTTCAAAAGTACGTAAGTCAAAGCCTTGCGCTGCGTCTGTTGAACGCCAAGTTGCGAAATCACCCATTACGGCGATGTGAGTCACCTGGAAAGTTAATGATTTATCCAGAGCCGGTAGATACGCCTCAAACTGGCTGCCTTTCTCGAAATGTTTAAGCATATCTTCACGAACATTGAGCACGGCCCAAGCATCCTTAGTGTCGATAACAGTCACAACAGGGAAGCCTTGTGGTGCGAGTTCACCGCTGCTCAATAGAACCTGAGAGACTTCGCCATTAAACCAGCTGTGGATCTGTGTGTCTTTTGCGTAAGCTTCAACTTCCGCTACCGCACCCGCTGCCATTAACGCTTTTTGAGCGGCTGCCACTTTGGTTTCGTCACGAGCACCTTCTTGCGCTAATTGATACATTTGGAACGCAGCGCTTTCGGTGTACTTCGCCGCTTGCCACTGTGTTTTGGCTTCATCGCGTTTTTGCTCGGCAACGACACCATCGTTGTAAAGGTTGTTTACACGTTGGTAGGTTTTGTCCATCAGATCGGCAGCTGCTTTGGCTTTCAACCATTGGTCTTTAGCGGCTTGGATCTGTTGAGTACGCGCGCCATTCTCTGCTTCTTGTGCTAACGCACCAGCGGCTTTCTGACCGGCTTTTGCTTGTTCTAATTTCGCATCAATCTCAGGGCTAAGAAGAGAAAAGATCAATTCGCCTTTTTCAACTGAGTCACCTTTACGTACGAATATTTCATCAATTCTGCCGGGTACTTTCGATGAGATGCTGTATTGCTGTGCATCGATTTGACCTTGAAGCTTAACAGGCTGAGGTTGATAAGCTTGGTAGAAACTGTATCCGACCCAGCCAATAACGCCGATACCAACTAAAGATAGAAGAAGGGGCTTAATAGGTTTCATGAATTATCCTTTTGACTGGCTATCGTTGTCTGTTTTTGAGTCGAAATCAGACGGAACAGAAGAGGTTAAGTAACTCGAGTAAGCGTTCATTTCGCTAGTTAGCGCTAGCAGCTTGTTGAGAGAGATTAGGTATTTGAATCGCGCTGCCGATTGCTGGGTTTTAATACTCGCCAGATATAGCTCGGCATCAACCACTTCTAATGAGTTAGAAAGCCCTTGAGTGAACGCCTTTTTACGAAGCGATAGATTCTCTTCAGCCAAAGAGAGGCTTGAATTGAGGCCTTGAACCTCTTCAATCGCTTGCTTTGCTTCAAGGTAAGTCTTTTGAACCAATACGGTTAAGTCTTGCTTGGCTTGTGACTTAAGGAATTGAACCTGTGATACAGCACTGTGAGCGGCGGCGACTTTGTCGGAACGGCCAGAAGTGTCAAGTAGCGGTACGTTCACACCAATGCCGACTAACCAATCTGGTTTCATTTCACTCGCTAGCGAGTCGTCTTCGTAAAGGCTGTAATCACCGTAAAGGTACACTTCTGGGTAGTATTTGCCTTTTTCAGCTTTGATTAAGCTGCTCGCTTGTTTCTCTTTCGCATCAAGGATCTTAAGGCCGGGGTAGGTCATCAGTGTTTGATCAATGAACACATCCATATGAGGTAGGTTCTTGTTGATAAACAGTTGCTCTGAAGGTTCAACGCTCTGGCTTTGGCCAAGAATTTGAGTTAGTGCTAGCTGAGCAATTTTGAGGTCATTCTCAGCCTTGGTGCGTTCAACGACCGCTTTATCTAAAGAAGCATCGGCTTGCAGACGTTCTACTCGTGCGATCTGTCCTTGCTGTTCAAGCTTAATGGCGAAATCACGGTGTTGAGTTAGGCCTGCTTCAACGGCTTGACGCGTTTTCACGACGTCTTCCGCTAAGATCACCGAGAAGTAATACTTACTTAAATCTTCGTAGCGAGCTTGTTTCTCCATCAACAGTTGGCTTTGCGCTTCTTCGCTTTTACCTTCTGCCGCATTTTGCGCAGCGGTAATTCGACCACCTGTAAAGATAGGCCACACCGCACGAATGGAAGAGCTGAAGATATCTTGTTCGGTAATGGTGGAGGTTACACCGCCAAGTAGGCCAGCAAATCCGGGTGGTATTGGAAATGGCAGTCCACTCAAGCTATCTGAAAACTGTTCACCATTGATGGTTACGTCACTATCAAGGTGCGTGTAGTTAGCCCCCAAGGTGATCGAAGGCAGATTAAGGCTACTTGTTGAGTTCTGAAGGTGTTGATAACGTTCAACGTTGGCTTGTTGAGCCGCAAGTGAGTTGTTGTTTTCTTGTAATATTTGCCACGCTTCAGAGAAAGTGAGCGAAGCAGCATAGCTTGGCGCCGTGAATGTGCAGAGGAGCACACTAGCGAGCGCAAGGTATCGGAATTTTGGTTTGGTCATCTGCATTAAATACCAATTAGAGCATTAACTCTAATGTTAACAGGGCGATAGTCATTTGTCTTGAATAGATTGTCTCATATGAATGGAAATTCTCATAACTCGTTAATCAAGTGTAAATAAGATTGAGTGAGGTGAATATCAAAGATAAATGAAACTTAAAAAGCACGCAGAAGCGTGCTCTTTAAGTTCAGTATAGAAGTGTTTTTACAAAATGAAGTAGGTTATTTAAAGCTAGGACAATGGTGATCGGCGCGCCATACCAACTGTCTTGAACCTTGCATTGTTTGTAATAAATCTCTACCTGACATTTGCGGGAATGCTAACAACACCTTGAGATCGAGAGGGGAGGTGCCATCTTTCTCATAGGCTCTTACGTGAGTAAAAGTCGATTGTAAATGTTTGAACAGCATAGTCTTAGTAAGACAAATTCCAAAGTTATCGCGTTTCATTGCCTGGTTTCCTTTTCAACAATGTTTATACGTTATGTTTTTTATCCTGTTTCTAATGGACGTTGCCACTGATCGATACTTCCAGCTCATCAATGTTTTATTATTGGGCGCTGATTTGATCAAGCACCTCGGAGTTGTCATGCTGGCCTTTAGTGTAAATAAGGATGTGTGAATGAGGTTAGAAAGATAACCTGTTTGTTCAACAACCGTAGCGCAGAGCGTGCAACTTTTAGTTATAGATACGTCCAGTGAGCGAAGGCTTGTTGTCTTTTTGTTAATCGAAATTTCGATTTAAAGCGCTGTCAGAAAATCATGATTTATAACTTGGCAACAATAAACTTCTTCATATGCAACCATTGTAATTGTATTTATTTTAAACAACCTAAAAAACACCTAAAAGCTTAGTGATCTAGCTCAATATTTATTCGTTTATTTTGGCTTTTAAGCTAAACCGTTCTAAAAGTGAACGATTGATCGAAATGAACAGCGTTCCGGATTATCAGTTAACAATCTGCTCAATTATTTAGTTGAGTAACAGTCACAAATTCGCGTACCTAAAAAGGTCATGCAATTAACTTGGTGTTAACATTGTTCGTCTAACGTTAGGGACGATGGAATATGAAATGGAGCAGTATCAGTTTCCGTAAAAGGTTACTGATTATCATGACGGTCACAGGCCTTGTTGAACTTTTGATTCTTGCAGCGGCTGGTTTTTACTACATCAAACAATCTCAAGAGCAAGAGATGGGTTTGAAAGCGTTAGGTGTTGCTGAATTTCTATCTGAATCGCCACTTGTCACCCGCATTATTCAAGAAAATGGAACGTTGGACCCTAATGGCGTTCCCTACGTTCTGTCTGAAGAAACCCAAATTAAATTTCGTAACCTCACGCAGCTCATTGGTGCGGCGTTTATCGTTGTGGGAGATGACAAAGGTATCCGCCTGATTCACCCTTATGATGACAGGCTCGGTAAACCAATGCGTGGTGGTGACAATCAGAAGGCTTTGGTGTTGGGTGAGTCTTATGTGTCGACGGCCAAAGGATCGCTTGGTTTTTCAGTTCGTGGTAAATCCGCGGTTAAAGACATCCAAGGTACCGTTATTGGAGTGGTGTCGGTTGGTTACTTATTGGATTCTTTGCAAGATCGAATCGAGCCTTACTTAGCCTTTTTGATTGTGATGGCGTTGCTGGTGGTTGCGGTCAATGCTTTGATTTCAAGCTATGTATCTCGTCGTTTTCAACGCGCTATTTTGGGCTTTGAACCAGAAGAAATTGGCCGCTTATACGTAGAACTTGATGTGACCATGAGTACTGTGAAAGAGGGCATTTTAAGTATCGATAAGAACGGTATTTTGCGCTCAATAAACAAAAGCGCCTGCGATATCTTGTCTATAGATAGAGATAAAGCACTCAATCAGCAACGTCTATCAGATGTGTTGGTGGGCAGTGACTTAGAACAGCTGTTATCAACGGGTGACACTGACCACGATGTAGAGTTGTATTTAAACAATAAGCGAATCATTGCCAACCGTAGCCCAATTATAGTAGCGGGTGAAGTGGTCGGCGCGGTATCCAGTTTCCGATTGCGAGATGAAATCAACGACTTAACAGACCAGCTCTCACAAACCAAAGAGTATGCTGATCTACTGCGTTCACAAACCCACGAGCATCAAAACAAGCTCAACACCATCAGTGGTTTGATTCAGATGGGCGAATTGGATTCAGTTCAGCAACTGATAGGCCAAGAAACGGAGCACTATCAAAGCTTGATCGAGTTTTTGCGTGAGACCGTTAAAGACCCGCTCATTGCAGGCATGCTTTTAGGGAAAACGGAGCGCGCGCGCGAAATAGGTTTGGAGCTCAAGGTCGAAGAAGGCTCAAGGCTTGAAGCTCTGCCTCGCTGGTTAAACGCGGATGACGTTGTCACAATTCTTGGTAACCTAATTGATAACGCCTTTGATGCAACGATGACGGTTATTAAGCAAGAGGGACAAATTGCTCCAGCGCGTCGGGTAATTGAAGTTTCAATCAGTGATTTTGGTAATGAAATTATCGTAGAAGTAGAAGACAAAGGGTGTGGTTTGCCAAAACACTTGGCAACCAACGCACTGACCGAAAAAGGTGTATCGAGCAAAGCGAAGCAAAACCGTGGTGTGGGTTTGTATCTTATTAAGCAACTTGCTGACCGTTATCAAGGGCAGCTAGAAATGATTGATAACCCCGATTTTGGGTCACGTATGACGGTTTATCTGCCAAAAGAAGAACAATAATAATTAAGCGCGAAGCGGTCTTGCGAAGATCATCGTGACGGAAAAGCATGGTTAAAGGAAGAACATAAATGAACGCAACCACGAGAGTCATGGTCATTGAAGATGATATTGCGATTGCAGAGCTTCACCATCGTTATTTAGAACAGATGGGAGGCTTTGATGTGGTCGGGATTGCGACCACACAGTCTGAAGCGTTAATGCAGTTAGATATCTTAAAACCTGATTTGGTGTTATTGGATGTGTATCTGCCGGACGGGTGTGGGCTCGATATTTTGAACCACGTTCGTGGCAGTAATCAGGGCTGTGATGTGATTCTGATTACCGCAGCTCGAGACGTCGACACCCTTCAGCAAGCGATGCGCGGTGGAGTCGTCGACTATCTACTCAAACCAGTGATGTTTCCTCGCTTGGAAGCGGCGCTGAAAAAGTACCAATCGCAACAACAAGAATTTGAAAGTGTGTCAGACTTAAACCAAGGCTTGGTCGACAAGATGCTGCAAGCGAATGCTAAGGCCGACTCTCGAAAGGTCTCTACGTTACCGAAAGGGATCGATGGCGTAACGCTTGATAAAATTAGAGCCATTTTTCAACAAGCCGACATTGCTGATATTACCGCGGATGAGGCGGGTGAACGTATTGGTGCTAGCCGAACCACGGCCAGACGCTACCTAGAATTCTTGATCACGACCGGTGAGTTAGTTGCCGATTTAAACTACGGCACCGTTGGTCGTCCTGAACGTTGCTACAACAAGCCGAAAAAGTAGTCGCGCTCAATAATAGTGACTTCTACAAGACAGATAACAACAAACACAATCCTGTAATTTTTCAACTGTAAAACAAGTTGAATAAGAACGGTTTACTTTTTAATACCAATCTACCACTCACTCCACAGACCAGATGGCATTCTTTCTTTACTACAATGTTTGAGAATGCCGATTTACTGCTATTTCTACCTTTATTAACTTCGCTATCGATTAGAATTTGTTCGAAATGAGTCAATATTTAATCGATTGCTTTCACAGTGGTTGATGTAAATCAAATACTCATAGACAATACTGTCCCGAATAGAGGTGATAGCATTCACCCTCGTTTACCAAACGCATTCTCAAGTGTAATAGGCTCTCGCTATTGATGTAATAGCCAAGACCTATTATCTATTTTCGTATGTCGCTGATACCTTTGGCGAATACTAAAAACCTTGTTTTTATAGGAAAGATGATGGTAATACCTGAAAACAGCAGCATCGTTATTTTTGGTGCGTCGGGAGATCTAACTTACCGCAAGTTAATTCCTGCTTTGTACCACCTGTATGCTAGCAATCAACTTCCAGAGTCCTTTGCGATTCTTGGAGTGAGCCGTACTGAGTACAGCGACGAGTCTTACCGTGAGAAGCTGAAGAAGTCTCTTCAGGAAATGGAAAAAACTGAGCCAGAGACGCTGAATGCATTTATTGAACATCTGCATTACCAAGCGATCAACACTTCAGATGTAGACGATTACGCTCGTCTAGCACAACGTCTGGATAAGCTTGAGCAAGACTACCAATTCGAAAACCATAACACATTGTTCTACTTGGCAACTCCGCCAAGCCTTTACGGTGTGATCCCAGCAAACCTTGCTGCGCATGGCCTGAACGATGAAAAGAACGGCTGGCGTCGTCTTATCATTGAGAAGCCATTTGGTTACGATCTAGCATCAGCTCAAGCGCTGGATGAAGAGATCCATCATCACTTCCAAGAACACCAGATCTACCGTATCGACCATTACCTTGGTAAAGAAACGGTACAAAACCTTCTAGTGCTTCGTTTCTCAAACGCGATGTTTGAACCTCTGTGGAACCGTAACTTCATTGAATACGTTGAAATCACAGGTGCTGAGTTCCTTGGCGTAGAAGAGCGTGGCGGGTACTACGACGGTTCTGGCGCCGTTCGTGACATGTTCCAAAACCACCTGCTACAAGTGCTAGCAATGGTTGGTATGGAGCCACCAGCTCAAATTAATGCTGATTCTATTCGTGACGAAGTGGTTAAAGTTCTTCAGTGTCTCAAACCGCTAGAAGAAGACGACCTGCGTAAAGATTTAGTGCTAGGTCAATACACAGCGTCAGACGTTCGCGGCCAGCAGTTGCTTGGTTACCGTGAAGAGCCGGGTGTTGCGGATGACTCTCGTACTGAAACGTACATTGGTCTTAAAGCACACATCAACAACTGGCGTTGGAATGGGGTTCCTTTCTACGTACGTACGGGTAAACGCTTACCAACGCGCGTAACGGAAATCGTGATTCACTTTAAGAACACGCCTCACCCAGTGTTTGGTCAAGATGCACCTGAGAACAAGCTGATTATCCGTATCCAACCGGATGAAGGTATTCAGATGAGCTTTGGTTTGAAAGAGCCAGGTGCAGGTTTCAAAGCAAAAGAAGTGAAAATGAACTTCTCTTACTCTGACTTGCCTGAAACTCAGATGCTAACGGCTTATGAGCGTCTTCTTCTTGATGCACTGAACGGTGATGCGACTCTGTTTGCACGTACCGATGCAGTAGAAGCATGTTGGAAGTACGTTCAACCAATCTTAGACTTCAAGCAAGATCCTCAAGCACTGTTTGGCTATGCTTGTGGTACTTGGGGCCCACAAGAAGCAGATGAACTTCTGCAACGTGATGGCCGCGCATGGCGTTTCCCATGCAAAAACTTAACAGACACGGATTACTGCGAACTATGATCAATCACAAGATCTTTGCAACGCCTGAACTGGTTGTTGAAAACCTAGCAAATGAAATGAAAGCATACAGCGAGCAGGGCACACCTGTTCACATTTCACTGTCGGGTGGCAGCACGCCAAAAATGCTTTTCAAGCTTTTAGCGCAGGCGCCTTACGCTGAAGGTATTCAATGGAATAACCTTCACTTCTGGTGGGGCGACGAACGTTGCGTTGCACCAGACGACGCTGAAAGCAATTTCGGTGAAGCGAATGCATTGTTGTTTACTCAAGTAAACCTTCCTGCTGAAAACATCCACCGCATTCGTGGTGAAGATGAACCTAAAGCAGAAGCAGAGCGTTTCGCAAAAGAGATGGCAGGCGTAATTCCAACTGAAAACGGCACGCCTGTCTTCGATTGGATTCTGCTTGGTGTTGGTGCAGACGGTCACACAGCTTCACTATTCCCGGGCGCAACGGACTACCAAGATGAGAACCTATCAGTATTAGCTTCTCACCCTGAGTCTGGTCAAATCCGAGTTTCTAAAACAGCGAAAGTTTTAGAAGCAGCAAAACGAATCAGCTACCTAGTACTAGGTGCAGGTAAAGTTGAGATCGTTAAAGAAATTCATACTACTCCTGCTTCAGAGTTGCCTTACCCGGCAGCGAAAATCCAGTCTAAAACTGGCGAAACAGAGTGGTTCCTAGATTCAAATGCAGCAAGTGCTATCGCATAAGTGCGAATAGCCGCAAGGAGATAAAATAATGAAAGGTGATATCGGTGTAATTGGCCTAGCGGTAATGGGTCAGAACCTTATCCTAAACATGAACGATCACGGCTTCAAAGTTGTGGCTCATAACCGTACTGCTGCTAAAGTAGACGAGTTCCTAGAAGGCCCAGCTAAAGGTACTAACATTGTTGGTGCTTACTCTCTAGAAGAGCTAGTTGAGAAGCTAGAAGCGCCACGTAAAGTGATGCTTATGGTTCGTGCTGGTGACGTTGTAGACACGTTCATCGAAAACCTAATCCCACTTCTAGACGAAGGCGACATCATCATTGATGGTGGTAACACTAACTACCCAGACACTAACCGTCGTGTAGCGCATTGTCGTGAGAAAGGCATCCACTTCATCGGTACTGGTGTTTCTGGTGGTGAAGAAGGTGCTCGTTTCGGTCCTTCAATCATGCCAGGTGGCGCGGCTGAAGCTTGGGAAGCGGTTAAGCCAATCTTCCAAGGTATCTCTGCAAAAACTGACGCTGGTGAGCCTTGTTGTGACTGGGTTGGTAACGACGGTGCTGGTCACTTCGTTAAGATGGTACACAACGGCATCGAATACGGTGACATGCAGCTTATCACTGAAGCATACCAGTTCATGAAAGATGGTCTAGGTATGTCTGCTGACGAGATGCAAGCAGTATTCGCTGACTGGAACAAAACTGAGCTAGACAGCTACCTAGTTGAAATTACTGCTGACATTCTTGGCTACAAAGATGAAGACGGTGAAGCGCTAGTTGAGAAGATCCTAGACACTGCAGGCCAAAAAGGTACTGGTAAGTGGACTGGTATCAACGCACTAGACCTAGGTATCCCACTGACTCTAATCTCTGAGTCTGTATTCTCTCGTTGCCTGTCTGCTCTTAAAGACCAACGTGTTGAAGCTGAAGCTTTGTTTGAGAAGACAATCACTCCAGTTGAAGGCGACAAGCAAGAATGGGTTGACGCACTACGTCAAGCTCTACTGGCTTCTAAGATCATCTCTTACGCTCAAGGTTTCATGCTAATGCGTGAAGCGTCGAACGAAAACGGCTGGGACCTAAACTACGGTAACGTAGCACTAATGTGGCGTGGTGGTTGTATCATCCGTTCTGCATTCCTAGGCAACATCCGTGATGCGTACGAAGCAAACCCAGACATCGCGTTCCTAGGTTCTGATGAGTACTTCAAAAACATCCTACAAGGCAGCCTAGTAGCATGGCGTAAAGTAGCAGCGAAATCTCTAGAGTCTGGTATCCCAATGCCATGTACGATTTCTGCGCTATCTTTCCTAGACGGTTACACAACAGCACGTCTACCAGCGAACCTGCTTCAAGCTCAACGTGACTACTTCGGTGCTCACACTTACGAGCGTACTGACCGTCCACGTGGTGAATTCTTCCACACAAACTGGACTGGTACAGGCGGCGACACTGCTTCTACAACTTACGACGTATAATCGTTAGTTAGAATCAGTAAGAACGTGTTTGTTCTTTAAGCTGTAAATAGAAAAAAGGATGCCAATAGGCATCCTTTTTTGTTGGCTTCGATTTAGCATAAGTCATTCGAAATTCACTCAGGCTAAGCCATCATAGCTTGAGGTTTTACATCGTCGTTGTATTGCTCTCGAATTGCCATAAAGTCGTCTAGGTTCTGTTTAAGGGCCTCAACACATTCAGGGTCGAACATCGAACCGTTGTGCGCTTCAATGTACTCCATGACTTCATCGAGTGACCATGCGTGCTTATAGGCTCTTTTACTCATCAGCGCGTCAAACACATCCGCGAGCGTTACAATTCGTGCTTCAAGCGGAATCGCAGTATGACTCAAACCATCGGGTAACCCCGAACCATCAAACCGCTCGTGGTGATGACGTACAATATTCTTAATGAACTGAATTTCGTCAGAACACATAGAGCAATGATGGGAGAGGGACACCACATCGTTAATCATCTCTTCACCATACAAGGTGTGGTTGTTCATTATGGCTCTTTCTTCTTCTGAGAAACGCCCCGTGCTGAATAACACGTTATCTGGGATTCGGTACTTACCAATGTCGTGAAATGGCGCATATAAGCGAATACGGTGAACGAACTGATGGGTAATCGAATTGTTACTGTGCGAAAGCGTACGTGCGAGCTGCTCGCTGTATTTTCCCATGCGAATCAGATGTTCTTTGGTTTCAGGGTCGCGCGCATGTCCCATGTTTAGAGCGACCGCTAAAGAGGATTGAAAATGACGCTGACGTTCGAATAGTTGTACAAACAGGTTCGAAATCGCTTGAGTGAGGTAGGCGATGTCGCTTTGGATTGTCTGCTTAGCAAAAAAGTCAGTGCATGATGCGTTGATGAAAACGAATCCGAGGTTACTCTCTTGGTAGTGGATTGGAGTTGTATAGCTACTTTGGTGACCGAGCTCGAGTAGATGAGAGATTTGCTTCGTCGGATTGATCAAAGAGAGGTCATCAACAATTCTAGTCTCCAATGATTCAGCTAGACGACTCAAAGCGGAGTTGGGTTTGATTTCTTGTTCGATGTAGTGGTGCTTGACGTTTTGGCACAGTGAATCTGATACAAAATAATTAGATGCTTTATTTTCACTGCATAGCACCACGGATAGCCGAGATAGTATGGGGTAGTGTTCACGAGCTAGCTGAAAGAGATCATCGACTATAGCGACGATGTCTTTGTCTTGGGCCGCTGCTCTGCTGAAATGTGAGTAGTCAAACATTTGGCAAGCCAACCTTTACTTATAATTATGTCATTGTTTAATCCGGTCTTTTACCGTTTCGATATTCAATAAAACCATAGCATTGTGTTATTAAGATGTAATACTGCGTACTGAAAAACTTTAATGTCATCACTAAATACATGGATTTTGCATACGGTTACTATAAGTTTTGTTAGGTTAAACCAGTTTCATATCTTTTGCGGGGGAGTTTTGTTTGAAGAATGTCTTAGTCTGTATAGCGAGCTAAGGTAGGGTGTTAAGTGACCAATTCGAAATTAATTTCAAAGATAAATAGGATAACGAGTATGCTTTATGCCATCATAAAGGCATAAATAAGGGCAATGGATGTAATGCCCAAGTGATTGAGCTAGAAATGGTCAGTGATGACGGTGTTCTAGAGTAAATTCAAGGCCTTTAGTTGCCTTGAAAAAGGTAATGTTATGACTGAAGAAGAAAGAATCGAACTGCAACAAAATAACCCGCTACATGGCTTAAAGCTTGAAACCATGATCACTGAATTAGTGGACCATTATGGTTGGGAAATTTTAGATGCGGCAATGCGTATGAACTGCTTTAATACTAAGCCTACAGTGGCAAGCGCAGTTAAATACCTGAAGAAAACCGAATGGGCTCGTGAAAAGGTTGAAAACTTCTACCTTTACCGTTTCAAGCGCATGCCTAAAGCATCGGACATTGAGTACCAGATGCCTCCGCGTTCACGTACATTCCGCCATGGGCTAGAACCTCGTGAGCCAATGGAACTAACGGTTGAGTCTATCCACGCTTCTCAAGCTAAAGCTGCGTCTGCGTTTAAAGAGCGCCGCGGCGGTAACGGTCGTAACTTTCGTCGTTAATAAGAAGGCGTCGTTAGCAAGAGCCGGCGTTAAAAATGGCGTCGCTCATAAACAGGCGTTATTAGGTGTGGTTAACGAATACACTAAGTAGACAAGCGAAGAACACAAAAGGAGCCTACGAGCTCCTTTTTTAATTCGTTCGGTGTAAACCGTCAATGGCTAAGCTTCGCTGTTCTTTCTTTGATTCTTCCAAAGATCGGTGAGATAAAGGATCGCACTGACCAGTAAGAATAATGCTGACACAGAGAACAAAGCGGGCATTTTTAGGATCCACGCGAATGTGGCAGCAAGAAAAGCGATAAAGCAAATGAGTCGACTTGATGACATGACATGACCGAGTTTAATGTTCATAACGCCTCCTAATGAAGTCTCACTTTCGACAAGAGAATTATCCTACTTTCCGTAAAAGAAAGGCTAAAAAATAGTCTAAATTGTTATCAAATTTACTAATTAAAGGACTCGTCTCACATATTTTGCTCTGGCTATTTTATAAGCAATAAAATAGCGAAGCAGGTATGAGAAGGGTGCAGTCTTTTTGCTTTATCTTTCCAGTTGCAAGCCTTATTGAACCGAATGTCTAGTTAGCATAAACCTAGTAGGCATAGAATCTAGTTGGTATAAAAAAAGTAAGCGGTGATCAAAAAGCTCGCGATGATCACTGTGGTACGAACATATTGTTGAGGAATACGGCGAGAAACTTTTGCTGAATAGTAACCACCGACCAATGTCCCAAACAAAACGGCCATGCCTGACGGCCAATCAATCGAACCATTCACAACAAAGAACACGATTGCCGCGAGTGACGCGCATGCCGACACCAACAATTTGATGCCATTCATCACGTTGATATTGGTATATCCTGCCAGTGCCAAGTAGCTCAAGGTCACAATGCCTAAGCCTGCATTAAAATAACCACCATAAACACACACGATCAAAAGTAATACGGCGGAAAAGAACGCGCCTGCGCTGGTGGCGTGCTTATGTTTAGCGGTTACTTTCTTTAGCCATTTATTGAGTGTGCCACCAAAGGTAAAAAGCAGAGCGGCGAACAGCAATAACCAAGGAACGGATTGAGTAAACAACGCTTCTGGTGTATGTAGTAGTAAAAATGCACCGATGCCGCCGCCTATTACACATAGCCCGACAACGAGTTTGAGTTGTTTGGTGCCAGATCGAATTTCATGGCGCAGTGCATAAGCACCACTGATGTAACCAGCGCATGAAGCAAAGGTATTGGTCGCGTTGGCCGCAATCGGAGGCACGCCAGCAAACAGTAGAGCGGGGAAGGTGATGAAGCTGCCTCCTCCTGCAATAGAGTTAAGCACGCCGCCAATCACGCCTGACAAGAATAGAATCAACCAATCCATAGTTTTAGAATCCAATGCGTTAAATGATGAATCACCTTACTTGATTTTGTTTTTAATATCAGGGATATGTGTTTTTCATGAGTCGGATTGTGAGTTTGCTACCATCTTAGATCTGTGTTTTTTTGAATTAACGGATACGAAAAAAGGAGCCTGAGGCTCCTTCTGTTTAGTTTAAGTAAGTGATGTTCTCAGCCTAAACTTCAACTGGTTTTGCTCTAAAGCTCTTGAACAGCTTAACGAGAATCGGACTAGAGAGAACCAATACCGCCAAGATAGTGAATGTCATGGTGATAGGACGTTCCCAAAGGAAGCTGAGTTCACCATCACTGATCATCAGTGCGCGTCTCAAGTTCTCTTCCATCAAACCACCTAATATGAAGCCAAGCAGTAACGGTGCGAGTGGGAAGTTGGCCAGCCTTAACGCGATCGCCACCATTGCCACAATTAGCATTACAAAGACATCCATCGTGTTGAAAGACACCAAGTACACACCGGTGATTGAGAAGAAGATAATCATTGGCAGTAGTACTGTTCTTGGTACTGCCAGCAACTTAGAGATGTAAGGAATAAGCGGCAGGTTCAAGATAACCAGTACGATGTTGCCAAAGTACATCGAGATAATCACCGACCAAAATACATCTGGATGTTCAACAAACAAGCGAGGACCCGGTTGAATACCATAAGCAATCAATGCACCTAACATGATTGCTGTAGTACCAGACCCCGGAATACCAAGCGTCAGTAGTGGAACGAATGAACCACTTGATGCGGCATTGTTTGCTGATTCTGGTGCAACAAGACCACGAATACTGCCTTTACCAAATTCTTTCTGTTTGTCTTTTGGCGCGAGGCTACGCTCCATACCGTAACTTAAGAACGCGGCAATCGTTGCACCAGCACCAGGTAGAACACCAGTAAAGAAACCAAGGATCGAAGAACGAATCGAAACGGGCGCGACTTCTTTGAACTCTTCTTTGGTCACTTTCATGCTGCCAATATCGGCCATCTTTTGGCTTTCTTCGCCGCTGGTGTCTTTCTCAGGTTTCAAAATACCCATTAAAGTCTCACCTAAAGCGAAGGTTGCCATAGCAAGAAGTAGGAAGCTGAATCCGTCCATAAGATCCGTTAGACCAAATGTGAAACGTTCTACACCGACACCTTTGTCGATACCCACTGTTGATAACATCAAACCTAAGATAGTCATCATCCAAGCCTTGATTACCTGACCTGGGCCTGCAAACGCCGCTACTGCTGATAAACCTAATAGCATCAGTGCAAAGTAGTCAGAAGACTGGAAGCTCAATGACACGCTTGCTAGAGCTGGTGCTGCGATCAACAGCATAATTGCAGAAAGCGTACCACCAGTAAAAGAAGAGTAGGCTGCAAGGGCAAGGGCTTTACCAGCTTGGCCTTTTTGCGCCATTGGGTAGCCGTCGAATGCCGTTACCACCGTAGAAGAACAACCCGGAGCATTGATTAAGATTGATGACGTTGAGCCACCAAATACCGCACCGTAGTAAACACCGGCCATCAAAATAAGACCAGAAGATGGGTCTAGGCCATAAGTGATAGGGATCATCAGTGCGATTGCTGAAATTGGACCGAGTCCCGGTAGCATCCCGATGAAGGTGCCCACGAAACAGCCCACAATTACCATCATGATGTTCATTGGCATCACAGCGGTCGAAAGTCCTTGTAAAATTCCATCTAACATAATGTTATCCCTACCAAAGAGTGAAGATTAAACCAGGCTCTAGGTAGATATCTAAGCCTTGAGTTAAAAGAAGAAAGAACGCGATAACGAAAGGAAACGACGCCCCAAATAAAACCGCTTTGCGGCGTTCACCCAGCAGGTAGAAGCCTGCAAGTAAGAAGAAGCTGGTTGCTAAAACGAAGCCAAGATAAGTCAGTCCAACACCGTACAAAGCCATTAACACTAAAAAGCCAATGAGCAGCTTCCAGTTCAAAGGTGTGGTGTCACATTTGATTTTCTGATCGGGTTGCCTTGTCACGAGTAGGATCAACGATAGCCCGATGCCAATGAAGGTCAGCAGAGTAGGCAATGTTCTTGCGGTAAACGGTTCATACTCGTCACCGGGGAATAAAGGAATCATTGTGGTTTGGTAGCCATAGCACAAGCACGCCAACATAAAGATCATTGCGCCTAGGCGATCTTTAGAAAGCAGGGATTCCTTACTCAGAAATTTGGTTGGTAAGTCCGACATATCCAACTCCAGTTGGGGTGGTATAGAAAAGTAAAAAACCGTACATGAGCGAGTCAATGAAATGTCTGGGATCACTAACCAAAGGTAAGCGGATTACGGTGCTTGGGTTTAGCAAGCCACTTGCGTTTACAACGAATCGGCAAGCGTTAGTAATACGTCTACGAATAAACAAAGGAGTTTTAGTTAACTCATGTACGGCAAAACAAGGAAAGAGTAAGAGGGCACATAGACCCTCTCTGGTTGTTGGTTACTTCAAGAAACCAAGCTCACGCATTAGATCGCCCATCTGTTTTTCTTGATCTTCTAGGAAGGCGTAGAAATCTTTATCCGCTTTGTAGTTATCGATCCAACCGTTACGGTCACGAACCACTTGCCACTCATCGGTTTTGTACATTTTGCCTAGTGCTTCATTCCACTCATCGATTTTCGCTTGGCTAGTATTTGGAGCCGCGAAGAAGCCACGCCAGTTAGCAAATACTGTTTCATTGCCGTATTCGGTTAGTGTTGGAATGTTAGGTGCAGCCTCAAGGCGTTTTGGTGCCGTTACTGCCAATACTTTTACTTGGCCAGACTTAGACATCTCTAACACTTCACCAAGGCCTGTTGAAAGCAGTTGGGTTTCACCAGAAAGCAGTGCAGCCATCGCTTTACCGCCAGCGTCGTAGGCAATGTAACGCACTTTCTTAGCGTCAAAACCTTCGCCTTTGAATGCTGCTGCCACAACAAGGTGATCCATGCTGCCACGAGCTGAACCGCCAGCAATTTTCACTTTACGTGGGTTGGTTTCGAACTCTTTTACTACGTCTTCCCAAGTGTTGTACTTAGAATTCGCAGACGCAACGATTGCGCCGTAATCGGCAATGGTTGCTGCAACGGGTGTTAGGTCGCGGAAAGATTGAGGGAAGATACCTGTTAACGAGCGCACAACGATAGGTGTTGAGTTCACCATCAGCGTGTCTTCTTGACGTTGAGCGGTTTCAATTAGGTGAGCAATTGCTTTACCGCCGCCGCCACCAGACAAGTTTTGGAAAGAGACATTTTCTACGATGTCTGATTTCACAAGTACATCACCAGTACCACGAGCTGTCATATCCCAACCGCCACCAGCGCCGCCAGGGATTAGGAAGTGGATTTTCTCTACGTCAGCAGCAAAAGTGTTGAAAGAAAAGGTTGCTGCGATGATAGAAGCCGCAAGAGTAGGTTTCAGTGCCTTGAACATGGTTCACGTTCCTTATGTAGGGGATCTCTTCAATGGAGAGAAACTTATGTTTTATATCCAGCTGCTCAACATCACTGTTGGGTGCTGTTGAGTAGATGAAGTTAAAGTTAACGGTGTGTTAACGAATTGTCTGTAATGCGGCGATATTGAGAATAAAGAACATTGGATTAATATTGTTCATAAAGTTCATGGAGGCGTGGCTATAGGACTCTTCCAGCAATAATAACTAGGTTTTTCTTGAGTTTATGTGAACAATTTTTTTGACTGCTGGTCGCTTTATACTGCTGTGTATCATTAAAGAGGGTACTTATTGCGACACAAAGAGTGATATGGAGAGGCGCTCTTTAATATATAGAATAATGTGTTGCTAGAGACAGTATGCCGTAGTAATAATATAAATATTGCTAGCATGTTACATTTCTGGGCTAGTGGTTATTCAAGGATAGAATAATGACGAACACAAAAATCTCGTTACGGTTTACCGTTGGAGGGATGTTTTTGCTTGCAACGGTACTGACAGCGATCGTTGCGGTTTCACTTCAATACTACTTCAGTAAAAAAATGGCGACAGAGCATACCTTGTCCAAGTTGACCATGGTATCTCAGGACTTAAGCGACTATATCGGTAACGTCGACTCAGACGCGATAAATACTGCTCGTTTACTCTCTTCAGTACATCGCTCTATTAGCCACCAGATCTCTCGGGAAGAGTCGCGTGGAATTCTCTCAGAAGCGATAAAAGACAATCCGCTGTTTTACAGTATTTATATTGGGTCTTCTAACGAGCGTTTCTTTCAGATTATCAACCTGGAATCATCTCCTTTTGTGAGAGATAAAATCGGTGCTGATAGTTCAGACCGGTGGGTTGTGATTGAGATCAGTGATAGACAAGCAGGCCGTATCCGTACGACCAAATACTATGACCTTGAGTTTAACCTCAGAGAGTCAAAGACAGAACCGAGCAATTACTTTCCGACTACAAGGCCTTGGTACGTATCCGCAAATACAGAGACGGTTGAAAAAACGCAACCTTACCTTTTCCAACATCTCCAGATCACCGGACAAACCTATTCTTTAGCCTTCGAATCAAAAGCTGCTGGCGATACACAACATGTGATAGGCATCGATATCGTCTTGTCATCTCTGGCAAGTAAGCTATCTGCGAGCGCGTTGGATCTTGATGAAGACAGTCAGGTTGAATCTTTCTTATATTCCAAATCAGGCAACATTATTGCGTCTAACCGCGATATTGAAACGACACAAGTACTTCCTCAAGCTAATGAAATCAATTGGTCTTCTGATCAACAAGCCACCATAGAAAAAACACCTCCCTTGTTGTTCTCTAATCAAAATGATTGGGGGCCGATGGATTTCTCTGTATCTGGAGAGCCACACGGCTACGCAATTGATCTCTTGCAAATGATCAGTGAGATGAGCGGGGTTAGATTTGAATTTGTGAATGGTTTTTCGTGGGCGGAATTAACCGGCAAGTTTCATGAAGGAAGCATTGATGGCCTACATTCGATTCAGAACTACGAAAGCAATGGTGTTAAAGGTTTATACACTGACGCTATCTATGAACTGCCTTTCTCTGTTGTCACTCGAGGTGACGTTCAAACCCTATCAAATTACGCTGAGCTTGAAGGTGAAAAAGTTGCGATTCTATCAGGGTGGTCGATTACACCTCAGTTGAGAACAGACTTCCCAAATATCGAACTTGTTGAGTTTTCCGACATGGAATCGGCATTGGCTGCTGTTGAAAATGGTAAATATTTTGCGGTACTCGATGCTAAGCCCGTGCTGTCGTTTTCGTTGGATAAATTTTTCCATGCAAACCTCAAAGTGAATGAAGCGCTATCGGACTTGAAAGCGAGCTATCCAAACCAGTTTCACATTGTGCTGCAGAATAAACATCAACAACTGTTACCAATCATCAACCAAGCCATAAATGCATTAACGGAAGAACAGAAAGTTGCATTATCGCAAAAGTGGTTTCAACATCCAGCCCTAAATACCGGTACAACCATTCCTTATACGGAGCTCTATGAAAGAACTGCGACAGCGACCACCGAAGGCGAAATGGTTAAGATTGTGCTTAATGGTGAAGCTAAGCGCTTATATCTGAAAAAGATTGAGACGGGCGCGCAGTACTCTGAATATTTTGCAGTAGCGATACCAGAAGCGGAAATTTACAGTGCGGTGAACAAGCGAGTGGCAACTTCTATTGGCGTGACCGTGTTTTTGATGAGCCTAACCTTGCCTGTAGCTTGGATCTTTGGTGCGCCTATTGTCCGCCCTATTCGTCAATTAAAAGCAGAGACGAGTAAGATTAAACTGCGTGATTATGACAGCGTGACCGTGCTGGATACTCGAATTAAGGAAATATGGGAGTTGTCGGTTGCAGTCAAAGAGATGTCGACAGAACTCAAGCAACATGAGCAAACTCAAGAGGCGTTTGTTGAGTCGTTTATCAAGCTCATCGCTCAAGCGATCGATGATAAGTCCGCTTATACGGCAGGGCATTGTAATCGTGTACCAGAACTCGGTTTGATGCTGGCTGATGCGGCTGAACAATCACAATCTGAGCACTTCAAAGACTTTAAGTTTGAGAATGATGATGAGCGCCGTGAGTTTAGAATAGCTGCGTGGCTGCATGATTGCGGAAAGATCACCACGCCAGAACATATCGTGGATAAAGGCTCTAAGCTAGAAGCGAACTATAACCGTATTCACGAGGTGAGAACGCGATTTGAGGTGCTTTGGCGTGATGCAGAAATTACGGCTTTGCGTAAGCAGCTTGAAGGTGAATTACCAACGGATCAGATAGCCGAAGAGTTAGCTATAACGAAGAAAAAGCTACAAGACGATTTTGCGTTTATCGCAACATCTAATGTGGGTGGTGAATTTATGAGTGATGATAAGGTTGCCCGTATTCATTCTATCGCTGAAACGACTTGGACGCGTAATTTCGACGATCAACTCGGCCTATCGCCAATTGAAGCGATGAATAGGGCATCGAGTTCAAGCTTACCTGCGACAGAGCCACTTCTGAGTGACAAACCTGAACACATAGTGAAAAGAGATAGACCATTAGAATTTGACCCGAAACATCAGATTAAAATGGACGTTCCAGAGCACTTATACAATCTAGGTGAAGTCTATAACCTGAGTATTGCTCGCGGCACCTTAACTGCTGAAGATAGGTTTAAGATAAATGAGCACATGCTTGGTACCATCAAGATGCTTGAAAACCTGCCATTCCCGAAAGAGCTAAGCCGTGTTCCTCGTTATGCGTCGACTCACCATGAAACCCTTAAAGGTACAGGCTATCCAAGGAAACTCACAGCAGACGACCTTTCAATCCCAGAACGTATTTTAGTTATTTCTGATATTTTTGAGGCGTTAACTGCTGCCGACCGACCTTACAAGAAAGCGAAGCCAATTAGCGTGGCTGTCGACATTATGTACAAAATGGCGCTGGATGAGCATCTAGATATCGAGCTGTTTAGACTGTTTTTAACCAGCGGTACGCATATCCAATATGCAGAAGAGTATCTAAAACCGGAACAGATTGATTTTGTTGATATCAATAAATACCTCGAAGTGACTCGCCAGATTGCTTGACCAAAGGTTGGCTTGCTAGAACGAGTTATATGGATGTAAGGCGCACATGATGCGCCTTTTTTATATCCGTTTATCGGTGAGCCGTTAGATAGATACAGAGGGACCTGCGTTTGACAAGTTCGCCTATAAGTTGTCGACACTTCGATTTAAAATAATTTTAGAGTAATTAAGAAATTGGTGGATTTTTTCTAGTTAAGTCGATAAATAACAAATGGTTGAATTGTTATTAGTGCTTTTTTAAGTAAGTTCTCATCGCCTATAAAAGATACTACCTTAGTCTAAATTGTCGACAATTTTCTTGATTGTCGACAATTTAATCGTGTATTTTATGTTCATGTTATGAAGTTGTTGACAATTAAGGCTCAACAATCAGAAGTGAGCAGCGTGAATATGAATACTGCGATAAAAGATCCCACCTTAAGTGCTCACACGAAAACTCGTGTGAGCGATAAAGAAAACACCAAGTCAGAAAACCTGACGGAATACCTCGTTGAGGCAATTGTTAACGGTGAATTACCGCCGGGCAGTAAGATCTCGGAACCTGAACTGGCCAAACGCTTTGAGGTAAGTCGAGGTCCATTACGTGAAGCGATAATGCGTGTGGAAGGGCTAGGGCTTATTGAGCGAATTCCTCATGTAGGCGCGCGAGTTATTACCTTTTCGGCAGACAAACTACTTGAGTTATACGCAGTGCGAGAGGCATTGGAAGGCATGGCTGCTCGTTTAGCAGCGAGACACATCACACAAGAAGAGTTGATTGGGCTTGAAGGCTTATTGTCGACACATTCCCAACACATCGATGAAGTCGAAGGTTCTTCTTACTTCCACCAACATGGGGATTTCGATTTCCATTACCGCATTATTAAAGCGAGTCGTAACAGCAAACTCATTTCTCTATTGTGTGATGAGCTTTATCACTTATTACGCATGTATCGCTATCAATCGCCTAGAGCTCAGTCTCGACCAAAAGAGGCGCTCGATGAACACAAATACATTTTACAAGCGATTCGCAACCGTGATGAAGAGTTAGCAGAAATGCTAATGCGAAGACACATCTCGGGTAGTCGATTGCTTATAGAACAACAAATCCAATCCAAAGATCTTGATTAAGCAACCATTGGAACCTGTCAGCGGATCAGTGCTGGCGATAACCAAAGGTGTGAATCTTAAAGATTAGCTAGAAATAAACAATTAACAGGGAGCGTCATTATGAAGTTATCAGCAGGAGCAAAGTTCCGACAAGCTGTGCAAGACAACGATCCATTGCAGATCGTAGGCACTGTGAATCCGTATTGCGCGATGATGGCAAAGAACTTGGGTCATCAGGCGATTTATTTGTCTGGTGGAGGCATCGCCAATGCGTCTTACGGTTTGCCTGATTTAGGCATCACCACATTGAACGATGTGTTGGTGGATGTTGAACGTATTACCAATGCGTGTGATTTGCCCTTGCTGGTGGATATCGACACGGGTTTCGGTGGCGCGTTCAATATCGCACGTACGATTCGCGCGATGGAAAAGGCGGGAGCAGCGGCAATTCACATGGAAGATCAGGTGGCTCAGAAACGCTGTGGTCACCGTCCAAATAAAGCAATTGTTAGCCAGCAAGAGATGGTCGATAGAGTGAAAGCGGCAACCGATGCCAGAACCGACGAAAGCTTTGTAATTATGGCTCGTACGGATGCATTGGCGGTTGAAGGAATAGACAGTGCGATTGAGCGAGCTATTGCGTGTGTTGAAGCGGGTGCGGACATGATCTTCCCTGAAGCGATGAATCAGCTAGACCAATACGTGAAGTTCTCGGCGGCGTTGAAATCAGCAACGGGTAAACACGTGCCTATTCTTGCGAACATCACTGAGTTTGGCCAAACGCCACTCTACAACTGTAACGAGTTGGCCCAATCAAGTGTCGACATGGTGCTTTATCCATTGAGTGCGTTCCGTGCGATGAACAAAGCGGCGGAGAGTGTTTACAAGCACTTGTTAGTTGAAGGCAATCAAGAAGCTCTGTTGGATTCAATGCAAACCCGTAAAGAGCTTTACGAACACCTGAATTACCACGACTACGAAAACAAGCTTGATCAGTTGTTTTCAAGTGAAGGGTAAACCAGTTTCAATTAATCAAAAATCAACTTAATCCAATAACGTGAAATGGTTAGTCGCCATATCCAGTACCGATGATAAAGATCATCGGACATATAAACAGGCAGCACCAAAGAGTGCAGGCGGCTAACACAGAAAAGGAGTTCACCATGTCTGTATCTTTGAGTGATAAAGCAGCTGTCGAAAAGGCTTCAACAGAAAACCAACAACAAAGCGAAAAAACAGCCAGCGCACCTGCAATCGGTGGTGCTGGTCTACGTGGTCAGAGTGCGGGAACTACGGCGCTATGTACGGTAGGAAAATCAGGAACCGGCTTAACCTACCGTGGTTATGATATTACCGATCTTGCTCATCACGCTCAGTTCGAAGAAGTGGCGCACCTGCTACTAAGAGGTCACTTACCCAATGCAAAAGAGCTAGACGATTACAAAACATTGTTGGTTGGTCTACGCGGCTTACCTCAACCTTTGAAAGCAGCACTAGAGCTTATTCCTGCAGACGCTCATCCAATGGATGTGATGAGAACGGGTTGTTCAATGTTAGGTAATCTAGAGCAAGAGTCTGACTTCTCTGAGCAACTGTTCGCGACCGAACGAATGCTTGCGCTTTTCCCTGCGATTATTTGTTATTGGTACCGCTTTAGCCACGATGGCGTGCGCATTGATACTGAAGATCAAAGCGAAGCATGTCTGGGTGGCTACTTCTTGAAAATGCTAACAGATAAAGCGCCGAGTGAACTGCATAAGCAGGTAATGCATTGTTCGCTAACGCTTTACGCAGAGCATGAGTTCAACGCATCTACTTTTGCTGCTCGTGTGTGTGCATCAACACTGTCAGATATTCATTCGTGCGTTACAGCAGCAATTGGCACACTAAGAGGTCCTTTACATGGCGGTGCGAATGAAGCGGCAATGGAAATGATCCAAGATTGGAAATCCGCTGATGAAGCAGAAACTAACATCATGCAGATGCTTGTTAACAAAGACAAAATTATGGGCTTCGGTCATGCCATTTATCGTGAAAGCGACCCACGAAATGCTCTAATCAAGCGTTGGTCAAAAGAGCTAGCTCAAGAGGTGGGTGATGAACAGCTTTATGCCGTGTCTGAGCGCGTTGAAGCCGTTATGAAGCGAGAGAAAGGCTTGTTTTGTAACGCTGACTTCTTCCATGCATCGGCATATCACTTCATGGACATCCCAACCAAATTGTTTACTCCGATCTTTGTGATGAGCCGCCTTACAGGTTGGACGGCGCATGTGTTCGAACAAAGAGAAAACAATCGCATCATTCGTCCAAGTGCAGACTACACCGGGCCAGAGCATCAAGACTGGCTACCTATTCATCTACGTTAGCCCTCTATAACGAGCCGACTTATGTCTTGAGGTGACTTCCGTCTTCATATGACAACGCCTCAAGAAACAACGAATAGAATCTAACAGATAATGGTGGATGTATGTCTGATGTAAAACTTGAACAAGCTCAGTACCTTGATAAAAATCAGTACCGAAAACTTTTATCCGGTACGCATTTAGAGTATTTCGATGCTTGCGAAGCGGTAGAAGCGATATCTCCGGGCAGTTATAGAACCTTGCCTTATACGTCGAGAGTATTGGCAGAGCAATTAGTAAGACGCTGTGATCCTGAAACTCTTGAAGACAGCTTAAAACAGATCATTGAACGCAAGAGTGACCTTGATTTCCCTTGGTATCCTGCGCGTGTGGTGTGTCATGACATTCTAGGTCAGACCGCTTTAGTTGATTTAGCTGGCTTACGCGATGCAATTGCCGACCAAGGCGGAGACCCTGCCAAGGTAAACCCAGTGGTCGAAACCCAATTGATTGTTGACCACTCGTTAGCCGTGGAACATGCAGGCTTTGATAACCAAGCGTTTGATAAAAACCGCGCGATTGAAGAGCGCAGAAACGAAGACCGTTTTCACTTTATTGAATGGTGTAAAACCGCGTTTAAAAACGTGAGTGTGATCCCTGCGGGTAACGGGATCATGCACCAGATTAACTTGGAGAAAATGTCTCCGGTTATTCAATCTAAAGAAGGCATCGCTTTCCCTGATACCTGTGTTGGTACCGATAGCCATACACCGCACGTTGATGCTCTGGGCGTTATTGCGATTGGTGTGGGCGGCTTGGAAGCTGAGACAGTGATGCTCGGTCGTCCGTCGATGATGCGCTTGCCTGATATTGTAGGCGTTAAACTGACGGGTCAACGACAAGAAGGGATAACCGCAACGGATATTGTGCTTGCGATTACTGAGTTTCTTCGTAATCAGAGAGTGGTCTCAAGCTATTTGGAATTCTTCGGTGAAGGGGCTCGTGCACTGACCATTGGTGACCGCGCAACCATCTCCAACATGACGCCAGAATACGGCGCGACTGCGGGTATGTTCTATATCGATGAGCAGACTATTCAATATCTCAAGCTTACAGGGCGAGAACCAGAACAGGTTGAATTAGTCGAACGCTACGCTAAGCAAACTGGGCTATGGGCTGACGATCTAGAGTCTGCTCAATATGAACGAGTACTTGAGTTTGATTTGTCTAAAGTTGAACGCAATTTAGCAGGGCCATCTAACCCACATCGTCGTTTACCAACCAGAGAGCTGGCTGAACAAGGTATCAGTCAAGCATCTTGGAAAGAGCAGCATGCTAAGCAGTACAGCGATGAGCAGATGCCTGATGGTGCGGTGATCATCGCAGCAATTACCTCTTGTACTAACACCAGTAATCCAAGAAATGTGGTCGCGGCAGCATTGGTGGCTAAGAAAGCCAATCAGCTTGGATTAGTTCGTAAACCGTGGGTGAAAACGTCATTTGCGCCAGGTTCTAAAGTTGCCAAGCTCTATCTCGAGTCGGCAGGTTTGCTTCCTGAACTTGAACAATTAGGCTTTGGTATCGTCGGCTATGCGTGTACGACATGTAACGGAATGAGTGGGGCGCTGGATCCTAAAATCCAACAAGAGATCATCGACCGCGACCTGTATTCAACCGCTGTGTTGTCAGGGAATCGAAACTTCGATGGTCGAATTCATCCGTATGCAAAACAAGCGTTTTTAGCCTCACCGCCATTGGTAGTTGCTTACGCGTTGGCTGGCACGATTCGCTTTGATATCGAGAAAGACAGCTTAGGCACTGACAGCAACGGCAAGCCAATCTACTTAAGTGATTTATGGCCGAGTGATGCGGAGATCGATGCTGTTGTCGGTGAACATGTTAAGCCTCAGCAATTCCAACAAATCTACGTAAAAATGTTCCAGCCAGATGAGGATCAGGTAACGACTGAACCGCTTTATGACTGGCGACCTCAAAGTACCTATATTCGCAGGCCACCTTATTGGGAAGGGGCTCTTGCGGGAGAACGAAGCCTATCTGGTATGAGGCCTTTGGCTATTCTGGGGGACAACATCACTACGGATCACTTGTCCCCATCAAATGCGATTCTTGCTTCGAGCGCGGCGGGGGAATACCTCACCAAAATGGAAGTGCCGGAAGAGGATTTTAACTCTTACGCGACCCATCGAGGTGATCACTTAACCGCGCAACGAGCAACATTCGCCAACCCTAAGCTGTTTAACGAAATGGTGAAGGACGCTGGAGAAGTCGTACAAGGTTCATTAGCAAGAGTTGAACCCGAGGGTCAAGTTACGCGAATGTGGGAAGCGATAGAAACCTACATGAACCGTAAACAGCCTTTGATTGTCGTGGCGGGGGCTGATTATGGACAAGGTTCATCACGTGACTGGGCAGCCAAAGGGGTGCGTTTAGCGGGTGTTGAAGTGATTGTTGCCGAAGGGTTTGAGCGAATCCACAGAACCAATTTAGTCGGAATGGGCGTGTTGCCTTTACAGTTTAAAGCGGGAACGAATCGGAATACCTTACAACTCAACGGTACCGAGCTTTACGACGTTTATGGTGACATTGAAGCAGGTTCTGATTTGGCTTTAGTGATCACTCGTAAAAACGGTGAAAAGCTTGATGTGCCAGTAACCTGCCGACTAGACACTGCAGACGAAGTGAACGTGTATGGCGCTGGTGGCGTGTTGCAACGCTTCGCCAAAGACTTTCTCGCCCAGTAGGAGCTTGTGATGAACACTAAACAGATAAAAGTGCCTGCGACCTATATGCGAGGCGGGACGAGCAAAGGCGTTTTCTTCAACCTAAGTGATTTACCTGAATCAGCGCAAGTTGCTGGAGAAGCTAGAGATACATTGTTGTTGAGAGTCATTGGCAGTCCAGATCCTTATGGTAAACAAACCGATGGTATGGGTGGCGCAACGTCCAGTACCAGTAAAATCGTGATTGTTTCGAAGAGCAACAGAGTCGATCACGATGTGGATTACCTATTCGGCCAAGTGGCAATAGACAGGCCGTTCGTTGATTGGAGCGGTAACTGCGGCAATCTGTCTGCTGCAGTGGGCCCATTTGCTATTCATAGTGGCTTAGTCGATTCGAATCGTATTCCAGAAAATGGTGTGATCGAGGTGCGAGTATGGCAAGTGAACATTGAGAAAACCATTATTGTTCATGTACCTATCGCTGATGGAGAAGTCCAAGAGTTGGGTGACTTTGAGCTCGATGGTGTCACTTTCCCCTCTGCTGAGATCCAAGTTGATTTCCTAGATCCAGCCGATGCGCGCGGGTCGATGTTTCCGACAGGGAATGTTGTCGATTTTTTAGATGTTCCAGGCCTAGGTTGCATCAAAGCGACATACATTAATGCTGGGATACCCACCATTTTTGTTGATGCTGAAGCTGTGGGCTATCAAGGCACAGAGCTTCAATCGGATATTAACAGTGATACCAAAGCCTTGGCTCTGTTTGAATCCATTCGAGCACATGGTGCAGTAGCGATGGGGCTTATCGATTCTTTAGAACAAGCAGAATCACGCCAACATACACCTAAAGTTGCGTTTGTTGCTAAGCCTCAAGCGTATCAAGCTTCGAGTGGAAAATCGGTTGCTGCCGAAGATACTGACCTTCTGGTGCGTGCTTTGTCTATGGGGCAATTGCACCATGCCATGATGGGTACGGCTGCGGTTGCGATTGCTTCAGCGGCAAGTGTACCAGGCACCTTAGTGAACTTGGCAGCCGGTGAGGGAAGTCGTGATTTTGTGACCTTTGGACACCCGTCAGGAACCTCAAAGGTAGGTGCGAAAGCGCTGCAGACCGAAAGTGGGTGGAAAATAGAGAGGGCGATTATGAGTCGTAGTGCCCGAGTGATCATGGAAGGTGCCATCCGTGTGCCTTTTCCTAAGTAAAGCTATTGTCGTGAACGGTTAGATGCTCACGAACACAACGCTGAGAAAAGAGTGCACCCAAGTGAACGGCCACAAGCTAGGCGCTTGGAAAAATGGATAAATCATGGAGGAGGCACTATGTCTGCTACGAATCGAATGACTAGAAAAACAGATTACATCACCGAGTATCAATGGGCGAGGGAAGATCCTAATTCGTTCTGGGAAACACAATCAGAAGCCATTGATTGGTTTGAGTCACCAAAAACGATATTACAAACTGACGATAACGGCATTGAACGCTGGTTTCCTGATGGGGTGATGAATACCTGCTGGTTAGCGTTGGATTATCATTGTGAACATGGCCGTGGTGATAAGGTCGCGCTGATTTATGACTCGCCCGTTACAGGTACTCAATCCTCGTACACCTACGACCAACTGCGTAACCAAGTGGCTAAAGTCGCGGGGATGTTAGCAACACAAGGTGTTGCCAAAGGCGATCGTGTGGTGATTTATATGCCAATGATTCCTGAAGCAGCAATGGCAATGCTAGCCTGTGCACGATTAGGCGCGGTGCATTCGGTGGTGTTTGGCGGATTCGCTCCTCATGAGCTTGCCGTTCGAATCGAAGACGCTGAACCCAAGGTCTTGATTACTGCCTCATGTGGTATCGAAATAAACAAAGTTCTACCGTATAAACCGATGGTTGACCGAGCCATCATGGATAGCCGTTGGAAGCCCGAAAAAGTTGTGGTCTTCCAAAGAGAGCAATGCCTTTCAGAACTAAACAACGAACGTGATTTGCATTGGCAACAAGCCGTTGCAGGCGCTGAGCCTCATGAGTGTGTGCCCGTTCTGGCGACAGACCCGTTATATATTTTGTATACCTCGGGAACGACAGGTAAACCCAAAGGTGTTGTCCGCGATAATGGTGGTCATGCGGTTGCCATGAAATACTCGATGAGTACTATCTATGATATGCCGCAAGACGGTGTATTTTGGGCGGCTTCCGATGTGGGTTGGGTGGTTGGCCATTCCTATATTGTTTATGCGCCATTGATTCATGGTTGTACGACCATTTTGTTTGAAGGTAAGCCAGTCAGAACGCCAGATCCAGGCGCATTCTGGCGTGTGTGCGAAGAGTACAACGTCGATGTGTTGTTTTCTGCGCCAACCGCATTTAGAGCAATCAAGAAAGAAGATCCCGAAGGCGAGTTGCTCACCAAGTATGACTTATCATCGCTCAAGTCGATTTTTATGGCGGGAGAGCGCTTAGACCCGCCAACTCTGGATTGGGTTGAATCTCACACGAGCAAACCAGTGATCGACCATTGGTGGCAAACAGAAACGGGTTGGGCTATCTCTGCAAATCCTACAGGGCTGGAGTCTTTGCCTGTGAAAGCGGGTTCTTCCACTAAACCTGTTCCGGGTTACCAAGTAGCGATCCTCAATGAGCTAGGTGAAATCGCACAAACGAATCAACAAGGTTTTGTGGCACTCAAACGACCATTACCACCTGGTTGTTTACCCACGGTATGGCGAAATCATGATCGGTTTGAATCCGGCTATTTGAGTCAGTTCCCTGGCTATTATGTTTCTGGTGACGGAGGCTATCTCGATGATGATGGTTATCTATTTATCATGGGTCGTATTGATGATGTGATAAACGTAGCGGGCCATCGTCTGTCGACAGGAGAAATGGAAGAGATCGTTGGCGGTCACCCTGCGATTGCTGAATGTGCCGTTGTTGGTATTCACGATGATTTAAAGGGACAACTGCCACTCGGTTTAGTTGTGCTAAAAGATGGCGTGAAAGTCGATGGTATTGAACTGCAAGCAGAGCTAGTGGGTAAGGTTCGTAACGAGATTGGTGCGGTTGCATGTTTTAAGCAAGCTTTGGTGGTTGAGAGATTACCTAAGACACGCTCAGGTAAGATCTTACGTAGAACTATCCGACAAATTGCAGAAGGTGAGCAATATGTGGTGCCTTCGACGATTGACGATCCTACCAGCTTAACGGAAATTGCAGAAAAGCTCGGTAAATAGACGTAGCAGTTTTAGCAATATCACCTTCGGCTTGTTTATTAATACATAACCCAGCGTGATGATTTACCTAAACTCTACTTTATTCATCCGCTTATCCATTGCGTTTACTATGACCTCATTATGAATCCCACATATTGAGGTCTTTTTATGCGAGCTTACTTTTTGTTGATTGCTTTACTGGTTAGTGGTGCGGCTAGTGCCAGTATTTCAAAGGATGAAGCGAGTAGAGCGTTGTTAGAGCCTTTGAGTCATCCTAAGGTATTTAAATGTGTATCCAAGACTGGCGTCGATCTTTATCAAGCGGTTTTTGATATCGGTGTGGGATATGAAGCCGACCCTATTAACTCGACGATGATCGTTAATTCAAGGAAAGGCCGCTACGAATATCAAATCTTAGGCGCGGTAAGATCTGAAAGAGCCGGAGAAATTGTCGTGTTAACTCGTCACGTGGGAGACGGTGTTAAAGTTGCCGCTATGATTGATGACGAAAATGGCAAGATACTGGGGATCGGCGATAAAAATCATTATCGAGATTGCGGTGTTAGGCCACCACCTAGCGCAGAAAATATGCAAAACTTTTGGTCCAAAGGCTAAGAGCGACATCTGAAAGATAAGAATTATCGAGCAAGAATGATTGAGGCGACCTTATTGGTCGTCTTTTTTTGTTTATGAGGATAAAGCGAGCGCAAAGACATATATATCATCAATCAGTCATGTGCTGGCTGAATGATACATAGCTGAAAATGATGTATCGTTTAAACGTGGCTTTATTTATCTCATTAACGGTTCTGCTTAAGATGGTTCTACTCCAAACGAAGAACTAAGCGAGACTCCTATGAAATTCACTAAACCTTTTCTTTTAGCGACACTGATTGTGACTCTTTCTGGTTGTGCATCTCCTGCAACGGACAACGAAAATGAAAACGCAGCGCGTAATCGTGGTGCAATAGGCGGTGCTTTATTAGGAGCAACAGCCGGTGCTCTAACTGGAGATGCGAGTTTAGCCGTGAAGGGCGCTGCATTAGGTGGTGTGACTGGTGGTGTGGCTGGTTCGATGAAAGATACGGATGATGCAAGAAATGCACAACGAACCCAAGTTACTGCCGATGGTCTAGCGCAAGATAATCGTACCGATGCAGAAAAGCGAGTTGCTGAAGTTGAGGCTGAAATTAAACTTATCGAACTAGAACAACAGCTTGCTGAACTCAAAGAAGAGAAAGAAGATAACGGCGCATAAAGCGAGAGCTACAGCCTCGATATTCGTTTAATTCTAAATTATTCAAACAGAATGGCCACGCAATGTGGCCGTTTTTGTATCTAAAATACGCACTTCAAACAATGAATTAATTCAATAACTTGTATAGATACTCGCGGCAAGTAAACTAGACTCAGTTTAAATATTAATTTGGTTTGAGAAGCACAATAGTCATGAATGTCACCTTAAGGGCCGCAAAGCACACGGATTTGGAACAACTTAACGAGTTAATGTTCGATCTCCACCATCACCATCACCTCGCTAGCCCAGAGCACTTTAAAACGGCAGAAGAGATTGAGCAGGAAAAAAGCATTGCACGTTACTTGGATGATCCTGAATGCGTAGTCTACGTGGCATTAAAAGGTGAGCTCATTGTTGGCTTTATCTCTGGGCATTTTTGTGAGCTTATCTCAACAGTGAGTAAACCAGTGCCGATGGGGAGTGTCGATGAACTGTTTGTTTTACCTGATTATCGAAAAGAATCGATTGCTGAAAAGTTGTTTAGCAAAGTTGAAAGTACTTTTGATGATTATGGGGTTGAACAAGTCTTTGTAGAAGTTTGGGACTTTAATTCACCTGCCAAGGACTTCTATCAAAAAATGGGGTTCACACCTCACATTCAATGGATGAGGAAGGCTTTGCACAAAACGTAGACAGCGATTTTGTGCCGCTTTGATTACAATAGGCTCTATGCATTAGCAGTCTTAAATTTCTTCTATTATTTTTAGGTAAACTCGTTGGTTATTCGATATTTATTAGTTTTCATACTGTCTTTTTTGAGTACTATTTCCGCGTGGGCAAACAACACTTTGCCCGATCATATTGCGGGCGCTTTGTGTGTAGTACGTGCTGATAACCAAATCGTTTTGGTTGATGAATTGATCACCGGTCATTTATCTCTGCCGGGTGGTACTGTTGTTTCAGGTGAGCCGCCAGCAGTCGCGGCGCAACGTGAAACATGGGAAGAGGCGGGTTTGTCGGTAACGGTCGGTGATGTGCTGGGTTATACCGATAGTGCCGTCGTGTTTGATTGTATCTCCGATTCTGAAGTGATCAGCTACAAAGCTCGAAATGAGTTGGGTGGCTTTGAGCTGCCGATTTGGTTTGCGCCTCATTACGGCGTGGAAGTCAGCCGAGCGATGTTACTTCCTCCTACTGAATTGCAAGATCATCAGTACCGCTATCCAGAACAGTGGTCTGAGATTAACGAACTGTTTTTATCCGCGACGGACCAACCGGTGACGTATGTGACTGAGCTGGTGGGCGCGGCACCCAAAGTCCACCAAGTTGAATTAAATTGGATTGTGTCACTTCAAAACACGTTCGATAAGATGCCAAGCGTGTTTGCGAATACTGTGCTTTTGACAGACTTGTTAGCGAAGCCATGGGTTTTCATTGTGATATTGCCACTAATTGCTTGGTACTTTGGCCGTAACTTCGCGTTGAAGTTTGGCTTCACTTTGATCTCGGTGACACTGCTTACTTTGATCGCACATCAAGGTTTTGGTTTTCCGCGTCCACACGCTTACTTGCCAACATTGAAACTGGTGATGAGCAGTGGGTATAGCTTTCCAAGTCTGCTGGCTGCCTTGTGGGTGAGTTTAACGTTGTTAGTCTTTTGGAAAATAAAGCGCCTATTGGACCAAAAATCGATTTTGATAGTGCTCGCTGGCCTACTGTGGATCATGCTATTTAAGTCTTACTCAGGCAGTGCGTTCTTTAGTGATGTGGTAATGGGAGGCGTATTGGGCGCGTTAACGACTTGGCACATCGTGAGATTAGATGCGAAACCGGATGTTGATATTAGTGCTTTACTGAGTTCTAAAGGTGTCTGGTGGGCATTGTGCTTACTTTCCATCGTTCTCACGGTGATATGGCCACTGCCGACATTCTCATTCTGGGTGGCTATTTTGATGACGATTGCATGCCTAGTGACGTTAACAGACTCGAAACCTTTGGTCGGTCAGTTCTCATTCAAGATTGTATTTGGAGTGATGGCGATGTTGTTAGCGGGGAATCTGCTGATTAGCTGGGCAGGAAGTTTTGTCTCATTCAGTGGCATCGCTTCATTTATTGTTGAGACCTTACGTTTCCCAATCTTGATTCTGTTTAGTGTGGTGGCATTTCGTCTGCCTTGGGCTAGAAAATAATAAGTAGAACGACTCATATAAAAAAGAAGGCTGTGCAATGTACAGCCTTCTTTATATCAATGTATTTTAGGTGAGTTAGATAAAGTAGAGGGCTCTATCTAGTGCTTACGAGTTGAAGATAAACTTCTCAATCGCGACCGCTACACCATGGTCGTCGTTGCTTGCTGTGATGTGATCCGCCAGTTTCTTGGTTTCTTCCATTGCGTTGTCCATTGCAATGCCAAGGCCTGCGTATTCAAGCATATGGTGATCGTTTTCAGCATCACCCATGCAGATTACTTCTTCCGATTTAATGCCTAAGTGTTTCGCTATCGCTTCAATACCGACACCCTTGTTTGATTTTGGGTTTAGGAACTCTAAGAAGAATGGTGCACTTTGTACGATAGTAAACTGAGTCTTAAGCTCTTGTGGCAGCTTGCCGATGATTTCAGTCAGCTTGCTTGGTTCAGCGACAATCATGGTCTTGATGATTTCGTGGTCATCTTCTAGTTGAGAAAAATCGAACTCGGTAATCTCTAAGCCGTTAATACGTGCTTCAATAGCGGTGAACTCATTGTTTTCAGGTGTGATTAAGCCGTGAACCTTGCTGAATGCATGAACATAACCACCAAGCTGTTCAGCTAGTGCTGTGATCTCTTTTGCAGACTTACCGTTGCTGATCTCACTGTGAATGATCTCTTTTGTAGAAACGTTCTGAACCATAGAGCCGTTGTAGAAGAGTACAAAGTCATCTTCACCGTTAATTGAAAGCTCATCTAATTTGCTTTGCATGCCTTCTAAAGGGCGACCAGAAGCGAGAACCACTTTCACGCCTGAAGCTCGTGCTTTAGCGATCGCGTCTTTGTTCTCTTGAGAAATCACTTTTTCACTGTTGAGTAGTGTGCCATCCATATCAAGAGCAATCAGTTTGTACATGTTGTTCCTTACTAAAAAATTAAAAGCTAACAAAATCTAATGGACGAAAGGATAAGGGAACTTGAAAGTTCAGGCTAGGGCTTTGATCAACTCATTTATCAGTACTCATTTGTTTGACCAAAAGAGGGAAGTGCTTTAAGGTCTGCGGTTGATTAATTTCATCAAATGATTGAGCTGAGGGAAAGTTGTACAAGATTAATGAAATGTTTGAAACCATTCAGGGTGAGGGCGTGTTTACTGGCGTTCCCGCTGTTTTTGTTCGTCTACAAATTTGCCCAGTGGGCTGTTCTTGGTGCGATACCAAACAGACCTGGGAAGCGTTGCCAGAAGATGAAACCAGCCTTGGCGATATTATGGTTAAGACAGAAGATTCACCAACTTGGTCAGCAATTGATGCTCAAGGAATCGTGAATGAATACATCAAGCAAGGTTACACGGCTAAGCACATTGTGATTACCGGTGGTGAGCCGTGCATTTATGATCTTGTTCCTCTTACTGAAGCATTTGAGCAGCACGGTTGTCGCTGTCAGATTGAGACTAGCGGAACATCAGAAGTTAAAGCCACATCGGACACTTGGGTTACGGTGTCACCGAAGGTGGCGATGAAAGCGAAACTGGAAATTTTAGATAGTGCTTTACAACGTGCTAACGAAATTAAGCATCCAGTAGGCACAAGCAAAGACATCGAACAACTTGACGGTTTATTGGAGCGAGCTGCGGTTGCTAGCGACACTGTTATCGCTCTGCAACCAATCAGCCAAAAAGACCGAGCTACTCAGCTTTGTATTGATACCTGCATTGAGCGCAATTGGCGCTTATCAATACAAACTCACAAATATTTGAGCATCGCATAGGTTGTATTTTTGCTGGGCAAGATAAGTCGCTAGTAGAAGGTTCTCGTAAGGATTTAAGATGAAAAAAGCAGTGGTAGTATTCAGTGGTGGTCAAGACTCAACAACATGTCTTGTTCAAGCATTAAAAGAGTATGATGAAGTTCATGCGATTACATTTGATTATGGTCAGCGCCATAGACTCGAGATTGAAGTTGCTGAGTCATTGTCGAAAGAACTTGGTGTGAAAGCGCACAAAGTGATGGATGTGACTCTGTTGAATGAACTGGCTATTAGCTCTCTGACTCGTGACGATATTCCTGTATCTCATGAGCTACAAGAGAATGGTTTGCCGAACTCATTCGTTCCTGGTCGTAATATTCTTTTCTTAACGCTGGCAGGTATTTACGCGTACCAAATCGGCGCTGAAACCGTGATTACAGGTGTGTGTGAAACAGATTTCTCTGGCTATCCTGATTGTCGCAATGATTTTGTAAAAGCGATGAATTCTGCGCTTGTACAGGGCATGGACAAGAATCTTGATATCAAAACACCACTAATGTGGCTAAACAAGGCTGAGACATGGGCGTTAGCAGACCAGTACTCAGCACTTGAGCTTGTTCGCAATAAAACCCTGACTTGCTACAACGGTATCATCGGTGACGGTTGTGGTGATTGCCCTGCATGTGAACTAAGAAAAGTTGGCCTTAACGATTACCTCGGTGATCGCGAATGCATTATGGCGGAGTTGGTTCGCAAACAGACCGAGAATAAATAACATCAGGTAAGTCGATCGGGTCGTTATAAGCATCGATGATGCAGTTTCGGCCGTTGCTTTTAGCTTGATAGAGCGCTTGGTCAAGCACTGAATACAGGTCATCAAAGTCACTTAATGCGTTTGAGGTTGCTAGATAAGCAAAGCTCGCGGTTACATTAAGTGACTTTTTGCTTTCAGATAAGAAGACAGTGCTTGAAATAGCGTAGTGTAATTCTTCAACGCGTTCTCGTACCTCTGATGGTTTGGTATCGGTTAGCATTATGACAAACTCTTCACCGCCTAAGCGACCAAACAATTCACCCTTCATTAAGTGCTTTCTAATTTGCTTACTAATATGGACCAGAGCTCGATCTCCAGTAGGATGACCATGTTCATCATTAATCTTCTTAAACTTATCTAGATCGAATAAAACAAGCACATGCCGTTGTTCCGTCTCTTTACAGCGTTTCACTCTTTTGATTCTTCGAATTATCTCAGTCCGGCTATATGCGTTCGTTAAGCCATCAATTGCTGCTTTCGCACGAACTGTTTTGTTTACCAATACCGTAAAGTTTGCAGCGCAAATCAATAGAATGACAACGATGTTGTACATCCACCTTTGATGTTCCATTTTTTCAATTTGAACACGGTCGAGTTTTGCCTGATGTGTCAGGAAAGAGTTTTCAAGTTCTTGTTCATATTTGGCGTGCGTTAGGCCGAGCGCTTCGAGTGCGAGTCGATTGTCGATGTCTCTAGCTTCCATTTGTATTGACGAGTATTGCTGGTAGAAATAGAAAGCTTGTTGGTAATCGCTGAGTGATTGATGAATATCAGAAAGCTGAAGGAGTGACAGGGCGATGTATTTACGCCTTGCTACTTGTTCCGATAATTCTAATGCTTGTTGACCATAGTTGAGCGCTTCTGTTAGCAATTTCTGTTCTTCGAACATATCGCTGATCGCCAAGTAAGCATTGATGCGAATGACATCATTGCTCAGTTCGCTCGAAGCTGAAAGAGACTCGATTAAGTAGGTTCTCGCCGAATCATAGTCTTTCGTTTGAGTGTACGCTTTTCCTAAGCCAAGACTTGTTAGTGCGATACCATAATTATGCGACGATGAGATCAGCAGTGTTCTTGCTGTCTGAAAATTGTCAATTGCTAGATCACTTTGCTCTTGATTAAGGTAGAGATCTGCAAGGCTGTGATGTACTTGTGCTTTCATTAAATCTGAAGCGTTCGCTCTGAGAATGAGTGCTTCCTCTAGATACTCCGCTGATTTTTCATATTGCTCTAATTCTTTGAGTAAATTACCCACATCGTTATAAATCCCTGAAATATCATGCCCTTGTGGGAACACGCTTATCAGTGATAAGTAAGTGTCTAATGCTGATTGATAGTCACTGCGGAAATGGTGATTGTTTGCGATGACTCGATAAGTCCCGAACTTTGGTAATACGGGGTCAGCGATGTCATGTAAATCTGACTGAAGTGCAGAGCAGTAATAGTTCGCTTGATGGTATTTAGCTTGTTCGTTAAGCGATCGGCATAGTTGGTACTTTAGTAACGCTTTTCCAGTCAAATCACTGCGAGATTGCATTTTCGCCAAAAGTGCTAAAAAACCTTGTTGCGCTTCCTTATATTGGCCTTTACCGTCTTTCATCAGAGCAGAAATAAACGCGGTTTCTATCGCTTGGTAGTCACTGTCGTTTGAAGAGATTCCGTAGAACGGTTGATCTCGGTGGCTCATGTATTGATACAGAAGAGATGCAAGGTAAAGCTTGTCTCCGTAAACTGTTGAGCCGACATAGCGTGTTTGCAGCATGTTTAATGCGCGCTCAGGGGAGTGGTTTAAAGTAGAGAGATAAAGCGCGTTCCAATCGGCATTTGGAGTAGCATTGACGTCTAACTTGGAGGCATAGATTGATGAATTGTGGTCACGATCTAACGTTGATAATTGGCTGTAAGAATTAAAACTAATGAGAAGCAGAAAGGTAATAAAAACGGAGTGGATCACGAGAGACTATCAATCAGATAAAGAACGATATTCTATTATTAATTTGACATTGCTTCAAATTTTGAATGATGTGGCTATGAGGTTATGCGAGGTAGGTCTCTTATTTGTTGATATTAATCAGAGGTATATCGGTCGCACGATTCGCACGACCGATATCGGAAATTAGATGTATAATTTCGCTAGGTCAGAAGGCTCAAGTTCTTTGCCTTCTAAAGTTGCATTCCAGTTAGTACCAACAAGAACGCCGTCTTCAGCAAGAGTCAGTAACCAATCTTCTACAAAGATATCTAGTGGAATTTCTAATACTTCGAAGTCAGCCCACTCTTCAACGTTGTGAATTTGAGCATCTTCTTTTGAAGACCAAAATGGCATCACTTCACTGTTCTCGAATTCACTTGAGTCACATGCTAGCCAACCTTCTTCATTGCGAAGGCCCCATACCAGTTTAGTTTCTTGTGTTTCAGAAACGAAAAGTTCTAGATTTGCTTGAGTATCAGCTGTTAGTTTGCTCATGGATTAATTCTCTATGTTGATAACGGGGCAAGATTAACATTATAGACGGCTTAGGTACATGCTATTCAAGGAATTATCACCATACTGAAACGTCAACTTAAGATAGCGATTCAGTATGGTGAAAGTAGTGTACAAGCTACTTTTTGATTTTGGTGAAAATGTGCCACTCTTCTTTAATGTTACCTTTAAATCCTGCAACAGAAGCGACAACCTTCCGATGTAATGCGTGATTGATTTGGGTGTCATCACTACTAAAATCAGAATCACCGTGACCGACGATATTCACTCTCGACGGTTGAATGCCATTGCTGATAAGTGCGCGCCTTACGTGTGATGCTCGGTCTTTTGACAGCTTTAAATTATGTTCAGCATTACCCACTTTACTCGCGTAGCCTTGTAATTCAATCGTCGTGCCCTCGTAACGCTTCAAAAATGCGGCCATTTGGCGTATCTGACTAAGAAAGGCAGGGTTAATTTCTGTAGAGTTATTGGCGAAGAGTATATGAAGCTCTCTTTTCTCTGATGACTCGAAATATGAACCACAACCGTCGTTATCGATCTCAGCACCAATTTGTGTGTCGGGACATAAATCTCGCGCGTTGATTACACCGTCATTGTCATCATCTTGAAGGTCGTAAATTTGAGTAACAGGTGGAAGGGCACGATATTCAAATTCGTCCTCGTTGTTTTCAGCTAAAGCATTGGCAGATACAACCATGAAGCAAAGCGATAATACTGTGTTGGTAAGCTTCATTAATATTCCACCTTTTCATTCCATTCTTCTGGGATCTCAACTCGTAAACCGATGAGTAGGTTACCAGTTGCGTTCATTACGCGATATTTTGCGTATTGCTCGTCATACTTAGCATCTAGATAGCCTTTACGAGCTTCGAATAATTCATTCTCGGTGTTAAGCAAGTCGAGAAGGGTACGTTTACCGATGCGGTATTGTTTCTCATATGAGATAACCGTGTCTGATGCCGAGTCTACGTGGTCAGACAGGAACTCTTTCTGCTGAACCGTTAAATCAAGTGCGCTCCATGAAAGACGTAGACTCTCTTCTACGTTGCGGTAAGTGCTTTCACGAAGATCTTTGGCTTTGTTGAGTTGGTAAGCAGCACTCTCTGCACGGTCCTGATCCGAACCACCGTTGTAAAGGTTGTACCTTAAACGAACCATTGCAGAAAATTCATCGCTGCTGCCTTCTGTACCACCGGCGTCATCACGCCAAGTTTGTGCGGCTTCAAAAGAAACAGTTGGGTAGTTGGTACTCTTAGATTGTTTGTATTGGAACTTCGCTGAGTCAACATCGGCCTGTGCAATCTTGATGACTGGATGCTGGTTAAACGCTTTTGCCAACGCACCATCAATGGTGTAAGGAATTGCGCCCGCATCTGCGCGAGGGAAAGTTAAACCTAAAGGAGATTGACCAACAAGTCTTTTAAACTGTGTATGCGTGTCGAAAAGGTTGTTTTGAGCAGCAAGTAAATTCCCGTGCGCTTTCGCAATACGAGCTTCTACCTGTGACATGTCCGCCGTCGAACCAATGCCTGATTCGACGCGTTTACGAATATCGTTATATATCTCTTTATGTGTCGCTAGGTTGTTTTCAGACAGGGAAAGCACTTCATAGGCTTTCACTGCGTCAAGATAAACCTTTGTGACTTCTAAAGCGATGTCTTGCGCGTTAGATAGTAGTTGATAGCGCACAGACTCTGCATCAGCGGCAGTGCGGTCAATATCATTTGATGTATTTGCACCATCCCATACTAACTGGGTCAACGTGATCGTTGCTTCTTTTCTAGTCAGATCGGTGGTGTCTTGGTTGGTTACAAGATCAGTATGTTCGTAACCAATGCCACCATCTAAGTCTATACTTGGTCGATAAGCACCACCAGAAGCATCGTTAAGATAACGCTTACTGATATATTCATTATAAGCACTTTTGATTTCAGGGTTGCTTTCCAACGTAAAAGCAACAGCTTGCTCAAGAGTTTGTGCAGCAGCAGGAAAGGTCAGTGCTACAGCTAGTCCTACGGTCGTCGTTTGAATCCTATTCAATTTGCATCTCTCCAAAATGAGTCACACCCGAATCTTAATTTTGCACGATAATATACAAAATTCAGATGAACCGCCAAAAAAATTACGATCGCTACAACTGGCGCTCATAAATGGTTGTAAATTTGTTAACCGATCGCTGTGCGTATTATGATGTTTTGATGCACTTAGAATATCTATTAATATGTCAATTATTTTCCTTTAGCACAATAACTTATATCAAATTTAGAGGTGCTTTGAGTATTGGTATGTGTGACCATTGTCATCATGGTGTATACGGCCTTGTTAAAATATGCATTCATAACTATGAATTATATAGTGTTAGGTGTTATATTTTATCTAATATTATAAATACAATGTCACTATTTTGACGTTTTGATTGAGAAATGGGTTTTAGGGGTTTATATGGATATAACAGTATTGAATGCGAGCGGTGTATTAGCACTTGGTCAACGCATTGTTGTTTCAGTAGATGGTACAATTAAAGTCCTAGAAGACGGCCAACCATTGCAAGCGGGGGATGTCATTCTTGAATCCCAAAGCGAAAACTCTGAGTCTCCAATTTCAGTCAAGCGTTTTTCGCCTGAAGATGGCGGTGAAGTAGAACTAGACCAAGACATTGCAAATATCTTTGCGGCTTTAGAAGAAGGTCAGGATCCGACGGAACTCGGAGAAGAGTTTGCAACAGCCGCCGGTGAAAGTGGTTCAAGCTTAGTGAGTAGCGGGACCATTGAGCGCGACGGTGAAGAAACTATTCCAGGCACTGAATTTGTAACGACGGGCTTTGAAGCGCTGGGTATGTCTCGCACTCAAAGCCTGAGTCTTCTTGATGCTTTCCGTTCTATTGAACAACCGGATAACCTAGGCACAGACAGCGAGACCATAGGTGATACAACGGCTCCAGATGCGCCAACACTGACACTTGATACGGACTCTGGCTCAGCGGCGGATGACTTCTTAACCAACGACGGCAGCTTCACAGTCGGCGGCACAGAAGAGGGTGCGACAGTCGAATACCTCGTTGACGGAAACTGGACGACAACCGCACCAGTACCAACGGAAGGTGACAACACGATCACCGTTCGTCAAACCGACGCAGCGGGTAATACATCAAGCAGCTCAACGCTGACGTTCACTCTAGACACAACAGCTCCAGATGCGCCAATACTGACACTGGATACGGACTCTGGCTCAGCGGCGGATGACTTCTTAACCAACGACGGCAGCTTCACAGTCGGCGGCACAGAAGAGGGTGCGACAGTCGAATACCTCGTTGACGGAAACTGGACGACAACCGCGCCAGTGCCAACGGAAGGTGACAACACGATCACCGTTCGTCAAACTGACGTAGCGGGTAATACATCAGGCAGTAGTGAGCTGACGTTCACTCTAGACACCACAGCTCCAGATGCGCCAACACTGACACTGGATACAGATTCTGGCTCAGCGGCGGATGACTTCTTAACCAACGACGGCAGCTTCACAGTCGGCGGCACAGAAGAGGGTGCGACAGTCGAATACCTCGTTGACGGAAACTGGACGACAACCGCACCATTACCAACGGAAGGTGACAACACGATCACCGTTCGTCAAACCGACGCAGCGGGTAATACATCAGGCAGTTCAACGCTGACGTTCACTCTAGATACGCAAGCGCCAGATGCACCAGCATTGACACTTGATACGGATTCAGGCTCAGCGGCGGATGACTTCTTAACCAACGACGGCAGCTTCACAGTCGGCGGCACAGAAGAGGGGGCGACAGTCGAATACCTTGTTGACGGAAACTGGACGACAAGTGCGCCCGTGCCAACGGAAGGTGACAACACGATTACTGTTCGTCAAACCGATGCAGCAGGTAATACTTCAGGCAGCTCAACGCTGACATTCACTCTTGATACACAAGCAGATGCGGGGACTGTGAATGTAGATGAGATTACATCAGATGATGTAATCACTGTTACTGAACAAGGGCAAATTATTGCCGTAACAGGCAGCGCTGTTGGTGGCGATATTCAGTCCGGAGATACTGTAACGGCAGAAATAAATGGTGCAATCTACACAACAACTGTTGGCGACAATGGAAGCTGGCAATTGAACGTTAGCGGTGAAGACTTAGCGGCAGACACTGCTTTTGATGTCTATGTTAGTTCTGAAGATGCCGCAGGTAATTCATTTGAAAGTAAAGGTAGCTCGACGCATACCTTTGACCAGACATTAGTTAACGTTAATATCGACATAGACCCAATAACCGATGACTCCGTTGTTAATGCAAAAGAAGTTGCGGGAACAGTAACGATAACGGGAACTGTAACTGGCGAAACGTATGAAACGGCAGTTGTGACATTAACAGTTAACGGTGTTGAGTATACCGGCACAGTGAACGGAGGGAAATACAGTATAGATGTGAATGGTTCCGATTTGCAATTGGACTCTGACAACGTGGTAGACGCAAAAGTTGATGTGATCAATGCCGCAGGGAATATTGGTTCAGCTACTTCTACAGAATTCTACTTAGTTGATACGTTTGCTCGAGGCACTATCACGATTGATTCAATCACTGATGATAATGTTGTTAATAAGAGCGAAAGTGAAAGTACAGTTACTTTAACTGGTTCTGTTGGTGGTGATGCAAGACCTGGTGATCAAGTTTCGGTTATGGTGAACGGCGTAACTTACCTGACAACAGTTTTAAGTAATAAGTCTTGGAGTGTTGATGTTCAAGGTAGTGATCTAGCTGCTGATAGTTCGGTGACAGCTAGTGTTACGGGTGATGATTGGACTGGCAATGAGTTTAGTGGGTCTGTGTCAAAGGGTTATGGAGTTGACACATCCGTTGATGTAAGCGCGCCAAGCGTGAGCATCGTGGATGACAACAATCCAGACGATGGCGTGATCAACAAAGACGAGCTGGGTAATGACCAGGTTCAAGTGAAGGTTGATGTGAACCACGTCGAGTTGGTTGAAGGCGGTGAAGTGACACTGACCATCACCAATGGTGGCAGCGCAAGCACAGTGACGCTGAGCCTGAATGAAGACGGCGAGATAAGCGACAGCAACTACAGCTACAACAATGGCACCATCACGTGGACAGAAACCGTGGCAGAGGGCGCAAGCATCAAGGTCGATGCAACGCAGACCGACAGCGACGGTAATGAGTCAGTTGAAGGTAGCGATAGCGCAGTTGTAGACACCACTTACGGTGACGAGACAGATGAGCCAGCCGATGGCATCACACAGCCAACGGTGAGCATCACAGACAGCACAGCTGACGATAACGATGATGAGATCACAGGTACCGAGACAGCGACCATCAGCGGCAACATCGGTGAAACCGCAGCGGCGACCGTGGACTTGGTGATCAGCGATGGCGACGACAGCACGGCAGATATCGTTCTGAACGACGTGACGGTGAAAGCGGACGGCACCTTCGAAGTGCCAAACGTGGACGTGAGCAGCCTGAAAGATGGCACCTTGACTGTGGACGCGACGTTCACCGACCAAGATGGCAACGTAGAGACCGCAGACGACACGGTTGCGAAAGACACCACGGCGGACGCTGGTGCGCCAACCGTGACTATCGTGGATGATGCGAACAACGATGGCGTGATCAACAAAGACGAGCTGGGTGATGACAACGTTCAAGTGAAGGTTGACGTGAACCACGCCGAATTGGTTGACGGCGGACAAGTGACGTTGAGCATCAAAGGTGGCACCGACATCGTGCTGACGCTGAGTAACACAGGCACAGAAGATGCGCCAGTTTACGAGTTGAACGACAGCAACTACAGCTACAACAATGGCACCATCACTTGGACAGAAACCGTGTTAGAGGGCGCAAGCATCCAGGTCGATGCAACGCAGACTGACAGCGACGGCAACGTGTCCCAACCAGGTACAGACAGTGCGGTTGTGGATGCGAGTGTTCAAGCAGAAATAGACATTCTAAATATAGCTGGCGATCACAAAATTAATGGTGCTGAATCTAGTGAAAATATCAGTGTTGTTGGTTTTGTAAACAAAGACGCGCAACCAGGTGACAAGATCGATTTTTATTTGCAGGGAGAGTTAATTGGTTCCGGTGTTGTATCTAGTGAACCATACTTGAATTCAAATGGTGAACAGGTTGGTTATAAATATGAATTTACGACGCTTGGATCGAACTTAATCCCTGATGGAGAATCTGAAGGTGGAGCGATACTAACGGCTAAAGTCACCGTAACGGATGATGCAGGTAATACTGTTGTAGCTAGTACGACGGAACCTTATTTCTTTGACCTTGATGCACCAGATGTGCCATCCATTACAAATATTTCAGATGATTCTGCAGCTAGTGATTATTCTGAAGTTACATTGCATGGTACTGGTGAGCCTGGCTCAGCAATATTACTATTCGATGAAGATAATAATCAGGTGAACGTTGCTCCGATTACAGTAGATAACGATGGCAACTGGATCATTGATATATCGGACCTAATTTCTACGTCTGTTAATGACAATGAATTCTTTACAGCCAAACAAGTTGATAATTACGGTAACACTAGCGAATCATCGAATACCGTACATTACTACCATGGTGACTTTGACCCAGCTCAACAAGAAGCAGCCGATGACTTCGTTTTACTTGGCGAAGGAGATGATCAATTCAATGCCACTGTAGATGACATTGATAACAGATTGGTTGTTGATGGTGGAGATGGTACAGATACTGCTGTGTTTGATTTCTCTTTGGACTCGGCTTCAGTCACACTTAATGCTGATGGTTCAGTGTCAATCACCGAAAACAATGGTGATGTGAATACCTTCATTGAGTTTGAAAACTTTAATTTTACTGATGGTGGAAAAACTGTTGAAGAGCTATTTGCTCCTTCGGTCGTTATCGTAAAAGATGAAGACGATATTATTAACAGTGACCGAACTATGGTTTCATACAGTGTATTGTTACCTGTTGGGGCTGAAGTCGGTGCTACATTGACGGTTCAAGTCGAAGGGCAAGTTGCTGAGACTAGAGTTCTTACTCAAGCTGATATAGATTCTGGGTCTTTATCATTTGATGTCGATATGGGCACGGTTGTCGATGGTGAACTGAATGTTTCTGCCGAGTTAACATATCAAGATCAGCCAGTGGGTACTCAGTTTATTGGTGCTGATGCGTTGTCTACCAATATTGACCCTACTGCTACAAGTTTTTCAATTGGGCTTGGCAGCGAACAATCTGCTCAATTCTCCTTTGATACACATGTTAGTGATGCTGAAGATGATTTAGGTAGTACTGATAATAAAGAAGTGCAACTTTCGATTATTGACCTTCCAGAACTAGGTTCTTTATATGTGGTTGAAGGGCTAACCCGAACATTGATAGATGAGGACACAGTTCTAAGTGAAGATTCACAAATTGAATATGTGCTAGATGAAACTGTAAATTCTGACCTGTCTTTTGATGCCTCAGTTGATTTTAACAATATTAGTGGTTCAGAAACATCTTACGCATTGGATAGTGGTGTAGTAATTTCTGGTGGTCGCTTCGATGGGAATAAGCCAGATTCCTCTAGTACTTTAACACCTGAAACATTGCATTATGATAGTGCGGACAATGAGTCAGGGTTAGGAGTCGGTGATAGTGAACTTGATGTTTCAACAAAAGATTATATTTCTATAGATTTCACTCAGGTTGGTGGTTCTAATGTGACTGAGGTAACTGTAACTGAGGTCAATATTGATTTTGGTAGTATTTGGGCTCATTACGCTGACAACAATTCTGCTGATGCTGAGATACAAGTTATCCTATTTAAAGATGGTGTGCAGGTAGGTAACGACCCTTACATCTTTGATGATGATAGCAATTCTACAGTTTATGATGGAAGCGGTGAATTTGCTGCCAATATCCAGCTTGATGGTGGTTTTGATGAGATACGTGTGTATACAGTCCATGGAGATCAATCTAGCCAATCTAACTCAAATATCACTCTACAAGGCGTCGAAGTTGTAGATGCGATAGTTACTGAAAAAATAAGCTATGAAGCTACAGACAGCGATAAAGGAACTGATACTGGTATTATAACTATTTCCACTCCAAGTACAGAGGATTCAACTAATAGTGCACCAGTTTTGAGTGACTCTCAGTTTGACGCCTCTAACGAAGATCAGGTTGTTAGTTTGTCTCTGGATAAGCTTAATATTACTGATGCTGATGGTGACCAAACATTCATTACCGGTGTAACGGTTGATCCATCTTATGGTTCAATTCAGCTTGTAATAGATTCAGAAGGGCAGGTGACTTCTGCAGATTTTACACCAGTATCGGATAAACACTTCGATAGCGTTCCGTTTACAGTCACAGTTTCAGATGGAGTAAATTCAAGTGAAGGTACTGCAACGCTTGCTGTTAATGCTGTAGCCGATAAACCTAATGTCACAGTAGTGTTTGGGGATGCTTCAAATGTTGTAATTAGTGATGCACTGCATACTAAGCTGGTAAATGCTGACGCTAATACCAGTTTCACTGAGAGTGATTATGCTGAACTTGGTCATACTGTAATGAATCAATATGGTCAAAAAACGGGAACTGTAGGAAATGATTTAATCGTTGGCTCTGATGTAAGTTCTGGAGATAGTTTGATTGGAGATGCTAATACAAACCCAGGAGGCACCGGTTCTGATATTTTCGTTGGACGTGATGGGGATGATCATATATCTGGCGGTACAGGTTCTTTGGATGCTGAAAACGCTATTGATACAGCAGTATATGAAGGTAACTTTTCTGAATACAATCTAACTTTTGTCGGTGATACGACGACGTTACATGATTGGACAATCATTGATAATTTGAATCGCGACACACCGGAGTCGGGCAGTACTGGTGACAAGCTGTATCAAATTGAACGTTTAATTTTTGCTGATGCCATTGTTGAACTGAATGAAGATGGAACATTCAATGTGCTTCAACAAGATGCTGGGTTTACAGTTACAGCTTCGGTTGCTGATACTGACGGAAGTGAGTACCTAGATGAAGTTAGAATTTCCGGGTTACCAGATTCAGCAGAAATTATTGATATAGATACTGGTAATGTTCTTGGTGGTTTCGTAACCGTTGGCGATGAATCTGTTTGGGTCATTGATATTGTAGGAGACACTACTCAGCATATTAATTATGACAATCTTGCAGTAAGAGACACATCTGGTGAAGCGCTAGACCTAGACCTAGATGTTGAAGTGGTCGCGGTGGATGTGAACGGTTCAACAGCCAAAACTAGTGTCAACGTTGCTGAAACTAACGATGTAATGGCGGATCAAGGTGGCAGTATTCCAACAACGGTTATCTCACTGATTATTGACTCATCTGGCAGCATGGCAAGCATTCCTAGCGAACTGAGCGACATGAGAATTGAATATGTGCTTCAAGCGTCAATTAATCTCTTGAAAAACGTCGATTCACAAGAAGGCAGTGAAAAAGTTTGGGTACAACTAATAGACTTTGATTCTAATGCTACGAATACAGGCTGGAAAACTGTTACTGAAGCAATCGCTCTTTTAGAGACAGCTCAAGAAAAAATAGATGAGGATAATTATAACGGTATCTTTGACGCACAAGGCTGGACTTATTATGAAGATGGAGTAGAAGCTGCAATTGATGGTTATAAGGTTTCTCCTGTGTCAGACCTGACACCAGGTGAAACTAATGATGTTGTGTACTTCTTGAGTGATGGTCAAAACAATGGCAGTTGGGACAGTGATATCAACAGTGATTGGGATGCTTTCATTGTTGATAAAGATGTAACAGCCGTTGGTATAGGTAGCTCGGGCAATGTTCCTGCAAGCGGACTAAACGAGGTCGCTGGTAGCAATGGTAAAGTTGTCTATATTCCAGATTCTACTATCACTACGGAACTACCTAAGCTACGCCCTACAATTGGTATTGCTGGTTCATTATTATTAACGCTATCTGGTTTAGATGCTGTAGCGGTGATGATTGATGATACTAAAGCGTCAGTGATTCAAAAAATCGATGCTGATGGTAATAACGTTAATATGCCTACCGGTCTAACATTTACCAAAGATACCGTAGGGAATGAATTAGTTGTTGATATAGGTTATGGCGAATTCCGTATTGCACAGGACGGGTCGTACTATTTCCAACCATCAAGTGGAAGCACAGACATTGAAGCTGGTAAGGCGGTTGCATTTGAAATTCTTGTAACCGTAGAAGACAGTCAAGGTGTTCAATCACAGCAACTTATTACATTAAATCTAAGCCCTAGCGGAGAGGTGAATGTTGCACCTACTTCTTCGTTTAATGCATCGACAGGTGATGATCAGTTCCAGGGTACTGGACAAGATGACATTATCTTAGGTCATGCTGGTAATGATGTACTTCTAGGAGCTGCTGGTGACGATATCTTACTCGGTGGCGACGGTAGCGATATTTTAATCGGCGGTTTAGGTGATGACATTCTGACTGGTGGTGACGGTGATGATATCTTCAAGTGGGTTGATGAACCTTTGAACAACTATCAAGACGTTATTACTGACTTTGAAGTGGGCAGTGACCGTATTGATTTGTCTGAACTCCTTCACGATGAAAATACAATGGATGATGTTCTTGAACATTTGTCAGCTAAGGTTAGCGATAACAACCAAGACCTAGAGTTAACCATTACTAATGATCAAGGTTCTCAAACTATAGTATTGCAGGGCCAAGCAAGTAATCTTAATGGCTTTGACGTCGATTCTTCTGGTGTTTATTCCGGTGATGAATTGACAAATTTAGTTAATTCACTAATGACTAACCTACCAAACTCTTAATTCATGAATAACAAAAAGGGCCGAAAGGCCCTTTTTTAATACATCTTGTTTTCTAGAAAAGCTAGATTCTAAAGCTCTAAAATTAAAGAACCTTACAAGCAAAACCTTTCAGGTAGAAACCTTCTGGGTAGGCTGTATCTGTTAAGTGATCGGCTGCTTGCTCGAAGCGTTCTACGAATTTAACAGTGCGGCCTGCATCTAATGCTGCATCAGCGATGATTTTTTGGAATAAGTCAGCGCCCATTAAGCCTGAACAAGAATAGGTGAGTAGAGTGCCACCTGGTTTCAGTATTTGCATCGCAAGCATGTTAACGTCTTTATAGCCGTTCGCGCCAGATGTCAGGTTGTTCTTACTTGAAACGAATTTTGGTGGATCCATGATCACTACGTCGAACTTCGTGCCTTGGTCTCGGTATTCGCGAAGTAGTTTGAATACGTCTGCGTTTAGGAATACTGCACGCTTTTTCGAGATGTCGAACTCATTCAGCTCAGCGTTGAACTTAGCTGTATCAAGAGCTAATTGAGAAACGTCTGCATTGATTACACGCTTAGCATCACCTTTAAGGGCATACAGACCAAAACCACCTGTGTACGAGAAACAGTTAAGGACATCTTTACCTTTAACGTATTTCATCGATTCTTTACGGCTATCACGCTGGTCCATATAGAAGCCCGTTTTATGGCCTTCGATAATGTTTACGCTGATTTTCACACCGTTTTCTTCAATGACCACTGATTTAGGTGGTTCTTCACCGTGAAGAACACCGACAACTTGTTCTAAGCCTTCTTTCTTACGAACTGCCACGTCTGAACGCTCGTAGATGTTGCAATCAGGGAAGCACTCGATTAACGCTTCAATTAATACACTTTTGTTAAACTCAGCGCCAGCACTTAGCAGTTGGCAAACAAGGAAGTCTTGGTATTTGTCGATTGTGATACCTGGCAAGCCATCAGACTCTGCGGCCGTTAGGCGGTAGCCCGTTAGACCATCACGCTCAATGATGTCTTCACGTAAAGACTGTGCGTCTTGAATTCGTTTTACGAAGAACGCCTTGTTGATTTCTTCTTTTTCAAATGTCCAAACACGAGCTCGAATTTGAGATTCTGGTGAGTAAGCTGCTTTTGCGAGCCACTGACCATTTTGAGCATATACGTCTACAGTTTCACCTTGTTTTGGTTCGCCTTCGACCTTATCGATACCGCGTGAAAATACCCAAGGGTGTTTGCGGCGTAGTGATTTATCTCGGCCTTTAGCTAGATGAATTGAAGGAGTCATAATTTACTCTGTTTGTTGAATTTGAAGGAGGGGTATTGTCGGGGAAGTACAGGTGAAAAGCAAATAAGAAAGGGCTGCAGAAGCAGCCCTAGTAATGATTAACAACACATATTGGTTGGATATCAGTATTAAGCTTTAAGACCGGTCAGCAAACCTTCCATCGTATCGCTTTGTTTACGAAGTTGGTCAACATTGGAATTACTCTTACTGATCATCTCGCAGATGCTGTCTGACTGATGACGAATCTCTTCAACACTTTGTGCAATGTTGTCAGCTACTACGCCTTGCTCTTCAGCCGCGGTAGCAATTTGAGTGCTGCTATCTGAAATAGACTGGTTCTTTTCAGCTAATGAACCGATCTCAACGTTCACTTCTGACATCAGTGTTTGACCTTCATTAGCATTGTTCACCGTGACTTCCATCAGTTTGGTCAGTGATTGGCTGTTACGTTGTAATGACTCAATCATACTTTGGATTTCAACTGTTGCTTGTTGAGTACGACCTGCAAGGGCACGAACTTCATCGGCAACAACAGCGAATCCACGACCTTGCTCGCCTGCACGAGCAGCCTCTATGGCAGCATTCAGTGCCAATAGGTTAGTCTGCTCTGAAATGCCATTGATAGTTGCGACCACCTCATCGATCTGCGCCGCGTTGGCATCAAGCTCTTCTACTGCTTGTGAAGCGGATTGGATCTCTTGAGATAGGTTAGAGATAGACTCCAATGTGTTTGAAACCTTTACTTGACCACTCTGGGCAACGCCGCGAGCGTCCATCGTTTGTGAGCTAGACTCATGAGCAAGGGTAGCGACTTCACGAATTGTAGCCGCCATTTGTTCCGTCGCGCTTGCCAAACTATTCAGGTGTTCTTGTTGGTTACCTGAGATGTCTGAACTTTGTTGTGTTGACTGGTTCAAGTCTGAGCTGATTTGCTGCATGAGAGCGACAGACTCTTGGATTGATAGAACCATGTTTTGTTCACGTTCAGCGACCTTATCGATTGTAATCGCGATTTCACTGAACTCGTCACGAACTAAGAAGTAGTTCATGCGGCAAGTTAAGTCGCCATTCGCTAGGGTGTTCAAAGCTTTGTTCATAGAGAACATCGCTCCGCCAATGAAAGTCATGATGTAATAAACGCCAAGCGCAATTAAGGTCAGAGTAACCGCAATGATAGATACTTGCGTTGTAGATAAAGCCGACCATAGGTTTTGATCATGGTTTGCGACTAAACTGAACGCGCCGTTCATCACTGAAACGGCTCCCGTGCCATAGCCTAGGGAAATGCTTTCAGAGTGACTAACAAGCTGAGCGACTTGATCTTTAGTGAGTTGGCCTGCTTCGATAAGCCCTTTCATCAAGAGCATTTCTTCTTGATAAAGGTGAGCAAGTAAAGAGTCCGCGGCGCTATCTAAAACGAGAGTTAATATAACCAGAGCGAGAAGAGGCAATAAGAAGAGTAGATAGAACTTTTCTTGGATTTTTAGGTGAATGAGATATTTGTCAATCCAACGAAATGGGATTTCTTTCATAATCGTTATACTCGAAGTAATGCCACCGTTAAACGGTGAATGAATAGAGTTGCAACTATATCATTCATATAATTTATGAGGCAACGTTATGAAAAATTCACAATGTATATTTGTCGTATCAGGCCGAGTTCAATGTGTTGGTTTTCGTTATCACACAAGCAGGCAAGCGCAAACATTGTCGATTTCGGGCTATGCAAAAAATTTAAGTGATGGTCGTGTCGAAGTATTAGCCGTTGGGGATTTGGATCAGATAGAGAAGTTATACGCTTGGTTACAATTAGGGCCGTCTAGCGCTCAAGTAGATCAGGTTGTCAAACATGATGTTACAGAAGCAGATCTTAGAGTGGTACGTGCTGGCGAATTTAAAATACTGTAGTTCACGCACTACAGTATTGGTATCGAGGGTTACCTTAAACAGCTTAGTCTCTTACAGGCACTTTGCTGGTTTAGGTAAACCGGCAAGTTTGGTCGCTTGCTTCGCAGGACCTTTCTTGAATAACTTGAAAAGGTATTTGCTGTTGCCTTTCTCTGGCCCGTGAGCTTTTTCCATCGCTTTCACAAGCATGCGAACGGCTGGAGAAGTCTTGAATTCTTCGTAAAAGCTTCTTACAAAATGGACGACTTCCAAGTGTGCTTCAGTCAGTTCAATAGCTTCATCTTGAGCAAGAATTTCGATCATACCTTCTTCCCATTGTGTGTAGTCCAATAGGTAGCCTTGAGCGTCGGTTTCGATTTGTTTGCCGTTATATTCAAACATGTTTAGTCCAGAATCAGTTTAACTCAGTAAATAGGGTACATGACCACGTTTATCTTTCTCAAGAAATATCGTCGTTATCTCTAGGAATATTGCATCTATAGATACAAAAAAGCCCAAGAGACTTGCTCTTGGGCTCGATTTTGAACGAACTATGATTAGTCGTTGCTGTTCATAATACCTAAGATACTTAGTAGGCTGATGAAGATGTTGTAGATCGATACGTACAAGCTGATAGTTGCTGAGATGTAGTTCGTTTCACCGCCACGGATGATGCTTTGCGTTGTTAGCAAGATAACACCAGTCGAGAATAGGATGAACATACCGCTCATTGCCAAAGATAGTAGGGGCATTTGCAGGAAGATGTTTGCAACCATACCTACTAGCAGTACAACGAAACCGGCCATTAACATACCGTTAAGGAATGAAAGGTCGCGCTTAGTTGTTAGTGCGTAAGCTGATGCGCCCATAAACGCTAGTGCAGTGCCGCCAAGTGCAGTTAAGATGACATCACCCATACCTGCGCCAACGTACATGTTTAAGATTGGGCCGATGGTGTAGCCTAAGAAACCCGTAAATAGGAATGTAAAGACTAGACCCATGCTGTTGTCACGGTTCTTCTCTGTTAGGAAAAGTAGGCCGTAGAAGCCAACTAGCATGATAATAAGACCCGGGCGAGGAAGGTTCATCGCCATGGATACGCCTGCTACAACAGCAGACCAAAGTAGTGTCATAGACAGTAATGCGTAGGTGTTACGCAACACTTTATTGGTTTGCAGAGCACTTTCTTGAGATGCTGTGCGTGAAAACATAGGGCTGTTCATAATCTTCCTCGTAAGGTGACTTCAATAGTTATTAGTACATTTATGGGGGTGAAAGTTCGAAAAATCAAGTCTCTCATTCCTCTTGTATACGTAAAATAATAATCAAAATAGTCGGTTAAGTGTTCTTGAAGGTGTAACAAAATATTTCTGATAACGCAGTTAAGGTTCGATGTTTGATTCTTATCGCACTGAGACGCTATTTATAATCATGAATAGCTAATTATAACACTGAAGATAAAGAGGCGACCTAAGCCGCCTCTGTAGTTTATGCATCATAACACATTAGTGGTGTAAGATTTGGCTTAAGAAGTTCTGCGTTCTGTCTGATTGTGGGTTTTCAAAGAAATCGACAGGGTTGTTCTCTTCGATGATTTCACCGGCATCCATAAAGATAACGCGATCTGCGACCTCTTTAGCAAAGCCCATCTCGTGCGTTACACAAAGCATCGTCATGCCTTCTTCTGCAAGCTCAACCATTACGTCTAACACCTCACGAACCATTTCCGGATCGAGGGCTGATGTTGGTTCATCAAAAAGCATCACTTGAGGGTTCATGCACAAAGAACGAGCGATAGCTACACGCTGTTGTTGACCACCTGAGAGTTGACCTGGGAACTTGTCCGCTTGCTCTGGGATTTTAACTCGCTCTAAGTACTTCATTGCAATCGCTTCAGCTTCTTCTTTTGGCATCTTTTTGACCCAGATAGGGGCCAGAGTACAGTTCTCTAATACCGTCAGATGAGGAAACAGATTGAAGTGCTGGAAACACATGCCGACATCTCTGCGAACAGCTTCGATGTTCTTTAGATCTTCTGTTAATTCATTACCTGAAACGAAGATATGGCCTTTTTGATGTTCTTCTAATCGGTTGATACAGCGGATCATCGTTGATTTGCCTGAGCCAGAAGGGCCACAGATAACGATTTTCTCGCCTTTTTTAACTTCTAGATTGATGTTCTTAAGTACGTGGAATTCACCGTACCACTTGTTCATGTCTTTCAACTCAATCATAAGACCTTGAGAGTTGTTTTCTGTCTGCTGCGTCATAATACGTCCTTGATCTTGTTAATTATCGTTTGTGACCGGTGTGAAGTCTGTTTTCTAGCCATATCGAATATCTCGACATGCCAAAACAAAACACCCAGAACACTAACGCGACAAATACATAACTTTCTGTTGAATACCCAAGCCATTCAGGGTCGGTATTCGCTGCTTGGCCAATCCCTAATACATCAAACATACCAATAATCAAAACAAGACTGGTATCTTTAAACAAACCAATAAAGGTGTTCACAATTGAAGGAATCGTGATTTTAAGAGCTTGAGGTAGAATGATAAGCCCAGTCTTTTTCCAGTAGCTTAATCCCAGAGCATCAGCTGCTTCGTATTGACCTTTTGGTATCGCTTGTAAGCCACCACGAATTACTTCGGCCATGTAGGCTGCACTGAATAGTACCACCCCAACAAGTGCTCGAATCAGCTTATCGGTTTCCGTCCCTTCTGATAAAAAGAGTGGAAGCATTACTGAAGCCATGAATAGTACTGTAATGAGCGGTACGCCACGCCAAATTTCGATGTATACGGTACACATGCTGCGAATGATCGGCATCTCTGAGCGACGCCCAAGAGCAAGTGCAACACCAATAGGGAGTGACACTACAATACCAACAAGTGCGATGACCAGTGTAACCAACAGCCCACCCCATTTATGGGTATCAACAACTTCTAATCCAAAAACACCACCGTATAGCAAGCCAGCAATGATAAATGGGTAGATGTTTACGAAGAACAACCAAATCCACGTACGTTTAGGTGTTTTTTCATAAGCCAGTAAGGCTACAAAAATAGCTAACGTTGCGTAGAAGAGGCGAGGTCGCCACAATTCAGCTTCTGGATAGAAGCCATACATGAATTGGTCCCAACGAACGCTAATAAAAACCCAACAAGCGCCTTCGCTAGTACAGGCATCGCGTGTGGTTCCTATCCAGTCAGCACTGATGAATGCCCAATCTGCTATTGCCCACAATAAAGTGAAAGCAAAATAACCAAGGATCACAGTGACGACACTGTTAACTGGTCCATTAAATAGATTTTTTCTTAACCAACCGACTGGCCCAACGGTATTCGCTGGAGGCGGAAGATCAGGTTGAAATTGATGTGTACTCATCTTATCTCTCCACCAACGCTACTTTGCGGTTGTATATGTTCATTAGAGCAGACGTTAATAGGCTCAAGGTTAGGTAGACGCCCATTGTCATCGCGATTACTTCGATAGCTTGTCCAGTTTGGTTCAGTGTTGTTCCTGCAAATACAGAGACAAGGTCAGGGTAACCAATAGCCATCGCAAGTGATGAGTTTTTGGTCAGGTTTAGATACTGACTGGTTAGTGGTGGGATAATAATTCTTAATGCTTGTGGAATAATGACAAGCTTTAGAGTTCTAGACCGTGGGATGCCTAGAGACATAGCAGCTTCAGTTTGCCCATGGTTTACGGCGTTAATGCCTGAACGAACAATCTCAGCAATGAACGCTGCTGTGTAGATACTTAAAGCAAGCATCAATGCAGCTAATTCAGGTATTATGCTAATACCGCCCTTGAAGTTAAACCCTTTCAAAACAGGGTAATCCGCAGAGATAGGCATGCCCATAACAAAGTAAGTTACTAAAGGTAAGCCTAAAATCAACGCTGCAGCGATTTTCAACATTGGTGTTTGTTGGCCGGTTAGTTTCTGCTTGTTGTTAGCCCAGATGTTGATAATAAACGTCGCGATAATACCGACAATCAATGATGCGATAACAATGCTACTGCCTTGCTCTAACACTGGTGCAGGGAAGTACAATCCACGTACGTTCAAGAAAATTGCTTCACCGAGGCTCATGCTTTGACGAGCAGAAGGTAAGGCTTGGAGAACGGCGAAGTACCAGAAAAAGATTTGCAATAGAAGAGGGATATTTCGGAATATCTCAATGTAGATAGCTGCAAATCGGCTAACCAGCCAGTTTGAAGAGAGTCTAGCGATACCCATACTAAAGCCTAGTACCGTAGCTAGCATGATGCCGAGTACTGAGACCAAAGCGGTATTGAGAAGGCCGATAAAGAATGTACGACCATATGAGAAGGTCTCATCGTATTCAATCAGCGTTAAGCCGATACCAAAACCAGCTTCTTGGGAGAGAAAATCAAAACCAGTGGTGATACCACGGGAATCTAAGTTAGTGAGTGCATTATTTACAATCGTGTAAAAGAATGCACAAAGCGCTCCGACGGCGAGAATTTGGAAGATGATGGAGCGAAAAGTGGGGTTGTAAAATAAGTTGGCACTTTTGGGCTGTGGCTTTGCCTGAGCTGGAGAAATAGTTTCATTAGGTTTCATACTACTATAACCTCAAATCCATTTAATAAATAGGGCGGAAAACTCCGCCCTAATTGATGCTTGAAAATTTATTAACGGATTGGTGGAGCGTACATAAAGCCGCCCGCATTCCATAATGCATTTACACCACGAGAGATTTGAAGTGGAGAACCTGTACCAACAGTACGTTCAAAACTCTCACCGTAGTTACCAACTTGCTTAATTACTTGGTAACCCCAGTCGTCACGAATGCCAAGGCCTTTGCCTTTAGGACCGTCTACACCAAGAATACGTTTGATGTTTGGATCTTTTGACTTAAGCATTTCGTCTGCATTTTTAGAAGAGATACCGTATTCTTCCGCGTTAACCATTGCTGAAAGTGTCCACTTAGCAACGTTAAACCATTGATCATCATCTTGACGAACTACAGGGCCTAGAGGCTCTTTAGAGATAATTTCAGGAAGTACTTCTGCAGATTTAGGATCAGCTAGGTTCAGGCGAAGTGCATATAGACCAGATTGGTCAGTAGTTAGCACGTCACAACGACCCGCGTCGAAACCTTTAGATGTTTGTGCTGCCGTATCGAATACTACTGGCTTGTAAGACATGCCACTGTTTCGGAAGTAATCGGCTAGGTTAAGCTCAGTTGTTGTACCTGATTGAACACATACAGAAGCGCCATCAAGTTCTTGAGCACTTGTCAGGCCAAGTTCTTTCTTAACCATGAAGCCTTGACCATCGTAGTAATTAACGCCTACAAAGTTCAGACCTAGAGCACTGTCACGATGTAGTGTCCATGTTGTGTTGCGAGATAGTACGTCGATTTCGCCAGATTGAAGCGCAGTAAAACGCTCTTTCGCTGTTAGAGGTACATACTTAACTTTAGTCTTGTCACCGAGTACAGCCGCTGCAAGAGCTTGACAATACTCAACATCAATTCCTTCCCATTCACCTTTTGAGTTAGGGTTAGAGAACCCTGGAAGACCGGTACTTACACCACAAGTTAGAAAACCTTGAGATGTGACTTTGTCCAGAGTGCTTTCTGCCGCTGATGCTGATGTTGCCATCATCGCAGTTGATGCAGCTACTACTGAAGCAAGAAGTGTTAGTTTATTTGTCATTTGTATCCTTCCTTGTTAACCAGGTGACACCTGATACTCGTGCTCGTTTGAGTTTTTCTATATGTGTTGCGTTTTCTATGACCTTGTTACTCAATTCAAACTAGTTGCATTTTGCAAATGAAACTGTGTGCGATTTAAGCAACTGTTTATAAGGTTAGGAAAGGATCCGTACTTTCACAAATGTATAATTTAAAAAGAATTTTGAATGAAATCACAAATCCGAACACAATTAGAATGACCAAATGTTATGTGAATGTAAATAGTGCAACGGCTCACACTGTTGGTGCAACAAGATTTAGATTTTTATATTGATAATCGACTAGATAAATATTCTGAATCAACATCACAATGATGAAACATTAAACTCAAGAAGTATTGAAATTTGGTGAATAAATATTTTTATTACACTTGGATAGTTATTAATGTGCTCCAAATTTGGTAGCATGGTTGAATAGTTATTGAAGTAGTCTCAAGGAAGAACATGCGTTATTTCCCAATGTTTTTGGATGTAGAGAATAAGCCAATTCTAGTGGTTGGTGGGGGTGAGGTTGCTTGCCGAAAAGTAGATAGCTTATTAAGAGCAGGGGCTAATGTGACCTTGGTGTCTCCCAAGGTTGCACCTTACTTAAAGCAGCTAGTTGACGAGAGTAAACTTCATTGGGTACAAAACTTTTACTCATCACAAATTATCTCAAAAGATTATCTACAAGTTTGGGCTACTACAGACAATCCAAGTCTTAACCATCAAGTACATAATGATGCGAAAAAACTGGGTATTTTAGTCAATGTGGTCGATGATTTGCCTTATTGTGATTTCATTACCCCTTCGATGATAAATCGTGGAAGAATCCAAATTGCGATCTCTAGCGGCGGTGCATCACCTGTTTTAGTGAGAAATATTAGAGAGAAACTCGAAACGGTACTTCCACAAAATATAGGATTGATCGCAGATTTTGGTGCATCAAAACGCAATTCGATCAAGGAGTCATTCCCAACTGTCGACGAGCGTCGTAAGTTTTGGGAACAGTTCTTGTCATCCAGCTTTATCGCGCAGGTGACTGACAGAGAACAGTTAGAGTCATATTACCAGCAAGCGCTAACCGAAGGCATTGATAGCGAAGGGCAGGTCACTTGGATTGAATTCGAGCAAGACATAGAGCTCTTACCAATGAAAGCTTTACGTCTAATGCAGGAAGCGGAACTGGTTCTTGCTCCGAGTGATTGCCCGTTTGAGTTTGTAGATTTATGTCGCCGAGATGCGGAAAGGGAAAGCTATGCGAATAGTGGAGAGCTGTCGACTAAGCTCGAACAAGCAAGATCAGAGAGTCTACGTGTCTGTGTGTTTATTCCACCAGCGAGTGTCGAATTCAACTTATTGGTAGGCAAAGACCTGAAGCTGTCTTCTGCCAAGGTGTTGAGTTAAAAGATAGGCCTGCTAGTCGTCTTCATACTGGCGTCTAACACGCTAATAACAACGCCTAGATAAATAAAAAGCCACTTCCGATAAAGAAGTGGCTTTTTGCTATGTTAAATGCCGCATTAAACTGATTAGTAAGCAGCGAACAAGAGTCGCTGCACATAGCCAGATTAATTAGTCGCGGAAGTTGTCAAACTGGAAAGGTTGACCAAGTTCACCGCTGCGAACTAGAGCCATAACAGCTTGTAGGTCATCACGCTTCTTACCCGTTACACGAACTTTGTCGCCTTGGATAGAAGCTTGAACTTTAACTTTGTTGTCTTTGATTAGCTTAACGATCTTCTTAGCTACATCAGTTTCAATGCCTTGCTTAAAGATAACCGTTTGGTGCCAAGTGCGACCTGTTTGGTCTGCCGCTTTCGCTTCCATCGCGTTAGGATCGACATTACGCTTCGTTAGGTTGCTGCGAAGGATATCGCGCATTTGCTTCAGTTGAAAATCGTCTTGAGCAGTCAATTTTACTGATTCATCTTTGTAATCAAAGCTTGCTTCAACGCCGCGGAAATCGAAACGAGTCGATAGTTCACGGTTTGCGTTGTCTACTGCGTTACGCAGTTCTACTGCTTCTACTTCAGAGATAATGTCAAATGATGGCATTGTGTTGTTTCCTTAAGCTAAGTTTCTATCTTTAATTGCTGTTGCAAGCATGTCTAGCATTGTTGCAGTATCTTCCCAGCTTAGGCATGGGTCAGTAATCGACTTGCCATATTCTAGGTTGTTGATATCTGTCATTGGCTGGTTGCCTTCAATAATGAAGCTTTCTGCCATAATGCCTGCAATTTGGTTCTTGTTAGATTTAATTTGTTCACAAATGTCTTGTGCAACTTCTAACTGCTTGCGGTGTTGTTTCTGACAGTTAGCGTGGCTAAAGTCTACAACCAAACGTTGAGGTAGATCGAATTCAGCCAGTTGCTTACATGCATTATCGACAGATTCAGCATCGAAATTCGGGCCTTTATCACCACCACGTAGAATAACGTGACCGTATGGGTTGCCAGAAGTACGGTAAACCGTCATGCGGCCGTTCTTATCTGGAGAGTAGAAGTAGTGTGAAGCATGGGCTGCACGAATTGCATCGATAGCAATCTTGATGTTGCCGTTGGTTGCGTTCTTGAAGCCAACTGGGCAAGACAGTGCAGAAGCCATTTCACGGTGAATCTGAGATTCTGTTGTGCGAGCGCCGATAGCACCCCAAGTGATAAGGTCCGCAATGTACTGACCTGTGATCATATCAAGGAATTCAGTCGCGGTAGCTAGGCCAAGCTTGTTGATATCTAGCAGAAGTTTACGAGCTTTGTTCAAGCCGGTTTCAAGTGCGTATGAACCATCAAGGTTAGGATCGGTAATCAAACCCTTCCAACCTACAACAGTGCGAGGCTTCTCGAAGTAGGTTCTCATTACCACGAACAGTTCATCTTTGTACTGGTCTTGAATTTTGCTTAGGCGCTCAGCGTAATCAAGTGCCGCATCTGTATCGTGAACAGAGCAAGGGCCTACGATAACTAATAGGCGGTTATCACGACCAGTTAGGATATCTTCGATTTGGCGGCGAGAATTTTTAATGCGCTCAGCAACGTCGTCAGTAATAGGGTGTGCATTGCCTAGTTCGGCAGGAGTTGGCATAGGACCCAGAGCTTGGGTTCTCAACTCATCAGTTTTTAATGGCATGTGATAGCTTTTTTATTCTATTGCGAAGTGGTTAAGATAACGGAATTGAACAGAGGAATAAACTCTCTTGAGTCAAAGTTATCTCAGTTATTGCTAATATTCTTATTTTTATCAGCAGGCCAGCGTCAAATAAGGGATTTTCACTTGTATTAACAGGCAGCTATCGGTATTTTCGTTTGAACACAACATAAAAATGCTGGAGCAGCAATGACTCAAGAAAATCAAAGCACTTTGCACCCAGAACTTGCCTTAGGTGATGTGCTGCCTTCTTACAACGATAATAATAATTCCAACCACTTATACGTTTCATTATCAGAATTGGTGATGGATCGTGTCTTTTATCACCCAAGTATCGAGAGTCACTTAGATACTTTGACTGATATTGAAAAAACGTCTTTAGATGCGATTCTTGGCGATAAAACAGTCGATGAGCATTTTGTTTCGACCTTAGTGATTGCCATCCAAGCTGCCGTGCAGCCAAATCATACTTCTGTTCGTATCGCGTTAAGTAGTGCTGACAGCTATGGCTTCCGTTCGCTGCTTGGCGGGAACTGTGAAGCTGAAGAGATTAACCCTGCACTAGGTGTTCGTGGCGTTGCTCGTTACGCGACACCAGAGTACAGCAAGGCTTTCGCTTTAGAATGTCAGGTAATTAAAGCGTTGCGAGAGCAGGGTATTAACGTTGAAGTGGTTGTTCCTTACGTTCGTGCATTAAGCGATGCCGCTAAGATTATTGACCTGCTTGCAGAGCAAGGCTTACCACGTGGCCTTAATGGTTTGAAAGTACTGTTCTCTTGCGATGTGCCGTCTGCAGTGCTATTGAGCGAACGCTTACTGCATTACTTCGATGGTGTTGTTGTAAACGTTGATAGCTTAGCGTCTTTCACTTTAGGTGTAGATAAACACAATGAAGCTCAGCAACACGCTTTTGATCCACAAAACGAGGCGGTTATTACCTTGTTGGATATGATTGTTAAAGCAACCCTGAACGCGAAGAAACCAGTGCTGCTAGTAACTCAAGGCTTGGTGGATTACCCGCGTCTACAAGGTTACATAGCTGATCTTGAAGGCGTAGAAACGGTCGTGACTGCATAAATCGATTTGTTGTCTTAGTAAATCAACTTGCCGTGTCCGTTTACTTGAAGCGCTAACGCTTTGAGAATGAAAGAGATATCATTATGCGATGATATCTCTTTTTTGTAACATTTTTTTGACATCTTCATCGCTAATCGATTAACTGGTCTGATGACTAACTTGGCTAGGTAATCCGAATGTTGACCCCTCTACAAAAAGCTAATTTCTACTTGAGCATGTTTGGTTTTTTCAAAGTGCCTTTGATTTGGTTATGCAGACCAAAGTTGCTCGCACTGGATAACCAACATGTTGAAGTCAAAATCCCTCTCAAAAGACGAACGAAGAACCACCTTAATAGTATGTATTTTGGCGTTTTGGCTGTAGGTGCTGATGTCGCAGGTGGTTTTCTTGCGATGAGTAAATCTCAGCAGCAAGGTGAAAAGATTTCGTTGGCATTTAAAGAGGTGACAGGCAACTTCTTAAAGCGTCCAGAAGGCGATGTACACTTCACTTGTAACGATGGTGAGTTGATCAACACTATGCTGGAAGAAACTATGTCTACCGGGGAGCGTGTAAACCAACCTGTAACCATTATCGCGACTTGCCCATCTTTGCATGGCGACGAGCCAATGGCCGAGTTCACGCTAACGCTTTCGATCAAGAAAGTCCCGTCTAGGAAATAGCTTGGAAGTAGATGGAAGCTTGAATAAGTGAATAAGTGAATAAGTGGAAGAGCGGTATGTGAATTGAATAGCCACATACCGTGCCGAAAACCGTAGAAAAGTTAAGATTCTTGAGTGATTTGCTCGATATCAACGATTTTTGAACGGTTCATTACGATTTTCCAACGGTAATAGGTCGGTTCGTTATCGTGATTGTTCTCTTTAATGATCAGGTTGAGCAAGTGACGCTTTTCTACTGATTCACGGCTAACTTGCCCTTCATTCAAGCGATACACCTTATTTGATCCCTTATCCATCAATCGTGTCAGCGCTCGGAGGCTAATGGATAACGTTTCACGGGTCTCTTCGTAACCACTCATGAACGTCGATGTCGACATCTCAGTGTGCGAACGATAGTGCAGGATTTGCTCTTCACGTTGAACGACACGCTTCTTACGTATCGATTGAATACGGTCTGCCAACTTAGAAAAATTCGCATAATCCAGCCATTCAAGTTTATGACCAACTGATTTATTGGTCGTTGGATCATAGTAACGACGCTTCCACTTTGGTTTGCCTTTACGAAGCCAGCGCCAAAGGATGTCCCTCAAGTCATCTTTAAAGATTTCACGCAACGCGTAGATGAATGACATCGCGACGATGAAGGACGCGGTAATTTCTCCAAGGAAGTCACGGGCTAAGATAACCGTCGTTGTCACCACCACCATCACCAAACCTGTTGCAATGCCTTTTACGGCGCGTTTCACGTTTTTACCCATGGAGGTGGTCTTTTCTTTAAGCACGATAGGGTGTTCAATCAAACGTCGCAGCAGTCGCATCTTGTTACTCAGACGGGTGACGTCTTCACGTACTTTGGCTGAGTTGTAGCGGTTTAGCTTGCGGTGTGCGGTCTCCTTATCACAAAGCGTTAAGAGTCGATCCTTAATTGTGGAGTACTCGCTGCCACGCGGCATATGAGATACCAGCGATAGGAACTTTTGCTCTGTGTACCATGAAAGGTAGTTATCAATGTTTGCGTAGTAGCGTTTGAGGTTCTCTTCATAGGGAATACTACGACGAAGTTTCTTGAGGATGTCTAAAGCCAGTTCAATTACTTCATCTACTTCATCAGCCGTTACGTCGTCACTATCATTCTTATTCAGGCTACTTACCGCTTTATCTAACGCGATAACATATTGGTAGGCGAACAAACTCAAACTGACACGATATTGCGTAATCGACAATCGTCCACGCTTAGCTAAGCGACTGTGCACCAAAGGTAAAAGTGTCTTGTTACTGTAGTAGGCACGTTTTTGAGTGATTGAGCTGTAGAAAAAGGCACTTTCAGAAAGTACTTCAGGAGTCAGTCCAAGTTCACCGGGAATGAATAGATAAACGTCCATGTCGAGCTTTTTTGTCTTAGCCATCGCATGGTTAATTTTAAGTGTTATCGCATCTTGTTTATCAACGGTGATCAACGATGTCTCCTAGAATATAAAAATATGAATGAAACTAGCGAAAGCATATCAGAGATCACGTATAATCTCCGCCAAATTTAAAGTAGAGACAATCTTGATGATTAATATTGGTCAAATAAACAACTTAGAAGTAGTAAAACAAGCAGACTTCGGTGTATTCCTTGACGCGAGCGACTATGGAACCGTGTTGCTGCCGAAACGATTTACTCCTGAAGGTGTTGAAATTGGTCAAAAGCTAGATGTTTTCTTATACATTGATTCTGACAACCAGATCGCTGCAACCACTGAAAAACCAATTGCTCAAGTAGGCCAGTTTGGTTTGATGACGGTTGAAGGTGTTAACAGCACTGGTGCATTCATGAGTTGGGGCGTAAAAGGTAAAGACCTTCTTGTTCCTTTCAGCGAGCAGCGCGGCCGTTTAAACGAAGGCCAGTCAATTTTAGTATATGTGTATATCGATAAAGCATCGAGCCGTATCGTTGGTACAACGAAGTTCAATAAATGGTTAGACAACACGCCAGCAACTTATAAGCAAAATGAGCAAGTCGATCTCATTATCGCAGAGAGAAGCCAACTGGGTTACAAAGCGATTGTGAACGGTGAACACTGGGGTATGATTTTCCCATCTGACATCATCGGTAAGCTGTTCATTGGCAAAACACTGAAAGGCTACATTAAAAACGTTCGTGAAGAAGACGGTAAGATTGATTTATCTCTTCAGAAAATTGGCGTAGCTAAGATGGATGACCTAAGCACTAAGGTTCTTGACCTGCTTGAGAAGAAAGGCGGTTACCTGCCTTTGAATGATAAGTCTTCTCCTGAAGCTATTTTCTGTGCATTCAGAACCAGCAAAGGTACGTTCAAAAAGACAATTGGTGGTTTGTACAAATCTGGCAAGATCACTATCGATAAAGAAGGTATCAGCTTAGTTAAATAAGCGGTTCTCTCGGTCAAAAAAAAGCCCAAACCTTCCTGTTTGGGCTAGGGGAAAGGGCTCCGAAGAGCCTACGCTAATCGTTTAATCTTTTGACTATTAGATTGAAGTCTAGTTTAGATTCCCTGAAGTGCTATTTTTCTTTTTGGAAATAGTGACTTGAATTGATATTTATATAATTAGCTGTTGATTTACAAGCGCTCGCACACTGAGTTACATGGTCGATAGAATAGAAAAAGCCCAAACAATTAACGTTGTTTGGGCTTTTTGTTTATCAAGGTGTATTCAGTGCGAAAGCTATTTAGAATAGGTTCTTATCGCGCACTAGTTCGCGTGGTAAACCATTCTTCACTCGGTTGCCAACCCACTTACCAAGGCCGATGATTGCACCATTGTACTTCACTAATACTTCACCTTTGCCAGACAAGCCTTCAGGGCGAACATCGCGTCCCATGAACCATTCACGAGCATCTTCAATACTTAGCTCGACAACATTAGCTTCATTACCTGTTGCAAGCGTTGTCGCTACTTGGTGCTGCCAGCGGTAACCTTTTTTATGGGTTTCTGCGATCTTGATTCCCATGCGAGAGAAACGGAATTCACCGATCATCGGCTCTAGCGCTTCTGGGAATAGCCAAACGTCTTTGTCGCGAATCCAAACTTGAGTATCGCTTGGAAATTCGATATCGAGAGTACTCATCAGTTGTTCAGCGACTTCTTGCTGAGTTTTCTTTGATGCTTTTTCAAATGGGAATTTACCCATGCGCTTTTTAACTTCTGGTGGAGTAACTGACGCTAATTTACGAATACGCGCAACAAAGAAACCTTCTGAGTCATAAACTTGAGGGAAGATGTGTAGAAAGCCTTCTTCAGTCGTGGTTGCTTTTGCGTTGTCGAATAGTGATTCAAGAGATTCAAACTCAACCGCATCACCAAAGGTTTCTTTTAGGTGATGACACACTTGTTGATTCTCTTCGGTGCTAAGCGTGCACGTTGAGTAAACCAACACACCATTAGGTTTAAGAGCATGGAATGCACTTTCAATCAGATCTTTTTGCGTGTCGGCAATATCGACCACAGATTGATACGTCCAGTTCTTCATCGCATCAGCGTCTTTACGAATGGTACCTTCGCCAGAGCAGGGCGCGTCTAGCAACACAGCATCAAACTGTTCTGGTAACCAACCACCGAAAACTCGACCGTCAAAGTTACTTAGAGCGGCATTACGAACACCACAACGTTCGATGTTAGCATGAAGGACCTTTACACGGCTTGCTGCGTACTCATTGGCAACCAGTACACCGCGATTATTCATTAGCGCAGCGATTTGCGTTGTTTTAGAACCGGGTGCAGCCGCAGTGTCTAACACCGCTTGGTAATCAGCTTCGCCTTGGAAAAGTGCCGAGGGGGGCATCATAGAGCTGGCTTCTTGGATGTAGAAAAGACCAGACATGTGTTCTGCCGTATTGCCTAGTGGCGCTTCACTTTCATCAGCTGTAATCCAAAAGCCCGTTTCGCACCAAGGTACAGGTTCCAGTTCCCAGCCTTTCTCTTTTGCTCGTACTAGGAAGTCTTCAACACTGATTTTCAATGTGTTGACTCGAATACTTTTACGAAGTGGTTTTTGGCATGACGCGACAAAAGAAGCCATATCTAGATGACTAGGCATGATTGCTTCGATGTGCGTTAGGAATTCTTCAGGAATATATACGTTAGCGTGCAAAAGAGTATCTCGATTTATTGCATTAATGCGGGGAGTTTAAAGCAAAATGAAGCCGTCCTAAACCCTATTTAAAGCAAACAACAAAAATGCAGCCTATTGGCTGCATTTTGATGAAGAATTAATCTTGTTTAAGCTTTATTAATCGCAAGGAGCGTCAGGGGATTCACTCTATGGACGAGGAATCGCAGTCCTCCATGATTTCCACTCAGCTTCGGCTTGAGGATAGAGATAGAAAGACTGATCTTCGCTTGCGACTGGTTGAAGTTCATTCGTCGGTGGTGTTGAGAACGTAATACCACCTCTTAACAAGCTGTCTACCGTTCCGGCTTTGATGTTTGCGCCAGACAGGCCGATAGAGACATCGACGCCCGACACGTTCCAGAACACAGTGTTTGCGCGGATTAGGTACGCGTAGTCAGGTTCTATTTGAATGGTAGATATGATGCGGTCAGCAAACTCACCCAACTGAACATCGATAACACTGCCGATTTCTAGTTCACGGAATAGGATAGGCGTGCCTTCAGACACTGAACCTCGCGTTTCGCTTTGCAGTTGGAATATCTTGCCTTCTGGCTGCACGGGTCCCTTGCTAAGCTCAAATTTCGTGTTTCTATCACCTTTGCCCGGATCTACGTTAATGTGCTTAGAGAGCAGCGCAGAGACGTTTTTTATGCCGTTAAGGCCGATCTCAGGCTCTGTCAACCAGAAGTGACTGTTCGCCACAGCAATCTTGTTGACGTACTCAGGTAAAATACGCGCAGTAATTTCAATACCGCCCTTGTTGAAGTTCGGAATCACCAAAGTAACCTCACCAACCGTGACACCTTGATATTTGATCGCCATGCCTTTGCTGACTTCTTGATCGCCAGAAGAGGTGATAGTAATCGCGCGGCCAAATTTTCGAGCGGATTTCGAATCTTTGTAAAGCTTCCACACATCGCCAAGTTTGTTGTCGATTCCCGGCAGAGAGTCAAAAGCAATACCGCCTTGAATAAGAGTTTTAACTGGTGCTGCTTTAATGCTGATACCCGATAACGACGCATCAACCTCAACGCCTGAACGGTTCCAAAAAACAGTGTGCTTGTTGAGTAAGTGCGTGTAACGATTTTCGATCGTGACTTTGATTCTTACGCCACCGTCTGCAAGCTGAAAATCAGAAATACTACCCACTTGTAGGTTGCGGTAGAGGAGTGGACTGCCTTTAGAGATTGAAGGTAACTCACTCGCAAACAAAGAAAGTGTCTTTGAACCAGACTGATTAAACTTAGCGATTTCTGCTAACGATTTACTTTGGAAAAGTTGATAGTCCGTTCTTGCTTCAGATTTACCTTCACTGACAAAGCTAATCGAGCCTGTAAGAAGCTGTTTTGCAGGTGGGACCGTAACACTCAAGCCTGATTCGGTAAGTTCTGCGGTCGCACTGCCTGTCACGAAGAAACGGTTGTGACTTTTGATAAGGTGCGCGTACTCGTTGTCGATAAGCGCATCCATGAACACTTCGTGCTTATCGGAGCCAGAGCCAACACCATCGACTAAACCCACTTGGATGATAGAACCAACGGCAATGCCTTTGTAGAGCAGTTGTGTGCCGACATCTAACCCGAACGAATTGTTCGACGTTAAGCGAATCGCCACGGATTTCTCTTGTTCCTGACTGAATTCATTTTTGCGGATCGCAGTAAATCGACGTGCTTTTTCACCTTCGCCCGGTACCAAGGTTAAAAAGTTACCTGTCACTAAGTTGGCAATGTTTTTCATGCCAGTAAGCGACAGTTCAGCCTCTTCTAGAACGAATTTACTGCCGCTGTTTAAAAAATCACTGAATGCTGGTTGAATAGCGGCAGATGCGACCACGTTTTCACGCCCTTCACTTAGCGATAAGTCAGTGATTTGACCGATTTCAATGCCACGATACATGATTGGTGCGCCTGTTGCGCTGATCTTGTTGTCATCGGGTACGGCGATCTTGATAGAGATACCACGACCTGCTGTTTTCAGATCTGGGTAGAGTTTGAACTTGGTATTCATCTCGACGGGTTGGCCTTCTCCCGGAGAGTCGACCGCAATTGAACCGCCAAGCAATGCACTTAGGCTCTCTAAACGAACATCAACACCAGAAAAACCAATACTGGCACCTAAACCACTGACATTCCAAAAACGGCTTTGGTCGGTGATGATATGGCTGTATTCATCTTTAATTGACGCTTGAATCGTAACGGATTTCGCATTGTCGTTTAACTGGTAGTTGTAAACCTCACCAATTGGGATTTTACGGTAAACGATTTGAGAACCAACAGACACGCCGCCCAGATCTTTGGTCGTCAGTGAAATATTCAAACCTTCAGAAGCCAGTAAGTCAGAAGGGGATGATTCTAAGGCTTGGAAAACGGTTTCTGGGTCTTCTTTGGTTTCACTCGGGTGGATAGCAATATAGTTACCTGAAACAAGTGCGTCTAATCCTGAGATGCCAGACAAACTTGCTGTCGGCTTTACTAGCCAGAAACGAGTGCCTTTTGAGAGTAGCTTTTTCGCTTCTGGGTAGATGTCAGCATCGACATAGATGCTGGATAGATCTTTGGACAAAGTGATGTCGCGCACCATACCCACCTCTAAGCCTTGGTAACGAATCGTTGTTCGACCTGCGACTAAACCTGCGGCATCTGAGAAGTATATCTGCACACGCTGCCCAGCATCGTGTATCGATTTCATGACCAACCAACCGGCTAATGCGACGGTTAATATTGGCAGGATCCACAAAGGTGAGATGCCTTTGTTTTTCCTTACTTCTGGTGAATATGATGTTTGTGATTGGTTATCGTTGTTCATTCACTGACTCATCTTTAGAGGTGTAGTTATCCCAAATTAGCCTAGGATCTAAGCTTTCCGCTGCCAGCATCGTGAGAACAACTACGACGCCAAAAGCGACTGCACCATAACCTGGTGTAAAGTTTAAAATTTGTCCGCGGTCGACCAAGGTCATCATGATCGAAATAACGAACAGATCCATAACCGACCATTTGCCCACCCATTTCACAATGAAATAGATGGTCATGCGTTGTCTGTGGTAAACGGCGCGCTTCATCTTGATACAAATTAAGATGTAAGCAAGGCCAAGTATTTTTGCAACTGGCACGACGATACTGGCGATGAAAATGATCGCTGCGATGCCATACATGTCGCTATTAATCAGCGAAGCGACACCGGAAATAATGGTGTCTTCTAACCTTTGACCGTTGGTAATAAGGATAGAAATAGGAATGACGTTAGCGGGTATAATAGCCACGGATGCGGCAAACAACAGAGACCAAGTCTTCTGTATAGAGTAAGGCTTGCGGTGATATAAGTCATGGTGACAACGCACACAAGTATGGCCGTCAGGCTGAGAAAGATGACAGTTGTGACAGTGTACGTTTTTACTTTCAGCAAAAGAGTACTCAGATTCTTTTGCCCAAGCTTCCCAGTAGCGACGCACACTAATACGGCTTACTAGTAATACGCTGAAAAGCTGCAGAAGAATCAGGCCAATCAAACCAGGGCCGACAAAAATATCCGAGTAATCTTGGAGTTTGAAACACGATACCGCCAAACTTACCAGAAATACATCCAACATCATCCAATGTTTGAGAGTTTGAATAATAGTTAATGCATAACGAAAGGGTGTGAAGATCTTAAAACGCAGTGAAGCATGAGTGATGAGTACCGACGTGCACACGAGCAACGGAGCTATCGAACTGCAGAATAGAATCAACAAGCCAAGCAGAGGAAAGCCTTCACCCATTAAGGTAAAGACGCCGGATGGTAACGTCGCGGGAATCATGACACCAATCAGGCGAATACTGATGAATTCAAAAAAGTGCGACGGGATAAACAGCAATAAGCAGGTAATTGCGATGGCTAGGTTTCCAGAGAGGCTAGGGGTGCCGCCTCTATAAAGCTGGGTACCGCATCTAGGGCAATAAGCGGACTTTCCTAAAGGGATGTCCATTTTATCGACGGGAAGTTCGCAGCCTTGGCAAAGGCGCACTGAGCTGCTATCGCATTGATGCTTAGTTGATAAAGGGTTGGTAACGGATGGGGAGGTCACGCGACCTCCCAAGTTGAAACAGCGATAAGACTTTTAAGCTGATTTAAATACTTAAAACTAAACTGACTTAAATTCCTAGAACAATAAACATCAGGCGTGCGATTGCACACTGCCATAGAGTGTTTGATAGAGTCCTTGTTGTTCAACCAATTCACCATGTGTTCCCGTCTGTGTGACTTGTCCATCTTCTAAAACATAGATTAGATCGGCTTGTTTCACCGCTGATAATCGATGAGCCACTATCAAAGTTGTGCGATCTTTCAAAAACTCGCTCAACGCTTTATGCAGCGCTGACTCTGTTGCTGTATCGAGTGCAGATGTCGCTTCATCAAGAATAACAAACTTAGGATTGCTCAGCACCATACGAGCTATTGCTAAGCGTTGTCGTTGACCGCCAGACAGTCGAACGCCGTTCCTACCAATTTGTGTATCTAAGCCATTACTCAGTTGCTTGATGACATCTTGCATTTGAGCGACTTCAAGCGCACGCCACAACGACATTTCGTCGTATTCAGCACCAAGGGTCAGATTATGCCTTAATGTATCGTTAAAGAGTATAGGTTGTTGTAAAACCACGGCAATTTGATTGCGTATTACATCAAAGCTAATGTCATCGGTTGTTTCACCGTTATAGCGAATGCAACCCGAGTCGGCTTGGTAAACCCCAATCAGCAACTGGATTAACGTAGATTTACCACCGCCACTCGCGCCTACCAAAGCGACTTTCTTACCTGCAGGGATGTGCAGCGATAGTCTATTTAAAACAGTGTTTTCTAATGTGTAAGAGAATGTAACGTCTTCGATGTCAACTGTCACTTCTTGATCTTCATTAAATGGGTTCACTTTACTGATAGGTCGCTTCTCTTCTTCTAACTGAAGAAGATCGTTGATGCGTTGCAGTGCCGCTTTCGCGCTATACCAAGAGAATTGAATCCCTAGTAGCTCTTGAACTGGGCCTAACATGAACCACAAGTAGCCAAATACTGCGAAAATCTGACCGATGGTTAAGTCGCTGAATAACACCATTAGCATAGCGACGGCACGGAAAAGTTCGAAACCTAATAAGAAGAGTAGAAACGAAACACGGCCAGCAGCTTCAGATTGCCAAGCGTATTTGTCTGCATCGATTCTTACTTGGTTTGCTTGAACCTTAAGTTCATCGAGAAAGATGCGTTCTTTATTCGCCGCGCGTAGTTGGTAAATGCCATCTAAAGTTTCCACCAAACGGTTTTGAAAGCGCTCGAAAGATTGGTTTTCGTACTTCTTAAGGTGTTTAACCCTGCTGCCTAGTTTACGGGAGAAATAAATCACAACAGGATTGACCAGTAAAATGAACAATCCTAAACGCCACTCTAACCATAACAACACGATCGCTGTACCGAACACGGTCAGGAAGCTAATGATAAATTTAGAAAGGGTCGAGCCAATGAACTTATCTATTGTCTCTATGTCTGTTATCAGATGGGCGTTGATACCGCCGCTGCCTTTGGTTTCGTATTGTCGAATACTGATGCGGCCAAGCTTATCTATCATCTTGCTGCGCATTTGATAGGTAATTGTTTTGGACACAAGCGTAAACTGACGCCCTTGCAGAATGTTCAACGCTTGGCTAACGGAGCGCATGATAATCACTAACAACAAAGTTAGTGCTATATAGCCAGTCGGTGTTTGTAATGAAGATGGAAGTAGGTGGTTCATCATTTCTAAACCTGAAGCAGGCTTATCAAGTAATACTTCATCAACCATTAGTGGCATCAGCAACGGGATAGGGACACTAATGAGAGTTGCAAAAATGGCAATAATGTTAGCAAACAGTAATTTGGACTTGTGTTTTTTTACTTGAGTTATTAACCAAGAACGGCTAATAGTATCTTCTGAATTGTTCATTGTAATGAGAATAAGTCCTATTTAGTTTGATGGCCGCATTCTACTGCGTTCTCTTGATAATGGAAGTCTCAATTTAATTGGAAGTTAATATGAAAATAGAACATTACCAACGCTTAACCAAACAAGCCGTTGCATTAATTGAATCAGAAACCGATCTAACTGCTAATCTTGCTAATATCAGTTCATTATTATTCATGGAATTGGATAACTTGAACTGGGCGGGTTTCTATTTAATGAAGCAGGACCAGGCTAAGGAAAAAGACGAACTTGTACTGGGTCCTTTCCAAGGTCAACCTGCTTGTGTGCGAATTCCGGTAGGGCGTGGTGTGTGTGGAACTGCGGTTGCGACGAATACAGTTCAGCGCATTCATGATGTTCATGAGTTCGAAGGTCACATCGCTTGTGACGCCGCGAGTAACTCAGAAATCGTTATTCCGTTCTCGATTGGCGGAAAAATAACGGGCGTTCTTGATATCGATAGCCCAAATGTTGGTCGTTTTTCTCAAATTGATGAAGACGGATTGACATTTTTTATGGCTGAAGTGGAAAAGGTGCTTAATTCGCACGCGAACAAAGCATAAATTATTCTCTTACTGTGGTTTTTCCCAAGCATCTCTCTATAATACGTAAAAATATTTTCTTAATGCTCGCGGAAAACCGCAAAAACCAGGAACCCACATGGAAAACACTGAAAAGTTAAAAAACAGCAAAGAAGTTATCGCATATGTTGCTGAATGTTTCCCTAAATGCTTTACTCTAGAAGGTGAAGCAAAACCACTTAAAATTGGTATTTTTCAAGATCTTGCTGAACGTCTAAATGAAGACGAAAAAGTAAGTAAGACTCAGCTTCGTGCAGCGTTAAGACAGTACACATCATCATGGCGTTACCTGCACGGCGTAAAAGCTGGCGCAGATCGTGTTGACCTAGACGGCAACGCATGTGGCACATTAGAAGAAGAGCACGTAGAACACGCTAAAGCTACACTTGCAGAAAGCAAAGCGAAAGTTCAGGCTCGTCGTAAAGAACAAGCACAAAAAGCTCGTGAAGAAGGCAAAGCGAAAACTAAGGCGAAGAAAGCTCAACAGCCTCGTCGTCAAGCGCCTAAAGCACCAAAAGTAGAAAAGCCTGTAGAAACACGCGCTTTGAACGCCGATGAATTCATCGCTGGCAAAGAAGTAAATGTGAACATGGGTACAGGAAACATGGCTGCGACCATTGTTGAAATCAATAAGGAAGATGTGCGTGTTCAGTTAGCAAACGGCCTACAAATGGTTGTTAAAGCGGAGCACTTGCGCGCTTAAAGGAGATACTCCTACGCATGAAATGCCGTTCAAAATTGACACTGATTGCTGCTAGCTTTTGGCTAGCAGCTTCAGCTCAGGCTCTCGAAGCCAAATTAGATCAGGACGATTTACCTCTACTCGCTCCTGAGGTCCAACACGAAACTGCTAGTAAACGTGTTACTTCTAGATTTACTCGTTCTCACTATAAACACTTCAATCTCAACGATGATTTCTCTCAAGCTATCTTTAATCGTTACTTAGAGATGCTGGATTATAATCGTAATATCTTCACTCAAGCTGATATTGACTCTTTCGCTGCGTCATCTACACAAATTGATGATCAACTGAAAGCTGGCAATAACCAGATTGCATTCGATGTTTATAATTTGTCTATGCAGAAGCGTTTTGAACGTTTTCAATATGCATTGTCTTTGCTAGATACTGAGATTAAGTTTGATACCGATGAAAGTATTGAGCTCAATCGTAGTGAAGCAGAGTGGCCAAAAGATATCGCTGAAGTGAATGAGCTTTGGAGGAAACGCGTTAAATACGATGCGTTGAATCTAAAACTTACTGGTAAAGAGTGGCCAGAGATTCAAGAAGTTTTGGAAAAGCGTTACAACAATGCGATGAAGCGTATTACGCAATCGCACAACGAAGATGCTTTCCAAATCTACATGAACGCATTTGCGCGTGAAGTTGATCCCCACACCAGTTACCTTTCTCCAAGAAATGCAGAGCAATTCCAATCTGAGATGAACCTATCTCTAGAAGGTATTGGTGCTGTACTTCAGATGACAGACGACTACACCGTTATTCGATCTTTAGTTGCTGGTGGCCCTGCGTCAAACAGCAAACAATTGAGCGATGGCGACCGTATTGTTGGCGTTGGTCAAGATGGCGAAGAGATTGTCGATGTTATCGGCTGGCGTTTAGACGATGTAGTGCAATTAATTAAAGGACCGAAAGGGACTAAAGTTAAGCTACAGATCTTGCCAGACGGTAAAGATGCAAAAAGTCACGTTGTCACAATTGTACGCGATAAGATTCGTTTAGAAGACCGCGCTGTTAAATCAGAAGTTATCGAGAAAGATGGCAAGAAGATTGGTGTACTCGAAGTACCAAGTTTCTATGTTGGTCTATCTAAAGATACCGATAAACTGATCACTGAGCTTAAAGAGCAAGGTGTTGAAGGTATTATTGTTGACCTTCGAAACAACGGTGGTGGTGCACTGACTGAAGCAACCGAACTCTCTGGTTTGTTTATCAAAGAGGGACCAGTTGTTCAAGTTCGTGATAGCTACGGTCGTGTCAAAGTGAACAGTGATACTGATGGCCAAATCAGTTACCAAGGCCCGTTAACGGTATTGGTGAATCGCTACAGTGCTTCGGCATCTGAAATCTTTGCAGCAGCAATGCAAGATTACGGTCGTGCAATCATCTTGGGTGAAAACTCTTTCGGCAAAGGTACGGTGCAACAGCATCGCTCTTTGAATCATATTTATGATTTGTTCGATAAAGAGTTGGGCTATGTTCAGTACACAATCCAGAAATTCTACCGAATCAATGGTGGTAGTACGCAAAACAAAGGTGTAGTGCCTGATATTGCTTACCCAACGCCAATTGATCCTGCAGATACGGGTGAAAGTGTTGAAGACAACGCTCTTCCTTGGGACAGTATTGATAAAGCGAAGTACTCGGTGTTACAGCGTAACGATGAGCAAATCGCAGCGTTGACGGCAAAACACCAAGCTCGTATCGCAACAGACATGGAATTTGGCTTTATCGCGCAAGATATTGAAAAATATAAGGCTGATAAAGACGACAACGACCTTTCTTTGAATGAAAAGGTTCGTCAACAAGAGAGTGATGATGCGGATGTGCTTCGTCTAGAGCGTATTAACCAACGTCAAAAAGCCGCTAAGTTAGAGGCATTTAAAACGTTGGATGATATTCCAAAAGACTACGAAGCCCCAGATGCTTATCTTGATGAATCTGTTGCTATCATGCTAGATATGATTAAGAAATAGAGCAAACGCCTGTTAAAAAGGTGATTGTTCAAAGATGTACTATTTGAAAAGCGAGCTTAGGCTCGCTTTTTTTGTGTCTATAATTTGACAGGAATATCTGATTGTAACCGTTGAGATTGTCGCAAAGAACATTCAATATTCAAGGTCATTTAGCTCGATTTTTCGTCGAACAATGACATTTAAGTTACTTCGCACTTAAAATTTAGTGACTTAGATCATATTTTTTCGCTTTCTAATCATTACGTGCCTAAGCTTAAAGAAAACGAGGGGGACGCTTATGAAATGGATTCTACTATTTTTATCTTGTTTAAGTTTTGTGGCTTTTGGGAGTGAGGTCGCTTCGAGTAGCCAACAATCAAAAAGTGATAGTAATCTATCCCATTTTGACCTTCCTTTGCTGCTCGGCGATTGGTATTTGATGAATCCTGATCCTGAGCAAGGTACTGAAAACTTTAGAGCAATCAAGCTGACTCTCGACTCAAACTACTCATTCTCTATTGATATTCAAAAGAAAGATTACAGTGTGGATCATTGGGAAGGTTTGTATAATGCCAACGAAGACACCATTATTTTGGGTTTGAACACCTCTGAGCCTCAGGTTTACGCATATAGCAGTAATCACAACATGCTGAATCTCAACGGTGTCATGTTTACGAAGGCCTTACCAAATGCTTTGGCGGGAATCTGGTCAAGTGCCGAACTGTCTGGAAGCGATTTACGTGCGAGTAACATTCAAAAAATGGATTTGGTTCTTCAACCAGACTTCATATTCATGTTTCGAGTGTCCGATGAAGAAGGCGGTGAAGTCATTCGTCGCGGTGTGTATTACACCGAAGGCGACCAGCTAGTGTTACTTTATGAGAACGGTGAACATGGTACTCGATATACACTGAACAGCGATGTGTTAACGCTGCAAGGTGAAGAGGGAGATATGTTTGCGGTGCTCAATCGCATCCGATAATTGTGAGTTTTAGCATTAAAGTCGTACTCGTTGATAATATTGTGCACAGTTCATTTCTTAGCCGTTCCTGTCTGATTTGATTGATAAAATAGCAAAACATGGAGGCATTTTCCTACAATGCCTCCTTTTTTTAATATTCCCCTTGTTTTATTGGCGCTCAACCTTTAGATATATACAGTTAAAAAATAATTACGTATAACGATCAAAAGGAACCCGTCATGGCACATACACCTCAAGCCAAGTATCGTAAAGATTATCAATCACCATCTCACACGATTTCTGAAATCGATCTTACTTTCGATTTGTACGACTCAGCATCCATTGTTACGGCTGTTTCTAGTGTTAAGCAGGAGAAAGACAGCGCGACATTAGTACTTGATGGTGAAGGCTTGAAGTTGATTTCTGTTTTGGTTGAAGGCAACGAATGGACGAAGTTCGAGCAGTCTGAAACTCAACTTACGCTGAATGACCTTCCAAAAGAATTCACGCTAACCATCGTTACCGAAGTTAACCCTGAAGGGAACAGCGCACTAGAAGGCTTGTACAAGTCGGGTGGCGCGTTCTGTACTCAGTGTGAAGCCGAAGGTTTCCGTCGTATTACTTACTACATGGACCGCCCAGATGTGTTGGCGAAATTCACCACAACGGTAATCGCAGACAAAGCAGAGAACCCATTCTTATTAAGCAATGGTAACCGTGTAGATGAAGGTGAAGCTGAAAACGGTCGTCACTGGGTGAAATGGCAAGACCCACATCCAAAACCGGCGTACTTGTTTGCTTTAGTTGCGGGTGACTTCGATGTACTTCGTGACGCATACACCACACAATCTGGTCGTAACGTTGACCTAGAAATATTTGTCGACAAAGGTAACCTCGACCGCGCAAACCACGCGATGGTTTCTTTGATTAACTCAATGAAGTGGGACGAAGAGCGTTTCAATCTTGAGTATGATTTAGACATCTACATGATCGTAGCCGTTGATTTCTTCAACATGGGCGCGATGGAAAACAAAGGTCTGAATGTATTCAACTCTAAGTTTGTTTTAGCAAACGACCAAACAGCAACGGATACAGATTACCTAGGTATTGAAGCCGTTATTGGCCACGAATATTTCCATAACTGGACAGGTAACCGAGTCACTTGTCGCGATTGGTTCCAGCTAAGCTTAAAAGAAGGCTTAACCGTATTCCGTGACCAGGAGTTCTCGTCTGATCTTGGCTCTCGCGCAGTAAACAGAATCAACAATGTTCGTATTATTCGCGGGCCACAATTTGCTGAAGACGCAAGTCCAATGTCTCACCCAATTCGTCCGGAAAAAGTGATAGAAATGAATAACTTCTACACTTTAACTGTGTACGAAAAGGGCAGTGAAGTGATCCGTATGATCCACACATTGTTGGGTGAAGATGGTTTCCAAAAAGGCATGAAGCTGTACTTCGAACGTCACGATGGTACGGCAGCAACATGTGAAGATTTCGTCGCTGCAATGGAAGACGCATCGGGTGTTGATCTGTCTCAGTTCCGCCTTTGGTACAGCCAATCTGGTACGCCGACGTTGTCTGTTGAAAGCCACTACGATGCAGAAAAGAAACAGTACACGTTAACAACTCGCCAAGTAACAGCGCCAACGCATGAGCAAACTGAAAAGCAGGCTCTGCATATCCCTCTAGATATTGAACTGTACACTACTTCGGGTGATGTGGTTGAGTTACAATGTAACGGAAAGCCAGTTCATAACGTACTTGATGTGAAAGAAGCGGAACAGACCTTCGTGTTTGACAATGTTTCTGAACAACCAATCCCATCACTGCTTCGTGAATTCTCTGCGCCAGTGAAATTGGAGTACGACTATTCAGATGAAGAGCTGATTTTCTTGATGGTGAATGCACGCAATGAGTTCTCTCGTTGGGATGCAGGTCAAATGCTATTGGCTAAGTACATCCGCAGCAATGTTGAAAAAGTTCAACAAGGCGAAGCGTTTGCACTTTCTGATTCTGTGGTTGATGCTTTCCGTGGTGTACTACTGAGTGATTCGCTAGAACCTGCCTTTATCGCAGAGATGCTTTCATTGCCAAGCCATAACGAAGTATCAGGTTGGTATGAGCGTGTTGACATTGATGCGGTCGCATCGGTTCTCAACTCAATGAAAGTAACACTAGCTGCTGAACTTGAAGACGAGTTAGCGGCGGTTTACCACAGTAATGCACTAGCGGAATACACGATTGATCACGATTCGATTGGTAAGCGCACTTTGCGTAAAGTTTGCTTAAGTTACTTAGCGCATACTGAAAAGGGTAATGACTTGGTTGTTGCTATGTACCAGCAAGCGAACAACATGACAGACACAATGGCAGCAATGGGCGCGGCGAACAGTGCGCAACTCCCATGTCGTGAAACTTTGATGGCGGATTACAGCGACAAGTGGAAACACGATGGTCTTGTCATGGACAAGTGGTTTGCTCTTCAAGGAACGAACCCAAGTTCAAACGCACTTGAAGTTATAAAGGCGTCTATGTCACACCAAGCGTTTAGTTTGAAAAACCCGAACCGTACTCGTAACTTGGTCGGTTCATTCTTAAACATGAACCCGATTCAGTTCCACGACAAGTCAGGTCAGGGCTATGAGTTTGCAGGCGAAATCTTGCGTGAGCTTAACAGCAGCAACCCACAAGTAGCATCACGTTTGATCGATCCGTTGCTTAAGTTCCGTAAGTACGATGATGAGCGCCAAGCTCTTATCAAGCAGGAACTTGAGACATTGAAGAACATGGATAACTTAGCAAAAGACCTCTTTGAGAAAGTAACGAAAGCACTAGAGGCTTAAGCTCGCGCTCATTCACGTAACTGTTTGTTAATAAGCGGCTTGCTAACAAACGGTTTACTAATAACAAAAAGTCATCAGTGGTAGATAATATCTGCCACTGATTTTTTTGTTTCTGGGTTATCGAATTTTCGATAAGCTAGAGCAGTTTCAAGCTCAGTTTTAAAGTCAGACATCGTTAAGTGCCAAAAAATACTGGCACTGTATGTTTATACAGGTATCGTATGAATCACTATATTTTCCAACTTAACATCTCATATCAGCAGTTTTTGGCCAGTTATTCTGGCGCCGCAAGTAAAGTTCAAGTGATAACAACAACCGGTTTACGTTTACAGTTACCTGCAACTCGGTTCAGACCATTTCTTACACAAATAGGGGTTAGAGGGCAGTTTAGGCTGACAACTGACCAAAAAAATAAGTTTATTAAGTTAGAAGCTCTGTAAATCTTGGCGTGCCTAGTGAGTTAAAAGGAATCTTAATCACATAATCAAACATTTCACCTCTTACCACCTCCAAAACAATTAACTATTTTTCAATAATGCTTTTACAATAAATGAATGCATTACCTTTGCTTAACTCGTTAGTAGAAAAGCGCTCAACGGCACGTTTCAAACACCCGATTAAGTGATCCCCCTAATAATAAAATATAATTCTAATTGTGGAGTGTGACTATGACCGCACGTGAAACTGTGGTTCCAGTTTTACTTGAAAAAGTTTACAAGCTGATTCAAGACAAACTTGACCTTGCTCATCGACCTCTCGTAACTCAACTTGCTCAACACTTGTTTAGTAATGTTTCTCACGACGATCTGACTCAGAGAAACGAATCCGATTTATATGGTGCTGTAGTTAGCTTATGGCATCACATCAATGAAAAAAAAGCCGACGAAATCTCTGTACGCGTTTTCAACCCGACGGTAAGTCATCAAGGTTGGCAGTCTACTCACACTATTGTTGAGATAGTCGTTCCAGACAGCCCATTCCTTGTTGATTCTGTAAAAATGGCATTGACTCGCCTCGACCTCTCTTCTCACCTTATGCTTCATAACCCAACACAAATCTCTCGCTCAGATAAGGGCAGTGTTGTCGGTGTTAGCAATAACGAAGGTGCATTCCAGTCGCTTTTCCATATTGAGGTTGACCGTCTTAGCAGCAAAGCTGAAATGACCGCACTTAAAACAGAACTGCTGGATATCTTTACGGATACCGGCCTTGTTGTTAACGACTGGCTAAAAATGGTTGAAAGACTGAAAGAAGTCACCAACCAAGTTGAAAAGCAAAAAGAGACAATTCCGGTAGACGCTCAACGCTTCGATGAAACGCTAGCTTTCCTTCGTTGGTTAGGCGAGCACAACTTTACGTTTATGGGTTACAAGGAATACGACCTTGTGTCTGTAAATGGTGACACTGAACTGCAACCGACTAAGGAGCAAGGCCTTGGTTTGTTCGCGAATTCAGATCGTGTACGTAACGTTAAGCTGTCTGAGTTTTCTGACTCGGCACGTTTAGAAGCGAAAAAACCGTATGTACTTATTGTAACGAAGGGCAACACGGCTTCACGCATTCACCGCCCAGCATACAATGACTACATCGGTATTAAGAAATTCGATAAGAACGGTAAGGTAATTGGTGAGCATCGCTTCACTGGTCTTTACACTTCTGCCGTTTATAACCAAACCGTTGAAACGATTCCTCTAGTTCGTGAGAAAGTAGAGCGTATCTTAGACGCGAGTGGTTACCGTGAGGGTTCATACTCTTATAAAGCACTTCATAATATTCTTGAAAACTACCCACGTGATGAACTGCTTCAAGCTCGAGAAGAAGAGTTACTTGAAGTGGGTACTGGCGTGGTTCAAATGCAAGATCGTGATCTTCTGCGTCTGTTCGTTCGCAAAGACCCGTTTGGCCGTTTCTTCAGCTGTATGGTTTATGTAACAAAAGATCGTTACAACACTGAACTTCGCCGTCAAACACAGCGCATCTTGAAGCAGTACTTTGGTTGTGAAGAAGAGGTTGAATTTACAACGTACTTCTCTGAAAGCCCACTGGCGAGAACGCACTATATTGTTCGTGTTGATAACAACAACATGGATGTGGACGTGAAAACAATTGAGCAAAATTTAATGGAAGTATCGTCTACGTGGGATGACCGCCTCTCTGAATCAATCATTGCAAACTTCGGTGAGAGCAAAGGTCTCCCATTGTCGAAAGAGTACATGCGTGCATTCCCACGTTCGTACAAAGAAGACATGATGCCAGGTTCTGCAGTTGCGGATATTGAGCGTTTAGAAGCACTAAGCGAAGATAACAAACTGGGTATGCTTTTCTACCGCCCACAAGAAGAAGCGGCAGATTCTAAAGCCGTTCGTTTGAAGTTGTTCTATCACAGTGATGAGCCAATTCACCTTTCTGATGTAATGCCAATGCTTGAAAACTTTGGCTTGCGCGTTATCGGTGAATCTCCATATGAAGTGCGTAAAACCAACGGTGTGACATATTGGATCCTTGATTTCTCTATGCTGCACAAGAGCGACAAGACCATTGATCTTCGTGAAGCTCGCGATCTTTTCCAACAAGCCTTTGCAGCAATTTGGGCAGGTGAATTAGACAGCGATGGTTTCAACCGTTTGGTATTGGGTGCTGGTCTGTCTGGCCGTGAAATCTCAATCTTACGTGCTTATGCTCGTTACATGCGTCAAGTGGGTTTCCCATTCAGTCAACAATACATTGAAGACACATTGTCTCATTACCCAGATTTAGCAAAAGGGTTAGTGAGCTTATTCGGTAAGCGTTTTGACCCTAAACTGAAGGGCAGCGCGAAAGGCCAGCAAGATCTTATTAAGAAGATCACTGAACAGTTGGATCATGTAGAAAGCTTGGATGATGATCGTATCATTCGTCGCTACATGGAAATGATCACTGCAACGCTTCGTACTAACTACTACCAAGTAGACGAGAACAAGCAGTCTAAACCTTGGCTGGCTCTGAAAATGAGACCAAGCGAGATTCCAGATATTCCGGCACCGGTTCCTGCATTTGAGATCTTCGTATACGCACCTGACATTGAGGGTGTCCATCTACGTGGCGGTAAAGTAGCACGCGGTGGTTTACGTTGGTCAGACCGTCAAGAGGATTTCCGTACTGAGATTCTTGGCCTAGTTAAAGCACAACAAGTTAAGAACACCGTGATTGTTCCTGTTGGTGCTAAAGGTGGTTTCGTTTGTAAGCGTCAACACATGATGTCTGGCCGTGACGAGATTTTTGCGGAAGGTCAACGTTGTTACAAGCGCTTCATCCGTGCACTATTAGATGTATCAGACAACATCATCGAAGGTGAGGTTATCCCACCTAAGAGCGTTGTTCGTCATGATGAAGATGATCCGTACTTGGTTGTTGCAGCCGATAAAGGTACAGCGACATTCTCAGATCTAGCGAACTCAGTATCTGACGAGTACAACTTCTGGCTAGGTGATGCATTTGCATCGGGTGGCTCTAACGGTTACGACCACAAAGCGATGGGTATCACCGCTAAAGGTGGTTGGGAATCGGTTAAGCGTCACTTCCGTGAAATGGGTATCAACTGCCAAACGACAGATTTCACTGCGATTGGTGTAGGTGATATGGCGGGTGACGTATTTGGTAACGGTATGCTGCTTTCTAAGCACATTCGTATGCAAGCGGCGTTTAACCACATGCACATCTTCATTGACCCGAATCCAGATTCAGCATCAAGCTGGGTAGAGCGTGATCGTCTGTTCAATCTGCCTCGTTCAAGCTGGGAAGATTACAATAAAGACCTGATTTCTCAAGGTGGTGGCATCTTCTCTCGTCGAGCGAAGTCTATTTCTCTAACGCCTGAAATTCAGAAAATGCTGGGTACCAAGAAAGCATCAATGGCGCCGAATGACTTGATCAAAGCGATCTTGTCTATGCAGGTTGATCTACTTTGGAACGGTGGTATCGGTACTTATGTTAAGTCTTCAAACGAGACTCATACTGATGTTGGTGACCGTGCAAATGACGTTCTACGTATCGATGGTCGTGACCTAAAAGCTAAGGTTGTTGGCGAAGGCGGTAACTTGGGTATGACTCAACTCGGTCGTATCGAATACGCTCTTACTGGTGGTCGAGTTAATACCGATTTCGTTGATAACGTTGGTGGTGTTGACTGTTCGGATAACGAAGTAAACATTAAGATCTTCTTGAATGGTTTGGTGTCGAACGGTGATCTTACTGTTAAGCAACGTAACCAAGTGCTTGAGTCGATGGAAGACGAAGTGGGCGAAATCGTACTAGATGATGCGTACTGTCAAGCTGAGTCCATCTCTGTTACTGAGCATCAAGGTGTTGGCTTAGTGAAAGAGCAAATCCGCTTCATCCACACAATGGAGAAAGCAGGGTACTTGGATCGTGGTTTGGAATACATCCCAGATGACGAAACGCTTCTAGAGCGTGAGAAGCAAGGCCAAGCACTAACAAGACCAGAACTATCAGTACTGATTGCTTACGGTAAAATGGTACTGAAAGAAGATCTTGTGAGTGATGATATTGCGAATGATGAGTTCCATGCTCAACAGTTAATGCAATACTTCCCAACTGAGTTACGCCGTAACTATTCTCAACACATGGATAACCATCCGCTGCGTGCTGAGATCATCGCGACAGCACTTGCAAACCAAATGGTTAACGAGATGGGTTGTAACTTCGTAACTCGTTTGCAAGAAGAGACGGGCGCAAACATTGTTGATATTGCGAATGCCTATGCGGCATCTCGTGAGATCTACGGTTTGGGCAAAGTGCTTAAGAGCATTCGTGAACTGGATAATATCTCAAGTTCAGAAGCTCAATACGAGTTGCTTTACCATGTGCGCCGCACGCTACGTCGTTTAGCGCGTTGGTTGCTAAGAAACCGTACCGGTAAACAATCAGTGAACGCATTGATTGAACTGTACCAAGGTGATGTGGTGGCTATTACTGAGAAACTGGATGAAAACCTAGTAGCTTCAGAAGTAGAAGAGCATCAAGCAATGGCTCAGGTATGGATTGACCAAGGTGTAACCGCAGAACTGGCGAATTCAGTGGCTCGTTTGTCTAGCTTGTACTCAGCACTGGATATATCCACAGTAGCTCGTGAAACGGGTAAAACGGTACAACAAGCGTCTAAGCTTTACTTCAACCTTGGCGATCGTTTGTCTCTGCACTGGTTCTTGAAACAAATCAATGGCCAAGCGGTAGACAACAACTGGCAAGCGCTGGCTCGTGCAGCATTCAGAGAAGATCTGGATTGGCAGCAACGTCAGTTAACTGGCCAAGTTCTTAACTGCGGTTGTGGTTCAGACATAGATGTTATTAAAGCGCTGGATGACTGGATGGAAAGCAACTCAGTTTCTCTACATCGTTGGGAAAGCATCTTGAACGAATTCAAAGTGGGTTCTGTTCATGAGTTTGCTAAGTTCTCAGTGGCGTTGCGTGAATTGATGCTATTGAATCTAAACTGTATGTCGAAAGACTAATCGTTAGATAAAAACGAAAAACTATAAGGGCAGGCCATTAGGTCTGCCTTTTTCGTTTGGCTAAACAGCTTTTGCTCGATTCATTATTTGAACGAGTTCGACTGTGTAATTGAAGCTGGTGACTGAGACATAAAGAATATTCCAAATGGATAATCTGAGCTTGAAACGGTAACGTTTGCTTAATAATGAACCTCATTCGTTAGCAAACTCGATTATCTTACCCTTACAGTCAGTAATAGATTGAATAGTTGGGTAAATAAGTAAATAATATCGCCCCGTTTACACGGGGCTTTTTTCTATCGGAGGCACAATGCTTTACCGTCTAGCCAGAACTGGCTTTTTCCAACTTGATGCCGAAAAGGCACATGATCTTGCAATTCAAAATTTCAAACGCTTCACAGGCACACCTATTGATCTTTTTTATCGCCAACAATTACCTCACCGACCTGTAGAGTGCATGGGTCTTACTTTTAAAAACCCAGTTGGCCTTGCTGCCGGCCTAGATAAGAACGGCGAATGTATTGATGCATTTGGCGCGATGGGTTTTGGTTTCGTAGAAGTAGGGACTGTTACTCCGCGTCCGCAAGCGGGTAACGACAAACCTCGTTTGTTCCGTCTTGTTGAAGCAGAAGGCATCATCAACCGCATGGGTTTTAATAACCTAGGCGTTGATAACCTTGTTGAGAATGTTAAGAAGTCGAATTACGACGGCATCTTAGGCATCAACATCGGTAAGAACAAAGACACACCAATTGAAAAGGGCGCTGAAGATTACTTGATCTGTATGGAGAAGGTATATCAATACGCTGGTTACATTGCTGTGAACATCTCTTCACCAAACACTCCAGGACTTCGTTCTCTTCAATACGGCGAAGCACTAGACGATCTATTGTCTGAACTCAAAACGAAACAATCTGAACTAGAAGAGAAGCATGGTAAATATGTTCCTCTTGCTCTTAAGATTGCTCCGGATCTAAGTGACGATGAAATCAGCCAAATTTGTGAATCATTGATCAAAAATAAGATCGATGGTGTGATCGCAACAAACACTACATTGGATCGTTCAATCGTTGAAGGCATGAAGCATTGTGACGAAGCGGGTGGCCTAAGTGGACGTCCAGTTCAATCTCGCAGTACTGAAGTTGTTCGTAAACTTTATCAAGAGCTTGGTGACCAACTGCCGATCATCGGGGTAGGTGGTGTTGATTCGTATGTTGCTGCAAAAGAGAAAATGATGGCAGGCGCTAAGCTTGTACAAGTTTACTCTGGTTTCATTTACAAAGGTCCAGGCCTTGTAGGCGACATCGTTAAAAATCTTTAAACGGCAAGACGCTTTTATTTCTGAAAAGCGACAATCTGGCATCGTCTTAATAAAAGAGACACTGTAACTCACTGAGTTGTAGAGAAAAGCGACAAGAAAGAGGAATTCATTTCCTCTTTTTTTTTGCCTATTGCTCAGTAAAATTACTGTAATTGAAGGTAATTTTGCGTTTTACCTAATGGAATGGTTCAACAGTGTGAGACGAAATGATGCTTAAACCTAGCGATACATGGAGTTGGTATTACGATGAGCAGCAATGTTCATTAATGCTAAACCTCGGAGAGGATATGATTTTCAAAACGAATCTGGTCCGCAATAAGCTGGTGGACTGCGCGTTTAGAGATAATGAATTCACCGTTGATGACGCATCTTCATACCAAACCTTCAAAGAACAAATTTCTGGCTTAGAACTGTCTGAGCCTCGTCAAGCTGAATTAGCACTCTATTGTGTGGCAGCAAAGCGCTTCCATAAGCCTGTACAGCCTAAGAGTTGGTTCTTCGACTCACAAGGCGCTGGCCATGAATATCCTCAGGAAGGGGATATTGTACAAATGAATAACGAGCATAGCTTAGGCTATTTCATTGTATTAGAAGTGGGAGAGTGTGCGAGTCTATGCGCATTTGTCGACCTAGAAGAGTTCCTGTTAACGCCTTCAAAAGGGCTTCGATTTGGAGACTCAATAAAGGTGATGCACGATAGAATGATAGACGCGAACGCTATTCTTCATCAAACGCACATTGCGATGGTCGGTTAGCCTTTCAATCTAAACCATCATTTCTCACACACATCGCAACGCGTGAACCTGTCAAACCTTCCCCAAAATCGGCTTAATAGCCGATTTTTTTGTGCCTAAAAAACCTCATCCTGATAAATACATCACTGCTCAACCATTTAAATAGTGAACTTACGACTATTTTTTCACCTTAATTTCTGCCTGTTTTTATCGCTAGAAGTGTAATTTACCCATCTTTATTCCCTGTTTTCGCCCATTTGTAGCTAACTTTCACCTATAAATCTCACCTGGTATATACCAATTCAAGGGTGAATATAAATTCACATTGTCGTTTTGAGCAGTATTGGGTCATGAATCGTGTTGGATTGATAAGTCTTATGTTCTAAGGGTGTGTGGGTAAGCGATCGCTTCAAGGCTGTGCGTTTGCTAGCCAGTTAGAAGAAAGATTCAATGAAAAGACGCGTTTAGTGTGATGCTCTAGTTACAAATTCAGGTATAATCGAGCTCATTTTTATCAATAAAAGAACACTATGAATCAATATCTAGCGGTTACCTCAAATGGCCTTGAGAATTTATTAGTTGAAGAACTAACCCAACTAGGGATTACAAACGCAAAACCTGTTCAAGCAGGTGTTAAATTCAAAGCCACCAATGAGCAAATTTATCGTTGTTGTTTGTGGAGCCGTTTGGCTTCTCGATTTGTACGTGTCCTTTCTGAATTCACTTGTATGGACGACATGGATTTGTACCTATCAACCACTGCGGTTAACTGGGTAAATCAATTCCATAGCTCTAAACGTTTTGTTGTTGACTTCAATGGTACAAACAACGAAATCCGTAATAGCCAATACGGTGCAATGAAAGTAAAAGATGCCGTTGTTGATTGCTTCGAGAAGAAGTCTCTACCTCGTCCTTCTATCAGCAAAGAGAACCCAGACATCCGAATTCACGTTCGTCTACACCGTGATAAAGCGATTCTTGGTGTTGATATGGTGGGCAGCGGTCTTCACCAACGTGGTTACCGTCCCGAATCAGGTCGCGCACCTCTGCGTGAAACTCTTGCTGCAGCGATTCTTCTTCGTAGTGGTTGGGATGCGACTAAGCCTTTCCTAGACCCTATGTGTGGTTCAGGTACGTTAGTGATTGAAGCGGCAATGATGGCTGCAAATATGGCTCCAGGTGTTAAACGACAAAAGTGGTGTTTTGAATCACTAGAAGATTTCGAACCAGAGCTATGGGCTGAAGTGAAAGCTGAAGCGAACGTTCAAGGTCGTCGTGGTGTTAAGAAAGTAGAATGTAAGTTCTATGGCTATGACAATGACGAACGCATGATCAAAACAGCGCGTGACAATGCTCGTCGTGCTGGTGTTGAGGAGCTGATTGAATTCGAAGTAGGTGATGCTGCAAAACTTAAGCGTCCTAGCGAGTTTACTGATGGTGTGATTGTTTCTAACCCACCTTACGGTGAGCGTCTTGGCACAGAGCCGGGTCTTATTGCTCTTTACACCGCATTCGGCGCGCAGCTTAAAGCGGAATTTGGTGGTTGTAACGCGTCTATCTTCTCTAGTTCAGATGAACTACTTAGCTGCTTACGCATGCGTGCAGATAAACAGTTCAAATTGAATAACGGTGCGTTACCGTGTCACCAAAAGAACTACTCAATTTCAGATCGTCCGATGTCAGAACGTCCAACGGGCGAGCAAGAGCAGCTAATTGCACCTGATTTCGCGAACCGTCTTAAAAAGAACATCGGCAAGATCGGTAAGTGGGCTAAGAAAGAGCAACTAGATTGCTACCGTATCTACGATGCTGACTTACCAGAATACAATGTAGCGATTGACGTATACCCGGGTCACCTTGTAATTCAAGAATACGCAGCACCGAAAGATGTGCCGGAAGACAAAGCTAAGCGTCGCTTAACCGATATCATCCGTGCTTCTATTCAAGTAACTGGCGTTGAAGCAAACAACGTCGTGCTTAAGGTTCGTCAGAAACAGAAGGGTCGTTCTCAATACCAGAAGATGGCTCAAGATTCATCTAACCTAGAAGTGAACGAGTACGGCGTTAAGCTGATTGTTAATCTTCATGATTACCTTGATACAGGCTTGTTCCTAGATCATAAGATCACTCGTCGTCGTATCGGTGAGATGGCTGCAGGTAAAGATTTCCTAAACCTGTTTGCTTACACTGGTAGTGCATCTGTTCATGCTGCTGTGGGTGGCGCTCGCTCTACAACAACGGTTGACATGTCGAATACCTACCTTGAGTGGGCAAAACAGAACATGGAGCTTAATGGCCGTGTTGGTCGTCAACATCAATTTGTTCAAGCTGACTGTCTACAATGGTTGGCTAAAGAGCAGGGCTCTTACGATCTGATCTTTATCGATCCACCAACGTTCTCAAACTCTAAACGTATGGATCAATCTTTCGATGTTCAACGCGATCACATTCAATTGATGGAGAACCTTAAGCGTCTTCTTCGTGAAGAAGGCACGATTGTATTCTCTAACAACAAGCGTCACTTCAAAATGGACTTGGAAGCTCTCGATGAGTTAGGTCTTAAGGCTCAGAACATCTCAGCTAAGACACTTCCTTTGGACTTCTCTCGCAACAAGCACATTCATAACTGTTGGTTGATTACACATAAGTAGTTAAGAGATTGTATAAGGATATATAGTGCTGACTCTCTACAGTACAGAAGGGTGCCATCTATGTGAGATGGCATTCCAACTCACGGAACAGTTAAACATTAGCCATCACGTCAACGTTGTTGACATTGCATTTGATGATGAGCTTTTTTCCCGTTACGGGGTCACTATTCCGGTGCTCAAATTTGAAAGCTCTGACCTTTCTCAAAGCTCAGAGCTTAACTGGCCATTTGGCTTGTTAGAACTTAATGATTGGTTAAAGAAGAATGGCATTACTTACAATTCATAATGGGCAATTAGCGTTTGGCGATCACCCATTATTAGATCGTGCGGATTTCGCGCTGCAAGAAAACGAACGTGTGTGTTTAGTAGGACGCAATGGCGCGGGTAAGTCTACATTGATGAAGATCCTGTCTGGGAACATCCTCATGGACGACGGCAAGATGCAAATCACACAAGATGTGGTTGTGTCTCGCCTTGAGCAAGATCCCCCGCGTAATGAGCAAGGTACAGTCTATGACTACGTTGCTGGTGGCTTAGCTGAAATTGGCGAGCAACTGAAGATCTATCATGATCTTTTGGATCTCATTGGTACTGACCCTAGTGAAAAGAACCTAAATCGTCTTACTCGCGTTCAAGAGCAGTTAGATCACGCAAACGCATGGCGTTTCGAAGATCGCGTAAGTAACGTAATGGCGGCGCTTAAGCTGACTGCTGAAACCAAACTGACCGATTTGTCTGGTGGTTGGCAACGTAAAGCGGCACTTGCTCGTGCACTAGTGTGTGATCCAGACGTTCTACTTCTAGACGAACCGACTAACCACCTGGATGTTGCGACTATTGAATGGTTAGAAGGCTTCCTGAAAGACTTCCGTGGTTCAATCATCTTTATCTCGCATGACCGTGCTTTCATAAAATCGATGGCAACACGTATCGTTGATCTTGATCGCGGCAAACTGAGCTCTTTCCCGGGTGATTACGAAAACTACCTATTAGAGAAAGAAGAAGCGTTGCGTGTTGAGGAAATGCAGAACGCTGAATTTGATAAAAAGCTTGCTCAAGAAGAAGTTTGGATTCGTCAGGGTATCAAAGCTCGTCGAACTCGTAATGAAGGCCGTGTGCGTGCTCTCAAGAAGCTGCGTGAAGAACGTATCAATCGTCGTGAAGTGCAGGGTAAAGCGGTCATCCAGATTGATGATGGTCAACGCTCAGGCAAGATTGTATTCGAAGCGGAAAATCTTAACTTTGGTTTTGAAGGCAAAGAGATTGTTAAAGACTTTAGCTTCAACATCATGCGTGGCGATCGTATTGCTCTGATCGGTCCTAATGGCTGTGGTAAGAGTACGGTACTTAAACTGCTTCTCGATCAACTTAAGCCAGATTCAGGCCGTCTACATTGTGGTACTAAGCTTGAAGTCGCTTACTTCGACCAATACCGCGAAATCTTAGACCCTGAGAAGTCGGTTATCGATAACCTTGCTGATGGTAAGCAAGAGGTGACTGTAGGCGGACGTGAGCGTCATGCACTAAGCTATCTACAAGATTTCTTATTCTCTCCTAAACGTGCTCGTACTCCTGTTAAAGCGCTGTCTGGTGGTGAGAAAAACCGTCTGTTATTAGCTCGTATCTTCCTTAAGTCGAATAACTTATTGATTCTCGATGAGCCAACCAACGATCTAGATATCGAAACTTTGGAACTTTTAGAAGATTTGCTTGCCAACTATCAGAGTACACTTCTTTTAGTGAGTCACGATCGTCAGTTTGTTGATAATACAGTGATGACAAGTTGGATCTTTGAAGGTAATGGCGTTATTGAAGAATTTGTTGGTGGTTACCACGATGCTCAGCAGCAAAGAAAGCAGGCATTAGAGTACCGACAGGTTGAAAAGCCATCAAAGCCTGAGAAAGTAGTTGAGGAAACTCCCAAAACTGCGGCAGTGAAGGCTAAACCTAAGAAGTTATCGTATAAGCTACAACGAGAATTAGAAGCGCTACCAATGCGCTTGGAAGAATTGGAAACTCAAATTGAAACTCTTCAGGAAGAAGTCAACGATCCAAGCTTCTTTTCAAAACCTGTAGAGCAGACACAACCAGTATTAGATAAGCTATCTGCAGCAGAGCAGGAGCTTGAAGTCGCTTTTGAGCGCTGGGAAGAGCTCGAGGCACTACAACAGGAAAGTTAAGAAGTAATAATGACTTGTACTAAATTTAAATTAACGACAGTTGCGGCATTAGTTTTTGCTGCAACTAATGCCAATGCTGCGCTTTATAAGGTAGTTGAAGTTACTCCTTCGATTACCGGTGCATCTGAAATCTATGGTGTGGCGATACAACCTGGTGTTGCGACAGACGGAACGAATGAGCTTGCGTTGGGTTGCTTCGATTCACTTGCGACCAACTGTACCGATAGTACATTTAAACTTGCTGGTGAGACTCGCGATACGCTTGAAGCGGTAAGTTATCGTGAAGAAGTTCCATTCGCAATGGATGCACCATTTCAGTACATTCAAGAGCGTGACGATTTCGAAAACTATTGTTATCGAGAGCTGAGATACTCTACATGTGAAAGTTGGGCAGAAAACCGTTGGAACAACACTTGGAGTAAGGAAAGAAATGATCTAACTCACGTAAATGCGAAAGCTTTTGTTGAAGGCGGCGATACATTCGAAAATAGAAATACTGTTATTAATTCACTTTACGTTAATGATGCCTCAGAAGTTGAGCCTTTGGGGGTTAAATCTGAGGGTGATATTCGTAATAATGCGCTTCACACCGACTCCGTAGCTCCAGATGGTACCTCGGAAACACGTGCGTGGCGTGCGATAAAAGCAAGTAACGGTACTGTTTACAACGTAGGTAGTGTATCTACTCAAGGTCCGAAAACTGATACTTCGGATACAACCTTTAGCTCAAAAGCGGCGATTTGGGACGGAACTATAACCAAAGAAATCGAATGGATTAGTGGTAGCGCTCAAAAAGGTGACTACTTTGCCCAAGGTAGCATGCGTTCAATCGTAGAGTCAGGATTTGTTTTCTACGGTGTTGGTTATAATACCAAGAGTGGTAATGGCGACCTAAAAGACATGAATGCCAGTGTTTTTGTTAGTGATTCATTAGATCTTACTAGCGCAACATGGACGACTAAGCAGGTTATCGGCGCACAGGTTAATTCTGGCTCATCTAATGATGATGCTAGATACAGTAATTCTGTGGTTACTGACATCAATAGCAACTTGTTTGCTATTGGCTACGCCAAGCGAAATGGATATGTTCCTGAGAGTGGAAGTGCAGCCAACAAAGCTTTCTTTGTTAAAGATGCTTCTAATCCTAGTGCAACATTCTTAACCGGTGGTATTTTCTTTACTGGATCTGGTGGTGAAGCAAAAGCAGTAAACAACTTTAATGAATTTGTCGGGCAAATTGATGCTGAGACAATTCGAGAAGTAGATGGCAGTGAGCGTCGCCACCGTGGTTTTATTTACCCATACCAATCACATCCAGATGATGATTATGTTGTTCCTGGCACGTTGACGGAACGTTACAGTGGGGTTTTTCGCAGCAAATCATGGTGGTTAGATGACTTAACTAATGGCGCTAATACTGATGGTCAGGACTACTCTAACGATAATAATTATTTCCGCGTGATCGATGCGACAGACATTAATGATGCTGGTGTTATATCGGGAACTGCCATTAAGTGTACTGTAAATGGTAAAGCGCAACCCTATGACACAACTGCACATAACTCGTACTGTGGCGGGGCTGCTTCCAACGCAGTTGAAGAGGTTGTCGCGGTTAAGTTGGTTCCTATCAGTGGGGCTACCGAAAAGGATATCATAGCTCGTAGCACTGACACCGAGAAGGTCGATCGTCAAGGTGCCGGGCTAGGTTGGTTAACTTTGACTGTGCTTGGTCTGTTAGGGTTCCGTAGAAAATTTAAATAATTTTATCTCTTGGGCCCAAGTTCACAATTATGAACTCGGGCTTTTTTTCGCCTTGAGAAAAGTTGAAAACTGATCGATTCTTAAAATTGGAGTCACAAAAGCTCCGTTAAGTTGTAATCATTGTATGTTAGTAAGTGGAACACCCGTATGAGGACTGCACTATGAAGAGACAAAAGCGTGATCGACTAGAACGAGCACAATCTCAAGGCTACAAGGCTGGTTTAAATGGACGATCGCAAGAAGCTTGTCCATATAGCCAAATGGATTCTCGGTCTTATTGGTTAGGTGGATGGCGTGACGCCAAAGATGACAAGCAATCAGGTCTCTATAAGTAGATAGGGCGAAAAGAATTAAAGGCCAAGGCTCCATTGTCTGTTGATTACAACGGCTGGAGCCTTGTTAGTTTCATACGAGTACCAAGATCCCCAGAGAGCTATAAAGTACTATAGTTTAGTTATTATAAGAGCGTATTGCTGGTGGATTTAACCTATTCCACAAGCAGGTTTTGATACCTTAATGCACTATAACTAAATTCATTAAAATGAAAATAAAGCAGCCATGGGCTGCTTTATTAAAAATCTAACTAACAGATTAGAATGCTGACGTATCTTGGAAAAGGCCAACTTTCAGATCTTTAGCAACATAGATCTCTTTACCATCAACAAGTACGCGACCATCCGCAAGTCCCATAACTAGGCGACGGTTAACAACACGCTTCATGTGGATCTCGTAAGTTACTTTTTTCGCTGTAGGTAGAATTTGACCAGTGAATTTCACTTCGCCAACACCTAGAGCACGACCTTTACCTTCGCCACCAACCCAACCAAGGTAGAAGCCAACAAGCTGCCACATTGCGTCAAGACCTAGACAACCAGGCATTACTGGGTCACCCGGGAAGTGACAATCGAAGAACCATAGGTCAGGAGTAATATCCAGCTCAGCAAGAACCAAACCTTTACCGTAATCACCTTCAGTCTCAGACATCTTAGTGATGCGATCCATCATTAGCATGTTCGGTGCTGGTAGTTGAGGGCCTTGTGGCCATAGTTCGCCTTGGCTTGATGCTAGAAGCTCTTCGCGAGTGTAAGAATCACGTTTGTTTTGCATTATCAATTACTCCGATTTTTGATAGGTGCATATTAGTGAACAGGTGTACGCTAAACAAGTCCGATCAGTACTAGACAAACCAGTTTTTAATGCGTCCAACGATTCCAATAGGGTGCTCATGTCTTTCAAAATTTTCAATACGTTCCGCTATTTTACTCAGAACGCTTTCTTGTTCATCGTCTCTAAATGGCTTGTTCATAATGAGAGGAATTGCTTCGTCTACATTAGACACAGACCAAATATGGAATTCTTCATTCTTAATGCTTTCAATAAGGTCAGGCTTCAATGTAAGGTGTCTTAGATTCGATCTAGGAAGGATCACGCCTTGCTCACCAGTTAAGCCGTTGTGCTTACACACATGGTAGAAGCCTTCGATTTTCTCGTTTAGCCCGCCAACAGCTTGTACACGACCAAATTGGTCAACTGCACCAGTAACCGCAATTTGTTGATTGATAGGGTATTCAGACAAAGCACTCACTAGAGAACAAAGCTCAGCAAGAGAAGCACTATCCCCGTCTACTTCGCAGTACGATTGCTCAAACACAACAGAAGCAGCGTATGGCAACGGATCTTCAAGGTTTAGTGCGCTGCTCACAAATGCTTGCATGATCATCATACCTTTAGCATGAAGATTACCGCCCAGCTCGGCTTTGCGCTCTACGTCGGCAATGTCACCATCACCAAAGTGAATAACGCAGGAAATTCGTGCAGGTTCACCATAAGAGATCGGGTGTCCTGGAACATCGATAACCGTCAGGCCATTAACTTGGCCAACTTGTTCACCCTCGGTTTCGATAATGACTTGGCCATCTCGAATATCATCCAGAGCGCGTTCTGGTAAGTACGATTCACGGTTGTATTTGTGCTGTTGAGCTTGTTGGATATGGTGAATATCAATCTCACCATTGTCGGCTTCAATAAGAGCTTCGTTCAATAACGCATTGTGCCAAATAGGGCATAATGGAATATAGCTCTGATCTTCAGTCTCTCTTGCTCCGGCAGTAAGAATGCCCGTCAACGCTTGTTGTGTGATGGTTGGCAGTTCATAGCGTTGTTGAAGCCACTTAAGGTAACCAAGATATTGAGTCAAAGTCTCTTCAGAGAGCTTGATATCTTGTTCAATTTCGCTAAATAGGCAAAAACCGGTTTGAATATCGCTGTCTAGATAATCAAGGTCAGCTAATTGAGCTCTGTCTCCAACCACAATCAACTTAATGTTGTAAGTCAGAGGCAAAGTTGGGGATTGGTTTAAATGCTCAGGATTGCTGCTGATAGGCTCTACGGCCTCACCAAGCAGTGCTGATTTAAGCAGCAACCAGCTTCCAGGATTCGCTAAGATCAAGTTAGCTGAAACGATCAAATAGCCGTTGTTTGCTCTAGCCAGTAGGCCGGGTTTTGTCGCAATAACCTTACCGTCTTTCGATTGAACTTGGTCAAACAGAGAGACAGCATTTAAAGACTCAGTTTTTATAACCGGTAGAGAGTGATCATCTAAAGCAGTGACTAGAGATTCAACAATCATTTGACGATAGATCGAATTGTCCGGAGCGTTTACAAGTAAAACACGCGAAAGGTTAGACAAACGGACAAAGCGGGTTAGCGCATCTTTGAATCTATGTTGAATATCTGAAAACGGGAAAGGCGAGATGTCAGGGAATTGCTCTAATTGAGCGCTATATTCGTCGTACTGAGGCGTAACATGTCGCCAATCTACTTGAGTCATTTAAGTTTCTGATTATGATAATGAGGTAGCGAGTATATAGAAAAACCGATCTCGCTTGTAGCTCTATGTTGTAGTTACTAATCACTAAGCTAACATAAGTATGATCTTGGTCTATTCTTCCAAGACAATAATTGTCAAATAGCCCATTCTGGGTTACGCTGTCACTAGGATTAACTCTCGAGATTAGACATGAAATATCAGCAACTTGAAAACTTGGAATGTGGTTGGAAATGGAACTATCTGGTTAAAAAATGGAAAGAAGGTGAGCCGATCACCTGCCACATTGATTCAAGTGAAGCTGACGTTGCTGTTAAAGCCTTATTGAAGCTCGAACATCAACCTACAGGTGTCCTTGAGTGGATATCTAACAACATGTCTCCTGAACTCGATAACAAGCTTAAACAAGCGATCAGAGCTAAGCGAAAACGCCACTTCAATGCTGAACAAGTTCACACAAAGAAGAAATCAATAGACCTTGATTACCGTGTATGGGAAAAGCTATCTCAACGAGCGAATGAGCTAGGCTGTACGCTATCTGACGCCATCGAGTATTTGGTTAGCGAAGCGTCCCGTAGTGAACAGGCGAGCAAAACAGTAACCAGTCTCAAAGAAGACTTAAGCAAGCTTCTTTCTGACGATAAATAATCATCAACAGTAGTGGTGACATTATGATGTACGTAATCTTAATCGGTGCGGCGTTGGTCTTTTGGTTAGTTGCTGTTGATCGACCGGTATTAAAAATCAAATTTAGCGACGGAGCGATCAAACAAGTTAAAGGTCATCTTCCACCGAGCTTTAAGCACAACCTTCAAGAAATTGGCCACAACAACGCCTTTAAAGGTGAGTTAAAAGTGTATGCAAAACGCTCTGGCTACAACCTCAAATTTACTAAAGATGTGCCTAAAAACGTACAGCAACGTATTCGTAACGTGTTCCCACATAATGGTTTTAAGTCTAAAGGCTCAAAGAAAGCGTAGTCGTTGAGATTTACGCGTTAGCTGGTCAATCCTCATACTAAGTTAATCCTTCATTTTCCTTGAATTTCCGCATACTGTTCTCACCTTCAACAAAGAGAGAGCAGTATGAGATATCTAATATTCCTATTGTGTTTTTTATCCCCAGTTGCTTTTGCCGACGATGCATTGGTTAATCCCATAGCTAAAAAAATCAAAGTCACCGTCATGAAAGGGCTCAACAAGAGCAATGTTGATTTCGATGGTTATTGCGATCTTATGATTGAGATGAAGCACTCTAAAGGTTACGCAAGAATCAAAAAGGTGAGAACGTCTGGTGATAGCAACGTTTGCAAGCAGGCCAAAAAGTACTTGCCGAAGAAGAAAAGGTTCAAATACAGTTTTCCAGAAAAGTATATCCGGTTACATATCACGTATTAGCTGCTTACAGTGCACTATAACTAAATAACCTTAATTTTATTGAAATAATTTCGTGAACCAATCTCTAATTTCTATTAATATTAGTTTTGTTATAAAGGCAAGATATGTCGACACAAGAGCATTTACGGCAAAGGAAAGTCACGGTTGTTGTTAACAAATAAAAGTTATACCCCTGAAGTAGTTGAGATCTCAAGGAAGGTCTCAATCAACGTTAAAGCTCGCTTTAATCGATGGTTAATCTCACCGAAATATAAGCTGCCGCAATCTACAGTAGACACGTTACTAAGTTTGGAAAATAGGTATTGTGATAGCGTCATATTTGATGAATCTGACCGCATATCTCACAACCAACGTATTCTACTGCGCTGTGAACAAGATAGAGTTAATGCTCATCGTGAGAAAGTCGACGCGAAGCAACAAACCTTACGTTACGTTATCGATGATGTTAGTAATACAGCGTCGGCTCTAATGCTTGAGAAGCTTCAAGGCACATTAATAAGTTCGTTGTTTTCAGACTTGCCCGATTACAATCAGTTCGCTAGTGTTGCGTATTCACCATCTTTAAATTTTTCTAAGTTGCATAAGGTTTTAGAAACGAATCGGTTGTTGAGTTCAAATTTAATCGAATTTGTTTCCAATCCTGAGTTCAACGATAAATACGGTAGAAAGTCCAAGGTGACTCTCGACCCTAAGGTTGCAGCACAACAGATTGGTATCGAAAACTGCCGTTTATTGTTTCCATTGCTAATGAGCCAAAAGCTGATTAAGTGGAATGATGCAAATATTAAACACATTACACCTAAAGTTTGGCAACATTTAGTTGCGACTTCCAATGCAACACGAATTAGACTTCAAGAAACACCGGTTAAAGATCCTAACGTAGGCATTTTACTTGGCGTGTTGAGAGTCCTACCTTTGTTTTTAATTTGTAACCACTTTTCTTCAACGTTTGAAGACGCATTGGTAAAAACGATGCTTGGTTATCGTGAAGCAAGTGACAAGCATGACGAATATTATGCTTGTACTGAGGTGATGCCAAACACACAGTTTCTCGAAGCAATGGTCGAGCAGCTAGAGCTTAAGCTACTAAAAAATCTCGTTGAATTTATCGATTGGAGCCCGGGAAACCAGTTCATAAAGAAGGCACTTCTAGAGGAAGTGAATGACATTCCAGTACTTGAGCGAACGGTTTATGGTGCAGCTTTGGCTCAAGGTAGAAAATATTCTGTTTTCGAGGCGTTAGATAATAGTGAACTATTTGACGTTAAACATCGACCTTATTGGTTTTCAACTGTTCAAATGTCTATAGCGACAATTGAGCAGATGCAAGATAAAGTGCTGGGAAAGCTTACGGTGAACATGTAATAAAAAGAGAGAGTCGCATTAATGTGGCTCTCTTTTATGTTGCGCTGTAACTTTATGTAAGTAACTGACTTGTAGATATAATCTTGCTTATTCCGTTTAACAGACCACTTCGAAGGTAAACGACTCTTGCTTTGCTATAGCGTGTTTAACAGGGATACCAAGGCGTTGGCAAGTCATCAGAACTTTTAACTTCCTGTCTGCAGGAGCGTGCTCTGAGAGAATCACCGAGCTTAGGCACTCTCTATTAAGGTAGAGTTTATTTCCGATCATCTCGTCATCAGGTAATACCCAACGGTATTCCTTTTCATAGCGCCAATTAGAATGCTTAATTTTGAATATCTCAGCTCCCAGCCTTGATGTCTGTAACCCACTGAACGATGCCGGGCGGAATATACAAGGTTCGTCTTCATACTGGACTTTAAAACAGTTGAGATTGGCATCGCCGTTGTAGCAGTTGAGGTCATACTCGATACACATGCCTTTAAAGTTGTCACCATACTGCGACCATAATATTGGGTGGTCGCTCGACTGAGAGAAACACATGATCTTAAAGTTTTGTTGAAGTTCTTTGTTGAAGACTTGGTTAGATTCAAAAGGGTTATTAAAAGTTTTAGCGTAATCAAACCACAACGAATACTCGGAAATAGATTGTATGTTTCTGTCGTGGAGCGATCTGAACTTATAAAGTTTAGGCAGCATATTAAACACCTAGTTTACAAAATTGCCTGATGTTAACACTTTAACTTAATTTTAAAGATTGAGTGCATAGCATTTGATTGCTCAATCACCAAATTTATTCATATAACTGTTTGATAGATCAAAATTCAAACACGAAATAGTAGCCTGTTAAAGTGGCTTATTTTTCACTAAGGGTTAATGTTTTAGGCTGCAGCTTTAAAGAAAGATACAACGTAACTTTATTTATGGTTGAATTGTCTTGTTAAAGGTTGAGCTGGGAAAGGGAATTAGGTGACCAAAATTAAAGCCGAACTTTAAAAGCACGACTTTAGTTGTATTGAGCGTAAGGGTGAATCGAGTTTAGAAGTGGTACCTTACACCTAGGTAAGCGGTTTGGGGCGACATATCGATGGATTCTATTTCAACGTTTGCATAGCGGTAACCAATATGGATGTCGATGTTGTCTGTTACTATCGCACCAAGCTCAGCACCAACTTGGTAGGCTGCTTCAGATTTTCCAAAAGCTTTTGCTTCGATATCCATTGAGCCAACACCGGCTAATAGAGATACATACAGATCTAATACGTCACCTTGAACAATAAACTTTGGTTTAATGTTTACGAAGAAAGCTTGGCCTTCAATATCCATTAAGTCATTATAACTAACTTTTCCGATTTTTCGGTACTCGGCCTCTAGTCCCAGTTTGACGACATCGTGCGTATTGAATTCGTAGCCTCCAACCAAGTTATAGCTAAAGTCTGATAGATCAGATGAATCTTCAATGGCGCTGCCACTATATTCTAATTCAGTTTCATTATAAAAGCCGATATCAACACCGGCATAAAAATGACCATGATCTCTAGGTGAGTTTTCATTTTCACTAGCAAGTGCCTGCGAGTTGATGCCAAAAATAACGGTGAATAGCGATAGGGCGATTGTACTGATTTTCATTTAAAGCCTTCTAAGATAATAAGTTATTCAGTTCCAGAATATGTTAACAAACAAAAGATGCTCTAACTAATTGAGTACTAGTCTAAACATCTGATTTTAAAGACTTGTTGCTAATAGAAGTGTCATTATCGCAGCTATGAGGCAGTCCAGACACTGGCGAATAGCATTTGTGTTGCACTGTAACTTATTATCAACCACGCTGTTTATAGAAGTACGTTTTGGATGGCAACGCAGTTTGGTAACAATGACCGTTGGGCATCAGACAATTCTCAGTGGTTTGAAAAACTAGTACGGATCGACTGATAGCGTTGATAGTTGATTCAATTTGGTAAAGAACAACCCAACATAGATAAGCTAGACTCGATGATTAGATAGTACGCTTGGTCTTTTGGAACCGTTATGTCTATGCGAACAAGAGTAACCAAGTATTTCCAGTCTAAAGCTAGTACGGACAATAGACTGAGAGTTAATGGAAGTATTAATCATAGAGGTTCTTTCGGGAAGTAGAATCAGCGTAATAGTTTTTAACACTTAACCAGCAGAGACTCTGGACTAACTTTGGAGTGGCATTCGTAATTAGAAGCCTTAATTAAGTTTGAGCTGACATGTGATAAAGCCATCACGATTTAATTCAATTAACGTGGAGTCAAAGCCATAAAGTAATTAAATAGATAGATTCATGCGGCGGTGTACGTAAAATCCGCTAGCAATAAGGCTATGAACACCCTCAAATCTCACATACAATCACTGCGTATTATGTATATTATGTTAAATTGTGTTTTGTGGTTATAAGGCAAGTATCTTTGTGTGATGCCCTGCCTCTGGTTTATCCACCAAATCGACGTTCTATTTAACAGTAAGGCTATTTACCATAAAATACCTAATAAACATATTTCCTAATCTTCGATTAAGAATACGTTTATTAGACTTCAAGCATTAATCGATCAATTGCTTCTGTGATCTCTTTAGTTCTTACTGGCTTGGTAACGAAATCATTCATACCAACATCTAAGCACGAACATTTGTCTTCTACTGATGTGTGTGCTGTTAGCGCGACAATTGGTGTTTTGATGTTTGCGTCTCTCATGTATTTTGTCGTGGTTAATCCATCCATGACCGGCATCGACACATCCATTAAGATAATGTCTATTGAGTCATTGGCTCTTTCCACAAAGCCAATTGCTTCCTCACCGTTGCTTGCGATAAAAACTTCATGGCCTTGTCGCGTTAGGATTAATTTGATCACCATCTGATTCGTTGGATTGTCTTCGACAACTAACACTGAATAACGGCTTCTTAATTCTCGTGAAGATTCATCATCTTCATTGTTAGCCAGATTGTTTGTAACTCTGGTAAGCACTGGTAGCTGTACTTCGAATTTAGAACCTTTTCCAGGCTCACTCTTTACTGATATGCGCCCACGCATCAGTTCAACAAGTCTTTTAGTGATAGCCAAGCCTAAACCTGTGCCACCAAATCGTCGTGTGATGGTGCTATCAGCTTGCACAAATGGACTGAACAGCGACGAAAGTTGTTGCGAGCTGATACCAATCCCTGTGTCTTCCACCGTTATATAGAAAGAGCTCTGCTGGTACTTGATAGAAACATGGACATGTCCACGCTCAGTAAACTTAATCGCGTTACCAATCAGATTAAATAGGATCTGTGCCAAACGGCTTGGGTCAAGATAATGAAGTTCACCTTCAGGGATATCGCTGGTTACTGTTAGCGCTAAACCTTTATCGTCTGCTGTCTTCTTTTGCTCAGACAATACAAAAGTTACAGTGTCTCTTACATTGCTCCATTGAGGGGCTAACGAGAAACATCCCGATTCAATCTTAGAAAAATCTAACACATCACTGATAATTGCCAATAAAAGCTCAGATGATGTGCTCATATTAAGCAGTATAGACTGCTGTTCTTCGTTCAGTGATGTGGATTTGAGAGTGTCTATTAGGCCAATGATGGCATTTAGCGGTGTTCTTAATTCATGACTCATCATTGCGAGGAATTCAGATTTGGCCTTGTTAGCTCTTTCTGCGTCTTTTCTTGCTGTGACAAGCTCTGCTGTACGTTCGAGAACCGTTGCTTCAAGCTTTTCTTTGTTCTCAATATCGAAAACAGCACGCTCTATAAGTGGGCGAAAACGGTTTAGTGTGGCCTTAGTTTCAATGCTAAAGTGCTTGGTATTGGAGTGGATAAAGATGATGACAGATTGTGTAAGTCCACTATCTATACCAGTAATCAGGACTGAGTTGATTTGGTCGAGAACAATGGGATGCAGAGAGTTAAATTCCCCAAGAGACTTGGGTTCGAAAAGAATGGCACATTCACCATTGATGACTCGTGATAGCTTGCCACAATCGCTCCAATTCATCTGTTCGAAGACTTTGTTATTGGTTAGCAGGGTTTTGAAACTGCCTTCGTTCCCTACCCTTGATACCACGATAAAGTCATCAAACTTAATGTATTTTTTGAGCACGAACTCAAGGCTTGAGAATATCTCAGATATGTTACGCGCCTTACTGATTGCAGAGATGGTTGATAAGATCACCCTATTCTCTTCAGCCAGTTTTCGCTCACGGGCTTTTAGTTTTTGTAGTTCAATACGTGCTTCTTGCAGCGCTTCTTGACCTTCAGAACTCATTACTTTTTCAACCTATAAAACGTTGCAGACGATACCATTAAATTTCCGTGTGCATTTTCGCCACCAGAGAGCCTACCTTGCTCGCCAAAGGTAAATGGGCAGATGTATGGCAGCCCATTAAGTGCTTGATTTATTTGATCGCAAACCTCGTCCATGTCCTGTTTTAGATGTAGCATAGGTCCGGCACAAAATATGTTGATAGCGCCTAATTTTTCCTCGAGATCCATATCATTATAGTAAGAAGAATGAATGATATTAGCTGCACGGCTTATTAGCTGTTGCTTAGAGCCCTGCATTAAATAGATGGTGTCGCCCTCACTGATGTCGGTGAAGAGCTCGATCCCATTGCACTCTGTTTCTCTGATCGAATGAGACAATTTGAAATATGGGTAGTCGTAAGACGAACCGACCTTTCTGCCCAGTGGATAAACAGAAGATTTTTCAAAGATATAGCCATCATCGCTGCCGCCGATATGGAAGTTTGTCCATTCGTTATAAACGGTGACTGCTGGCCTATGATCTATTTCTAATAATATTCTGTTTCGGACTTTGGTCACGGTACCTGAATAACGCGTTGGTGTGTGCCCAGCACTGAATGATGAATAGATAGACTGAGACGCAAACACTACCGTTAAAGACACACCATTGATAGAGAGTGACTCTTCGGTAAAGATGCTCCAATTTCCAGAAACCTGATTGTCTGCAGCACTGCCGCCAATAATAGGTACCTCAGTACCGAATTTTTTATCGATAGCCGCCATCACTTTTTCTTCATTACCAGGTGTGGAGTGCAGCAAGATAAGATCAGGGATTTCGCCTTCTCGGTTGGCGTTCTTGAGTGCTTGATCGATCGCGCTAAAGGTACTGCGGTCTATAGAGTCGCTGAAATGCTCGATTCCCGTGCCGTAGGCGTTGATCCCCGAGTCATAAATGATAAGGACGCCAATTACGGGGCCAGAATGAAACCCAGTTTCAGTCATAATACCGTGACAAGTGGTACAGCCATGTATGGGAGTATTAGGGAGAGCATCTACGAAATATTTCTGCACAGCGAGTGTCGAATATTCTTCTGTGCAGTAGCAAATAAGATAAGCAATATCGCCAGGATTTTCCACCCCGTTGAGCAACTCATCTACAGCGATTTTATCGTCTAGGGCGTAAGAGACTTTTGATAGAAATTTCATAGATTCTGGGAAACTTTATTAATGTCCTCTTTATAACACTTTAATGCATTGTGTTTCACTGATTTGGTACATATTTCTATCAAAAGAACCGAGGCGTGACTCAGTTTATTTCGATTATTCTTTAGAAATGTTTATAGAAAACGTGCTTACCTGTTGTGGAAATGTAACCGTTATTGAGGAGGTATTATCATTAGTTTGTAACAGCCAATTTGATGGCCCTTTTTGTTCTAGAATTCCGCTTTCATTGTAGCTAATAATAAACTTGCCAGTTTTAGATGTTTCGATTGAATACCCTAGGTTATCGTCCGAAATTAAAACATTATGATTATCAATGCCAAATTCACAAGGTTTTGAAACTATACAGCTTACTGTCTCGTTATTATCGTATGTTACTGTTCTCCAAGTAAATGCAGCTATTAAAATAACCAACATGATGATAATTTGAACAAGCCTGCCTTTTGTTAGCTTTTGTGCCGCCATTATAATCTTTACTCCTTGTTACAAAGTTCAAAGTTTTTAAATAAAAATCCAATTCCAGACCAAGCGTAAGGTTACTACTCTGTCATTGATTTGTTAATTCAAGTATAGTGTCGCGTTGAAAATGCCACTTTTTTTTAAAATCAGCAAGTGGAAATAAAGCTCTGAATAAGCTGAATTTCCTTTTCTAATTTGGGTGGCATTACGACGTGAGTCGTGTTGGAAGTAAAGTGTAGTAAATAAGAAATTGGAAGCATGCAAATGAGCCAAGAAAAGCAGCTTGAACAAAACTACAACTATACGGTCGTCCGTCAATTTACCCTGGTTACAATTTTGTGGGGTATTGTCGGTATGGGCGTTGGTGTTTTGATTGCCGCTCAATTAGTTTGGCCACAGCTAAACTTTGATACGCCGTGGTTGACGTACAGTCGTTTACGTCCCCTGCATACTAATGCGGTTATTTTTGCGTTCGGTACAAGTGCGCTGTTTGCAACATCATATTATGTTGTACAACGTACCTGTCAGACGCGTCTCTTTGGTGGCCCTCTCGTAGCCTTTACCTTTTGGGGTTGGCAAGCGATTATCCTGTCCGCTGCAATTACTTTACCGTTAGGTTTAACCTCTGGTAAAGAATACGCAGAACTTGAATGGCCAATCGATATTGCTATTACTCTTGTGTGGGTAGCTTATGCGATCGTGTTCTTTGGAACCATGATTAAACGTAAGACATCGCACATTTATGTAGCAAACTGGTTCTTCGGAGCCTTCATCATCACGGTTGCCGTGTTGCACATCGTTAACAGCCTAGCTGTTCCTGTATCTGCGTTTAAATCGTACTCGATTTACTCAGGTGCGATTGATGCAATGGTGCAATGGTGGTACGGACACAATGCGGTAGGCTTCCTATTGACAGCTGGTTTCCTAGGTATGATGTATTACTTCGTTCCTAAACAAGCTGGTCGCCCTGTTTACTCTTACCGTTTGTCGATTGTTCACTTCTGGGCTCTTGTGTCTCTGTATATTTGGGCTGGTCCTCACCACCTACACTACACTGCACTTCCTGACTGGACTCAATCTCTAGGTATGGTTATGTCTTTGGTTCTGTTTGCTCCTTCTTGGGGTGGCATGATCAACGGTATTATGACTCTATCTGGCGCGTGGCATAAGCTTCGCTATGACCCAATCCTACGTTTCCTAATCGTTTCTCTATCATTCTACGGCATGTCGACTTTCGAAGGCCCTATGATGGCAATCAAAACGGTTAATGCACTATCTCACTACACGGACTGGACTATAGGTCACGTTCATTCTGGTGCGTTAGGTTGGGTTGCAATGGTTTCTATCGGTTCGGTTTACCACTTAGTTCCTAAACTATTTGGTCAAGAGCGTATGTACTCTGTATCTCTAATCAATGTTCACTTCTGGTTAGCAACGATTGGTACGGTTTTCTATATTGTTGCAATGTGGATCTCTGGTGTGATGCAAGGTCTGATGTGGCGTGCAGTTAACTCTGACGGTACATTGACTTACAGCTTTGTAGAATCTGTAGAAGCTTCTTACCCGTTCTACTTTGTACGTTTCTTAGGTGGTCTCATCTTCCTATCTGGTATGTTCTTAATGGCATACAACACGTACAAAACTGTTTCTGCACCTAAAGATAGCCTTAAAGCTATCCCTCAACCGGCTTAAGGAGATTTAGAATGAGCTCAAATTCAAATAATCGCCATGAGTTGGTAGAGAAGAACGTTGGCCTACTAGCGATTCTGATCGTTATTGCTATCAGTTTTGGTGCTTTAGTAGAAATTACCCCGCTTATTTTCCAAAAGCAGACGACTGAACCTGTAGAAAATCTACGTGTTTACTCTGCTCTGGAAATGGAAGGTCGTGATATCTATATCCGCGAAGGTTGTAACGTATGTCACAGCCAAATGATTCGTCCTTTCCGCTCTGAAACTGAACGTTACGGTCACTACTCTGTGGCTGGCGAAAGCGTTTGGGAACATCCATTCCTATGGGGCTCTAAGCGTACTGGTCCTGATCTAGCGCGTGTTGGTGATCGTTATTCAGATGAGTGGCACCGTGTTCACCTTATCGACCCTCGTGAACTTGTTCCTGAATCAAACATGCCTGGTTTCCCATGGCTTGCTGAGAATGTACTTGATGGCAAATTGACGAAACAGAAGCTTGAAATCTTCCGTAATCAATTTGGTGTTCCTTACACAGACGAACAAATTGCTAACGCTAAACAAGATGTTGAAGGAAAAACAGAGATGGATGCAATCATCGCTTACCTTCAATCGCTTGGCCACGCAATGAAATAAGGAATAATTATGGACATTATTACATTTCAAAGTGTTTGGACTGTTACTATTTTTGCTTGTTTCATCGGTATCGTTTGGTGGGCTTTCGGTAAGAATCGTAAGTCGCGCTTCGACGAAGATGCAAACCTAGTGTTCGCTGATGAAGCACCTGCGAAAGATAAAAATCAAGGAGTGACGAAGTAATGAGTACATTCTGGAGTATTTGGGTAACAGTAATCACAATCGGTACTTTGATTGGCTGTGCAGCCTTACTTCGTTGGTGTTCCAACGATAAAACAGGTGTAGAAGAAGGTCATGACATGGGCCATGAATACGATGGTATTCGCGAGCTCAATAACCCACTACCTAAATGGTGGACATACCTTTTCGTTAGCACAATTGTGTTTGCAGCTGTTTATCTAGCTCTATACCCAGGCCTTGGCAACTTTAAAGGTCTACTCGGTTGGACGAGTTCAAACCAAACAGTTCGCAGCGTAGAAGAGTCTCGCTCTGCAATCGCTGCTGCGCAAGCAAACAAACAGTTAGATGCATACGCAAAAGAGCTTGATGATGCAGACACCTACTTTGGTGAAGCATTCAGAAAGCTAGCTCATGACGAAAATGGTCTACGTTCTGTCCCTGACATTGCATCAGATGCTGATGCAATCAAAGTGGGCCAACGCTTGTTCCTACAAAACTGTTCTCAGTGTCATGGCTCTGATGCACGTGGTCAGAAAGGTTTCCCGAACCTAACTGATGACGCATGGCTATATGGTGGTGAACCACAAGCTATCGTTACTACCATCATGCACGGTCGTGTCGGTCAAATGCCAGGTTGGAAAGACGCTCTTGGCGAAGAAGGCGTAAAAGAAGTAGTTAGCTACACACTTAGCCTTTCTGGTCGTAGCGTAAACGCACGTGAAGCAGAGGCTGGTAAAGCTCGCTTTGTAGTGTGTGCAGCATGTCACGGTACTGATGGTAAGGGTAACCCTGCTGTTGGCGCACCTGACCTGACTGACCGCGACTGGCTATTCGGCGATTCTCGCGCTGATGTGACGGAAACAGTCATGTACGGACGTTCTGGTGTAATGCCGGCTTGGAAGGACATCCTCGGTGAGGATAAGGTTCAGCTCGTCTCTGCCTACGTCTGGAGCCTCAGCAACTCAGATAAAGAGTAACATAATAATAACAGCCCCTTCTTAAGGGGCTGTCTTTCTTTTACAGTTATAATCTTAAGTGTTTGTAAAATTTAGTTTTATTTCATTGTATATATTGAGAATAATAATATGGAACAACCTTGGTATAAGCAGTTTTGGCCGTGGTTTTTGCTCTTCCTAACCGTTGGTGTTTCTATGCTAACATTGGTTCGAGTCGCGATACTTACCAACCATTCAGTTCACGTTGTAACTGAAGATTACTATAAAAAAGGTAAAGGTATTAATGTCGACATTTCAAAAGTAAACGTTGCTAAAGAGCTTGGCCTATCAGCTTTAGTTAGCGAGAAAGGTAACTCGGTTATCATTACTCTCGACAAAGGCAAGCTAGACCACTTCCCAGCTATTAACGCAATGTTCGTGCACCGAACGCTGCCTGACCGTGATTTCACTCAGCTACTGACCGCTGATGCGAGAGGCAACTACACGTTGACTCTGGACCATGAAATGCAAGGTCCATGGTTTATCGAGCTTTCTCCGCATAATTCTGAATGGTTAGTGCAAGGTCGCATGAACTTCCCTATTGATACTCCTACTCAACTAACGAACTAAAGCTTATGTGTGAATCCTGTTATCACTGCGGTGAAGATGTACCAGCGGAAACGGATTTTAAAGTAGAAATCTTAGGATCGGTGCGACCTATGTGTTGTCCGGGTTGCGAAACCGTAGCTCAGACAATCGTCGATAGCGGTTTGGTCTCTTATTACCAATATCGTACCGCTCCAGCTGAAAAAGCGGATCTCGTGCCAGAGCAACTTCTGGCACTCAGTCATTACGACAACGAAGATGTTCAATTGGAGTTCGTCCGTAACTCTGAAAACACCTCTGAAGTGACATTGTCACTAGAAGGTGTCTCTTGTGCTGCTTGTGCATGGCTTATCGAGAAGCAAGTCTCTTCAAAGTTAGGGGTTGTTAGTATTCGTGTTAATACCACGACTAACCGTGCTCTGCTCAGTTGGGACAGTACTCAGGCTAAACTGAGCGAGCTGTTGTCTGCAATCCATACCTTAGGCTACAAAGCCGCCCCATTCGAGGCTGATCAACAAGAAGCCGCCTATCATCGTTCGATGAAGAATTATCTCTATCGTCTTGGTATTGCTGGTTTAGCAACCATGCAGGTCATGATGCTGGCTGTTGCGCTTTATCTTGAAGTTTTTGGTAATCTTGAGCCCGAATTCAAAAGTTATTTCCGTTGGGTGAGCTTAATCTTCGCAACACCGGTTCTGCTCTACTCTGCATTGCCTTTCTATATTAATGCGTGGCGTAGCCTCAAAGGTCGAACATTGGGTATGGATGTGCCGGTGTCGATTGCTCTTTTGTTTGCCTACGTTGCAAGTTTGGTCGCAACAGTGACAGAGAAAGGCGAAGTATTCTTCGAATCTATCTCGATGTTCACCTTCTTCCTACTGCTGGGTCGTTTCCTTGAAATGCGCGCACGTCGTAAAGCAGCAGCCGCTAGTGGTAACCTACTTAAACTTGTTCCTGCTATGGCAACAACGTTAGATGGCGAACAAGTTCCAGTAAAAACCTTAAAAGTTGGCGATCAGATTCGCGTTCTGCCGGGTGAACATATTCCTGCCGATGGCAAAGTATTGTCTGGCAGAGTTCATATTGATGAATCGATGCTGACTGGCGAATCTATCCATGTGGTCAAAAACGAAGGCGATACCGTCTTCGCTGGCACATTGAATGGTGATGAATCGTTTGAATTAGAAGTGATGACGTCAAAAGCGGATTCGGTGATCTCCAATATCGTTCGCCTGCAAGATGAAGCGCAATTATCTAAACCTCGCATCGCTGAAATTGCTGATGTTGTGGCTCGATACTTTGTTGCAGTTATCTTGATCATTTCATTTGGTACTTGGTTCTATTGGCACCAAACACGACCAGAAGACGCTTTCTGGATCATGCTTTCGGTATTGGTAGCAACGTGTCCCTGTGCTCTGTCACTTGCAACACCGACGGCGATTACCTGCTCAACTTCTCGCATGGGTAACTTCGGTATCTTGCTGCGCAAAGGCCACGTATTCGAAACCTTGTGCAAAGTGAATCATTTGATCATAGATAAAACAGGCACATTGACTGAGGGTGATATTCGTATCAGCCAAGTTGAAACCTTCTCAGAGCTTGATAAAGAGACATGTTTACAAGTTGCAGCTAGCCTTGAACAACACGCAAACCACCCTATTGCTAAAGCATTCAAGAGCTATGTTTCTGATGAGATCGAAGTAGAGTCAGTTAATAACGTGATTGGTTCAGGCATCACTGGTGAGTGGGATGGCCAAGACGTTGCGATTGGTAGTAGTGAATTCATTCTAGGTGAAGTTCAACCATCGGAAAGTAACGGTATTTACTTGTCGATGGCGGGTCGTCATATCGCAACGTTCACTTATGAAGATCCCATTCGTAAAGAAAGCATCGAGTTTATTAAACAATTTAAAGAAGCGGGAATCAAAACAACTCTGCTGACTGGCGATTCTTTGATTAACGCGAAGCCTGTTGCTGAAGAGATCGGCATTACAGACATTGTTGCCAACGCAAAACCTGAAGATAAACTTGCTTACCTGAACTCTCGAGATGCAAGTGACATTACCATGATGGTTGGCGATGGTATTAACGATGCCCCTATTCTTGCAGGTGCCCACCTTTCCGTTGCTATGGGCGGCGGTACGGATGTGGCGAAAGCCTCTGCGGATATGGTGTTGTTGGGTGATAAGCTCGATAGATTACTTAAGTCGCGTACTTTGGCGTTAAAAACGCGTAAGATAATCCGTGAAAACCTAGCTTGGTCATTAGGGTATAACCTACTGATTCTTCCATTGGCTGTTGCTGGTTTGGTTGCTCCTTACATTGCCGTTGTTGGCATGTCTGCCAGCTCTATTATTGTTGTGTCTAACTCGTTAAGGCTTTTAAAAGAGCAAGGTAAATAATGGAAAGTTTATACATCTTGATCCCCATTGCGATTGTACTTGTATGTATCGCCGTTGGAATCTTTCTATGGGCAGTTAAAAGCGAACAGTTTGAAGACCTAGAACGTCAAGGTCACAACATTCTGTTTGATGAAGACGAAAAGGCTCACAACCATTCTGATAGCAAACCTGTCAAGAATGAGAAAGCTAATAGCGAAAGCCAAACTAACGTAGACAAAAAGAACGATGACGCCTGATTGGATCGGAGCTTTTGTTGTTGGATTGATCGGCGCAGGTCACTGCATGGGAATGTGTGGTGGTATTGCGTCGCTTCTTTCGATTGGCAACAGTAAACCTTCTCCTGTTATTCCCCTACTTTATAACCTAGGGCGCTTGCTAAGCTATGCCGTGATTGGTGGTGTGATTGGCGGTGCAATTTCTTCTATAGGTCAACTAAGCGATTTTAACGCGCTGCTGGGTTGGCTTCGATTATTGGCTGCTGGCTTTATGATCGTCTTAGGTTTGTATATCGGTAAGTGGTGGTTCGGCTTGTTGTTCTTTGAAAAAGTCGGCCAGAAGCTTTGGCGCTATATCTCTCCTTTAGGTAAATCATTTCTACCCTTGAAGCACCCTAGCCACGCTTTACCATTTGGCTTTATTTGGGGTTGGCTGCCATGCGGCCTTGTTTACTCAATGCTAACTTGGGCTGCTGTATCAGGAAGTTGGTACAACGGATCGGGTATCATGCTTGCTTTCGGCTTAGGTACGCTTCCCGCAATGCTCACAGTGGGTATGGGCGCTAATTTTCTCAAAAAACTGCAACGAGCTGACTTATTTCGCCAATTTGGCGCTATTTTAATCCTCATTTACGGTTTCTATACCGGATATATGGCATTGCAGCTCATTATTTATACCGTATAGGTAATCTTCAAATCCGGTTTTTTTACTACCCAACTGGATAAAGGAATGCTAAAATATTGACGTATATCAAATAGTGAAAGATTGTTATGATTTCTGAAAAGCCTGTGACGAAACGTGTTCAGTCTGGCGGCTGTGCAATCCATTGCCAAGATTGTAGTATTAGCCAGCTCTGCATTCCGTTTACTTTGAATGAATCTGAGCTCGATCAACTTGATCAGATCATTGAGAGAAAAAAGCCTATTCAAAAAGGCCAAGAGTTATTTAAAGCTGGTGATGAGCTTAAGTCTCTATATGCTATTCGCTCTGGAACGATCAAGAGCTACACGATTACCGAACAAGGTGATGAGCAGATTACTGCATTCCACCTAGCGGGCGATCTTGTTGGCTTTGATGCGATTACTGGTGACCAACACCCTAGTTTCGCACAAGCGTTAGAAACTTCGATGGTATGTGAAATCCCATACGAAATTCTTGACGACTTATCAGGAAAAATGCCTAAATTGCGTCAGCAAATTATGCGCCTGATGAGTAACGAGATTAAAGGCGACCAAGAAATGATTCTGCTTCTTTCTAAAAAGAATGCGGAAGAGCGTCTTGCTGCATTCCTTTACAACCTTTCTACTCGCTTCTCTCAACGTGGCTTCAGCCCGCGTGAGTTCCGCCTAACGATGACTCGTGGCGATATTGGTAACTACCTTGGTTTGACTGTTGAAACAATCAGCCGTCTTTTGGGTCGTTTCCAAAAAGCAGACATCTTGAGCGTTAAAGGCAAATATATCACTATCGAAGATCACGATGCGTTGATGGAACTTGCTGGCGTTTCAAAAGAATAGCCTAGATATCAATGATGTAGTTCAATAATGAGCTACATCATGTTTCTCTCTTAAAACCTCTTATATTTCTCTTAATCTCTCCATAACTACGCTACATTATTTATATGTTCGGTCTGAAAAAGTAGGCTTAGTTATGAGTATCTATAACAAAATTTTAGTTGTCGCAGACATTAATCACGATGAGCAACCTGCTCTAGTTCGTGCTATCCAACTTGCCAAGAAAAGCACCTCAACAAGCCACATCACTTTCTTTTTGTCGATATACGACTTCTCGTATGAAATGACATCTATGCTCTCTATCGATGAAAGAGACGCAATGCGCAAAGGTGTAATCCATCAACGCGAAATTTGGATGAATAAAGTCGCAGAACCTTACCTAGATGATTCTATTGAATTTAATGTACAAGTGGTTTGGCATAACCGCCCTTACGAAGCGATCATTGCCGAGGTTTACAGCGGTGAGCACGACATCTTGATCAAAGGTACGCGTAAGCACGATACCTTGGAGTCTGTTATCTTTACTCCAACCGACTGGCATCTGTTGAGAAAGTGCCCTAGCCCAGTACTACTGGTTAAAAATGATTTTTGGCCAGATCACGCGAAGATATTTGCTTCAGTTCACGTAGGATCTGAGACAGAAGCTCATTTAGAGCTTAACGATACGATGGTCGACAGATTACTAGAAATCACGGGTCGTTTGGATGCTGAACCGTTCTTGGTGAATGCCTACCCAGTGACACCTGCGAATATTACCATTGAGCTACCTGAGTTTGACCCAACGTCTTATACCGACGCCGTTCGTGGCCATCACTTAACGGCAATGAAAGCATTGCGCCAGAAGCACGGTATGTGTGAAGAGCAAACTGTTGTTGAGCAAGGCTTGCCTGAAGATGTTATCCCTCGTGTAGCTTTGGAAAATAACGCTGCAATGGTGATCTTGGGGACAACGGGTCGTACTGGCTTGTCTGCCGTGTTTATTGGTAACACAGCGGAACATGTTATCGACAAGATTAACTGTGACGTGTTGGCTCTTAAACCGTCTGGTTACGTGAGCCCACTAGACCCTAACCTTTCGAAAGGTTAAGTCAACGGCAAATTTAACTTAAAAAAAACGCCTCAAGCATTGCTTGAGGCGTTTTTGTTTATCTAGAGCTGTGCCATTCCAAATACAGAATGGCTAACATCATCTTTATCGACTCAAATAGCTAAACATTCGTTACGTCGATGAACATAGACTCATCAATGTTTGAAGATGAAATTTCAGCTTCTTCGAATTCGTACGCTTTGCGGTCTTCACTACGGTCTAGTGGAAGATTCACGAAGTCAAACAACTCACGGTCAGCAAGTTGGCTTGGGCTAACGTTCTGAATTGACTTGAAGATCTTCTCAACACGACCTGGCGTTTTAGTATCCCAATCAATTAGCATTGCTTTAATGTTCTGACGCTGTAGGTTCTCTTGAGAGCCACACAGGTTACAAGGAATGATCGGAAACTCTTTGTGCTCAGCGTATTTGATTAAGTCCGTTTCACGGCAGTAAGTCAGTGGACGAATAACAACGTTACGTCCATCATCTGAACGAAGCTTTGGTGGCATAGCCTTTAGGCGTGCACCGTGGAACATATTCAGGAACATGGTCTCTACGATGTCGTCTAGGTGGTGACCTAGTGCGATCTTAGTTGCGCCAATCTTCTCTGCGAACGAGTACAAAGTACCACGACGAAGACGAGAACATAGGCCACACGTTGTTTTGCCTTCTGGCACTTTCTCTTTCACCACTGAATACGTATCTTTATCTACGATGTAGTAAGGAATGTTCAGCGTTTCAAAATACTCAGGAAGAATGTGTTCAGGGAACCCAGGTTGTTTTTGATCTAGGTTTACTGCCACAACATCAAATTTGATCGGTGCTGCTTCACGTAAACGTAGCAAAATGTCTAGCATCGCAAATGAATCTTTACCACCACTAATACATGCCATTACCACGTCATTCTCTTCGATCATGTTGTAGTCGATGATGGCATTTCCAACATTTCTTCTCAGACGTTTCTGAAGTTTGTTGAATTCAAGTGTTTCTTTTCTATTATCGTTTTGGTTCATTGCGACTCTCACACCGTCGTATTACCGACTGTAGATTGCTAGTGGGACTGTTTTAGGGCGTGGATTATACGGATTTTTATTTCATGTTGAAATAGTAACGGTAGGATAAACAAGCTGAGTAATAGAAAGTTTCTACTTTTGTTATTCGATAAGCTTCCTAAACGGCTAGAGAAACGCGTCTAGGCCAGATCTAGGTTTGTATTGAAGATAAAGAAAAGCAGCCTGCTCTAATTCGATGGGGCTGCTTAAGGGTATGTCATGAAAGCTTAGGGGAAGGATTCTGCTAACGCTTACCCGATTAACAAAGATTCCGTTTAAAATTATTGCGCGGGAATGTACGGCAATACGCGAACTGTTGGCTCTGGCAACGTGATGCTGTCACTACCGTTCAACTCTTCTAACGTGAATTTTGCACGCCCTTGTGTGATTGGGATTTGCTTACCGTTAGACAGCGCGATGTTGCCTTCAAGCTTGTTATCAAATTCCAAGGTTAACCCTTCAACATCTGGCGTGAACCAACTAGAGAACATGCCGCTGACGTCTTCTAACATCGCTTGCATCTGTGGTAACAGGCTTTCCAGTAGTGCTACCTCAACTGTTCCAGCCAAAGGTTTTTGAGTCATTACAACCAAAGAATACGCACACTCTTGCTCTTGAGTTTGAACAAAGATAAGCGGGTTTGCTGAACGAAGGTTTTGATCTACAGGTAAAAGTAGTTCATGTGTTGGAGACACTTTTAGCTCTTCGTAGTGCTCTTCTTTTTCCATCCACGCTTTGCTGATGTGGCAGATTGTTTGAGCTTGTTGATCAACAAAGAAGACCGCAACTTTGACGTCATCGTGCCCTTCTTTGGTATTGTTCTTAAGTTGTGTGTAGAGCTTAGAATACGTGAACATGTACTCTTGCGCTGCAGCGGGTAAAGAGACCCCAAGGCTTAATGAGGCTAATAAAGCGAGTGCTGTCTTTTTCATTATTATAATCTTGTTGAAGTTGAGCGTTTATAAATAGAAAGAGCAGCCATGAGCTGCTCTTTATGTGATGCCGATTGGTCATAACCTACTATGAAAGGCAACCAACTGATATCAAATCGAGTTACTTTTTCCAGTATACCGCGTTATGACGGATCATAGCTTGTAAATCAGTCACATAGTCTGAACCTCGCTCAGAATATTTTAACAAGCCATTGGTGAGCTCTGTCGCTGTTTCGGTTGTTAAAATATCATCACCTTGTACAGCAAGTTTTGCACGAATCGCTCTTAGATCGGCGTAAGCACGGTTGCGATTAAGGTTCATGAAGTAACGGTGTACGGATTCTTGGCTTGAAGAGAATGTGGCGACTTCATGCGAGCTACCTTCGTTACGTTGTAGCGGAACAAGGCCACAGCCCCTGGTGTAACACCAGTGTCCAAAATAGTTATTCGCTTTAGTGGCGAAGCGCGATGTCCCCCAAGCCGACTCATTTGCTGCCTGTGTCAGTACAAGCGCCTCTGGCAGTACATTGACGCGGTTAAGCATCTCTGTCAGCCATGCTTGATTCAAACCTTCACTAGGAACAGGTAGGGTGTACAACTTACCTAACCTTTTCGCATAAGACACGTCTTCAGAATCAATATTGCTTAAATTAGACTCAGAGAGCTTAGTTAAAAATACGCGTTCTTTGCTGATACGTTTGTTTTCAATATTGATGCTTGGGCGTAAGAACGAAAAGAATGTGTCCTTTTTTTCGTTCACACCTTCAATAGCCGCAAAGTTCGGTGTGCTCGAAGAGACCGTCAAGTTACCAAACTGATCAACTGAATTGGAGCTCTGCTCCGTTGTACGTCGACGCTCTTCTTCTTGGTAGATATAAGGACCAATCAGTGAAATAGAGCCAACAATAGCCAGCGCCGTCACTTTAAGCGCAAGTGATTTGCTTGCGCTTGCTTGTGTGTCTTTATGCATCGAACACCTGTGGGTTTTTGTTATTGTCGTCGTTATTACTGTCGTTGTTATCGTCATCGTTCATTGGACGATCTGAGGCAATCAGTTTCAACTTAATGCCAAACATTTCACGGTAAAGGATACCTTTCACATGGAAGAAGAACGGAAGAACGAAGATTAAGCCAATGCCGTACATCATCGCAGCCACGATGAACATCAACATAACCATTAGGTAGATAGACGCGACTACGAAGATCTTCTTGTTTACCGCTCTTAATGAAAGCAGCAGCGATTGCATTGGCGGTACTTTCTTGTCACAAATCAGCAGAATCGAATGGCTAAACGCAAGTGAGAAGTAGATAGACAAGAATGGCAGAATCATACCTGCGATGCCTTGAAGCATTAGGCTGAACAAAGTCACTAGAATAACGGGAACCGTAAACTGCAAACCTTTACCGATGTGGCGTACTTTGGTTTGTAGGCCAGCGGCGTGGCTCATTGCCATTAAACAGATACCGGCATAGATAGGCGCACTGATCACTTCATAACTAAAGTTCGCAATAAAAATGGATTCAACGATTTGTGGTGTAAACGACTCTGGGTCGATAACCGCATCTAAGATAACTGCGGGATCACCAAGCTGTAGTTTAAGTGCGATATAAAAGATAGCCAGTTGCACGAACATCAGAGCAATAATCGCAGGGGAAAACGAAAGAAAGTGACTTATCGTATGTTTCCAAGCTTCTTGGAATACAGCCGTTGCTTTGAGCTCATAATCGCCAGAAAGTGCACGGTTGATACTACCGCCCAAATTAAAATCTTTTTCGATGTCGTTGTTCATATTGATACCTAGGTGTGCCGATTAAGCGAAGCCACCTAACTTATTGATAAAAAATTACCTTCATTATACTCATATGTCGGATACAAACTAAAATATGAATCTGTAACAAGGCTTGCTTTTGCGTCTTAATGGTTAATAATTAGACACTTGTTAGGGTGTAAACCCAGTAAATAACAGTATGGTAAAGGATGTTTACTTTTACCTGCGAAATTTTTTATCTTCGAAAGGTAAAAAATGCTTTGAATTCACGTTTTTGGTGATTATGATGCGCGCCTTAAAGGTGTATAGCAACAGGTCTCAAATAGAACCAAGGTGGAGAAAAACAGACGTTGAACGCTAAAAAATCAGTAGGAAAGCCAGTAGTACAGCTAACTGGCATCAGTAAAAGTTTCGATGGTAAGGAAGTCATCGGCAATCTGGATTTAAACGTAAATCATGGTGAGTTTCTCACGATTTTAGGCCCATCAGGTTGTGGTAAAACAACCGTGCTAAGAATGATTGCGGGTTTTGAAACAGCAGATAGTGGTCAAATACTATTGGCTGAACAAAACGTAACCCAAGTTCCTGCTGAACAAAGGCATGTAAACACTGTATTCCAAAGCTATGCCCTATTCCCGCATATGACCGTTTTCGACAATGTGGCATTTGGCTTACGCATGCAGAAAGTACCAAGCAGCGAAATTGAACCTCGTGTAATGGATGCTTTGAAAATGGTGCGCCTAGAACAAATGGCACAACGAAAGCCACATCAGCTATCTGGTGGCCAACAGCAACGTATCGCAATCGCTCGTGCTGTCGTTAATAAGCCTAAAGTTCTTTTGTTGGATGAATCTCTATCTGCGCTGGATTACAAACTACGTAAACAGATGCAAATCGAGCTGAAACAATTACAACGCCAACTTGGTATCACGTTCATTTTTGTAACGCATGACCAAGAAGAAGCGCTGTCTATGTCTGACCGTATTATTGTTATGCGTGATGGCGTGGTTGAACAAGATGGAACACCAAGAGAGATCTACGAAGAGCCTAAGAACTTATTTGTGGCGCGCTTCATTGGTGAAATTAACGTATTCGAAGCGACAGCGAAATCTCGTCAAGATGAAAAACGCATTGTTGCGACAATCGAAGGTGAAGGGTCCATTATCTATCACGATAAAGACGTAACACCGGGTCAAAAACTGCAAGTATTGCTTCGCCCTGAAGATCTTCGTATCGAAGAAATTAAAGAGTCTGAGCAACGCGGTATTGTTGGCCACATTGTCGAGCGAACCTATAAAGGCATGACGTTAGATTCAGTCGTAGAACTTGAATCTGGTATGCGTGTCATGGTTAGCGAATTCTTCAACGAAGATGACCCTGATGTTGATCACTCACTGGGCCAAAAAGTTGCAGTAACTTGGGTTGAGAGCTGGGAAGTGGTATTAGAAGATGAGCAAGAAGTTTAATTTACAAAACGCAATTGTTGCTTTAATCACAGGTTGGTTAGTGCTGTTCGTGATGATTCCAAACATCATGATCATAGGTACTAGCTTCTTAACTCGTGATGAAGCGAACTTGATTGAGATGACCTTCACTCTCGATAACTATGTGCGTTTGGCTGACCCGCTGTATTTTAAAGTGTTGATGCACTCTTTCTATATGGCAATTGTAGCAACCCTACTTTGTTTAATTATTGGTTACCCGTTCGCTTACATTGTGGCAAAAATGCCTGCGAAGTGGCGTCCAATCATGTTGTTCTTAGTGATTGTCCCATTTTGGACTAACTCTTTGATTCGTACATACGGATTGAAAATTGTACTGGGTACTCAAGGTGTCTTAAACAAAAGCTTGTTAGCGCTAGATATCATTGATAAACCGCTACGTATCATGTACTCAGAAACCGCAGTAATGATCGGTTTAGTGTACATCCTACTTCCGTTTATGATTCTGCCACTGTATTCAGCGATTGAAAAACTGGACGATACGTACTTAGAAGCAGCTAAAGATTTAGGTGCGAACAAACTGCAAACGCTATTGAAAGTCGTACTGCCACTAACAATGCCGGGTATTATCGGCGGCTGTCTGTTGGTACTACTGCCAGCGTTAGGTATGTTCTACATCTCTGACCTATTAGGCGGAGCTAAAAACCTATTGATTGGTAACGTGATTAAGAGCCAGGTGCTCAACGCTCGAGACTGGCCGTTTGGCGCAGCGACGAGTATCGCACTGACCATGGCAATGGCTGTGATGCTGTATGCCTACTACCGAGCAGGTAAGCTATTGAACAAGAAAGTGGAGCTAGACTAATGGGTCGCACAGTTAAGTTCAGCTTTATGGCGCTGGTATACGCCTTTCTATACCTACCTATTATCGTATTGATTGCGAACTCATTTAATGCCAATAAGTTTGGTATGAAATGGGGTGGTTTCACGACTAAATGGTATGACGCGCTTATTAACAACGACAGCCTAATGCAGGCTGCGTGGCACTCGATCAACGTAGCGGTGTTCTCAGCAACAGCCGCAACGATTGTCGGCAGCCTTACAGCAGTGGCCCTATTCCGTTACCAATTTAAAGGTAAAGGCATTGTAAATGGCATGCTGTTCATCGTAATGATGTCACCAGATATCGTAATGGCGATTTCGCTTCTTGCGCTATTCTTGGTAATGGGTGTTCAACTTGGGTTCTTTACCCTACTTGCTGCTCACATTACCTTCTGTCTACCGTTCGTTGTAGTAACGGTTTACAGTCGCTTGAATGGCTTTGATGTGAAGATGCTGGAAGCAGCAAAAGACTTAGGTGCAAGTGAATGGACGATTCTAAAGCAGATCATTCTACCTCTTGCCAAGCCAGCGGTTGCTGCGGGTTGGTTATTGAGCTTCACTCTGTCTTTGGATGATGTGATCATCAGCTCTTTCGTAACCGGCCCAACGTATGAAATCTTACCACTGAAGATTTACTCAATGGTTAAAGTGGGTATCTCTCCTGAGGTCAACGCCCTAGCAACAGTGATGTTAGTGGTGTCGTTAATACTGGTGATCATTTCTCAGTTATTAGCGAGAGAAAAAATCAAGTAAGTCTCCTATTCTATAAAGAGACAGGCTTGGTAAGAAGTTAAGATATTTCAAGTTCAAAAAGTGTTAATCATAAACAGAATGGTAAATTGCCATTCTGTTTTTCTATCTACTGCCTTCGGGCAACGTTTAGTTTGGAGCTAACGTCAATGAAAAAATGGGCTACTCTATTAGCTGGTAGTGCATGTGCGCTTTCAATGTTATCTACACCATCATTTGCAAAAGATAACAAAGAATTGGTATTCATGAATTGGGGACCTTACATCAACAGTGAGATTCTAGAACAGTTCACTGATGAAACTGGTATCAAGGTTATTTACTCGACTTACGAGTCGAACGAAACTTTGTACGCAAAATTGAAAACGCACAATAAAGGTTACGACCTTGTGGTTCCTTCGACCTACTTCGTGTCTAAAATGCGCGACGAAGGCATGCTTCAAAAGATCGATAAAACCAAGCTAAACAATTTCAAGAACCTAGATACTAACTACTTAGATAAGCCGTACGACCCAAGCAACGACTACTCTATCCCACACGTAGTAGCGATCACGGGTCTTGCTGTTAACACAGACATGTACGATCCAGAAGATTTCCAAAGCTGGGCTGATTTATGGAAGCCAGAGCTTGAAGGTCAACTGATGATGATGGACGACACTCGTGAAGTGTTCCACATCGCGCTACGTAAGTTAGGTTACTCTGGTAACACGACAAACGAGAAAGAGATCGACGAAGCTTACGCTGAGCTACAAAAGCTAATGCCAAACGTTCTAGTATTTAACTCAGACAACCCAGGCTCGCCTTACATGTCTGGTGAAGTGGGTCTTGGTATGTTGTGGAACGGTTCTGCTGCTGCTGCGCAAAACGAAGGTCTACCAATTAAATTGGTTTTCCCTAAAGAAGGCGGCATCGGTTGGGTTGATAACTTTGCCATCAGTTCTGGCGCAGTAAACGTAGAAGCGGCTCATAAGATGATCGACTTCTTACTTCGCCCAGAAATCGCAGAGCAAATCTCTCGCGACACAGGCTACCTAACAGCCGTTAAAGCGTCTAACGAGAAGTTCAAAGACAGCCCTGCGCTATTCCCATCTCAAGAAGACCTTGATCGTGTTGAGTGGCAAGCTGCGGTTGGCGATAAGACAGTGAAGTACGAAGATTACTTCATGAAACTTAAAGCAGGTCAGTAATTTAGCTTATTATCTAATGCTGACTAAGTAACAGGTTTACTTAACAAGTCGACGTAGAGAATCAATAGGTTAAAAATAAGAATATCAATGAATAGGCAGCTTAGGCTGCCTATTTTATTTTATCACTGCTATAATATAGCGCGATTTTTAGAAATCCTTTTACTTTGGGTTCACTACCCAGCTCCAAATCAAACAAATGAACGGAACAGTAATGAAAAAAACACTGTATACCGGCGCATTGTGTGCTGCTACTTTACTTTCTACACCCTCTTTCGCAGCTGACCAAGAACTGTATTTTTACAACTGGTCTGAATATATTCCAAATGAAGTACTAGAAGACTTCACAGAAGAGACTGGCATCAAAGTCTATTACTCAACTTATGAGTCTAACGAAAGCATGTACGCTAAGTTAAAAACTCAAGGTACGGGTTACGACTTAGTGGTTCCTTCTACTTACTTCGTTTCTAAGATGCGTAAAGAAGGCATGCTTCAAGAGCTTGATAAAACTAAGCTAAGCCACTTTGCTGATTTGGATCCAAATTACTTAGATAAGCCATTTGACCCAAACAACAACTACTCGATCCCATACATCTGGGGCGCAACGGGTATTGGTATCAACTCAGATATGCTAGACAAGTCTTCAGTTAAAAACTGGGGCGATCTGTGGGATACGCAGTGGGAAGGTCAATTGATGATGATGGATGACTCTCGTGAGGTTTTCCATATCGCTCTATCTAAACTGGGCTACTCTCCAAACACGACTAACCCTGAAGAAATCAAAGAAGCCTACGAAGAACTTCGTAAGCTAATGCCAAACGTATTGGTATTTAACTCTGATTTCCCAGCGAACCCTTACCTAGCAGGTGAAGTGTCTCTTGGTATGCTTTGGAATGGCTCTGCTTACATGGCACGCCAAGAAGGCGCAACGATTGACATTATCTGGCCAGAAAAAGGTGCTATCTTCTGGATGGACAGCCTAGCAATTCCAGCAGGTGCTAAGAACACTGAAGCGGCTCATAAGATGATCGACTTCCTTCTTCGCCCAGAGAACGCTGCGAAAATTGCTCTAGAGATCGGTTACCCGACTCCAGTGAAGACCGCTTATCCTCTTCTTCCTAAAGAATTTGCTGAAGACAAGAACGTTTTCCCACCACAATCAGTGATGGATAACGGTGTTTGGCAAGACGAAGTTGGTGAAGCGAGCGTTATTTATGACGAGTACTTCCAAAAACTTAAAGTGAACAACTAAGTTATTGTTAGTTAATCAGTTAAGTAAATAAAGCGGCGTAAGCCGCTTTATTTTTTCAGATTCAGAAACTGATGTGCTTTATCAAAGACAAGGCTTAGGCCGTTAAAGAACCTTTCTCTGAACATAACAATTCCCCGACTAGTTTAGGTACCTCGATACTCGCCTTACCGTAACGTTTCTCTTCAAACTCACTTTCAACCGCGCTTGGTTCTAGATTGATCTCTATTGTGTGCGCACCATGCATTTTTGCATCATGTACAAACCCGGCAGCTGGATATACCACGCCTGATGTACCAATTGAGATAAAAAGATCGGCTTCTTCTAGTGCTGAATAGATGTCGCCCATTCTCAGTGGCATTTCGCCAAACCAAACAATGTGTGGACGCATTTGCGCGGGAATCTGACAGCAGTGACAAAGCTCGCCTGTCTCGATGTTGTCTTTATGGTCGATAACCTGATTCGACTCACTGCAACGTGCTTTCAAAAGTTCACCGTGCATGTGAATAATGTTGTTGCTACCGCCTCTCTCGTGCAGATTGTCGATGTTCTGTGTGATGATTGTTACTTTGCCATCAAGTTTGTCTTCAAGCTCGCCTAGCGCCGTATGGGCCGAATTGGGTTGAATGCTCTCACCTTGTAAGCCATGGCGACGCTTGTTATAGAATGCTTGAACCAAGTCGGGATCTTTAGCAAACCCTTCTGGGGTCGCGACATCTTCGATTTTATGGTTTTCCCATAATCCGTCTTGTGCTCGGAATGTTTGAATCCCCGACTCCGCAGAGATGCCAGCGCCAGTAAGAATTACGATATTTCGATATGGGAAATGCATACAACGTCCTTTTAGATATGTCACTTTTTAACAGCTTAGCACTGTTCAAATTCCAACAATAGTTTTAGGGATTAGACTATAGTCTTAGGCAACTTAATTCATTGGCTATTTGTGACATAACTCGCTTGATGGGTGCTGCCGTTGTTACTCAAACTCTCTGTTTTGCTTTTGACAGAAACAAAAAAGCGACCGAAGCCGCTTAGTTCTGTTTTACTGATGCCTACTTGATGAGCTTAAACCCATCAAAGTGAACGACGTTAGTCTTCGTTGATAGACGAGATCTTATGGATTGAAAGATCCGCACCGTTGAATTCTTCTTCTTCACTTAAACGTAGGCCTGTTAGTTTGCTCAAGACACCATAAACAATCATTGCGCCAATTAATGCCACAGCAATGCCCGCTAGTGTGCCGACAACTTGAGAAGCAAAGCTTACGCCCCCTAGCCCCCAGAATGTTTGCGAACCGAAGATACCTGCAGCAATGCCACCCCAAGCACCACACACGCCGTGTAGAGGCCAAACACCGAGTACATCATCGATCTGTGTTTTGTTTTGCATGTAGGTAAATAGGTAAACGAACAAAGCGCCTGCCACGCCGCCAGTCACCAAAGCGCCTAATGGGTGCATTAAATCTGAACCTGCACAAATAGCGACGAGACCAGCCAAAGGACCATTGTGGATGAAGCCCGGGTCATTTTTACCTGCCACAAGTGCCGCTAGAATACCGCCGACCATTGCCATTAATGAGTTCATCGCCACTAGGCCGCTGATGCCATTGATCGCTTGAGCTGACATCACGTTAAAGCCAAACCAACCCACACATAAGATCCAAGAACCTAGAGCTAAGAATGGGATATTCGATGGTGCGAAGTTGGTGTGTTTACCCGCACGGATGCGACCTTTACGCATACCAAGGAAGTAAACCGCAACCAATGCAATCCAACCGCCAACACCGTGAACGACAACAGAGCCTGCGAAGTCATGGAATCCATAGCCAAATTGGCCTTCTAACCAATCTTGGAAGCCAAAATTACCATTCCAAATGATGCCTTCGAAAAATGGGTAGATGAAACCAACCGTAAACAGTGTCGCAATCAAAATTGGGTAGAAACGAGCACGCTCTGCGATACCGCCTGAAACGATCGCTGGGATTGCCGCAGCGAATGTCATTAGGAAGAAGAACTTAACCAGCTCATATCCATTGCCTTGTGATAGTGTTTCTGCGTCTGCAAAAAAGTGTGCACCGTAAGCAACCCAGTAACCGATAAAGAAGTAAGCAATGGCGGAGACACCAAAATCCGACAGGATCTTAACCAGCGCGTTAACTTGGTTCTTCTTTCGAACGGTACCGACTTCTAGAAATGCAAAGCCAGCGTGCATCAAGAAAACCATGATGGCACCGAGTAATAGGAATAAAGTATCTGAACTTTGGGTAAGGGTTTGTACTGCACTATGAACTTGAGTCACCGTTTCACTCATTAAAGCATTCTCCTTCGCTTTATCTGATTTGCACTGATATCGTGCGATTCAATGTTGTAATTAATTAAAGACTCAACAGTGAACGCAAGATGCGTTCCAAGTGTGACGGGTGATTTTCGTGCAACAGTTTTTGATTTTAACTTATTGATTAATAGAACCTAAATATTTACGCGCACTTTTATGGATCTTGAAAATCGAAAAATTGACACCGACAATTGCACCAATTAAGGGAGTTGCACCATATTGAAGCGGTCAATACCATGCTTCATTCAATTTCGTTATTGATTAGAAACAAAAAGCCCAATGACCGAAATCATTGGGCTTTCAAAAGGACTATTGTGCTAGATAATTCGCTATCTAGTGAGTCTATATTCGACTACAAGTTTGGACCTGTTGTCGGGTTTTGCGGTAGGTTTTGACTTAAACGCTGCATGCCTTGATACATACGAATAAACCAAACCACAATCGCCACACCACCAAATAACATGCCTATATATGGAATGTAGTAAGCGATGTCATCGATAATATGGTTTTGATACCAGTAATCGTTCACACCGATTAACACGCCGTTAGAGGTCGCTACCGTGACGATAAGCACCACAAAGAACGTCAGGTTCAAGAAGAACGAGCGAATCAAGCCGTAGTAATGGGTATCCACTACTTCGCCGTCTTCGCCTTTATCTAAACGATAGCCCGCGTAGATAATGGCAATCACACCAGAGAGAAGACAAGTAAATGGTGTAAAGCAGCTTAGGATGTAAGCAACCCAAATACCCTTATGAGGTTTGTTCATTCTTATTCACCCCTTCCGTTTTCTCTGTTGCTACGTTAGCGCTTTGTTCAACGCCGTTTTTCTCTTGTTCCATCACTTCTTTGTACCAAAGGTCATGGTGTTCTTTAGCCCAAGTTTCATCGACTTCGCCTGTTACCATACCTTCTAGTGCGCCTTCCATACCGAACAAGCCAATATAGATGTGGAACACAAAACCACAGATAAGGATCAGAGCAGCAAGCATGTGAACTAAGTTCGAAAGCTCCATATCTCGGCGCGTTTGACCGAAGATTGGGAAGTCTAAAACCAAGCCACTGATCGCAGCCACACTACCCATAACAATCAATAGCCAGAACAGCGCTTTTTCACCCGCGTTCGAAAACTCTGCAGATGGATGAGAACCTTTATGTTTCCCGACCATACCACCCAGCTTCATGAACCACTGGATATCGACCATCTTGAAGATAGACTTGCGCCACCACTTGATAAGAACAGCCATCAACAGCACGTAGAAAATCGGGCCGATGTAGTTATGGTATTGTTTAGCCAGTAGAACGATGAAGCCCCATAGATCCGTTGGGATATAAGGTTTCAAGAAGTGTTTACCGTAAACCAACATCAAACCACTGAACGCCAGTGTTAAGAAGGTAAACGCCATGCTCCAATGCAATGCACGATCAAGTCGAGACCAACGTTTGATCTTACGGCCTGTTCTTGGTGCACTTAGCATTAGTGGGCCAATCACAACGTACATTAAAGTCACAAAAGCAATACTGCCAAAGATAGCGACAGCACCGGCTGGTGACATCCACTTCTCTTTCAATATGTACCAAGTTTGACCTGGAGTACTGATTAACACACCGTGCTCAGCCGATTGAGATGTGGTGTAACCTTCCTCACCATTTCTTACTTGTCGCCAAAAATCGGCACCAGCAAGTTGTGTGATTTCTCGTTGAGCAGAGCTCGATTGAGTTTGTGATGAGTTCGTCTCAGATGCATGACTCATAGGAGAAAGCATTGTTAGTGCTGCCAACATCGGCAGCACAACAAGGAAGAGACGCTTAAACATTATAAGCATATGTCTCTCCTAACTAGCTCTTCATCGCATCGTAAGAAAGGTCGTTGCCGTCTGTCCAACCAGCACCTTTCGCTCCGCGTTCTACAACACGCTGGCGGAAGATGTCAGAGACTTGTTCAGCATCACCTGCAAGCAGCGCTTTTGTTGAACAAAGCGAAGCACACATTGGTAGCTTGCCTTCAGCAATACGGTTCGCACCGTACTTCTGACGCTCTTCCACAGAACCTGGTTCTGTTTCAGGGCCGCCAGCACAGAAGGTACATTTGTCCATCTTACCGCGCTCACCAAAGGCTTCCTGTTTAGGGAATTGCGGTGCGCCAAACGGACAAGCAAACAAGCAGTAACCACAACCGATACATAGATCTTTATTGTGAAGTACGATGCCGTCTTCTGTATGTTCAAAACAGTCTGCTGGGCAAACTGCCATACAAGGGGCATCAGTACAGTGCATACATGCGACTGAGATTGAGTTTTCACCCGGTTCGCCATCGTTCAGTGTGACAACGCGACGACGTTGAATACCCCATTCCAGAGCATCATCATTTTCATTCTTACATGCAGTGACACAACCGTTACATTCGATACAACGCTTGGTGTCACAAAGAAATTTCATTCTAGCCATTTTAAGACTCCTTACGCTTTACGAATATTACAAAGGGTTACTTTCGTTTCCTGCATCAACGTGACAGGGTCGTAACCGTATGTGGTTGCTGTGTTAGCAGCTTCACCAATAACGTAAGGATCAGTGCCTTCTGGGTATTTAGAACGCAAATCTTCGCCTTGGAACTTACCACCGAAGTGGAATGGAATGAATGCCAGACCCGGTTTCACACGACGTGTTACCATCGCTTTCACCTTAATACGGCCCTTCTCTGCACCTTCAACCCAAACATCATCACCGTCTTTAAAGCCGATGTCGTTTGCGTCTTTCGGGTTCACTTCAACGAACATCTCTTGTTGAAGTTCAGCTAGCCATGGGTTTGAACGTGTTTCTTCACCACCACCTTCGTACTCAACCAGACGACCAGAAGTCAGGATAATCGGGTATTCACCAGACTTGTCTTGCTCTTGAATCGACTTATAAAGCGTAGGCACACGGAAGATCGCTTCTTTGTCATCCCACGTTGGGTAGTCAGCAACTAGGTCGCGACGTGGTGTGTAAAGCGGCTCACGGTGCAGTGGTACGCGGTCTGGGAATGTCCAAACAATCGCACGCGCTTTTGCATTACCAAACGGGATACAACCGTGCTTGATAGCCACACGTTGAATACCGCCAGAAAGGTCAGTTTTCCAGTTTTTACCTTCAGCAGACGCTTTCTCTTCTGCTGTTAGGTCGTCCCACCAACCAAGTTGTTTGATCAACTTGTCGCTGAACTCTGGGTAACCGTCTTTGATTTCGCTGCCTTTCGAGTAGCTGTCTTCAGCCAGTAGACTTTGACCTTCAAATTCCACACCGAAACGAGTACGGAAGTTACCGCCACCCTCTGCAACAGGCTTAGACGTATCGTAAAGGATATGTGTACCTGGGTGTTTCATCTCAGGGTTGCCCCAACATGGCCAAGGAAGACCGTAAGTCTCGCCATTCGCTGGGCCGCCTTCTGCAGCAAGCGTAGTTTTGTGGAACGTATGCCAGTTCTGTTGGTGCTCTTTCAAGCGCTCAGGGCTTTGGCCTGTGTAACCAATCGTCCACATACCTTTGTTGAATTCACGTGTAATGTCTTCAATCAGAGGTTGGTTGTTCTCAACTCGAATGTTTTTGAACAGCTGATCAGAGAAACCAAGCTTCTTAGAAAGCAGGTACATGATTTCGTGGTCAGGTTTAGATTCGAACAGAGGCTCAACGACTTTGTCACGCCACTGTAGAGAACGGTTTGACGCCGTTACACTGCCGTAGGTTTCAAATTGAGTCGTTGCTGGTAGCAGGTAAACGCCGTCGGTACGATCGTTCATTACCGCTGCAACCGTTGGGTATGGGTCAACAATAACCATCATATCCAGCTTCTGCATCGCCTTCTTCATCTCTGGACCACGAGTCTGAGAGTTCACTGCGTGACCCCAGTAGAACATCGCACGGATGTTTTCGCGTTGACGAATCTTGTCTTTGTCTTCAAGTACACCATCAACCCAACGAGATACAGGAATACCTGCACTGTTCATTGGTTTTTGACCGCCGTAAGCGTTGTCGTCGAAACGTTCTTTGATCCAATCAAAGTCTACGTCCCAAACTTTCGACCAGTGGCGCCAAGAACCTTCAGATAAGCCGTAGTAGCCTGGAAGTGTGTCAGACAGTACGCCAAGGTCAGTTGCGCCTTGTACGTTATCGTGACCACGGAAGATGTTTGCACCGCCGCCTGATTTACCGATGTTACCCAGCGCAAGCTCAAGTACACAGTAAGCACGTGTGTTGTTGTTACCTGTCGTGTGCTGAGTACCACCCATACACCAAACGATACAACCCGGACGGTTTTCAGAAAGTAGTTTCGCTGTGTGGTAAACGTCTTCTTCGCTTACGCCTGTTACACGCTCAACTTCAGCTGGGCTCCACTTCGCGACTTCTTCACGGATCTCGTCCATGCCGAATACACGTTGGCGTATGAATTCTTGATCTTCCCATTTGTTAGCAAAGACATGCCATAGCACACCCCAGATAAACGCAACGTCAGAGCCTGGGCGAAGTGATACATAGTGATCAGATTTCGCAGCAGTACGTGTACGACGAGGATCCGCAACAACGATCTTACAGTTGTTCTTCTCTTTCGCGATCAAGATGTGTTGCATCGCTACTGGGTGAGCTTCTGCAGGGTTTGAACCAATGAACAGCATCGACTTACAGTTGTGCATGTCATTGAACGAGTTTGTCATTGCACCGTAACCCCAAGTGTTTGCAACACCGGCTACTGTGGTTGAGTGACAAATACGCGCTTGGTGGTCAACATTGTTGGTGCCCCAAAGCGACGCCATCTTACGGAATGCGTAAGCTTGCTCGTTGCTGTGTTTCGCACTACCTAGGAAGTAAACCGAATCAGGGCCAGACTCTTTACGAAGTTCTAGCGCTTTGTTACCGATCTCTTCAATCGCTTGTTCCCAAGAAAGCTTCTTCCACTTACCGCCTTCCAATTTCATTGGGTACTTAAGACGACGTTCACCGTGGCCGTGCTCACGAAGTGCTGCACCTTTCGCACAGTGTCCACCAGCGTTAAATGGGTGGTCGAATGCAGGTTCTTGACCTGTCCAAACACCGTTTTGAACTTCAGCGTAGATACCACAACCCACAGAACAGTGAGAACAGATAGTACGTTTCACTTCTGTTTTCGCTTCTGGATCGACTGATTTAGCTTGCGCCTTTTTCATCATGCCTGGAGCGAATAGACTTGCGCCTACTACCGCGCCACCAGCGGCTAATGAAGTGTTTTTCATGAAGGCACGTCGAGACACGCCTAACTGATTAGTTTCTTTGCTCACACTATCGGAGCGTTTGACAAGTTTCATCCGTTATCTCCTAAAGTGTGTCGTAGTAATCGCGAATATGTTGCGTTTCACGATACCCAGTCTTCTTCACGTCTTCTTTCGAAATTTCAACAGTTTCTGAAGCGGTTGCCACTTTAGTTGTACCAGCGACAACGGCACCAGCTACGGCTGCAGTCGTCAAGCCTTTGAGTAAGTCCCTACGGCTTGTATTTATATCTTTATTATCTTTCATCATTGCTTCCTTACCTTACGGTAGATCTTTTTTTGGAGGCTTAATGCCCCTCTATCGATATAATCGCGTACTGCTCGATTACTCGTAATCAGTGACGTTTTTCACATCAATCTTTAATTTGTGCTTACTGCTTTTTGTATTCACGCTAAAACGTACTTGTTCTAACGTTAGGAATGCTTCACACAGTTGAGCTGCCGACTTATAGAAGTTCGCGCTTTCTGCCCCTTCAAGCTGACGCGTGAAAGAGTTAAACCAAGGGCCAAGGTGCTTATTGAATACCGCTTGTTGCAATGCTTCTTCTTCAGCCGTTAGCATGGTCATCACTTCACACAATGCTGCGATATGATCTTCTGGCTCTTTAACTTGATCATCACGCTCAATGCCTAAAAGCTCTAAATCATGACGAATCTCTGCCAATGGTTTTTCCATCATGGCGCCAGTGCGATGCCAAGAACCAAATGGAACGACCTCTCCACGACCAATACCAATGAACAAATCTTGATATTCGTCTTCTAGTGCTTCACGGTTTGATTCTGTTGCCGCTTGTTGAATGGCAATCCAAGCCTTTTGCATAGCGCTTTCAGACGCTTCAATATCTAGCGTTTTTAGAAAATCAATTACCTCTTCAGAAGGTGCGCTACGAAACAGTGCAGAGAGAACCAAATAGATCTCTGTTCTTAGTGTCTGTTCTTGATCCAAATTCGTTTCCAAGGCTAACTCCTAGTATTTCAATTGTTTCAATGGGTCTTGAGCCATTGAATCGAACATATCCACCACACGACAGTCTTCACACATCGCAATACGATTAATCGCTGCTTCATCTGAAAAGTGAGAGTGACCGCGTAACTTGTTCTGTAACATGTCAATCATAGATTGAGGTGCGAATGGTTTATGGCAACGTACACATTCCGCTGCTTTCTCTTCATGAATCACAACCGCTTTCTGACGCTCCTCTTTCACCCAGTTCATACGAGGCGTTAGAGTCAGAACATTCTCAGGACATGCTTTTTCACACAGACCACATTGAATACAGTCTTGTTCGACAAATTTAAGTGATGGAGATGCGCCGTCGGTATGAAGTGCGCGTGTCGGACACACAGCCACACAACTCATACACAAAGTACAATCTTTGCTTTCACACGAAACCGTGCCATATGGCGCATTCGATGGAAGCTCAACAATGTTCTCAACTGGAATACGAGCCGAAGACATAGCATCAAGTGCTGTGAATAGACGTTGGCGTTTATTACCGTGAAGATCGCCAAGTGCTAGGTCGAACGAATCAACACACAATGTTGGAGGACCTTCACGTAGCGATTCTAGATACAGGATATCGATGGTTTCTTTTGGAATACCGATTTGGTCTAGCAGTTCTTGTGCAATCCCTACTTCGTTATTCAGAACTCGAATGATCGTTTCTGGCATAAATCTAGATGCTGCAAATAGAACCTGAGTCGCGCCATTGACGAGAGCTGCAAACCAAGTATCGATACCAATAGAAGGCAGTTCTTCGACAACAATTGGAATCACGTTATCTGGTAGCGCTTTAAGAGCCATCACGTTGTAAGTTTCATGACGTGAGCTACAGATAAGTACGATAGGATCCAAACCGCCCGCTTGCTCGTAGTTAGCTAGCGTACGTTCAATGAATTTTTGAGTATCGTCAGGATTAGGCAATGCGTAAGAGATAGCTTCTGTCGGACAGCTCGTTGCACAAGTACCCACGCCTTGACATAGGTAAGGGTTAATCTCGATCTTGTGACCCGTCTTATCTGAGCCTTCACTTGAAAGCGCGCCGGCAGGACAAGCATCAACACAACGCTCACAACCTTTCACGCCACGAGAACTGTGCGCACAAAGGTCTGTGTCTAAACGGAAGAACTTAGGCTTATCAAATGTGCCCATTAACGTAGGAATCTCTTCCAACGCTTCAGCCAATTTAGGATAGCCGCGCCCTACTGGGTAATAACCCGGTACAGGTACTTCTTCTGTCATGCAACTATTTAGGCAAAGGTCTAAAACCACATCGAAACAATCGTGATTAATGGCCACTTTCGCTAGGTTGCTCGATGTGCCTTTACTTTCGATCACAACTTCAAACGTGCCAAGGAAACCAGAAACTTGAACCGAATTCGCGAAGTACAGTTCAGGGTTTGTGCCCTTTTCGCCGTCTGTTGACAATAAGGTTAGGCTCGTTAATTGAGGTAATTGAGCCGCAGCACTTTCAATGATCGCAGTTGGACCAATAACAAGAGTATTACCGCCGCTTTCGTAGCTAACAGTAGGTGGAATCAGATTTGTTAACTCAACTGTATTTTCAAATGCATACAGTCTTGCTTTAGCGTTATTTGAAGTTGCTTGTTCTAATAATTGTTTAAGCATTGCTCAGTTCCATCTTTGGACATGGATAATCTGTTCAACCTTCATTGTAGTAAGCGATAGAGAACTTGCTGAGTAATCAGTTAACAACTAACCCTTTAGCCAGTGTGCCGTTCGTCAGACCATGAACTCGTCTATCTACAAAAAAGTTGATAATGAACGTTATTTAGCAAATGCCATGCCAATTTAATATGTCTTATATTTCAGTAATTTAATCCTTTATAACGTTTATTGTGCGTATAAAAAAACCGCTTGGGACATTTTGTCGCAAGCGGTTCATTGAGTGTTTAGTCAAAATGTACCTATTCTTTGTGTGGTATATTTTGTCCCATCTCTTTCAGGTCAGCTTCGTCTGACATTGTAGCGCCAATATCTTGCGCTGTGTTTTTATACAGTTCTTTTTCTTCTGCGGCTATTTCGACACTTTTTGACGTTTCAAGTTCATTGTCAGATACTTCAAGATCGCTTTCAGAATTTTCTAAAACTTCATCTTCGTCTTTATTATCAATGACTTGCTCTTCCTCTGGTGTGGTTTCTTCTTCCGTTTTGTCTTTAACCCAATCACGCAAGGTTTCCGCTACCCCTTCAGAAAGAGACTTCAAATTACTGTAATCGTCGTCGTAATCATCTAAACCATCACGAACGTTGAACTCTTCTGAGAGGAATAATTTACGCAATGCGGCTTTTTTTACGCTTTCTGAGGCTTCTGATACCAATAGTTGAGCAACAGACAAATCTTCACTGGCTTCTGTTACTCCATCTTGTGTGGCTTCAATCTCAGTATCTGGAGCGTTTTCTAATGACTCAGATGTTTCTACGTCGGGATCATCAGTCGAAGTTTCAGAAGTTGGGGCCTCTGAGAACGCCACTTGAACTTCTTCAAGCGTTTGCTCGGATTCTAATGTTTGTTCTGCTTGTGATGCTTGATCAGCAGAGTCGTCGAGTTTTCGTTGAGACCAACGGCTAAAGAAATTAGTTGCCATTTGATCTGCCCGCCCCTTTGCGCTTCTTACGTCTTGCTTCTAACAACTCGCCATGACGGCCGATAAAGGCTTCCATCCAAGCTTGTACAGGCAAAGGCATGTCGTAAGACAGTACTTGGTTGTCTCCGTCCATGTATTGCCCTGCAACGGTTTGTGAGGCTGTCAGCAATTGAATGATTGGCTTAACACCTGAATCGACATTATCCATCACTAAGAAAAGCTTCGGTTGTTGAGAGCTTAAATTGAATCGGTAGTCAGTACGTTCGTCTTTGTGTAACTGAAGCAAACACATGTCTTGCGTGTCGTCTTCTGGTGACAGTTCAAATCCGGTCAATTCCCATTGAGTGGTTACCCAGATACCCGTTTTGATCTCTTTCTCTATTCTTTGGACGCCGATAGGCCAAGCTGCTTCTGTTTTCTCATATTGTTCTTTGAATTCTTTTATCTCAGACATACTTCACCCAATTGATTTCCTTTGGTCTGAACGCACTTAGGACATTTTGTACTGAGCGCAATCATATAAGCCCTATAAAGCAATAAACACGCCAATAACCGCTAACCTACATCAACAAACATCGCTGCTTTTTTTAGTCAGTCACCCTTATAACGTTAGTCGATACGCGTAAATTCAGACAGCTCTACCCGTGAACTCTCATATTTTGCTCTATTTTAATCGAATGCTTCATGTTTTCTCGAATAGCCGCTATTTTGGAATGAGAATTGCTAAATGCTTGAGTTAAAGCTAAGACTGACTAAGTGACAGAGAACGCATGTATTCTAAAGAGTCGTATGATGACTCTTGCCTAACTTCTTATCTCTTAAAATCGCTATCTCATTAAGTAGGACGTGACTGTGGTAAAACCAAACATAATAAAAACCAGTGAGAACCCACTTCAGACAATCGAAGTTGAAGTGTTTGATGAATATGGCGAAAAGCTAACAAAACAGATCGCGTGTGAGCGCCCTCTTACCGTGATGTTGAACTGGAAAGAGATCGTAACGTTAATGACATTGGGCTCTCGTCCCGAGTCATTAGTATTAGGTTATTTGAAAAACCAAAGCTTCCTTTCCGATCCTGAAGCGGTTGAATCTATTATCATCGATTGGGAAACCAGCTCTGCTGCGGTTATCACCAAAGAAGATACAAGCCAACTTGAGCAAGCGCTTAAGAAGAAGACAGTGACCTCTGGCTGTGGTCAAGGCACCATGTATGGCAACGTAATGAAGCAGTTGGAAGATTACCAAGTGCCTCAAAACAAGATTAAGCAATCTGAAATCTATACAGCGCTTGAAGCATTGACTCATTACAACGATACCTACAAGAAAGCCGGTGCGGTGCACGGTTGTGCGGTTTGCAAAGATGACAAGGTTCTATCGTTTGTTGAAGATGTTGGCCGACACAATGCCGTTGATACCTTAGCTGGTGAGATGTGGCTTAACAAAGAGTCAGGTGAAGACAAGATCTTCTATACCACAGGTCGTTTAACCTCTGAAATGGTCATCAAAGTAGCGCAGATGGGCATCCCTGTTCTGTTATCACGTTCTGGCGTCACGCAAATGGGCTTAGACTTGGCTCAGAAGTTCGGTATCACAACCATTGCTCGTGCTAAAGGTTTACGTTTCCAAGTGTTCACGGGTGCAGACAAGATCGATTTTGATGTGAAAGGTGAACAATCAGCAGTCGGAAAAAAAGCGTAAGTTCGATTTGATGATTCACTAACCGCTTCTAATTTAAAAACTCTGATGTAAAGAGTTAGTGACCCATCAAAGATAGAGACATAGAAACTCAGCTAGATACAAAAACACCGTCATGCTTTTCAGTATGACGGCGTTTTTAATTTATAGCTTATGACTTATTAGCTTATAGCCTTAATTTCCAACGTATTGAGTTGAAAACTAAGGCTAACTTAAAGCTTAGCCGCGTGCTTTCAATAATTCTGCGTAAGTACCGCGGAAATCGTTGATTTTGCCATCTTTGATTTCAAGGATACGAGTTGCAAGCGAGTCTACGAATACACGGTCGTGAGATACGAAGAACAATGTGCCTTTGTAGTTCTCAAGAGCTAAGTTAAGCGCTTCGATAGATTCCATATCCATGTGGTTTGTTGGCTCATCCATTAGAAGGATGTTTGGTTTATGCATCATGATCTTACCAAGAAGCATACGACCTTGTTCACCACCAGAGATAACCTTTACAGATTTCTTAATGTCGTCTTGACCAAACAACATACGACCTAGGAAGCCACGAACAACTTGCTCGTCTTCACCTTCTTGGCGCCATTGGCTCATCCAATCAAACAGGTTCATGTCTGTTTCGAAATCGTGTGCGTGATCTTGAGCGTAGTAACCGATGTTTGAGTTTTCAGACCACTTGTACTGACCAGTGCGTGGCTCAAGAGCGCCAGCTAGTGTGTTAAGTAGTGTTGTTTTGCCTACACCGTTTTCACCGATGATAGCAACACGCTCACCGACTTCGAAAATACCGTCGAACTTGTTGTATAGGTCTTCTTCAAAACCTTGAGATAGGTTTTCAACCACAAGTGCGTTACGGAATAGCTCTTTAGACTGTTCGAAACGGATGAATGGGTTTTGACGACTCGACGCTTTAACTTCGTCTAGTTGGATCTTATCGATCTGTTTAGCACGAGACGTTGCTTGCTTCGCTTTAGATGCGTTAGCAGAGAAACGAGATACGAACGTTTGAAGTTCAGCAATTTGCGCTTTCTTCTTAGCATTGTCAGACAGTAGACGCTCACGAGCTTGAGTCGCAGCCGTCATGTACTCATCGTAGTTACCTGGGAATAGACGAAGTTCGCCGTAATCAAGGTCAGCCATGTGTGTACAAACAGAGTTTAGGAAGTGACGGTCGTGCGAAATGATGATCATTGTGCAGTTACGTTGGTTTAGCGTATCTTCCAACCACTTGATAGTGTCCATGTCCAAGTTGTTCGTTGGTTCGTCAAGAAGCATGATATGCGGGTCTGCAAACAATACTTGAGACAATAGAACACGAAGTTTCCAACCCGGTGCTACTTCGCTCATTAGACCGAAGTGCATTGATTCTTCAATACCTACCGCAAGAAGAAGCTCACCCGCTTTAGCTTCTGCCATATAGCCGTCCATTTCAGCGAACTGAACTTCAAGGTCAGCCACTTTCATGCCGTCTTCTTCGCTCATTTCTGGCAAAGAGTAAATGCGGTCACGCTCTTGTTTAATAGCCCAAAGCTCTTTGTGACCCATGATAACCGTGTCGATTACCGTGAATTCTTCATAAGCAAATTGGTCTTGGTTTAGCTTAGCAACGCGCTCGTTAGGATCGTAGCTTACGTTACCAGCACTTGGCTCAAGTTCACCCGATAGGATCTTCATGAACGTCGATTTACCACAGCCATTCGCGCCGATTAAACCGTAGCGGTTGCCTTCGCCGAACTTAACTGAAATATTTTCGAAAAGTGGCTTAGCGCCGAATTGTTGGGTGATATTTGCTGTGGAGATCAATGCCATTACCTTATTAATGTGAAAAACGCCGCAACGTTACTTGTTCAGGGCTTTAACTGCAAGTATTGATTGCAATTACTGCCCATTAAGTGAGTGATAACCTAGCCAAATCATAGTTTGAGCTGACTCACATTTTTGATTTTCTATTTATATCCGAAAAGCCGTCGATTTTAAGGAAAAATAAAATATCGAACAGCGCCCCGTAACGGGTGGTATATAACGTCCCAAATCATGCTAACCATTGAATATATCGCATTCTGATTGGTCACAGCAAAAGCAACCCGAACAACGCAACAGTAGACATAGCAGAGATGCTCAAATATTAGCTTAATCCCTGACAATTTCATGACAAAATCGCTAGAAACAGGAATAAAGTACTCGCCCCCGACACGGGGTTGGATTTCACAAAGTCAGATTATCTAACTATAGTAATCCTAACCTCATAATTCTAAGAGACTTTTATGCGTTCACTATTGCGCTTCTTAATCCTCACTTTGGCCATTCTCTCTTGGCCTAGTCATGCCAACTTGGAATATGACTTACAATCTCAGCCGCAGGTATCCGATTCTGCTGTTAACCTCGATGATCGAATTGACTCCTTACCCGACCCCCTCTTTATGGAGCCGTCGGATAGACGCCAAGTCAATATCTTGCTCGCTGAAGTTCTGCGAGTTCAAAAGCAGGAAATCAAAACCTTCGAGCAACAGATAAAAGCCTACAGAGCGAACAACGACGCCGAGCAATGGTTTGCCGTTCAAACCAGTTACGTCACTTTGAATAGCTTGAATGTAAGCAAGCAACACCTGTTAGAGCAGACGAACTCCGCTAATAAAGAGCGTCTAACAGGTTTTGGCCCTTACGGCGTAACTCAATTTAAGCAAGAGTGGGAATTAACCAAGCTCAACATTGAGTATCTTGTTTACTTCCAGATTCGTAGCTTTAAAGCGCTCGTTAACGACATCTTTATTTCGCCAGTGCCTGTGATTGGTGCATCGTTAAAAGTGTTGTTCATCTATTTTGGTTTAGCGTGGTGGCTTGCCAACAGCACTCGCTTGATTGAGTTGTTCAGAATTAATTTTCTTGAAGCGAAAACTAACCCTCCTTTCTTAGTGCGTGTGATCTGGTATATCAGCCGCGCTGATCGTGCGATTGCTTGGTTAATCGCGATTACGCTTTCACTAAGAGTGCTTTCTAGCATCCCTAGCCTGCAACACCTGATTTTCCTTGAGATCTTCACCTGGTGGATTCTAGGTGGTTCGATTGCCATCAGCTTTATTTTGGAGTTTGCGTATCGTTTGGGTCGTACATCCAATCAAGAAGTGATTGCGCTGCGCCTATCGACTATTCGCCGTTATGTATGGAGCTTCATTGTTGCGGGTGTAACTTTGCAAATATCGAGCATCACGCTAGGCAAAGGCACTATCTATAGCTGGATCTACAGCGCTCTGTTTTTCTGGTTTGTACTGGTTACCATTTCAGTGCTTAGATTATGGCGAGCGAAAGTCTTTGATACGCTTCAACACATCTCTGATCGTCCGGTATGGGTGAATTGGGCGGTAAACCGTAAGGAAACCTTCCTACTTAATATATTGGCAACGGCAATTGGCATCGTATGGTTGAGCGTGTACAGCTTTCAGCACCGTATCATGGCCTTGCTGTCTAATTACACGCTGTTTAGCCAAGCCTTAGCCTATCTGTTTAGAATTGAAGTGGCTAAGCAGTCTGACCTTGATAAAAACCAACAAAACTTGGTTCGAATCAAAGGCGACCAAACCTATGAATACATCCTGCCGGGCAATATCGACAGCACGCTGATTGATTACGCCGGTGATGAGGTTAAGCAACTGTCTCGCTACCTGATGTCGGACAGTCCTGCTATTTGTATTGTTTCTGGTGAACGTGGTGTGGGAGCAACAACGCTGCTTTATACCCTGCTGCACAAAGTCTCTAACGCTGAACCTGTTTACGTAAGTTGCCCTTACGCGGGTTATCAAGAGCTGTTAGCGCATCTAGCCGTTAGCATAGGCTTGGAAGAAAAAGCGACAGAGATTCAGATTTTGGCACATCTTCGTAAAAGCAAGACAACGTACTTGATTGCGATCGACAATGCACAGCGATTGGTTAAGCCAATGGTTGGTGGCCTGTCTGATTTAATCCGTTTGACCAACCTACTGCGTCGCTCTAAAAAGAATCACCGTATCGTGATTTCGATTGCTAAATCGAGCTGGCGATTCGTCGATCGAGCGCGTGGTGAACGTCTGTTGTTTGATTTGGTGTGTTTTCTACCTCGTTGGACAGAGAAACAAGTCGGTGAGCTTCTAAATAGCCGTATCAATACGGAGCTTGAGAAGCCGTTATCGTTTGATGGTTTAGTGGTGCCTAAACAGTGGGACCAAGATGACATGAGCGAGGAAGACCGCGCACGTCAAGGCTTCTACCGAATCTTGTGGCATTACTCTGATGGTAACCCTACCGTTGCTCTACGCTTCTTCCGACTCTCTTTGAATCGAAACAAAGATACCGATCAAGCCGTGGTGCGCTTGTTCCATGTTCCTGAAGCACAAGAGTTAGAAAACATGCCGAAACCTATGTTGGCTGTGTTGCGCTCTATCGTGCAACTGGAGATTGCGTCTCCTGAGGTGCTGTCTGAATGTACTCAGTTAAGCATTGCGGAAATCACCGGGATTCTGCGTTACTTTGAAAGCCGTGGTTATATTGGTTGGCATGAAGATAAGGCTCGAATTTCCGAGCACTGGTTCCGCCACATTACTAACGTTCTCGACCGTCAACATCTACTGGTGAAGTAAAATGAAGAAGTTATTTATCCTACTATTTGTTGGCTTGGCAAGTGCGGTTAGTTTCCCGACCTTTGCGACGGAAGAGTTAGCTAACGTAGAAAACATCTCTAAAATAGCGAGTCTTGTGCGATGGAGCGGCGTATTCTTCTCCATGATCGTTATCGCTGCAATGTGGTTGCTGCTTAAGTTCATCAACTCAATGGTGACCAGTTTCGGTAGTCAATTCGTGCAATATAGAATGCTACTACAAAAACTGCAGTCGTTTACTCAGTTCTTCATTTACGTGAGCACCGGTCTTATCGTGTTCATGATGAGCTTTAGAATCAACGACCAAATACTGGCCTTGATTGGTGGTACTCTCGCCGTGTCGGTAGGCTTTGCACTTAAAGACTTGGCGGCGTCATTCATCGCAGGCATCACAGTGATGATTGATAGACCCTTTCAAGTTGGTGACCGCGTCACGTTTGAAGGTAACTACGGCGACATTATCACTATTGGTTTACGTTCTGTACGAATGAGAACACTGAATGACGACATCATTACCATTCCGAATAACAAGTTCTTAAACGAAGTGACCACCAGTGGTAACTATGGCGCATTGGACATGCAGGTGGTGATTCCGTTTTACGTCGGTATGGATGAAGACATCACCCTAGCCCGCGACCTGATTCAAGAAGCGGCGTCTTCAAGTCGTTATATCCACTTGCCGAAGCCTGTTACGGTTTTGGTTAAACAGACGATTACCGATAACTACCTAGCAATACAGCTAACCTGTAAGGCTTATGTTGTCGATACTGCGTATGAAAAGCTGTTTGAAACCGACATTACCTTGCGTGTGATGAAAGAGTTTAAGAAGCACAACATCAACCCACCGAAGATTTCAGTGGCAGCGCATTAATCGCAGTTGGTTTAACGCTCGGAGAGTAAACTAATCTCCTAGTCAGGAACAAACGAAAACACCTCCGAACTTATTTCAAGTGCGGAGGTGTTTTTTAATGAGCGTTGTGCTCTGAATTTTGAACAGTAGATTAGTGGCTCAGAGGTTGGAGACCAACAATTGAGGTGTCGCTTTCTGTTGAAGATAGATACTAAAACAACTTCCCTTACCTACTTCGGATTCAACACGTATTTCACCGCCCGTTTGGCTCAAAATACTTTGAGAAACGGATAAGCCTAAGCCTGTACCATCTCGCTTAGTCGTGTAGAAAGGCGAGAAGATGCGTTTCAGCTGCTCTTCCTTAATGCCGCAGCCTTCATCTTGAACATGAACGATAGCGCCATGAGACACGCCATTTTCAACCCAATCTTCACTCGAAATCGTTAACGTACCCTGTCCGTTCATTGCATGAATTGCGTTCATTTGCAGGTTGACGAGAATTTGCAGCAATTGGTTTCGGTTCACTTCGACTGAGGTTTTAGCATTCAATTGCGAGACATACACAATGCCTTTCTTCTTCGCGCCTGTTTTTACGAGCGTAATGCTTTCATCCACAATTGGATTGATATGTTGCCATGTAATTTCGTCTTGTACGCCGCCGTGACGGCTGTATTGAAGCAGGCTTCGTGTGATGTTTCGAATTCGGTCAATCTGTTCCATGATCGCGTGGACTTCTTCGTCTACACGGCTCACTTCATCGCCCAGTTCAAACTTCATCAGCTCAACGTTGCCAAGAATTACTGCGGTTGGGTTGTTGATCTCATGAGCAATCCCCGCGGTTAATTCACCTAATGCGGCCAGTTTTTCATTGACCACCAGCTTGTCTCTGGCTTGATTGAGCAGTTTGATGTGCAGTTCGAGTTCTTCAGTTTTCTCTTTCAAGCTTGCCGTACGTGAGTGAACTTTGCATTCCAGTTCAGAAGCCGCTTGTTGAATCTCTTGATTACGCTCGTGCAGTAGATCCAACATCTTGTCGAACTGTTTAGCGAGCAACGTTAGTTCATGCTGATCATCCAAACCTAACGTGCCAATTCGCTTGTCTTGCCCCATTTGGACAAGCTTGACGACTTTATGAATGCGTTCAATGGGGTTGAAAAGATCACGGGCACCACGATGAACGATCAAACCTGAAGCTAGCAATAGCAATACAATGGTAATGCTTATTTCACCAAGGTTAGTTAAATAAGTTTGTATGAGAGGCCAAATCAGATAACCGGTGTAAAGCATGCCAATCACATTATCAAATTGGTCGTGGATTGGTTGGTAAGCCGTGATGTACCAAGCATCGTAAACATACGCTCGATCTAACCACTCTTTACCTTCATTCAAAACTTTTGAATGAACCTCATGAGAGACACGCGTACCAATGGCGCGCCCTACACTGTCTTCACTGTTCAAAGGCACATTGGTGCTGACACGAAGATCATCGAGGAAGACCGTGACCGTACCTATATGACGATTAAAGCCTTCTCTTTGCGGATAGATAAGGTTGTTGATTTGGTCGACAAGTTGAGTACTGTTATTCAGTAAGATCCCACCATCCAGAAAACCAATCACATGATCATGTTCATCTGCGATAGATATAACGGTTCGACTTACCAATCCGCGGGTCTCAACTTCTTGCCCATTGAGCATCGGAACTTCTGCTTTTTTAGCGAGGTCACGGTCGAGATAATTGAGTTCATTACGGCTTAATACACTGAAAAAAGAAGACTTGTGAGTTAGGTTCAGATATTCAAGTTTCTTTTCCATGCTCTCGACACTGCGCCAGCGCAGAAAATCGAGCTCATAACGAGATTTGTTTTCAGACACCCAGCGAGTTAGGTCTTCGTGTGAAAGATCACTCGCAAGCTTGGTTCGAAAGTTATAAGACTCAGCAAACGCACGAACGTTGTATGCTTGCTGATTTTGGATCAGGTGAATACTGTTATCGGCAACATCCAAGCGTTCATCAACATCAATCAGAGCGCCCTGCCACGTGTAATGTATTGACCAATACAGTGTGATCGCCACAAGCGCACACAAGGTAAGAATAATTGGAGCTGATGTTAGAAATAATAAGCGGTAGCGAACCATGGTTTTGAACCGGAACGCCCACTTTGACCACCAACGACGTCTAATCGGCATATTCAGAACCTTCTGTGTTCCAATCTTTGTATTTACGCTCTAGCGTTTTACGCGCGACGCCAAGATCTCTCGCAGCAGCCGACTTATTGCCATCATGGAAACTAACCAACTGTTCTATATGAGATTTTTCCACTTCTTTGAGTGTCCAAGTGTTTGGGTAACCCTCGGCAGCGTCTGCATTATTCAAGTTTGGCATTTCTGCGCCATGTGACACCGTCACTGAAATGCTAGCGGGTATAGGATCGCCATTAATCTCACGCCAATAGTGTGCTGGTGGCTTGTCTAAAAGAATGCATCGTTCAACTAAGTTTTTAAGCTCACGAATATTCCCCGGCCATTCGTATTCGTTCATCGCCAAGATATCTTCATGTGCCCAATTTGGAATAGGCATGCCAAGTTCGCTTGATAAAAGACGAGTAAAGTATGGAACAAGTTCAATCAAGTCTGATGGGCGATCTCTTAATGGCACCACATCAATCTTAAGTACATTGAGTCGGTAGAACAGATCGCGGCGGAAGTGCCCTTTGTCGACCTCTTCTTGAAGGTTTCGGTTAGTCGCCGCCACCACTCGCACGTCAACGGCAATTTCCTTTTCGCTACCGACCGGACGAATCGTTCTTTGCTCTAACACACGTAACAACGCAGCTTGCATTGGCAGTGGCATTTCACCGATCTCATCAAGGAACAAGGTGCCACCACTTGCGACTCTAAATAGGCCTTCACGGTTTTTCTTCGCGCCGGTAAATGCCCCCGAGGTATGTCCAAACAATTCACTTTCTAAAAGTTCTGGTGCAATCGCACCACAGTTGATTGGTACAAATGGCCCCGTGCGTTTACTGGCTTCATGTACACCTCGCGCAACCAGTTCTTTGCCGGTACCCGACTCACCTTCTATCAAAACGGAAGCGCGAGACGGTGCAAATTGACTGATCAGCAATTTAAGCTGTTTAGTCTTGTCTGAATTGCCGATCAATTCGGTCTTGATATGACGACTAACATCACGCTTCAACGCGTACTGCATTCTTTGGTCGAGTCGTTTATCCATACAACGCAGAACCGCTTGTATCATCTGTTCGAGGTTGAACGGCTTAAGAATAAAATCTGAAGCACCAAGCTTAAGTGCAGATATGGTCATCTCTAGATCGGCGTAGCCCGTCATGAAAATCACATCAGCTTTTCGGTCACTGTCATTAAAGGCTTCTTCCCATTCAATACCAGAACGACCTGGAAGGTTGATATCGAGAACAATGAGATCGAAGTGTTCATTGCAACGCAGAACCTCAGCCTCTTCAACCGACCCTGCGCTCGACACCTTGCCAAAGAACTTACCCAGTGCTTTCTTTAAGATAGCCTGCATCCCCAATTCATCATCGACGACCAAAACGGAAAACGCCTGATACTGAGTCAATGTGTTCGGGTTTAGATTGGATGCAGATGAACTAGGTAAAGACATAATGATTAGCCGATGAGGAAAGTTGGGACAGAGTGTACCAATTAACCTTTTGATCAACAGGGTCAAAGTGCGACATTTTGTCCTAGCTCATGTTTTGATTCATTTTATAGGGTCAAATGGCGCAGTTTTGTCCGAAATAACAGCAATTTAATGAAATCTGATGCATCATTTATTGGCATTAAGCTTGCTTATAAGGTGATGATTTCTAATTACAAGAATTAGCATCTTATGTACATGCCCTTCTTTGAGCCCTTTAAAATGAAGGCATGTCATTCATTTATAACAGAATGGACATAATAATAATGAAAGCAATTCCCCTAACTATTGCAGCTCTATCTATCGTCAGTTACACGGCTAGCAGCGCGGAAGACACCACTCATATTAAGTTGGCGACAACCACAAGTACTTATCACTCTGGTCTACTGGACTACTTATTGCCTGAGTTCGAAAAGGATTCTGGTATCAAGGTTGATGTTCTTGCCGCGGGTACGGGTAAATCACTTCGCATGGGTGAAAATGGTGACGTTGATTTGGTGATGACTCACGCACCAAAAGCGGAAGCAAATTTCGTAGAAAAAGGCTACGGCGTTTTACCTCGTAAGCTGATGTACAACGACTTTGTCATTGTTGGCCCACAAAGCGACCCTGCAAAAATTGAATCTCAAAAAGCAGTAGCAGATGTGTTTAAAGCGATCGCGACTAATAACGTGACGTTTGTCTCTCGTGGCGACGATTCTGGCACTCATAAGAAAGAGATGGGTATTTGGGCGCAAACTAAAATTGAACCAAACTTTGGTGGTTACCGCAGTGTTGGTCAAGGCATGGGCCCTACTCTGAACATGGCGTCAGAGATGCAAGGCTACACCATGACAGATCGTGGTACTTGGTTGGCTTACCAAAATAAACTGGATTTAAAAATTCTTTTCCAAGGTGACAAGAACCTATTTAACCCTTACCAAGTGATTCTGGTTAACCCTGAGCGCTACCCAAGCATTAACTACCAAGCTGCGAAAGTGTTCAGTGATTGGTTGGTGAACCCTAAAGGTCAGAAACTGATTAACGACTTTAAACTGCACGGCAAACAACTGTTTGTTGCAAGCGCAGAATAGTTTGTTGTAAGTGAACAGTCGTTTTCTGTAAGTAAAAGTAGCGCTAAGGGTTCAACCCGAATCAATTAGCGCTACGCTTAACTAAACAGTTAACGAAGCACCTAAGCAATGTCGCTTTAAAAACTATCTTGTTTTAACAGAAGATCGCTATAAAGCTGTCTCGCTTTAATAACGTTCACGCTTAAAAACACATTCACGCTTAAAAACACATTCATGCTTAAGAACAATAGCCGACCAATACACACTCAAATAGTTAGTGTCAGCTATGATTAACATCAGTCATTACCGATAAAACCTATTATCGATTTACACGAGATACTTCATGACCCTATGGCAAACAACGATTGATGCAATGAATCTACTGGTGAGTTTTGACCACGAATTGTGGCAAATCGTCGCGGTATCCTTCAGCGTATCTTTGTCCGCCATCTCATTGGTGATTGTTCCTGCAATCCTTATGGCTTTCTTATTGGCTTATACCGAGTTCCCCGGGAAATGGGCTCTGCTTTCTGTGATCAACACCCTGCAAGCAATCCCTACTGTGGTTATCGGTTTGTTGATGTACATGATGCTTTCTCGCTCTGGCCCGCTAGGTGATTGGCAATTACTGTTCACCCAAAAGGCGATGATTCTAGGTCAGATGCTGATATGTTTCCCTATCCTAGTTGCGATGATGCATGGCGCTTTGCAGGCCAGTGACCGCCGAGCGGTAGAAACAGCGCGTACACTTGGCGTTTCAACAACACGCGTGGCGTGTACTTTGATTTGGGAAACACGTTTTCCTCTATTAGCTGCAACCATTGCTGCCTTCTCTCGTATCGTGACAGAGGTAGGTTGTTCAATGATGGTCGGTGGCAACATTATGGGAATGACAAGAAACATCCCAACAGCTATCGCCATGGAAAGCCACAAAGGCGCATTCGCTCAAGGCGTCGCCCTCGGTATGGTGTTATTAGCATTGGCATTAGCCCTTAACTTTTTCCTTTCCAGTGTGAGAGGAAAAGGCTATTTAAGAACTTAGGAACGCTGTCATGAGTATAAAAATAACAACGCAGCAAATTTCAATGCGCTACAAAGAGCGCGTTTTGTTCCACATTCCCGAACTGTCGATCGGCCCTAACGATGCCATTTATCTCAAAGGCGATAACGGAGTTGGCAAAACGACCCTACTTAAAATCTTATCAGGATTGATCAAGCCGAGCTCTGGCCGCATTCAGTCTCCGATACAAAGCTGGCAGCAGATCTTGTTCCCTAGGCTCAAGTTCAAAGACATTATCTACCTGCATCAAACCCCATATCTTTTTGATGGTTCGGTGTACCAAAATGTCGCTTATGGCATTCGCTTTAACAAAGAGAGCCAAAAAGATAAGCGAGCTCAAATAATTAATGCATTGAGAATGGTAGGTTTAGAAACCTTGGCAGATGAGCACATCTCGGTGCTGTCTGGTGGTGAGCGTCAACGCGTAGCAATGGCTCGAGCTTGGATTCTTAAGCCTTCAATCTTGCTTATGGATGAACCAAGTGCTTCTTTAGACAAAGAATCTATTGAAAGATTGGTCATTATGGCCGAAGATCTTCTTCAGAGAGGCGCGAGTTTAGTCATCACCAGTCACCAAACTAACGCGTTAACCGATTTATGTAAGAAGCAGTGGTGGATCAAAGACAACACTTTGACCGAATCACCGCTTCTGCAAGTTATTAAAAAGAACAAAGCACAAGAGAATATTTATGCTGCTTCCAACGCAAACTAGTTGGGTTATTTTGGCTGGCGGACAAGCCAGCCGTATGGGCGGAAAAGATAAAGGACTCGTTGAGCTCAACGGTTCTCCGCTTATTCAATACGTTATAAACAAGCTGTCACAACAAGATGTCAGCATTACCATCAATGCCAATCGTAACTTAGACAGTTACCAAGCATTTGCTCCGGTTGTTTCCGATTCTTTCCCTGACTACCCAGGTCCTTTGGGTGGCATTCATGCTGGCCTTAAAAACGCGAACACCGACTGGGTTGGCTTTGTCCCGTGCGACAGCCCACAAATCAGTGACGACCTTGTTGAGCGTTTTTGTTCTGCAGTTAAAGAAGACAGCGACATTCTTGTCGCGCATGATGGCGAATTTAAGCAACCTGTATTCACCCTATTCCACAAACGTGTTCTGCCAAAGTTAGAAGCGTTTTTGGAACGTGGTGATCGTAAAATCATCTTGCTATACAAAGAGTGTGTCACCGAATACGTTGATTTTAGCGATTCTCCTAACTGCTTTGTCAATCTCAACACGCCAGAAGAACTCACCCAATTCGGAACGCTTCAATAATGAAAGATTCTAAACAACGTCCTAACCTTCCTTTATTGGGCTTTGCTGCTTACAGCGGTACAGGTAAAACGACCGTACTTGAAGCCCTGCTTCCTTTATTAACTGATGCGGGTTTAAAAGTTGGCGTATTAAAACATGCTCACCACGATTTTGATGTCGATAAGCCGGGTAAAGACAGTTACCGCTTACGTAAAGCGGGCGCGAACCAGATGTTGATCGCTTCTCGCAACCGTCACGTGATGATGACAGAGACGCCAGAAGCCGAAGCAGACTTCGATTACCTGCTGACTAGCTTTGATACCAACACGCTTGACCTGATTTTGGTTGAAGGCTGTAAGAACATCGCTTTCCCTAAAATTGAATTGCACAGAGATGAAGTGGGTAAACCTTGGTTGTATCCGAACGATAACAACATTATTGCTATCGCGGCAGACAGCCACGTTGAATCTGACTTGCCTCAAATGGCGATCAGCGACTTAGAAGCGATTCGTGATTTCATCATCGAGTATGCTCAGTCATTCGACCTTGCCTCTGCAACAGGCAAAGCAGTCTCATGCTCACCTTCAAAAGACGTAGCTCCAGCTGTTTGTTGTGATTCGTTCTCTCCTGCAGGTTTAACCGTTACTCAAGGTCAGCAAAAGATTGTTGATAGCATTGACGCGTTGGTTCTCACAGAATCAGTGGCGTTAGAAAAAGGCTACGGTCGCGTATTGGCTGAAGATGTGATTTCACCAATCAATGTGCCTCAGAATACCAACTCTGCAATGGACGGTTATGCGATTCGTAGTGAAGATCTAGAATTGGGCTGCTACCAATTGGTTGCTGAAGTTATGGCTGGCCACAGCTACGACAAAACCGTTCAACAAGGTGAAGCTGTTAAGATCATGACAGGTGCGCCAATGCCAGAAGGCGTTGATGTTGTTGTGATGCGTGAGCAAGCTGTTCAAGAAGGTGGCAAGGTTAGCTTCCCTGACGCGAAAATCTTAGTTGGACAAAATGTCCGTATGGCGGGTGAAGATTTAGAAATCGGCCAACCTGTCTTTACGCGAGGCACACGAATCGAAGCACCAGAAATGGGCATGATGGCGTCATTGGGTTTTGGTAGCTGCCCTGTTCTACGTAAAGTAAAAGTCGGTGTGTTCTCTACGGGTGATGAAGTTCAAGCACCGGGCAGCGAGCAAAAACCAAACTCTATCTACGATTCAAACCGCTTTACTATTATCGGTATGCTTCAGAAGCTAGGTTGTGACATCGTTGACTACGGCATCATTGAAGATGACGAACAAAAGATGATGGATGTACTTCATGCTGCGTCGTTAGAGACCGACATGGTGCTAACGTCTGGCGGTGTGTCTGTTGGTGATGCTGACTACATTAAACTGGCATTAGATAAGCTGGGTGAAATCAACTTCTGGCGTATCAACATGCGTCCAGGTCGCCCATTGGCTTACGGTAAAATTGAAAACAAACCGTTCTTTGGTCTGCCGGGTAATCCAGTTGCAGTAATGGTGTCGTTCATTAACTTTGTTGAGCCAGCGATCCGCAAGCTTCAAGGTCAAACGAACTGGACGCCAGTGAAAGCTAATGCTGTAGCAACTGAACAACTGCGCTCACGCCAAGGCCGTACTGAATTTAGCCGTGGAGTGTTCTCGATGAATGAATCAGGCGTGCTTGAAGTGAAAACAACGGGCAAGCAAGGTTCAGGTATTCTGCGTTCAATGAGCGAAGCGAACTGCTTAATCGAAATCTCTCCAGCGGTTGATACTGTGAAAGTTGGCGAGACAGTGACGATCATTCCTCTGCAAGGTCGCGTTTGATTCAAAGCTCAAACAACTAAATTGACTTAGCAGCTTTTTAATTGACTTAGAAGCTTTTTAATTGATTTGGAAGATCTTCGCCAAGACATAGACGAAGCCCCTTCTATCGAGCTTTCGATGTTAAGGGGCTTTTTGTTCTTTTCGTTTCGTGAAAAACAACCTGTTCGTTTCCTAAAAGACAAATAGCTTAAATTACGCTAAACGTTTAGAACGATAATCTTAAGATTTCTTACCATTACCTTGAGCCACGTACGGTTTTTATGTAGAGTGCGCGCAAAGTAATAATTCTATTGGAGAGCACCATGGCTCGTACCATTCTGTACACTTACAAAGACGAAGACAAAGAGTTACTGTTTTCAAAACAAGAACACCGCACGATCCAAGAAGCTGTTGCTGCAGCTGAAGGCATCGACATCTCTGAGTATCTAAAAACTGAGCAACAGCTTGAGTTGATTTCTGATACTAAAGCGGTTCGCAACTACCAAGACAACTACTTCCGCAAGCTTGGCTTTACTAAGCTTACGTTGAAGCAAAAAGACAACCTTGGTGTTGGTAAAAAGAAGAAGTAAGCCCTCTGGCTCTTTTCTTGATATTTAGCTTCTAGACTCTAGCTTTTCGCTTGTAGTTAAGCTCTAAGCTCTTAGATCTAAAGAAACGAAAACACTGAACAATAAAAAATGCCGCAACCTCTTTCGAGATTGCGGCATTTTTATTTGTGCTTTTTAACTATCTAACCTTAACTAGCTTAACTTAAGTGACGATTACTTAATGTTAAGGAATGCAGCACCACGAACGCCGCCCGAATCACCGTGCTTCGCTTTGATGATCTTAGGGCACTTCGCTACAGACAGTAGGTATTTAGGGATACGTTTTGGCATCTCTTCGTAGATAAGTTCGAAGTTTGAAAGACCGCCGCCCAATGCAACTACGTGTGGGTCAAGACCGGTAAACAGGTTCGCGAAACAGATAGCCAATAGCTCCATGAAACGATCCACGTGCTCAGCCGCTTTTGCTTCACCTTCGTTGTACGCTTGAATGATCTCGATTGCTTTCTTCTTCTCACCGAAGTAGTGCTCGTAAATCAATTCAAAGCCACGACCTGATAGGTAGCTGTCTAGACAACCTTTTTTGCCACAACCACAACCGAGTAGCGGTGCGTTGTCGCCAAGGTGGAACCAAGCATCAATAGGAAGACGCATATGGCCCAGTTCACCTGCAACGTGGTTACGACCAGAGAAAACTTTGCCTTCGTAAACTAAACCGCCACCAAAACCAGTGCCTAGAATTAGGCCTGCTACTGATGGTTCGTCTTTCAGCTCGTCATCCCACGCTTCTGAAAGCGCAAAACAGTTCGCATCATTTTCAATTTTTACACTACGACCAATAAGCGCTTCTAGGTCTTTACGTAGTGGTTTCCCCGTTGAAGCTGGCACGTTAACAACCAGCATTGTACCGTCGTCAGCATCTTCCATACCAGGAAGACCAAGACCAATTTTACCTTCGCAAGAAAATTCGCTGTCGTACTTCTTCACCAAACCGGCAATGGTATCCAGTAGCAGTTGATAATCTTCAGTAGGCGTTGGTACGCGTTCTGTTGCTACTCGCTCAAGTTTTTCATTGAACGCACCAAATTCAATTTTTGTGCCGCCAACATCGAAGCCGTAATACATGAAATCTCTCCAATTTTTCCCTAAATTCGGGCAAATAAATTTTTTAAATTAAACATCTAGGAAGCATTATCCATAACACTCCCCCTACAAACCGTGATAGATAACAAACTTATCTCGTGTTCGAATCTGTTTGAACAACAAGTCAGCACAAAGCGGTTAAAGGTTAGAGTGACGTCTCATTTTTAGTGTGCTCTATGAAAGCGTTCAGGCTTGGTTTGGTTGGATCGGACTTATAACGCGTCTTACTTAGCATGTAGCTTTCGCGAAATGTTTCAAACCACAGCTGTAAAGTCTTTGCGCCCTGCTCTTCACCTGCCTGTTTCAAAACCAAGCTCGCTACTTCTGCAGTCGAAAGATGTTGTTCGTTGTCTGACTTACGCATCATGTATTGGGAAACCGATTCTGGTTCAATCGACAACACCGGTAAGTCTTGCAGATACTCTGAACGACGGAAAATACGTCGCGCTTCACGCCAACTGCCATCAATAAAGATCAGCAGCAACGTCTTGTTCGAATCTCGCATTTCACCAAGGTCTGCAACCACGCGCGATTTGTCATCGGTATAATCTTCAGGAAAGACCACGACTGGCTGATATTTATCGTCTTTTAGCACATCAAGCATCTCTTGATTCGGTTCAGTGCGGTGCCAAAGGTAGGCATAGCTGTCTTTAACGGTATCAAGGATTAAACGGCCGGTATTACTTGGCTTGAGTATTTCGTTGTCCGATAAGATCAACATGGTCGCGATGTTCGTATTGACGTCTGGTTGATGCTTACAGATACAACTGTCTTGTTTGATTTTACAGAACTCACATCGAACCACTTTACACCCGCGCGCGTTAAACGGCTTGGTAGAAAGAGACAAACGGTGTTGATATAAACGGTGAAAAGCGTGGATTCTCATGGACAATAACGATAAATCTAGAAAAGTGGCACGATTGTACTTACAGTGTCCCTAGAATGATAGAAGGAATTCCCATGCAAGCCCCATCCCTGCTTCGCCTTGTTTGTTTTATTGTCGTTTTTGGATTGTGTGCGCTTTGGGAATACCGTTTCCCACGTAAAACACTAACCCAAAGCAAATGGTTTCGCTGGGGAAACAACTTTGCGCTGGTTGCTTTGAACAGCTTTCTATTGGCCACTCTCATTCCTATTGCTGCATTCCAAGCGGCGGTCATCGCACAAGACAACCAATGGGGTTTGTTCAATACCCTGTCACTTCCGAAAGAACTCACCATTCTGATTTGTGTATTGCTCTTGGATTGTGCCATTTACCTGCAACACTTGGTGTTCCACCGTGTTCCTTGGCTGTGGAAGCTACATCGAGTTCACCATGCGGACCTAGATATCGATGTCACAACCGGAACGCGCTTTCATCCTATTGAGATGATTCTTTCAATGCTTATCAAAGTGAGTTTAGTGATCGCGCTTGGTGTGCCTGTCACTGCTGTTGTGATCTTTGAAATTGTTCTTAATGCCAGTGCAATGTTTAACCACAGCAATGCACGTCTTTCACTATGGTTCGACAAGCGATTGAGAAAAGTGATTGTGACACCAGATATGCACCGTGTTCATCACTCGGTCATTGTGAAAGAAACCCATTCAAACTTTGGTTTCTTTTTATCTGTGTGGGACATCTGGTTTAAGACTTACCGCGCTCAACCAAAGCTTGGCCACGATAACGTTCAAATTGGCGTTCCAGAGATTCAAGATGGTAAAGAGCAACGGTTGGATTTGATGCTGCGTCAGCCATTTGTACGATTCCCGACAACGAAAGACTAGGTTCGAATTGAGTTGATTCTCAAACTTATATTGAGCTGAATTTATCTTAATCCGAAAACAAAACGCCCTTAGATTCTTGTGAGAACTTAAGGGCGTTTCTGTATCGATATAACGGTAAGAGCAGCTAATGCTTCTACTCTTGTGCTTTCAGGCTTAACTCAGCACGGTCGTTTATTTCAGTACGTATTTGTGGAGCATAGCTTGTTGGTGCCCTGCTATCTCTCCGACTTGTTCTGAACTCTCGATCATAGATTCAAGTTGCAGCTTAGTATTCTCACCTTGCTCAGATACTCGGGTGATTGAATGCGTTACATCGACAGTTGCACGAGCTTGCTGTTCGGTAGCCACCATGATTTGTTCAACCCGCCCTTTGATCTGGCTAACCGCGAATTCGATTTTCTCGAAGGCCTGTCTTACATCGCCACTGGTTTCCAGTGCATTGGCCATTTCGCTTCTCGATTCCGTTACAGAAGCGCGCGAGCGATCAGCTGCCGTGACAAGCTCATTCATCATGTTGCGAATATTGGTGGTTTGCTGGGATGTGCCGCTCGCCAATTTACGCACTTCGTCGGCAACAACCGCAAAGCCTCGACCTTGTTCACCTGCTCTCGCCGCTTCTATTGCAGCGTTCAGTGCCAATAAGTTGGTGTTTTCAGCAATACCACTGATCATGTCGACCATTTCACGAATCTGTTTCACTCGACCATCCAAGTCAGCCATCGACTCTTCGTTCATGCTAAGCGAATGCTCAAGCGCTTGTAATCGTTGCTGGTTAAGACCAACCACTTGGCTGCCATTCACTGACTCATCTTCTGCTATTTGCGCATCGTCGTTTGATGCATTAGAGATACGAGCAATCTCACCAATGGAAGCTTCCAGTTCAGTAATCGTGGTAATCATATTCTGAAGTGATTCGTTCTGTTCGTTCAAGCTCGAATTGGTTTGCTCTGCAGCGTCGTGGCTTACTTCAGCGGTTTGGTAAAGCGTTTCACAGTTGCGCGTGACCAAACGAACCGAATCAGCTGTGGAATCAACGACCGTATTGAGTTTTGAAGTAATAACTTGCAGCTCTAGCGGCCCAAGCAATTCGCTCTGTTTAGAGAAGTCATGATCTGCCAGTGAACTCAACTGTTGAGTAATGTTTTTAAGCCCTTTATTCATCCAACGACGTAACACGAACCATGAAATCACAATGATTATGGCAATCACTAGCCCGCTGATAAACAACACACGATCAATATTGGTGATGGTTTGATTTACAACCAATTCACTTTCATCAATCAAGTGGGAAGCGGTAGAAGACAACTGATTCAGTGTACTGATGACGGTGTTCGCTAAGGTGATGACTTGCGTTAGGTTCTGCTCTTGCTGCTGAACCAGTTCGAGTTTCAAGAGGATTTGTTTAATTACGCCCTCTTCGGTAAAGCCCTCTTTCACCATCTCGTAAGGCGCCGTCAAGCTCGCGAACTCAGCTATGTCTGGATGCCAATCGGAAAAATCACTGTAAGCTAAGTTAAGGCCTGCAATTCGGTTTCTCAATTGACGATATTCGTCTTGTGCTTTATTAAGGTCAGATTGCATCATCAACATTAAGAAGGTGTTTGCCATAGCAGACGCACTGGATGTAAATCGGTTCGCTGCATCGCTCGCTTCCGGGTTGCCTTCAACCAAGAATGAGCTAATTCGATTCATTTCTGGTCCAATAGATCCAACGCCATAGCGGAACTCGCCCATTTTGCTGTCGATTAGATTTTGCTTACTTTGAATCTCAATCTGCGCTAGTAGTACCATGTTGGTCATGGCTTGTAGTTGTGCCATGTCATCGATAAGGTTTTGTTGTTGCTCTAAAGAGATCGCATCAGGAAAAGACTGGGAGATAAAAAGAAGTTCCTCTAGCGTGCTATTACTCTCTGTCGCGAGTTGGTCAATTGAGCCCCTTGTAGCATTCAGTGTATCTAAGTCGGTTGATTGGGTGCTGTATGTGAGAAGTTTTACTTGTTCTAATACGCTTTGCGTTAATTCGGCGTTGTGCAGAGCAAGGGGTAAGGCTTGTTCTGAGAGTGCGTCAAAGTGTCCACCTACCCGTTCAACGCCCCGAATACTAACCATTGATAAAAAACTAACAAGTAAAAGAATGGAAATAAATACAGCAGTGACAGTTTGAATGAGCGAGAATGTATAACGTGAGGGTTTTGTTGATAAATTTGTGTCGGGCATGTGAAATCCAGTTTGACTAAGAAAAGAGATATCCTTAAGTTAGTCCGTATACTAGAAGTCCTTGATGACGTTTTTATTTCAGTTTTTTGTCAGAAGAGTTACATATGAAAATCAGAAAAACGGCTGTAGTTACAATAACTTTAGCAACATTGGCTGCTTGTAGCTCGTCACCATCGCCTTCTCAGCTTAGTCAAACCGCACAGAAACCTTTATCAAGGTCAGAACAATTGACTACAAACGCCTATATGAGTGTGTATGAACAATGGAAAGGTGTGCCGTACCATTTCGGCGGTACCTCATTTAGAGGGATAGATTGCTCCGCTTTTGTTCAAATTGCCGTGCAAAATGCGACTCAACAAGCCTTACCAAGAACGACAAAAGACCAGAGTAAAAAGGGGAAAGAAATCGCGTATGGGCAGGCAACAAGCGGTGACTTGGTGTTTTTCAAGACTTCGATGACGGTGCGACACGTTGGCGTTTACTTAGGAAACAACCAATTTCTACATGCCTCGACATCAAAAGGTGTCATTATTTCTAGGTTAGATAACCCTTATTGGGCTTCCAAGTTTTGGCATTTTAGGCGTTTATAGCGGTTCGAAAGATAAACCGCTGAGCGAGGTAACTCTAGAAAGATACGACTTAAACGCCCGTAGTTATTTATCCTAACTAATTACGACAATAAATGGGCAAATAAACCGTTAGTCGTATTTAGCAACAGCAGTATCAAACAGGTTCTTCACTAACGCGATGTATTCATCAAGGAATACAATTTGTTCGTTAGTCGCTTTCTTAGCCCACACACCCGCTAATACTTCACCAAGGTCCGCTACTACCGCATCGGCTTCTTTCAAAAGCTGAAAACGAACACTCGAATGCAACTCTGGGTTTTGTTCGAAAATAGCCATGATGTTCGTTGAAATCATGTCGGTAACAATGTCTTCGACACTTTCGTTTCCAGTATCACCATTACTATTGGTAAACACATCAAGGTTGAATGATAGGTGCTCGATTAAAGCCAAATAGCCATCGGTTTCTACAACCACAATAATTCTCCGTTTTAAGCTCTAAAGCAGATTAATACGTACTTTCCTAATACTATGTAAATGAAGCTATTTGTCATCACTTTATTGCCCAAAACCGCATTAAAATGATCCTAGTTAGTATTTCAGCTTAAATTTAAATCGATATAGCGCTATGTGGTATACCTGCCTACTTGAGCCATAAGTAAATTCACGCCAACAAAGTGTAAGACAAACTTTGAAGCAAAGTATTGCGCCAGTTAACAATAGCCCTTTCAACTAACTCGAAAAGCTCATTTAATTTAGTCGCTAGACGATAACAAGCTCAAATCACTTTTCCAGTTTGTTGCGTTCAAAACCGTTTCGATTGTGAGACCAGTTCCAAACTATTTCATCACGTCAGGTTTTCAATTTATGTTTGTATTTCAAAGAGCTTGAATCAGTTCGAGTTCACAATTCGGCCAATTGATTCTGCGTAAGATGAAGAAGAGCTAAGAACATTGACGAGTGCGTCTATAAATTGCTCAGATTTATCCTAAACTATTGCTATTAAACAAACAGTATTTCTAACCTTCAATCTTTTTAACTTTCAGTCTTTGAGGATTTCCTATGTGGCAGGCCATTTCTCAACAACTTTCAGATACTCTTCTATTTAACTTTCAGATTACTGAACGTACCAAGGTTTCTGGTGGCGACATTAACGATTGCTATATGATCAGCGATGGTAATGAACGTTACTTTGTGAAAGTGAATCAGCGAGAATTTTTACCTAAGTTTGAAATAGAAGCTGAGAACTTACGCTTGTTAAGAGAAACCTCCACCGTCTACGTTCCCGAGTTGGTGCTTATTGGCAAAACCAAAGAGTGCTCGTTCATTATTCTCAATTATTTGCCGACCAAACCGCTCGAGACGGGCAACAACAGTTTCGATTTCGGAGTACAGCTTGCGCAGCTTCATCAATGGGGCGAGCAAAAAGAGTTTGGTTGTGACCAAGACAACTATATTGGCAGCACACTTCAACCCAACCCTTGGCATAAGAAATGGGGACGTTTTTTCTCTGAGCAACGCATCGGTTTCCAACTGCAACTACTGAAAGAGAAAGGCATCGAGTTCGGTGATATTGATGACATCGTTGATGTGGTGAATATGCGTCTTGCTGGCCACAACCCTCGCCCTTCTTTGCTTCATGGGGATCTTTGGAATGGCAATGTAGCAAATTCAGCCTTTGGGCCAATCTGTTACGACCCTGCTTGTTATTGGGGCGATCATGAATGTGACTTGGCATTAACGGAATTGTTTGAAGGGTTTCCAAAAGAGTTTTATGAAGGTTATCAGAGCGTCAATCCACTCGACGTTGGCTATACTGATCGGAAAGACATTTACAACTTGTACCATCTTCTTAACCACTGCAATCAATTTGGTGGCGAATATTTAGCACAAACTGAAGCATGCATTCAGAAGATACAGGCCGTTTAATACCAATCACAACTGGTTATAGCGATATATAAGCTACTGCGATCTATACAAGCTACTGAGATCTATAAAGCTACTACGATTGGAACAAGTTACAGTGAGGAGAGTCCGCGATGCATAAATACACAGAGAAACATGTCTCCTGCCCCCACTGTGGGCATGCCATCAGCATCACGCTTGATGCTTCTAATGGGAGCCAAGATTTTTATGACGATTGCCCAGCGTGTTGCAATGCCATTCACCTCGACATGCAGGTAGATGAAGTAAGAGACAGAATTAATCTCTCGATTGATGCAGACGACGAACAAGTCTTCTAACACCTACTTTCTTGTCGAGTTGGATCTACACCTCGATTTAAAGCTACCCTCGATTCTGAGGCTAGCCTAGAAATACACAAAAATAGAAAAAGAGCACCTAATGTGCTCTTTTTTAATATCTTCGACGTTTGCTTAGTCAGCGCTTTTTAAGCAAGTGCTGTTGATAAACCGCTACTACTATTTTTGGTTTGCTAGTACGCGTTCAACAGTATCGACAATCGCTTGTGTTTGAGGATCAAACTCAATGTTTACTTGATCGCCTACTTCACGGCCGCCAAACAGAGTACGATTCAGCGTTTCTGGGATCAAGTGAACAGAGAAACGGTTCTCTTCCACTTCACCGATAGTCAATGAACAACCATCAACGCCAATGTAGCCCTTGCTCAACACATACTTCATTGATTCTTGAGGCAGCTCAAACCAAAGCGTGCGGTTGTTTTTTGTCTTAATCACATCAACGAGATTAGCCATCAGAGTAATGTGGCCAGACATACTATGCCCGCCAATTTCATCACCAAACTTTGCTGCACGCTCAACATTCACTCTGTCACCAACATTCAGCTGGCCTAAGTTAGTCAATCGCAATGTCGCTTGCATTAAATCGAAAGCAATCTGGTTACCTGAAATTTCCGTTACCGTTAAGCAACAACCGTTATGAGCTACTGAAGCACCAATGGCTAATCCTTCTATCATTTCATCGCTTAGCTCAATGGTATGAGTTTGAAACGACTCTTTTTTGTTGATAGCAACCAGTGTTGCCATGCCTTGAACGATACCTGTAAACATAAGATTCCTATTTAGCATTCTAGGGCGTGTTGACCTTTCGTGGTTAAATTTTGTTCGAGATAAAAGCTTTTTAATCGCGGCGAGGGGGAAGTAGCCTAGTCATTCTAGGTAAATCTCCCTCAACAAAGAGTAAAACGCTTTTAGCCGAACCCTTCGGGCAGCGTTTGCTGGTCATTTTTACTACGTTATCGGCTTCTCATGTAGGCTAGCTACACATCGACGCCTCTGCCTTGTATAAATGCCCAGCAACTCGCTGCAAAAATCAGCTCGAAAGATCAACACGCCCTAATAACAGTTTTTCATAGCAGTTATTGTGACATTTCTTTATGATTCGTCCAGTGGAAGCTTAAGATCATTGTCTCTGATTCCTTCAGAATGTCCTTTCCTACACTATTATTCTAATTTTCCCTCTTATTTGGAGTTGTTTGTGCATCGTTACAAAGAAGAATCCTCAAATCTAATCAAACTTGCGACCCCAGTATTGATCGCATCTGTTGCACAAACTGGAATGGGTTTTGTCGATACCGTAATGGCCGGTGGCGTAAGTGCTATCGATATGGCGGCGGTTTCGATTGCAGCAAGTATCTGGCTACCATCAATCTTATTTGGTGTCGGTTTATTGATGGCGTTGGTTCCTGTCGTTGCACAGCTGAATGGTTCTGGTCGACAAGTCAAAATTCCATTTGAGATTCAACAAGGAGCGTTTTTAGCACTCGTCATTTCCCTTCCAATCATTGGCGTACTGTTCCAGACACAGTTGATATTGGAGTGGATGGACATTGAACAACTCATGGCGGAAAAGACCATCGGCTATATGAATGCGGTGATGTTTGCTGTACCTGCATTTTTGTTGTTCCAAACATTGCGAAGCTTTACCGATGGAATGTCTTTAACTAAGCCAGCGATGGTGATTGGTTTTATCGGCTTGCTATTAAACATCCCGCTGAACTGGATGTTCGTATACGGAAAGCTTGGTGCTCCTGCCTTAGGTGGTGTTGGCTGTGGTGTTGCAACGGCTATCGTATATTGGGTGATGTTTTCACTGTTGTTCGCTTACGTTTTAACATCAAAACGTTTGGCGAAAATCAATATCTTCGGTACGTTCCACAAGCCGCAACTTAAAGCTCAAATTCGTCTGTTTAGACTGGGCTTCCCTGTGGCGGCCGCTATCTTCTTCGAGGTAACCCTGTTCGCGGTAGTTTCTCTGTTGGTTGCACCATTGGGTTCATTGATTGTTGCGGCGCACCAAGTCGCGATCAACTTCTCTTCGCTAGTTTTCATGATTCCAATGAGTATTGGCGCTGCTGTGAGTATTCGTGTTGGCCATAAGTTAGGCGAAAACAACACTGAAGGTGCGAAGATCGCAACACACGTGGGTATCATTGTTGGCTTGGTTACAGCCTTAATGACAGCGGCATTAACCGTCCTGTTCAGAGAGCAGGTTGCATTACTTTACACAGAGAACACTGCAGTAATTACCGTTGCAATGCAATTGCTGTTATTCGCGGCGGTTTATCAATGCACTGACGCAATCCAAGTTATCGCTGCTGGTGCTCTGCGTGGCTACAAAGACATGCGTTCAATCTTCAACATTACCTTCGTTGCTTACTGGCTGCTTGGTCTTCCTATCGGCTACATCTTAGGAATGAAAGATTGGATTGTTGAACCTATGGGCGCGCACGGCTTCTGGATTGGTTTCATTGTCGGTCTAACGTCAGCAGCGATTATGCTTGGTATGCGTTTACACTGGATGCACAAGCAGGACGATGACGTTCAGCTAGAATTTAGTTCTCGCTAGATTCGCACTCGCTAAGTCGGTCTATCTGATTTCGAATATAAAAAAGAGCTCTGATTTTCAGGGCTCTTTTTCGTTAACTGGTCAGATAGATCATATGTACCTTAATATTCACTTTTTTCTCTAACAAAGCGCGCGAACTTGGGTTTGCCGTTTTGAGTAAAGCCATTGTAGCGAAAGGTAATACGGCTGCCGATCTCAGGCGGTGCAAGCCTCATTTGATCACTGAACCCACTGCCTATATAAAATTCCACACCCGCTTCTGTGTGAACTAAAATCGACCCCATCATCCCTTTATACTTTCCTGTCCCGCCTTTGTAGCCAATAACAGTTGCTTCGGCATCATGATGCCTTTTGAGTTTTAATAGGTCGTTGCTTCGGCCTGCTTGATAACGACTGGTGATCTTTCTAAGCATCAAGCCTTCGCCATTACGCTCATCGACATTATCAAGCTGGTGAAACAGTGCTTCTTCACTGTGAATCGGTACATGCTCTATATAGCTGACGTGAGATTCTCCAATCACGCTTACCCAGTGCAAAATGTTGTAATAGCGCTTTTGATAATCACCCGCAGCGCCAGGCATATCAAACAGCATGAAATCTATTTGGCGCCATGCTGTGTCATTAGGCGTATGATCGAGAACGGTAGATTGGACAAGGTGGAACTTGCCTCTTCCTGCCCACAATTCCCCTTCGAGGTGGACCTTAGGCAAGTTTTCCGTAAACCATTTCGGTGAGTAAATACGATTTCCATTGCGTGTATAAAGATGCTGTCCATCCCATAGAGCCCGAATCCCATCAAGCTTTTCACTCTTCCAGTATTCAGAAACATCTATGCCTTGCTGATAGGAGTTTGCAAGCACCAAATGATCGGGCGGGAAATAGGATGAATGAGATGAAAGCGAACACGCCCATAAAGTGGCTAAAGCCAGTTTGGTTAATCTCATCATCTGCTCCGTATTAATATCTGTAGTGGTCAACAAATGCCTTTAATCCTAAGCGCTCTAACACGCAGTTAGATAATCTTTGCGAGAAGATGCGATCAACTCATCAACCTTATCTAACCTTTGCATTTATTCATTAAATTAATGACTTATAACTCTCATATGTTCCGCCGTTTTTAGTTCTCAAATTGAGAAACGGCTTTTCTCAATTTGAGATGGCAATTCGCGCCAAAAATAAGTCATTGAAAAATAACGATATAAAAGTTGGCACATTCAGTGCAATTGTCCATACATACTTAAAAGGAGATACCGCTATGGAACTACGTAAAATTGATTTGAACACAACGACACTGACACTTTCTATTTTCGGTGATTTGGATGCAGCAGGCAGTCGTGATGCACAAACAGACATCGATGATGTAATTTCCAACGATGGCCACCCTGAAATCGAAGTTGATTTTAGCCAAGTTCAGTTTTTAGACTCATCTGGTGTTGGCGCGATTGTTTACATGTTCAAACGTCTGACCGAGCGCGAACGTAACATGCGACTTGAAAATGTGACAGGCCAGCCACTTGAAATTATGAACTTGCTGCGTATTGGCCACGCTATCCCAGTAAATTCAAAAAATCCTGCAAATTCATGAAGACACACTAAGCTAGAAGTAACAAAAAATAATAAGAAAAATTAGAAACATAGGACGTTGGCATGAAAATATTGAAAAACTACATAGCCCTTTCTCTGTCCGCTCTCGTTCTGGGTGGCTGTACTAGCTATCCTGAACAAGGCACAGGGGGTTTGGCTGAAAGTTATGATTCTATCAACTATCAAAACTCAGACTTCTCTCCTGTCATGCCAGACGAGCCTCTTGGGCCAGAACATGGATTACGTTTCGATTGGCAACTCGCTAAATTGCACCTAGATGCTTTGATACAAGAAGGTGCTCGCTGGTGTTTCCCAGCTGCTGTTGTCCAAGCCATCGAAAAGCAAAATCGTATTGCTCGTGAACTTCAAGGTGGTCTACTACTGGATGCAGCCAACGACCTAGTGATCCAAAGAAAACGTCTAAATGAACTTGAAGTTCAACTTGATTACGTGACCTCACAAGCCCGTTGCGAACCACCTAAAAACGAAAACCAATTCCGCATGCAACTTTCTGTCATTCAGCAACTATACGATTTGTTCAACGTCGACAATCAATTCGCTGAAAACTCCACTGAAGTTAACCCAAAGTACATGGGGCGACTTGCTGAAGCGACCAACCTGTTGAAAGAACACAAATCTCTAGACCTTGTTGTTACTGGCCACGCTGATGCAACGGGTGCCGAAGAATACAACGATAAGTTAGCACTTGGACGAGCGAAACAAGTCGAACGCTACCTAACTATTTTTGGCTTAGGTGCTCAACGAATCAAAGCTGTTTCTGTCGGCGAAACCGTTCCTCTTTTTGAAGGTGACTCGGACGGTACGCGATTAACTAACCGTCGAGTGAGTATCGAAATTATCTCGCCTAAGAATGCTGAGAAAATGGGAGGTGGACTATGAAATCATTGATCGTTTTTGTCATCACCCTATCGTTATGCTTTGCGAATATCGTGAATGCTAGCGACGAGTTTTCAGACGCAGTTCAAGTCGGTGACCTTATTCAAGTTAACGTACCCGGTGAAAGTACCTTAAATACGGGCTTCCAAGTGGATAAACGTGGTCGTATTACCCTTCCTGAAGTCGGCGCTGTGTTTGTTGCAGGTTACGACAGTGAGCAGCTTAACAAAGTCGTTCTAGAGTCACTGGCAACCGCTTATAAAGATCTTTCGAACGCTTCAGTATATGTAAAAGAACAGCAAATCATCATCTACGTGCAAGGTTATGTAGAACAACCTGGCGAATACACACTTGCATTAGGTTCTAGCATTCAAATGGCGCTTTACGCTGCAGGTGGTTTACGCCCGGGCGCGCAACTGGATAAGCTTATTCTTAAAAGAGGCGCGGATAAGAAAGAGTTTAACTACAAACGATTCCTTGATTCAGGAGACGAATCAACATTACCTACTCTTCAATCACTGGATTCACTATTTGTTCCTGCTTCTCCATTAGTCGGTAACATTGAGCAAGAGTTTGACGCAGCAAAGCTTGCTAACTCAGGTGACAGTGCCGACTCTCGCAATTCAATTAAAGTATTTGGTGAGGTAAACGCGCCAGGTTCGTTCACTTACAAAGAGAACACCGACCTTGTCGACGTACTAATGCGTTCGGGCGGTGTTACTCGCTATGCCAGTGTTGAGCAAATACGAGTGATCTCAAACAACACCCCAACGCTGTTCAATCTAAAACGTTACTTAGATTCTGGTGACGAAAGTCTGCTTCCAATTTTACGCCCGGGCGCGACCATTTTCGTTCCTAAGCAAGAAGAAGAAATCAAATCCGGCGCAAACATGGTTTACGTGATGGGTGAAGTCGCTGCCCCTGGTGCTTTTGAAGGCAAAAGAGACGCGACCTTTATGGATATCCTTGCCAATGCGGGCGGCCCGACTCGTTTCGCAGAGTCACGACAAATCCGTGTGATCAAAGCGGATGGCAGAGTGCTAAAATTCGATTTAGCGGCTTACACCGAAGGCTTGCCTAACTCTAACCCTCCTAGCATCAATGCCGGTGACGCGATTTTCGTTCCTGAGAAAACCGACATGAACGAAAAATCTTGGTTGAAAATTACGCCAGACAGAGCGGTTAACGTGATTGGTGAGGTGAACAGACCTGGTCGTATCGAATGGTCGGATGAAATGAACTTCATGGGATTATTGGCGCATGTCGGCGGCCCTACGCTACGCGCTGATACATCGAAAATTGAAGTCGTGACTGGTAGAAAGCTGGTTGTGTTTAACCTTGATGATTTCATTCGCAATGGTGCGCCACGCGACCAAATGCCTCAAATTCGCGCAGGTTCTATCGTGCGAGTTCATGACTTGCCACAAGATCCATCAGACAATAAGTCACAATGGGTTCGTCAAAGCTCAGACGCTTCAATCTACATCTTTGGGCAAGTGAATGCGCCCGGTCGTTACCGCTTCACCAAAGACATGCACTTCCTAGACATCTTGTCAGCAGCTGATGGTCCAACTAAGGATGCTGACATTCATAATGTTCGCGTTACTCACCGCGATAAAACTTATTCTAAGGTCAGCAAACTGAACCTGTCGCTGTATTTTGAAACAGGCGATGAATCATTACTGCCAAACGTAACCACCGGCGACACGATTTACATCCCTGAAAAAGGCAAAAACTGGTTAGATACACCAAAAGAAGAGACGGTTCGTGTCCTTGGTGCCATTAACAATCCTGGTCGATATGTGTTTAATGACAACATGACCATTCTTGATATCTTGGCAGAAGCCGCGGGGCCAACAGACAGTGCTTATGTAGAGAAAATTACCATCGTTAATATGTCTTGTTGCCAAGGTCAAGCGCGTACCTTTGACCTTGTTGAATTCAGCAAAACAGCCAACATTTACAACCTGCCGGTACTTCGTGCTGGTGACACCATTTACATCCCAGATCGTCGTGAAAGCTTTATCGAAAAAGCACGTGTTGGATTAGATGACATACTACGTATTACGACCACCATCGTACTAATAGGAGCTTTATAATGACTATTTCAGCAACCCATGCCGAAGTCGAGCAACTGTATTTAGCTTCTGAACTTAACGGACAGAAATCGATTTGTGTGACGGCCTGTCACTCAGGTGACGGGGTAACCTCTGTTGCAACTGCATTAGCGGAACGTTTTCTTCTTGCTGGTCACTCCACGCTTTATGTTGACCTCAACTTATACAACCCCGCTTTCAAAGATTTGAACATGTTAGAAGACAGTCAACAGGGGCAGTTAATAGAACATGTTGAGTCTCATCGTACGTTTATCGGTGTCCCAGCACCTCAAGTTGCATCAACACTGCTTGCTTATAAAGATCCGACAACGTTACAAAAAGTGGTAAATAAATGGCTAGAGAAATACGATCGAGTCATCATTGATACCTCACCGCTTCTCAACATAAACAAAGGCAACATTCCTGCACAGTCTGTTGCGAGTGCCTGTGACAGCACATTGATGGTTGTCGCCTATGGTGAAACGTCAACTCACCACCTAGAACAAGCGAAAAAGCTGCTTGATGCACAAAGTATCAACCTAATGGGCAGTGTGATGAACATGAAACAAAAGCCAAGCTTTGCGCAAGAGTTGGTCAGACAAATCAATCGAATGAAATTCATCCCTGCTAAGCTTCGCAATAGCTTGGCAAATAAGCTGTATCAAAATGAGTTTTTGAACCTTCCAATGTAACTTTCTTGTGTTGCTTTCTGGCTGTCATTAAAACCATGGCAGCCACCTATCCTATTGGACTTCAAGCATGATAACTCTTAATAGCCCAAAACCAAATTAACCATTTTTGGCGAAATTATCATTTAAAATAAGATTTTAAAAACCATTCAACGCATTTCACACACGTCAATCATGGTCTTACCACCTTTAAATCCCTCCAAAAATCAACAGCCCCATGCCTAACTTTAGCGGTAATGTGACACAGACGGTTAAAGTGCCATGTAAATCGCATCAAAGATGGAATTCGTACGATTATTCCCTAAGATTATAAATAGAGGTGGTTTTTGACGAATTTGTAATAGTTTGACAAAGTTATCCGATGGCTGTTGAAACACAGTGGATGAATTGGCAAATCACACTTCACTGACTTTGCACGTTTATCTATTTCAAACTTCACCCATCCCCCCTTCTGCTCAAATGGTTCAAATACACGGAAAGGATCACCATCGAGCAATTTAGATAATCAATTTACCTTGGTTACCTTAGTTGTATTATTAAAGAGAAAGGAAACTCAATATGAAATACAAGTTAAGCTCCGTATTTTTGTTAGTAGCAGCAGCCAGCGGTAATGCTAACGCTGGAGAATGTGGCAGCGTAACAATCGCAGATATGAACTGGAACTCTGCAACACTGATCGCCAATATCGACCAATTCATCCTTGAACATGGTTATGGGTGTGATGCTGAACTTATCCCTGGCGACACGATGCCAACAGGCACGTCTATGATCGAAAAAGGCCAGCCTGATGTTGCACCTGAACTTTGGAGCAACAGCTTAAAAGACGCATTAGATAAAGGTGTTGAAGAGAAACGTCTTCGCTACGCAGGTAAAGCACTTGTGAACGGCGGCGAAGAAGGCTTTTGGGTTCCAGCTTACCTCGTTAAACAGTACCCTGAAATGGCAACCATCGAAGGCGTACGCAAGAACGCTAGTTTATTTAAACACCCTGAAGACCCAGATACATCTGCATTCTACAGCTGCCCTGCAGGCTGGAACTGTCAGATCAGCGCCGGAAACTTGTTTAATGCTCTTGAGCTAGAAAACAGTGGTTTCACGATTGTTGACCCTGGCTCGAGTGCCGGTTTATCTGGCTCTATCGCAAAAGCTTACGAACGCGAAGAAGCTTGGTTTGGTTACTACTGGGCACCAACTGCTGTTCTAGGTAAATACGACATGGTTAAAGTCGACTTTGGCAGTGGCGTTAATGAGGAAGAGTTCCTTAACTGTACCACCAAAGAAGATTGTGAATCGCCAAAAGCGACCATGTACCCGCCTTCACCTGTCCACACTATTACCACTGAAAGTTTTGCGTCACGAGCACCAGAAGCGTACGACTACTTTACAAAACGTGGTTTCACAAACGACAAAATGAACTCGCTACTTGCTTGGATGGAAGATAACCAAGCTGATGGTGAGGAAGCGAGTCTGCATTTCTTGAGTGAATTCCCAGAAGTATGGCACCCATGGGTTTCTCAAGAAGTGGCTAAGAAAGTTGAAGCAGAGCTGTAAGAGCTTGGTTTAATAACAAGCAATTACGCTTCAATAATACGGAAATAACGTCGCTATACTTGATGTTATTCATGATTCGGAGCCCTTTTCACAGGCGATACCTCATCTCATGAACAAGTGGCTCCGAACTATAAGGATATAAAATGGCTGACAGCAATTGGTTATCAAGCTTTCCAGAGATGGAACGCGCTGATTTACGAACCATAAAAAAGACGCTAGATGGCGCATACCGTGAATTCTCTCGTGAATACGGTGAAATGATTGAATCTTTATTTGACCCTCTTCTTTCATTCCTTGTTTGGTTTGAAAAACTTCTTATCTCAACCCCTTGGGTTATAGTCCTCGCCGTTTGTACCAGCCTTGTCTACGCCGCGAGTCGTTCTTGGAAACTGGCTTTAGGTTGTGTCGTTTCTTTGCTCCTTATTGGTTACTTTGGAATGTGGGAAGACACCATGCGGACGCTCAGTATCATTACTGTTTGTACCTTGGTTTCGATATTCTTAGGCATTCCGATTGGTATTGCGATGGCTCGTTCAAATCGAGCTCAATCTATCGTTACACCGATGCTTGATATCATGCAAACCATGCCAGCATTCGTTTACTTGATCCCAGTGGTGATGTTACTCGGCATCGGTAAAATTCCAGGTCTAATCGCCGTGGTTATCTACGCTATCCCACCCGTGATTCGTTTAACCAACCTAGGCATACGCTTGGTCGACAAAGAAGTTCTTGAAGCCGCTACCGCATTTGGTGCGAGCAAAAAACAACGCTTATGGGGTGTTCAACTTCCCCTGGCAATGCCAACGATCATGGCGGGTATCAACCAAACCATCATGATGGCACTGTCTATGGTTGTTATCGCATCCATGATTGGCGTTAAAGGCCTAGGACAACCAGTTCTTAAATCCATCACCAACCAATATTTCACATTAGGCTTGATGAACGGTTTTGCCATTGTTGCCCTCGCAATTCTTTTTGACCGCGCTTCACAGGCATACGCAAGAAGAACCAATGCGCATTTAGGAGGACTCAAGCATGACTAAACCATTGATTGAAATTAGTGGTCTATACAAAGTGTTTGGACCGAAACCGATGTCTGTTATGAACCGAGTTCAGAACGGCGAACACAAAGATCAGATTCTTGCGGACACAGGTCATACCGTCGGTTTAAAAGAGATTAATCTCGAGATTAACCGCGGTGAAATCTTCGTTATAATGGGGCTTTCTGGCTCGGGTAAATCGACTCTAATTCGCCACTTCAACCGTTTAATTGACCCAACTCAGGGTAAAATCATGGTCGAAGGCATTGATGTAATGAGCCTCGACACCAAGCAATTAGAAGAGTTCCGCCGTCATAAAATGTCGATGGTATTCCAACGCTTTGGCTTAATGCCTCATCGCACCGTGGTAGAAAACGTTGCGTACGGGTTGGAAGTACAAGGGATCAAAAAAGAAGACCGTTTAGCAAAAGCCAATGAATGGTTAGAAACAGTGGGTTTGAAAGGTTACGGCAAGCAGTACCCTGCCCAGCTTTCTGGTGGTCAGCAACAACGTGTTGGCCTTTCTCGCGCTCTGTGTACTAACGCTGAAATCTTGTTAATGGATGAAGCCTTTTCGGCACTCGACCCTTTGATTCGAAGTGAAATGCAAGATCAGCTTATCGAACTTCAACAGAAGCTTCATAAGACGATTGTTTTCATCACCCACGATTTGGATGAAGCACTCCGTCTCGGCGATCGAATCGCAATTTTGAAAGATGGCGAGTTGGTACAACAAGGCACACCACATGAGATTCTGCTGAATCCAGCCGATGACTATGTAGAGGCGTTCGTTAAAGACGTAAACCGTGCTCGTGCATTGACGGTTGAAACGGTTATGCAGCCTCCTCTCTATCGAATCACTTCAGAAACGATTGAAGGTGCTCTGGCACAAATGAAGATGCTGAAAAACGATTACGCTTATCACGTAACGGATGACGGCTATCAAGGCCTAGTTACACAAGAGAGCCTACAAGACGCCGTTGAAGATGCCTCTGTTCATGACTTCAGTGATGAGATTTACGAAGAGGTTCCTGCTGTTTTACCTGATGCGGTCATTGAAGAAGTTCTACCAGACACCATGTCTTGTGACTACTCCCTTCCAGTTGTCGACGAAGATGGAAATCTAAAGGGTGAATTAGAGAGAAGCGCCGTTGCTGATATATTCTCTGAAAGTAGCGAGGAAGAAGTAGAAGCTGACCCAAAGCCAAAGATTGATAAAGCTTCGTAGCCTAAACTACTTAACCCCTCCAAGACCACTGTTGTTAATTCACTGCAGTGGTCTGTTTATTTGTATCGGCCTCGTTTTCTCCTGAGCTCTACCCGCCCCTTACGTTTATAGGCACCTAAGTTTATATTTCATAAGAGAAAACAAAATTAAATCAGTCCGTTAGGCTTGTCACAAACCCTGTAGCAATATGAGTGAGATGGTGATTAATTGCTCTGTTTATACGGCAAGCAGTTGAAATTATTCTAGAAAATGACTAGAACTTATTAGGGCGTGTTGATCTTTCGAGCTGATTTTTGCAGCGAGTTGCTGGGTATTTATACAAGGCAGAGGCGTCGATGTGTAGCTAGCCTACATGAGAAGCCGATAACGTAGTAGAAATGGCCAGCAAACGCTGCCCGAAGGGTTCGGCTAAAAGCGTTTTACTCTTTGTTGAGGGGGATTTGCTTAGAGTGACTAGGCTACTTCCCCCTCGCCGCGATTAAAACGCTTTCATCTCGAACAAAATTTAACCACGAAAGGTCAACACGCCCTAGTACTCACGGATATTAGGCTCAACAAAAGGACTTAGTTTGATGAACTCTACTTTAGCGTCAGACGCATCTAAAGATCTAAACTCACAAGAAGTTAGCGAGCTTGTTGATGAAAGCGTTCTAGAGCAAATGATTCGAGATACAAGTGCGGATATTATCCCGATCTTGATCGACCATTACGTCGAAGAATCACAAACACGCTTGGTCGCCATAAAAGAGGCTGTCGCTCAGAAAGACGCTCAAACACTTGAGTTCGAGGTCCACACTCTTGGCAGCACCGCGCTCTCATTAGGTAATCGCCCCTTGGGTGAGTTAGCTCGCGCTCTAGAGAAGCAATGTTTAGAACATAATCATGATGCGGCATTTCGACAAGTTGACGAATTACTAGAACTCGCAGATCGTTCAATCAAAGCCTTGCTTGAAAGAAAAGAGGCTGGTTTCAGTTAACTTTGGATGTTCATCATAAGTATCAGACAAAAACTCAACATAGTCGTTATCAATATAGTGGTTATCAATATAGCCACCCTTAACATGCAGTCCGGCGTGACCAACAACGCGAGAAGTACATCTATAGTTTGTTAAGAGATTGCATGCGGTAGATAACAAATAAACAAGACTCGTATTGATGGATGCATACCACTATGTTATTGATTGGTTAGGATAAAGTTTCAAAAGGAATATACAATGCGCCCTAAGGTATTGTTAGTTGAAGACTCCACCTCACTCGCCGTACTCTATAAGCAGTACGTAAAAGACGAACCCTACGATATTTTCCACGTCGAAACCGGCGCGGAAGCTAAGATCTTCATTAAAAGGCACTCACCACAGCTTGTTATTCTCGATCTTAAGCTGCCCGACATGCCAGGTGAAGAAGTACTAGATTGGGTTAGCGAAAATGAAATACCGACCGCCGTCATTATCGCGACAGCACATGGCTCAGTTAATATTGCTGTAGACCTTATCCAACGCGGTGCGGAAGATTTCTTGGAAAAGCCAATTCAAGCCGATCGACTTAAGACCTCTGTTCGCTTGCATTTGAAACGAGCTAAGCTAGAGAACCTCGTTGATGACATGCAAAGCAAGTTTGATCGTGACCGCTTTCATAATTTCATTGGCTCTTGCCTACCAATGCAGGCGGTTTACAAGATCATTGATTCCGTTGCGCCTACTACTGCTAGCGTGTTTATTAACGGCGAAAGTGGTACGGGTAAAGAAGTGTGTGCAGAAGCGATTCACCAAGAAAGCCAACGCAACGGTAAACCCTTCGTTGCCATTAACTGTGGTGCTATCCCTCGAGACCTAATGGAGAGTGAAATCTTCGGCCACGTAAAAGGTGCGTTTACCGGCGCAACAACAGACCGCAAAGGCGCGGCGATGCAAGCCGATGGTGGCACTCTATTTCTTGATGAGCTTTGTGAAATGGAGTTAGAGATGCAGAAGAAGCTATTAAGATTTTTACAAACTGGTACTTTCATACCATTAGGTGGCAATCAAGAAATCAGAGTTAATGTCAGAATTATCTGTGCAACCAACCGTGACCCTCTGGTCGAAGTTGCAGAAGGCAGGTTCCGTGAAGATCTTTACTACCGTGTGCATGTTGTGCCAATCGAGATGCCACCTCTAAGAGAACGTGAGGGGGACATTATTATATTGGCCGATTACTTTCTAGGACTATATGCTAAAGAAGATAACAAAAAATTTGATTCAATAGATATAGAGACACAAAATATCCTCAAACGATATAACTGGCCGGGTAATGTACGCCAGTTACAAAACGTAATTCGTAATATTGTAGTTTTAAATAATGAAGCTTGTATAAGAAAGGACATGTTACCACCTCCTATCAACTTAACAACCGTTCCACAACCAATGTCAATAAAAAAAGAAAACCAATTGAATGAAGCCTCATTAACAACAATCGAAAAGTTTGAAACCAGAAACCAGAAATATCTTGAAAAAGCACTAGCAGATAAAAACAAAGCGTCCTCCGTACTAACTCTGATTAGTAATAATGGTAATATTCGACCTATGTGGAAAATAGAACGTGAAACGATTCAACATGCTATAAATTATTGTGATGGGAACGTAATTAATGCTGCCGTATTATTAGAGCTTAGCCCTTCTACAGTTTACCGTAAGAAACTGATTTGGGAATCAGAAGATGGGAATAAAAACATCAAAAACTCTTACACTTAGCATTATTTTACACATAACAATAAGCGAGATTAACAATAACCTCGCTTACTTATAATTATTGTGAAACATTCATTGAGAACGTCGTTCCTGGATTGTGGATTGACGCTGTTAAATGAGCATCATCGTTAGACTGGTTAACGGTAATGGTTGCATTATCGGGAAGGCTATTGGCATAAATATACGCATAAGCATTGTCCCCGTTTTGATTTACATTGGTGGTTACATACGAAGCATCACCATATAAGTTAAGGCTTAGGTTAGCATCTACACCATTTTGATTTAAGTTATACGTACTTGAATCAGTATTAACACTAAGATTCAGAGTAGCATCACTATTAACCGTTGTATCATTCATATTGATTACGTGATTCACAGTATTGCTATCACCATTAACTGACATATAAGCACTAACGTTACCGGTAGTGTCATAGGTCGACGTTATTTGATTACTATCACCCTGAACATTGTGCGTCATTGTCAGCCCCTTTGGCTTAATAGTGTCGCCAACAGTGATGGTAGAAATATTACTATCACCAGAATGATGTATGTTAAGGTTATTCCAACTGCTTGAATCTATCTGACCTGTATCTACATTTATATTAATGTATGCACTGTTCTCATTCCCATTTTGGCTTGCAGTGAAAGATGTAAGGCCATTCAAAATCGCATTTTCAGGGAGAGTGGCTGAATCTGTCTTTTGAATTTTATTTCCAGCCCCGGCTGATTGCGTAATATTTACTTGGCTTAATTGCTCAGCATTATCGAATTGCTGAATTCTAATTTCATTTGCATTGACATTTAGTGATACCATTACAGCTAAAGTAGTCATTGTATAAATATAACTTTTCATATTAAATTCCTTCTTCATATATCCCACAATCCTACTTCTAACACATAACATTTTATGTTTAGGGTGGCATTGCAACAATGGGAGATCAAATAATCTCCCTTATGTACATTTATTGTGAAACATTCATTGAAAACGTTGTTCCTGGATTGTTGATTGACGCTGTTAAATGAGCATCATCGTTAGATTGGTTAACAGTAATGGTTGCATTATCGGGAAGGCTATTGGCATAAATATACGCATAAGCATTGTCCCCGCTTTGATTTACATTGGTGGTTACATTCGAAGCATCACCATATAAGTTAAGGCTTAGGTTAGCATCTACACCATTTTGATTTAAGTTATACGTACTTGAATCAGTATTAACACTAAGATTCAGAGTAGCATCACTATTAACCGTTGTATCATTCATATTGATTACGTGATTCACAGTATTGCTATCACCATTAACTGACATATAAGCACTAACGTTACCGGTAGTGTCATAGGTCGACGTTATTTGATTACTATCACCCTGAACATTGTGCGTCATTGTCAGCCCCTTTGGCTTAATAGTGTCGCCAACAGTGATGGTAGAAATATTACTATCACCAGAATGATGTATGTTAAGGTTATTCCAACTGCTTGAATCTATCTGACCTGTATCTACATTTATATTAATGTATGCACTGTTCTCATTCCCATTTTGGCTTGCAGTGAAAGATGTAAGGCCATTCAAAATCGCATTTTCAGGGAGAGTGGCTGAATCTGTCTTTTGAATTTTATTTCCAGCCCCGGCTGATTGCGTAATATTTACTTGGCTTAATTGCTCAGCATTATCGAATTGCTGAATTCTAATTTCATTTGCATTGACATTTAGTGATACCATTACAGCTAAAGTAGTCATTGTATAAATATAACTTTTCATATTAAATTCCTTCTTCATATATCCCACAATCCTACTTCTAACACATAACATTTTATGTTTAGGGTGGCATTGCAACAATGGGAGATCAAATAATCTCCCTTATGTACATTTATTGTGAAACATTCATTGAAAACGTTGTTCCTGGATTGTTGATTGACGCTGTTAAATGAGCATCATCGTTAGATTGGTTAACAGTAATGGTTGCATTATCGGGAAGGCTATTGGCATAAATATACGCATAAGCATTGTCCCCGCTTTGATTTACATTGGTGGTTACATTCGAAGCATCACCATATAAGTTAAGGCTTAGGTTAGCATCTACACCATTTTGATTTAAGTTATACGTACTTGAATCAGTATTAACACTAAGATTCAGAGTAGCATCACTATTAACCGTTGTATCATTCAAATTGATTACGTGATTCACAGTATTGCTATCACCATTAACTGACATATAAGCACTAACGTTACCGGTAGTGTCATAGATCGAAGTTAAATTGTTATCATCACCTTGAATATAATGTGACATTGTCAAGCCTTTGGGCTTAATCGTGTCGCCAACAGTGATAGTGGAAACATTACTATCGCCAGAATGATAAACACTCAAACTATTCCAACTACTCGAGTCTGTCTGACCGGTATCTACATTTACATTAATGTATGCGCTGTTATCGCTTCCATTTTGGTTTGCAGAGAATGATGTAAGACCATTCAAAATCGCATTTTCCGGTAGAGTGACTGTGTCTGCCTTTTGAATTTTATTCCCCGTACCTGTCGATTGCGTAATACTTACTTGATTTAATAGTTCACCATTATCAGATTGCTGAATTCTAACTTCATTTGCATTGACATTTAGTGATACCATTACAGCTAAAGTAGTCGTTGTATAAATATAACTTTTCATATTAAATTCCTTCTTCATATATTCCACCACCCTAGTTCTAACGCTTTTTCCGTTATATCTAGAATAGACTGTTCGATTGCTAGTCGAGTTGCAACACTTACTGGTTCGTTATATGATCCTCCCATCTCTAATTGCATTAAATTGTCATCGAAAATTTTGTATGAGTTTATTCCCGCAGACATGGATATTATTGTTTTCTTAGAGATACTACTAAGTAATATCTCGCCTGTTTTAACTGATACAGCTCTTAAAGATACGGTCACGGTGTCTACCGAATACTCGCTAGACAGTGAAAAATCATTAAAGAAAAAACCACCAGCAGCCTGTTTGTTATTGTGGTCATAAGCTATTACTCCCCCAGTGAATACAATACTTGGTACTTTCAAAACTCCTAAACTCTTTGGGCTGACCGATACCGAAGCTAATTGTCTTTCATCTAACATTTGGGCAAGAAACGTTCTGTCAATAACTTTATAAAGCTTCCCATCATTTAACCCAGAAAGCGAGTGCATTAACATAGAATCAAGACCTTGAGGAACAGCAGTAGAAGCTTCTTGATATAATAAGCCTTGTTTTCTTTGTCCTGAAAAGTCGGAAAAACGATAGACAGTTACATTCATGGGTTTAGAATGTTCTGGATAGATAATTTCACTATCAAATTTAACATTATTTTCCGTATATGGCTTTTCGACTATATTTTGTTCTAATGAAGAACACCCTATATTTAAAATAACAGACAAAATAATAGTTATAATTTTCATTTTAATCTCCAATCCCTGGAACTGATAGTTCAATATTTTGGTCTCCATTCTCACCCGATATATTTATTGTTAAAATATCACCATTTTTTTCATAATCTAGGTTTAAGCCATCTGACACATTTATACTACCGCTATCTTGGTTATCATCGAAAATTGAACGTGCTATTTTTTCTGAAACTTGAGAATTAATATAGTTAACAAGAGTTCGTTCTAATTGTTTAGAAGGGCTATTTCTGTCTTCGCTGGCTTCTTGCCTTGCTATCTCTTTCAATATTCTTTCTTTTTGTGATTTGTTTTTTTCAACAATTGATATTCTTTCTTTTGATGCGTTTACAAAACCAGGGTTGTAACCGCCAAAGACTGGGTTTGTGAGGCTATAAGTAACTTGTGCTGAGTTAACGCCAAAAGAGAAAATTAGTATTATATATGGTAATTTCATTTTTAATCCATTAACAATAAAATCAGGTAATTAATACTAGCAAACGTAATGCCAACTATTATATATTTTTAAGTTGTTGTTTTTAAACAAATCTTTACAATTAAGTTGCTACCCTTATGGTTTTTATCAAATAAATTCTCAAATTGAGAATTTATTTGATAAAAATCATGATGAAGTGATATTGTTAAACTATTACAAAAGGTGTTTAATAATTATTATTTAATGAGATGTTATAAAAGACGGAAAAGAAACTGTGTTCCAGAGTACACTCCGAACATAATAGTAAATTTGCCTGCAGAGGTTTATATCACTTTGTATATCTACTGGTAGTGTCGGTTTAGTGATAAATCAGCGTTCATATCACCATATATAGAAATTATTTTTAATCTGCATTTTTATTTACACCATAGAATCTCGTTAAATAAAATCATTACGAGTGGCTTTGTTGCGTAATTCATTGGAACTAAATCCAGAACCTACGATCTGATCAGTTACGTCCACTCTATCTCGAAGCTCTATGCCTAAACCTCGTTACAAAACAACCAACTGGAAGCAATACAACCAATCACTCATTAACCGTGGTTCTCTGACCTTTTGGATTGATGAAGAAGCAATAAGTGGGTGGGTGCAAAGCAAACAGAATAAGCGCGGGAGGCCACGTCGGTTCAGTGATTTAGCTATTACGACAGCACTCATGGTGAAACGAGTTTTTTCTATGCCACTGAGAGCGTTGCAAGGATTTATCGACTCGATATTTAGGTTAGCCCATGTGCTGTTAAGTTGTCCGCATTACACCTGCATCAGTCGTAGAGCCAAGCAAGTTGAGGTCTCATTTAAGAATAAAACGAGAGGAGCGATACAACACCTAGCCATTGATGCAACTGGCCTTAAGGTTTATGGCGAAGGTGAATGGAAAGCCAAAAAACACGGGACGGATGGCAAGCGGAGAGTCTGGCGAAAGCTGCATATTGCAGTTGATACAAGCACTCATGAGCTCATTGCCGCCGAGCTAAGTTTATCAACGGTTACAGATGGCGAAGTACTCCCGAACCTACTGAAACAAACACGCCGAAGCATCCTTGAGGTGTCTGGTGATGGCGCTTACGACACGAGAGCGTGTCACGCTGCTATTAAGCTGAAGCGAGCCGTTGCGTTTATTCCCCCAAGAGAGGGGGCGGCCTTCTGGGAGCGTGGTCATCCTCGAAATTTCGCCGTGGGTTGCCAGAAGTTATACGGCTCAAATAAGTATTGGAAAGAGCGATATGGATACCACAGACGTTCACTCTCAGAAACAGCGATGTATCGAGTCAAACAGCTGCTTGGCGGTCGTTTAAGTTTAAGAAATTACAATGCCCAAGTGGGTGAAACTTACGCGATGATAAAAGCGTTAAACAAGCTTACTGGGTTAGGTATGCCTGAAACTTGTCGTATTGACTAAGAAACACACGAAATGGGCGGCTCTGTCTTTAAACTGAATTACGCAACAAAGCCATTACGAGTTGTAATTCTTATCAAAAGAACCGCCTTCCAAAAAAAAGTCATTTATTCAGATGAATATTTGGGTTTTGTATACCAATTGGTATACGATGCCAACATATTGTTCTAAAAACGATTAAATGCCGTTGTTATGAAAATCGAAGATCTAAAGCTATTTACCACCGTTGTTGAACTGGGTAGTTTTACTGCCGCTGCCAATGCACTCGACCTTCCTCGTGCGAATGTTAGCCGGAGAATTAACGACCTTGAGAAGTCTCTCGGCATTCAATTGTTCTTTAGAACCACTCGCAGCCTTTCCTTAACTAAATCTGGTGAGTTGTATTATAAAGAATTACTCAATGCGTTAAATGCGCTCGACAAAGCGAACCATATCGCCTCTAACCTATCAGAAGTTGCACACGGACAAGTTAAGATTGGCCTGTTGCCAGAAACCAGCGACATCATGCAATCGACACTGTTTAAATTCCAAGATATGTACCCAAAAATTGAGCTTGATATTCGTACGATCAGCAATGGTTTTGTCGATATGTACCGACAAGGTTTAGATCTCGCGATGCACGGTGGTACTTTAAGTGACGCGAACGTAGTAGCGCGCAAAGTAATGATTTTACAGCGTGTTTTTGTCGCAAGTCCTGATTTTCTAGAGAAAGAAGGCACACCTTCAAGCTTAAGAGAGATTACCCACTACCCCTTCGTTTGCTTTAGATGGCCAAGTGGTGACATCGACAAGCAATGGGATATCAAAGATCACATCATCAAGGTCGAGCCTTCGGTCGTGAGTGACAGTATCGGCTTCGTGATCGGTGGCGCGACACGTCACAGAGGGATCGCATTGCTACCAGAAATCTTGGTACGACAACAACTCAAAGACGGAACCTTGATAAACCTATTCCCTGACGAGAACCTTCAAAAAGAAGAAGCATGGCTACTCTACCCGCAACGCAAAGCGCTGAGTCATTCTGCTCAACTTTTGATTGATTTTCTATTACAAGAACTTCCAAATCTTTAGTTATTGTAATGAATTTTATGACAGTGTTTCGCGAATAGACTAGATTATCTAGACATCACTGAAAGATAGAATTACTCCATAAATTGACAGGAGTAATCCATGAAGCCTATATCTCAACAATCGTCTATCTTTCAGCAGACACCTACGTTTAAGCGCTCACCAATTCTTAAACAGACAGTCATTGCACTAAGCCTAGTCTCTCTTTTTGGCTGCAATGACTCTGAGGCGACGATAGCTCAAAAACAAACTCGACCAATTCAAGTGATCCAACTTGAGCCTCTTTCTCATCAAGTTGAAAGATCCTTCACGGGTAAATTACAATCATCAGAAACGGCTGGTGTCGCCTTTCGTGTGCCTGGCACTATTCAAAACGTCATGGTCTCGGTTGGTGATTCAGTTAAGAAAGGCCAACCTTTGGCACAACTCGATCCGCACGATTACCAAGTAGCATTGGAAGAGTTACAAGCCCGCTCTCTTGAAGCAAAATCCGCACACAAGCTGGCTAAGACTGAACTTACACGAGTGAAACAAGCCATTGCTGACAACGCGATTGCTGATGTTAATCTGGACCGTGCAATCAGCGGGTACGAAAGAAGTGAAGCGGCGGTTAAAGTGGTTGAACAAAACATACGCCGCGCAAAAAATTCGATTCGTTATACCGAACTGCTCGCGCCATTCGACGGCGTGGTCGCGGCATCTAACTTCGATCAGTTTGAACAAGTCCTGCCGGGCATTTCAGTTTTCACCATCCACAACCCTGATCAGCTTGAAGTTAAAATCCAAGTCCCAGAAAACTTGATTCATGAATTCCAACCGAATCAAACCGCGGGTATCAACTGGTATGGTTCAGAGGAAAAACTGATTGGGCACGCCACTGAAATTGCGACGTCACCTCACCCTATTAAGCAGACTTATTCGGTTACTTACCATGTAGAGTCAGCCGACAAATCTGTATTGCCGGGGAAAGCCGTTACACTCACGACTCAACTTGGCGAACCAACCAATAATTTCTGCTTACCGTATTCAGCGATCGTGAACCAATCGGGCATTGAGCAAGTTTTCACCCTTCAAAACGAACAAGCGCATGGCGTGACTGTGGAAGTAGTGTCGATGTCTCAAAATACTGTGTGTGTCGAATCTACACTCAGCGATGGTGATTTCGTCGTGGTGAGCGGTGCTCAATACGTCATAGAAGGCCAACACTTCTCTGATATTCAAGTTAAGAGCCTGTAGGTAAATCATGATGAATCTAGCTGATTTTGCGATAAAACAACGCACCTTCATCCTGTTTTTCACTGCATTGAGTGTAATTGCGGGCCTGTTTTCTTACTTTGATCTTGGCAAGCTCGAAGATCCAAGCTTCACCATCAAAACGGCCGTGGTAGTAACCCTCTACCCTGGCGCTTCTGCAGAAGAAGTGGAGCAACAAGTCACCGATACCGTGGAAACCAAACTGCAAGAAATGGGTTCATTGAACCGACTGCGTTCACTGTCTCGTCCAGGCATGTCGATGGTATTTGTTGACTTAAAGGAGTCTCTTAATTCAAAAGCACTTCCTCAAGAGTGGGACTTGTTGCGTCGTAAAGTGTCTGACATGAAGCTGTTACTGCCTTCGGCGGCACAGATCAGTGTCGTACAGGATGAGTTTTCTGAAGTCTACGGAATGCTTTTTTCTATCCACAGTACGGATGCATCGCCTGCTGAACTAAGACGTTACGCAGAAGAGTTACAACGACGCATCAAAACCGTCGATGGCATTAAGAAGATTGAGTTACATGGTGTTCAGCCACGTGTTGTCCACATCAACATCCCAGATGAAAGATTGGCACAATACGGCCTATCTATCACGCAAGTTTGGTCACAACTCAATACTCAGAACATGACCTTTGACGCGGGCAAGTTTTCAGCAGGCACTGAGCGTATTCGTGTTCAACAGTCGAGCGAGTTTGGTTCATTAGATGATATTAAAAACCTGATGATCAAAGGCGGCGTGAGTGAATTCGGAACCAGCTTAATCCGTTTGGGCGATATCGCAGACATCACAATGGGCTACCAAGAGCCACTGATGACAGAGAACCGCTACAACGGCGTACCTGCAGTTACATTGGCAATGAGTCCTGTTGCGGGCGTTAACGTGGTATCGCTTGGCGATGAAATCCACCAGATCGTCAGCGATTTCCAAGCAACTCTACCGTTAGGCGTCGATATCTCGACAGTTGCAAACCAGCCGGAAGAAGTTCAGAAATCGATCGACAACTTCGTAAGCAACTTGCTTGAGAGTGTCGCGATTGTATTCATCGTCCTGTCCGTATTCATGGGGCTAAAAAGCGCAACTATCGTTGGTTCAAGCTTGCTGCTGACTATCTTGTTAACGCTTATCTACATGAACATGGCTTCAATCGATTTACACCGAGTTTCGCTAGGTACGTTCATTCTTGCGCTCGGCATGTTGGTGGATAATGCCATTGTTATCACCGATATGATGATTGTAAAAATCAACAAAGGCATCGACCGCACCAAAGCCGCAATTGATTCTGTGAAAGAGACAGCAACACCGCTCTTTGGCGCGACAGTTATCGCTATCATGGGTGCGAGCCCTGTTATCTTTTCAAAAACGGATGCCGCTGAGTTCGCTAGCTCAGTATTCCTTATCATCGCCTCTTCACTATTACTGTCTTGGCTAGTCGCGATGACGTTTACAGCCTTGATGTGTTGGTTCTTTATCAAGCCAACCAAACAAGCTGACGACACCAAAGTGAGCTTATACCGTAAAAGCGTAAACTGGACAGTAGATAACCCACTCAAAGCACTGACGGGACTTATTCCACTGATTTTAGTGACGGCACTGGCTATTCCGAACATTGCGGTTAACTTTATTCCACAAGCCGACAGACCTATTCTGTTCTTAGATTACTGGCTACCAAATGGTGCCAAGGTTGAACAAACTTCAGAGGATATGAAACGCATCGAGCAATGGTTGTTAGAACAGCCGGAAGTCGACAGTATTTCAACATACGTTGGCGCGGGTGCTCCACGTTTCTCAGTGACCATTGAACCAGAACCGTTTGACCCGGCTTACGGTCAGATCTTGATTAACGCTACGGATTTTCCATCACTTAGCCCGTTAATTGCACGTGGTGATAAATGGTTAATGGAAGAGTTTCCAAATGCAGACCCTCGCTTTATAAGCTTAAAATTGGCGACGGCGGATAAATTCAGTGTTGAAGCGCGTTTCTCCGGCCCGGATGTCGAGGTTCTTCACGGACTATCAAAGCAAGCGAAAGCTATATTTGCTCAACATCCAGACACCAAATACGTACGTGACGATTGGCGTCAAAAAAGCAAAGTGTTAGAACCTATCATCAACCAAGACAAGATGCGCCTTGCAGGTATTAACCGCGCAGACATTGCATTCGCGATAAAGCGCGCGTCAGAAGGTATGCCGCTGGGTCGTATGAACTTGAACGATGAGTTGGTCACGATTCAACTGCGCGGGACAGAAAGCTCAATTCAATCACTTGAAACTCTGCCGGTTCGCTCTCTATTGGGCATACACAGCGTTCCACTCGGCCAAGTCATCGATGGGTTTGAGCTAACCAGTGAAGAGACCATGATTTGGCGTCGTGACCGAGTGAAAACCATCACTGCACAAGCTGGCGTTGGTCGTTACACCACACCTGCAGCAGTAAGAAACTCCGTTAAAGAGCAAATTGAATCAATCCACCTTCCAGATGGTTACCACTTGGAATGGGGTGGCGAATATTACGACGAGCATAAAGCGGTCAGCGATATTCTTAAGCAACTGCCTAAAGCAATGTTGTTGATGGTAATTATCTTAGTGGCGATGTTTAACGGCTTCAAACAGCCAGTGATCATCTTCACCACCCTACCGCTTGCGGCGACGGGTGCAACATTCAGTTTATTGTTGTTGGATAAACCATTCGGCTTCATGGCTCTGATTGGCGCGGTAACATTAACAGGTATGATCATCAAGAATGGCATCGTGTTGATGGACCAAATCGAGCTCGAACGTAAGAACGGTCGCTCACTGTCTGACGCAATCAAAGAAGCGACAGTGAACCGTACGATGGCGATCTCAATGGGCGCACTCACCACGGCACTTGGTATGATCCCATTGCTAAGCGATCTACTGTTTGACCAGATGGCAGCAACCATTATCGGTGGTTTGGCTGCGGCAACCGTGTTGTCTCTGTTTGTAATGCCTGCGCTGTACAAGCTTTTCTATCGAACTGAAGAAAAAAAGACAGTAGAGGAAGCCATCAAAGACGCAGTGATCGTGCTTGATGCAACGCCTCAATCTACAAACAGCGGCACTACAACCTCATTCAACAAGGAGCAATAAACATGTATCCATTAACAAAGTTTAAAGTGGCTCCTATTGCTCTCGCCTTGTTGCTGACAGGTTGTGCGGTTGGCCCTGATTACGTAGAACCACAAACGACCATGGCTGAAACGTTTCTATATAGTCAAGACGGTGTGAGCCAAAACCAACAACACAATCATTGGTGGACACAGTTCAGTGATCCAACGCTCAATCAGTTAGTGGTCGATGTCCAAAGCCAGAACATCCCACTTAAATTGGCCGCCGAGCGTATCACCATGGCGAACTCGTACAAAAGCGTAGTCGAATCATTCAAAGTCCCGACTGTGAATGTTGGTGGTGGTTATTACAACTACCAGCTGAGTGAGAACGACTCCCTACTCGGCCCGGTATTTGGCGCCTCTGATGCAGTTGAATCAGCAACGGGCATGTCGTTACTCGAAGCCCAACACGATGGTGGGTTCTTAGGTGCGAGCATCGCATGGGAAATGGATTTGTTTGGACGTATCGATAAACAATCCAACGCGGCGACGATCCGAGTGGAACAAGCGGAGATCTTTCAATCGGGTTTGAACACCTTGATCACTGCAGATGTCATTCACAACTACCTGCAATATCGCGGTGCTCAAGAGCGAAAAGCGATCGCACTAGAAAACATTGCCGACCAAAAGCAAACCTTAGAATTGGTCACCAAAGTGGTTCGAAGTGGCTACGGCTCAGAGTTAGACCTAGCTCAAGCTAAAGCCATGCTTGCTGCGACTGAATCCATTGTTCCTCAACTTGAAATCGCAGAGCAAGTACACAAACAGCGCATGGCAGTGTTGTTAGGCGAGTCACTTACGAGCGTGAACCAACGTTTAGCAGGTGAATTTACCTTGCCGCGAATGAACGATGTTATTCCGACAGGCTTACCTTCTGATTTGTTAGAACAACGCCCAGACATCCGTATTGCAGAACGAGAAATGGCAGCCATTAACGAAGAACTCGGTGCAAGCATTGCCAATCGCTACCCCAAGTTCTTCCTAACGGGAACGCCAGGAGTATCCGCAGGAAGTTTTGATGACCTATTCAGTAGCGACTCATTCGGTTGGGCTGCATCTGCCGGTATCAGTTGGAATGTATTCGATGGTGGTCGAGGTGAAGCCATGGTTGAAATGAACGAAGCAAGGTTCCGTTCTGCAGCGCTTAACTACCAACACTCGGTAGACAGCGCCTTTGCAGAAGTCGATTCAAGCTTGTTTGCCTATGGTCGTAGCCAAGAAAACCAAAAGCGCATCGATGAAGCCACCCTTGCCGTTGATAACGCAGTGAGCAAAGCCAAATCTTTATACAAAGCCGGCCTCGTGGATTACCTGTCGGTGTTAGACGCACAAAGACAACAAAAAGCGATGCAAGATCGACAAGTGGCCGCCAAGCTTCAAACAGCCAACACCACGATTGCAGTGTACAAAGCTTTAGGTGGCGATTGGAAAGTAGCGAGTGAAACGCAAACTGTTGAATTAGCCCGCGTAAACTAGGCTAACTGCTCTTCGTTATCTACTGAATAATGCGATAAGCGTAATAAAAAATACCGCCGTTGATTACGGCGGTATTTTTATGAACTGGCTAGCTGGTAAATGAGTTGACCAACAAGATAATCCGTTACTTTATATCGTTACGCTTCGCCCACTCTTGTAAGGCATCACCCATAGTCAATCCTGTCGCATTGTTCATCCACTGCATAAAATCACGGTCAAATTTAAACTCTTCGCCAAGCTTGGACTTAAAATATCGACGCACGTTTTGAGTCGTTTTGTAGCTGTCCGTTATGACGGTACTGTCATCAATCTGATTCTTGTGCCAATCAACCTTTTCCATGGTTTATTCTCTTCCTGTCATCTCAATGCATGCACTACGCGTTGCGAGGCCCAACCATAATAATCGCCATACCGAGTAGTGCTACTGATCCACCAACCAGATCCCACGTTGTCGGCTTTTCGCCATCAACAAGCCACAGCCATATCAATGCAACCGAAATATACACCCCACCATAGGCCGCATAAACACGCCCTGTCGCGGTAGGATGAAGCGTCAATAACCAAGCAAACAACGCAAGGCTTATCGCAGCAGGAATCAATAACCAAATGCTCTTGTCTTCTCTTAACCAAAGATAAGGTAGATAACACCCTGCAATCTCGGCCACCGCCGTAAGTACAAAAAGACCGACCGTTTTAAATTCAATCACAACTTACCTTTATCTGTTTAAATGCAGAAAACACTATCGATGATCCATCCAACATCAACAACTCCCACACACCACCCTATTTTAATTTCAATGGAACGTAACGTTGGTTGGACGAACGCTATTTTGGCGCTTCTGACTCTGTAAAATTGGTTTTAAAAGTGAAGGCATACGGCGTATCACCGATTTCTCTGAGGTGTTCAAGTCGCTCTATCGCTTCTGCGAGTGTGGGAATATGATCTTCTTCGATCCACCAAAGAACATAAGTATCTTCAGGTAAACGCTGAAACCAGTCTCCCTTTCGGCGCATGAAATCACGGTGATGTGTGCGGAACATGAAGTTCTTTAACGAATCCACAGAATCCCACACCGACATGTTCACAATCATATTAGGATCATCAAAAGCTTGGATGTTGGTGGCGTCACCAGATTCATCTTTCAGACGCCAAACGAACCCTTCACTGCTTTCTGCGATTCCGTTAACCAGCTCTAAGTTATCGACAAACTCTTTGATTTCCGGCGCATCTAACGGGTATTTAGCCAGAGCGATATTTAACTGAGCTAATTTCATAATGTTCCTTCCTTGATAAATTATGAGTAGAAAATTTCAAACGCACCGACTGATACTAAGACAACTAAAGAACCGTCACGCCTTCAACTTCAATCACTGAGTTAACATTAGCGCGCTCGATTATCTTGAGTAACGTCGTTTGGATTAGCTCATTATCTCGGATTTCGGTTTCACAAGAAAAACGCTCTTCTTGAACACCATCGCCCTCACCCAGCATAAATTGAACTGCGACTTCCGTTGCGAGATCTTTGGTCGATCCGTAATACGCTAACGTGATTTTTGGGTATCCGTTGTCGCCTTTTTTAACCTGCTTTGCGATGCGTTTTTTAGCTTTATCTAAATTCATACAACTTCCTTTTAAGGCTGAAACTAAAATGAACAAACGTCCGATATTTCTTAGCTTTACTATAAAGCATTACCACATTCACTACATGATTTAATGGATGACAATCCGCTTTTTCTTACGTTAGTTTTTCCACAAGAACCACAAAATTTCAGAGAGTGGATATTGTAGATAGACATTAAAATAACAAGCGGAATCCAGACCAACAATTTTGGCCCATCACCACCAGACCAATAGATAAAGCCAACGAAGAAGATACCAAAAACAACAGCTTGCAAAGTCCACAATGTTTGTTTGCACTTTGCATCTTTGATAATAAAAAACGTAAACAAGCAGATAAAACTACTGATAACCCCATAAACCGCAAACCCTATAAAGGCTTCTTGTGGATTCATAACTTCCCCTGTCAACATAATACTTTACGATTCGAACAACACCACTGACCCACAACTATATGACCTGAACATTAACCAAACCTTAAACGAAAAATGCCAAGCCTCGTAAATCACTTTTGAGTTATCTGTTCGTTAGCGGTTTTCAAGGCCAGCTTTAAACCATCCGTATCTTTACAACCAATGTAAACATGCTTTCCAGTGCTTAAGCTTAACTTCAGCGCTGAACCTATCGATGCATTATACAACCAGCCATCGCTCAGCATTCGGATGCCTATACCTTGATACCACTTGCTTTGATAGAACGATGTCTCTGCAATGTCTGACACCTCGACATTCTTACGCCAAAAGCCAAAGCCGAAATACCAGCTTAGTACATTGTCTTTGACTTCAATTGTCATGGAGAAAAAGAGCAAAGCAATTAAGCCGTTGATGGCGTGAGCGATTAATGTCTCAGGGTTGTTATCAGAGGTAATGACAATGAAAGCACTTATTGAAATAAGGATTAGCAGCAATCCCTTGTTGAATTCCTTACTATAAAACACGGTGACAACTCCTATAGGCAACGAACTAGCCAAACAGCTATCTTGCTGCGGCCTTTCTAAATAAACGTGGTAAGTAATGAAGGCATAACCCTACAGCCAAGCCGAGTAGCATCGTTTTGACGCTACCAACCCAAAGTATCAAACCGGTATAGCCTTGTGCTGGCCCTAAATCATCTTTGTTAATCACATCCGCCAACATAAAGCCGTTCCACAATACATGGAGCATCACTGTAAATAAGTGCCCGCAAATTGCGATTGTTCCAAGTAGCGCATATCTATCAGAAACGTTATCTCGGCAAAATAAGAAAACAAGTACAAAGGTAAAAATCAAAGGCGCAGACAATACCAACGACACCGTTATAACTTCGATGTGGCTTTGGCTTCCATAGATAAAAGTACGAAATATCATTGCCGTTGATAGTAATAACGGAGCCAGCGCGACCCATGTCATTCTGTTCATTTCAGTTCCCTGTCTTAATAGTTGGTTTGATGAAAGATTCGATAATCGACAGGGAATGTTAATTACCAAAAATGGCGTAACTGGAGTGCAATTATCGCTCTACTACTCGATGGACAACTCAGACTTTCATAAACCCGATGTAACCTAAGGCTTAGAACACAAGCTAGATAACAAAAAGGCCACTCACCTTCACGCCTAGTCGCATATTTTATTGAGCTTCCAGCTGAACCCAAACAACATCTTCATTTGAAGTTGGAACCTCAAACCAAGACCAAAACAGATCTAACATTTCCGGTGTCATTTCATAAGACTTACCATTCAATTCCGAGTTCCGGCTAAATGCCCTCTGCTTGCAAGTCTCAAACGGAACATCAAGGTAGTGAACTTCGCTGTCCACACCTAGTTTTGATGCCCAGCTTGTAAAAGAATCTCGGTCAGACTTACGCCAAAAACCAAAGTCAAAAATCACAGGAACACCCAAGGAAAAAAGCTGCATTGCAGACTCCTTGAATAACCCTTGTAGCGTAGCCAACCGGCGATCAAAAACTTCACGTTCCATATGTTCGCCATACAAAGGAATCATCCACTCATCGATCGAGAAACGAAAAGCCCCATGCTTTTCTGCAAGCGATTTAGAGTAAGTCGTCTTACCCGAGCCGACAAAGCCACACACTAAATAGATTTTAGTCATGATGCCCCTTTAGTCTCCTTGTTACGCATGATTCTATCTTTCAGAAGTGTACCAATACTGCTAACGACAAACGTAAACCCAAGCGCCACAATTGGTCGATAGAAATCAAACGCACTATCCGTGATAAAAAAGTACTGATGAATGGCGACACCCAAACCAACACCTAATGCCAGCTTCAGATTCTTGAAAATACCTTGATTCATGTTCGTTCCCTCTTAGAAAGCAAAACCATGTGTAGGTGTGAGTAATGTTACAACCAGAACTAAAAATGCCGAGCCTAATGATTCATTCTTAAATTGTTAGGCATTTTCCGTCGTGTTGCGCCAGAGCTCGTTAGCCACACTAGTCATAGCTTCAATAACTTCAAAGATATACACCTGTGTAACTTCAAGATGGACTCTAGCAAATTTATGCGAATTTAAATTGAGACTTTTGGCAACAATTTTAATTTGATTATTATGAAGCGCCTCGTCTAAGTGCCCTGCATTGTGAGCAATGATATTCCTGATATCTCTTGCTTCAACGACTCTGCTCCAAGAGACAGTGCCTGTAGGGACTTCAATTCTAGCGACTTTACGTAAGTAGTTTTTTGCTCTCTCAATACCTAAACCAGGATAGTCTTTTAAAATACAATTCAAACCTTTTTCAAAGTTAAAGCTGTGGCACAGCTGGTTAAGATAGTCTTCAAAAAGCGACACCAACATGAGCAAAAATGATTGTTTCTGGTATTGAGGAAATACTTCTTGAAAGTGCGCGCCTAAATCATTGCGATACTTGTATCTATCCCAACAAACGGACTCGTTATCTTCTATATCAGATTCGTTGTACTTAATTAATTCTTCAGACCAATGACGTTCTGATAGCTCAACAAAAACCCGAAAATTTTCTAAGTCAGACAAAAAATACAACGATACTTGATCGGATTTCTGCATTTTACCTCCTAATGCCTTAAAGCTATTAGACAGAAACATTCTGCTTTTAAATACAGAATTATTCAGTCTAGTTTCATATAGGCGGAACTCTACCACAATTAATCACAGTATTTCAGTGACTTAAAACATAGATAAATTCATTGCATGATAAAATGAAGCATATTTACGTATAGTATGAATTTCGTAGAAACCCCGTCCAACTGGATACAAACACAGTTCCCCTAGACATACACCAAACACAAAAAAGCCTGCCATCTATGTGAACATAAATGGCAGGCTTTATACGTTAGTTAAGCTTGTGAGTGGCGTAGATTACGCGGCTTCGAATGCGAGGGCTTTCTTCTCTACCTGACGGAAGATCAACGTTAGTATGCCGTTTACTGCTAAGTAGAATGCGCCAGCAATACCGAACACGGTGAGTGTGTCGTAGGTTTGGCCGTTGATACGCTGAGCGTAACCCATCAAATCCATGATGGTGATGGTGCTTGCCAGTGACGTGCCTTTGAAGACTAGAATCACTTCGTTCGAGTAAGCTGGAACGGCGCGGCGTAGAGCGTATGGCAGTAACACTTTAAGCGTTGCTACTTTGTCCATGCCAAGTGCGCGACATGCTTCCCACTGCCCTGCTGGAATCGCGTTGAATGCGCCTCTGAACAGTAGCGTGCTGTATGCGGCAGTGTTCAAAGCTAATGCTAACATTGCACAGAACCAAGGTTGGCTTAACCAAGTCCATAGGAAGCTTTCACGAATCCAATCAAACTGACCCGGGCCGTAATACACCAAGAAGATTTGCACCAATAATGGGGTGCCAGTGAACAGCGTAATGATGCCACGAGTGAACCAGTGAATCGCCGGTATTCTTAGGATTAGCGTTACCGTCATCAGCAGTGACAAGATACAACCAACAAGTAATGAAGCACCTGTGAGTTGAAGACTGGTCACTAAGCCTTCAAGCATTTGAGAGAGGTATTGTTGATTCATGCCATTGCCCCTTTGTTACCCAAACCTTGAATAGAGAACTTACCATCAATCACTTTTACCAATCTTTGTGTGATTAAAGTGATGACCAAGTAGATTGCTGCTGCTGTCGCGTACCAAGTAAATGCTTCGTGCGTTGCAGCGGATGTTAGTTGTGCTTGTTTCAGCAAATCTGTTACGCCAATCAGCGATACTAATGCAGTGTCTTTCAATAACACTAACCATTGGTTGGTTAACCCTGGTAGTGCGTGTCTTACTGCTTGAGGTAACACGATACGAAAGAATGCACGAGACTGAGAAATACCAAGCGCGCTTGCTGCTTCTCTCTGCCCTTTGCTTACTGCTTTTAATGCACCACGCAAGGTTTGCGAAGCGTAAGAAGCAAAGATAAGTGACAGTGCAACAACACCAGATAAGAACGGGCTCACTTCGATGAAGTCGCCAGTGATCATGAACAGAACTTGTGTCGAACCAAAGTAGATAAACAGTACGACCAGAATTTCTGGTAAACCACGAACAATCGTCACAAATGCAGTCGTTGGCCATTTGATTGCAATACGACGAGACATCTCACCACTTGCAAACAAAACTGCTAGAACCAATCCAACTAATAGGCTTACGAACGCAAGCTGAACAGTCATCCAGCTTGCTTCGACGAGCCCTAAAGAGTAACCCGTTAATTCCATAAATTACTTACCGAAGTACTTGTTGAAGATCTTGTCGTATTCGCCGTTCGCTTTCACTGCTGCAAGTGCAACGTTAAGTTGGTCTACAAGTTCTTGGTTGCTCTTGTTTACTGCGATACCAAAGCCGTTGCCGAAGTACTCTTGGTTTGTTACTTGGTCGCCGACGTACGTTAGGTTGTCTTCTTTCTTGAACCATTCAGCTACAACGGCTGTGTCACCGAATACAGAATCGATACGACCGTTTTTCATGTCGATGAATGCATCTTGGTAGCTTGAGTAAGGTACCGCTGTTACGCCAGTCATTTGCTCAAGTAAGAAGCTCTGGTGAGTAGAACCGTTTTGAACACCAACACGCTTACCTTCTAGTGCTGCTTGGTCTGCTACTTTGCCTTCAAAAGAGATGAATGCTGCAGAGTTATCGTAGTAAGCGTTAGAGAAGTTCACTTGTTGAAGACGCGCTTCAGTGATGTCCATTGCTGAGATAGCTGCATCGTAACGTTTGAATTTAAGTGCAGGGATCAAGCTATCAAATGCTTGGTTGTGGAAAGTACAGGTTGCTTTCATCTCTTCACAAAGTGCGTTTGCTAGGTCTACGTCAAAACCTTGGATTTGGTTGTTCTCATCCATGTATTCAAATGGTGCGTAAGTTGCTTCCATTGCGAATTTGATTTCTTCTTGAGCTGCTGCGTTGAAAGAAGCAAGGCCGATAAGTGAAGCTAGTAGAATCTTTTTCATTTTGTTACTCCGAATACTGTGTAGTAGCGGCCTGTGGCCATTCTTATAATTTGATTGTTTTAATTGATGTTGTGTTTAGCTAAATCTAATGAGTCAACTTTCTTTTAATAAATGACTTACTTAGTGAGTCAAATATTCAGCAAACTCTGGTGTCTGCGGATTAATAAATGAATCGCTGGTGCCGTGTTCAACGATGTACCCTTTCTCTAGGTACAGAACGTGGCTAGCGATCTTCTTCGCGAAATCGACTTCGTGCGTCACGACCACTTGGGTAATGCCCGTTCCGCTCAATTCTTTAATGATGCTCACGACTTGGTTGGTGATCTCAGGATCAAGCGCCGCTGTTGGTTCATCAAACAACAACACATCCGGTTTCATCATCAACGCACGTGCAATCGCAACACGCTGTTGTTGACCGCCAGACAATTGAAGTGGCCAAGCGTCTGCTTTGTCGGCAAGTTGAAGTGTCTTTAGTACTTCTTGAGCTTGCTTGACCGCTTCTTGCTTATCCAAACCTGCAACTTTGGTTGGTGCTTCAATCAAGTTTTCCATTACCGTCATGTGTGGCCATAAGTTGTATTGCTGGAACACCATGCCGACTTTACGACGAAGTTTAAGCCCCTGCTTCTCTTGGATTTGGCTTGAAAAATCGAATTGCTCGTTCGCAATGTCTAATTCGCCGTTGTCCGCGATTTCTAGCAGGTTCAATACACGCAGTAATGAACTCTTGCCCGCGCCGCTTGGGCCAAGCAATACCAAAGTTTCACCACTCTCACAGTCGAAACTGATATCGTGAAGAACTTGGGTATCACCGTATGATTTGTTGATGCTCTTTACTTGAATACTCATGCCACAATACTGCATTAATTGTCATTTGTTGGTTATTCTATTCAATCCGAGGTTTTATGCAAGAAAAATGTATAAAAAACTACTTTGTTGAATTTTTGTAACAAATATTGCACAAAAAACAGTCGCTATAACTGGTCTTACAACCAAAGCTTTCAAGTCATTGATAAGGTTAATATCGAGACAAAAAGCAAACGTTTTGCTATCAATTTATAAATCATTACTCGATTGCTAACTTATGAGTGCACTCTCCTATTAACGCCAATTTACTTGCATAAAAATTAGGGTTAATTAGCTTAGTTTGCTATCGAACTGATTGGTTCAGAATGCTTAACTTTCCTTTAAGGTCGTTTCGGATTATTCACTTAGTAGTGATGAAATATTGGAAATTGAGTTTCCTAGGGAGCGTCACAGCGCAATAAATGCTTTAATGGGTCCTATTCTCAACAACAATTACTTCCCAGCGAACAACGCGCAGTACAGGCAATAAGCCATAACCAATAAGTAACAAGTCATCTATTTTCAAAGCGACAACACATTAAGGCAGTCATATGCAAAACGATGTCTCTTCTACGCTCGACTCAACTCAGCGAACGACTCAACAAACGCCAGAACCCAAACCTGAGAAAAAAAGCCTTAGTATTTTGTTTGAGCTGAGTAAATTCATTCAGCCTTATAAAGGTCGTGTTATTGCTGCGTTGATCGCGTTGATCTTCACGGCGAGCTTAACCCTTTCGGTCGGACACGGTATTCGTCTTCTTATCGATCAAGGCTTCAGCCAACAATCGTTGTCAGACTTAGGCAGCGCGATTCAATTCATCATGGTGGTGGTCGTGTTGATCTCGATTGGTACTTTCTTCCGCTTCTATTTGGTTTCTTCTGTTGGGGAACGTGTGAGTGCGGACATTCGCTTATCAGTTTTTAATCATGTCGTGACGCTGCATCCAAGTTACTTCGAGACCAATGGCAGTGGTGACATCATGTCGCGCATCACCACGGATACCACTCTGCTTCAAAGCATCATTGGTTCATCGTTCTCTATGGCGATGCGCAGTGCATTGATGTGTATTGGTGCAATCATCATGCTGTTTGCGACCAATATTAAGCTGACGCTGATTGTTTTGGCCTCGGTGCCGTTTATCTTGATTCCTATTCTTGTCTACGGGCGTCGTGTAAGAGCCCTATCTCGCCAAAGCCAAGATTCGATGTCTGATGTCGGCTCTTATGCAGGTGAAGCGATTGAGCACATTAAAACCGTGCAAAGCTACAGCCGTGAAGCGCAAGAGAAAGCGTCATTCGCCGTAGAAGTAGAAAAGGCTTACGAGATTGGTCGTCAACGCGTTAAACAGCGTGCGATTCTTATCTCTGGTGTGATTGTTATCGTGTTCAGTGCGATTGCAGGCATGCTTTGGGTTGGCGGCAGTGATGTCATCAACGGCACGATGTCGGCGGGTGACTTAGCGGCGTTTGTCTTCTATGCCATTATGGTCGCTTCGTCATTAGGTACGATTTCTGAAGTGATGGGTGAATTGCAACGCGCGGCAGGTGCGACCGAGCGATTAATCGAGATCCTACAAGTTGAAAGCCACATTGTTGCGCCTGTAGAAAATCCAACCTCACTGGATAACGTGACACCAGAAGTTGCGTTTGATGATGTGACCTTCTGTTACCCATCAAGACCAGACCAGCCCGCAACAAGCAACCTCACGCTAACGGCCCATGAAGGTAAAGTGTTGGCACTGGTTGGCCCGTCTGGTGCAGGTAAAACTACCCTGTTTGAACTATTGCAACGTTTCTACGACCCTCAAGTGGGTAAAGTGACGTTAGGTGGTGTTGAGCTGAATCAGTTTGATCCAAATGAACTAAGAAAGCAGATGGCTCTCGTTCCACAGCAGCCTGCTCTGTTCAGTAACGATGTGTTCCATAACATTCGCTACGGGAACCCAGAAGCAACAGACGAGCAAGTTATCGAAGCGGCGAAAAAAGCGCACGCGCACGAGTTCATTCAGAACTTACCTGAAGGCTATCACAGCTTTCTTGGTGAACGTGGCGTGAGATTGTCTGGCGGTCAGCGTCAGCGTATTGCAATCGCACGTGCCATCTTAAAAGATCCGAATATTCTCTTATTGGATGAAGCAACCAGTGCGCTAGACAGTGAAAGTGAGCATCATGTTCAACAAGCTTTAGAAGAGTTAATGCGTGGCAGAACGACGATCATTATCGCGCACCGTTTATCAACAATTAAACACGCCGACCAAATTGCGGTACTCGATAAAGGACAGCTAGTAGACATCGGCGACCACCAGTCGCTCATCAATAGCTGTGAACTGTACCGACGATTGGTTGAACTGCAATTCAAACACCTCAGTAGCTAAGTTACAGAGCAAAAGCGTTTGAGTCATTGGTTCATGAAAGACTAAGTCCCTGACATTGTGTGGTTTCAAGCTTCAAAAACTTAAATCACACGTGTTGCAGTTTTGTTAATTTAACGGTAGGGTTTTTATTCCAATAACAACTTATCCCGATGAAGGATAAGTAGATAACGTTAATTACCCAGATAACATTAACTACACAGATAACAATAAGAGAGTTCGCATGGAAGCACTATTATCTGACTACCCGGTAGTAACAGAAATCCCTGTCGCTTGGGGAGAAATGGACGCACTCAATCACGTTAACAACGCCGTATATTTTCGCTATTTCGAAACCGCTCGCTTAGATTTTTTCAAGCACGTTGAGCTGATGGAAGAGATGGCGATTACCAAAGTTGGCCCTGTTCTTGGTGACACTTACTGTAAGTATTTCCGCCCAGTCACGTATCCAGATACTCTGCTGATTGGTTCTCGCGTCACTGATATTCAAGACGACCGCTTCACCATGGAATACGCGATCGTCAGCAAGACTCAGCAGAAGCTAACGACAATCGGAACCGCGACCATCGTTATGTTCGATTTTGCTTCAAACCAAAAAGCCCTGCTCTCGTTGCGCTTAACCAATGAAATCGAAAAGATGAACACGTTAAAGAGCCCATGCTTTAAGCAGGAAGCGGTAACGGAATAACGCATTCGCCGATTGAGAAAGACTCAGAAAATTTCAGACATTAAAAAGGCCACTCGATTGAGTGGCCTATTGTTTATTGGTTCAGAGAGCTTATAAGCGGTTAAGACTTATAGACCTTGCACCCTATAAACCTTGAACGTACTGAGCATTAGTTCGAACTTCAACCATCTGCTCTAGGTTCTGTTGTGAACCATCAACGCCGTCAATCAAACCTTGGAAGTGTTTGATCAGCTCTACTTTGTCTTGTACTTCTTTCGAACCTGCACCGATGTTGGTTAGGTCAATGAAGAACTCGTCAAACAGACCCGAGAAATCCGTTACAGCATCATGGTTTAAGAACTGTTCGTGGTTGTAAATGCTTGGGTAGCCACCCTTCTGTTTATCAACCGCGAAAGAAATGCCTTTCACGTTAGTAATCGTGGTCGCTTTCTCACACTTCAACATACAACCCGCTTCGATGCTTGGCTTGTTACAACCGACGGTTCTTTGGAAGAAACACTGACGACTGGTCATCATTAAGATTGGGTGGTAGATGCTGTAGAAAAGTTTGAAGTTCTCTGGGCGACGAATATGACGAATCTGACCTTTATTGATCTCGTTCGAAATGAACGCACCCGCACAGTTAAGCTCTTCTTTCAGAGTCACCAACGCATGAGAGTTAGTTGTGTTCATGAACGGGCCTGCAACCCACTCAATACCCATCTCGTAAGCTTTGTAAGCAATACCCGTATTGTTGGTTACGATACGAGCTGGCTTGATCTCTTCAAGAATACGAACCGCTTCGTCATAGTCTTTACCGATCAATACTGCAGGGAACCAAGGAATCAAGCGTGGGTTTGCAGCCAAGATATCGATGTACTTGTTACAACGCTTCTTGAAGCTTTCTGGCAGTTTGAAGTAAACATCCGCGTCAGTTACGTCACACAGGTGCAAGTCTTCCACATCCGCGATAAGCATCGACATAGTCGGCTTCTCATTCACTTTAGGGTGCTGAGGCAATGCTGGTACGTCAACGTGCTTAATCACTTCTACAGAGCCGTTCAGAATGAAGTCGATTTCATCTTTAAGATTGGACACTTCTTTCAAAGGAACAATCAGGCCTGCATCAAGGTTATCGTAGTTGTAGCTTTCTAATGTATGAACCGCACTCTTAACAGCTTTAAAACGCTTCTTAAGTAGCTCTTGATCGATCGCCTTGTCACCTGCCGCTATCAGTAGCGATTTAGATTGAACCGTAAAGTTCTCTTTTGATGTGTTCACTGTCACCGTGAATGGTTGACCCAGTTTCGCGCTAAACGACAATGACACCGGCGTTTTACGAATATCAAGGAACTCGATCTTGTCGCGCATTTCGCTGCCTAGCGCATTTTTAGCTTCGTAAAGATCGCTGGTCACTTCTTGAATTTGCACAACAGAGATTTCATTGTTCTCTTTCGTCGCTTTATCAACAGCGTAATTCATGCTGTTGTCGCGTGGGTTGTCGATGAACATGTCTTTCGTTAGGTTACCCTTTAGGAAAGAGTTGGTGAAATCACGGTTGAATACTTTGTGCAGGTTCGAATCATCTTCGATCAACAAACCACTTTCTACAAAGCTATCAATCTGCTTGCGCCACGTGTCTACTACGGTATAAACGTAGTGTGCGCCTTTAATACGGCCTTCTACTTTCAACGAGTCAACTTTCGCGTCAACCAATTCAGGTAGGTCGTAGTAAGCTGAGTTATCTTTCAAGTTCAGTGGGTACTTGTTACCCGCATTGGTGATTTCGTATTCATCACGACACGCTTGGCTACAACGGCCACGGTTGCCCGAGTTGCCCACACTTACAGAGCTTGAGTAACACTGGCCAGAGAACGCGATACACAAAGCACCGTGTACGAACACTTCAGTCAGTACATCGTGATCGTGTGCCACTTCCGTCAGCATTTTGATTTCTGGCAGGTTCAATTCACGAGACAAGTTAACGCGCGTTGCGCCAATCTTAGACAAGAACTTAATCTGGCCTTCGTTGTGCGTAGTCAGCTGAGTCGATGCGTGAACATCTAATGATGGGAAATGCTTTTTCACCAAATCGAACAAACCAAGATCTTGGACAATGATGCCGTCTAGTTTGGTGTTCACTAGTTGGTTTAACAGTTTAGTGATGCTCTTAATTTCATGCTCCAGCAGCACAACGTTAAGAGTTAGAAACACTTCACAGCCATATTCATGAGCAAGGCGAATTACACCATTCAACTCATCTAACGACAGGTTAGAGGCTCTGTTACGAGCGTTGAAGGTGTCCAAACCACAATAAACTGCATTAGCACCCGCTACGATAGCTGCTTTAATCGCCTCTACATCGCCACCTGGGGCTAATAACTCAATCTTTCTGCTCATTTTTGAAGTCGCTCACTTACTTATAATTTTTAAGCCGCGTATTCTACCTACATCACGATCTCTTTACCACCTAACAACACTTTTCAAACTGAATGACCTCAATAATGCCAAACGAATCCGATCTACCTATCCTTTATTCTTTGAGACGCTGCCCTTACGCAATGCGCGGCCGAATGGGCATCGCTCTATCACAGCAAAAAGTGTTACTCCGAGAAATCGTTACCAAAGACAAGCCTAGCGAACTATTAGCGAGTTCGCCAAAAGGCACCGTTCCGGTCTTGGTTTTGCCAAATGGACACATCATTGAACAAAGCATAGATGTCATGAACTGGGCTCTTCAACAAAACGATCCTCAAGATCTTCTTCGTTCAAGTAATCCGGCGCTCAACGAACAAGTCCACCAGCTCATCAAAACCAACGATGATGAGTTTATTGGTCATCTAGAAAAGTATCGCGCGTCGGTTCGTTACCGAAACATCGATACCGAACAACGCCGCCAAGACTGTGAAGGATTCATCTGTAAGTTAGAGGCGTTACTCACCGACCAAGCCTACTTTTTTGGAGAAACACCAAGCTTAGCCGATTTTGCGGTCATGCCGTTTGTAAGCCAGTTCGTGAGAGTTGAAAAGAAGTGGTTTGTGCAATCTGAATATCAAAATGTAGGACGTTGGTTAAGAGCGCACCTAGACAGCAAACTCTACACCCAAGTAATGAAGCAATATCCTTTGTGGAATGAAACCAAACAAGATTGTATTTTTGGATGGAACTAAGTCGTTAATCATAGCTATAAATAGTTCTAAATAAGCTTAATTATCTCTAGATTGTTTTGAAAATCGTGACACTGAATTACAGGTGGCACCATTGATGGCATATTAAAGTTCAACGAAAATAGCGTTTCACTCAACCACAACGTTAGTTTGAAATGTGCTATGCCCAAAAACAAAGTAAACCCGTTCAACATATCTAATCACGGCCTCAAAGGCTTCTCGGAAGTTTCACTTTTGGTGGCCTTATCGCTAGCCCTTTCAGGTTGTAGCGCAAAAAATAAAACCACTAATACCGGCAACTTGGGGGCGTCGCAAAAACAAGCCTACACTGCAAAAAATTTCTACAGACAAGACAACAAAGTCACTCTTATCCTCTCCTTTTCAGGCGGAGGTACACGTGCGGCTGCACTCTCTTATGGTGTATTACAGGCACTACGTGATACCGATATAGAGATCGATGGTGAACGTATCAACCTATTAGAAGAAGTCGACATGATCAGCTCTGTATCTGGGGGCAGTTTTACCGCTGCATACTACGGATTGTATGGCGACAAAATATTCGAAGATTACGAAGAAGCATTTCTCTATCACGAAGTGTCTGAAGACCTAATCTCTATTCTGTTATCGCCAAGTTATTGGTTCTCTTACGCTACTAGAACCGATAAAGCGACCGATTATTACGATGACAACATTTTTGGTGACAGCACATTTGCGGACATTCGACGCGAAGGTGCGCCTTACATAGTAATTAACGCAACGGATATATCGACGGGCTCTCGCTTTTCATTCACACAAGAATACTTTGACCTGATTTGTTCAGACTTAAACAGCTATTCCGTGTCGAGCTCGGTGACGGCGTCGTCTGCTGTACCTTTCGTTTTCACACCTGTAGTACTTGAAAACAAAAATGACTGTGACAAATCAGATCATTTGCAGCCTTCGTTTGAAGCCACCAGTTATCGCAATAGAAACCTCATCAAATCGCTAGAGTCCTATAGCCATAAAGACGAAGTCAATTATCTTCATCTAGTGGACGGTGGGATTACTGATAACCTTGGCTTGTTATCTGTTTATGAGATGTCCGAATATTTGCGTTTCAACGACAAAGAAGAACTGCAAAGCTTGCACAAAAACCAATCAGCGCGCCCTATTGTCATCATCTCGGTTGATGCATCGACCTCTCCGGAATCAGGTATTAGAAAGTCGATTGAAGCGCCATCGATGAAACAAACTGTCGACGTCATTACCGATATCCAATTGCATCGATATAACGATACAACAAAAGATCTGATCGTTGACGAGTTGCAGTCTTGGTCGGAGCTAGCCTCTCATCAAGGTCATACTGTTTCTCCCTACTTCATTGAGATTAGCCCGAATAAATCAGATACCAGCGCCAAACGTTACTTGCTCAATCAAATACCGACAGATTTTATGATAGACAAAGCAAACGTAGACCTACTGATTAAAGAAGGAAACAAACAACTTATTGCCGATCCGGAATTTCAAAAATTCTTATCATTTGAACGCAAAAAATAATGTTAATCTAGTTGCTTATCAACACCGTTAGGCAATCAGAAATTACGTCAGCATTTTTCCCTTACAAGGACAACTATGGAATTTGAAAACAACATCTTACATCTCGGATCATTTTTTGCGGTGACCATGGGTATCGTGGTGCTATTTATCGGACGAAGGCTGAATCAAGTCGTCGGATTTTTAAAAGAGTTCAGCATCCCAGAACCCGTATCCGGTGGGATTTTAGCGTCACTTTTATTTGCAGCGCTTTATGCAACGACTTCGATTGAGGTTCAATTTGATCTGTTTGCTCGCGATGTATTGTTGGTCTACTTCTTTACCACCATTGGTATTAATTCAAGTTTGAAAGACCTATTCAAAGGCGGCAAACCTTTGGTGATTCTACTCGTCATCACGATCTTCTTTATGATCATGCAAAACATTGTCGGTATTTCTGTCGCATCGATGTTTGGTCTTGAGCCTGTGTTTGGCTTGTTGAGTGGCAGTATTTCATTGATTGGTGGGCACGGAACCGCGATCGCGTGGGCACCAAAGGTTGCGGATGAATTTGGATTACAAAGCGCGATGGAGATTGGTATCGCCAGCGCCACATTTGGGCTTATCTTAGCCAGTTTGATGGGCGGCCCAATTGCTAAGTTTCTTATCAAGCGTCACAACTTAAAGCCAGCAGAAGGCCAAACTAACGCTGAAAATTCGAATACCAATAAGCACAAGCAAGCGCTCACGTCTTTTCAATTTCTCGATGCCGTGTTAGCAATTCATATTTGTGTCATCGTCGGCGCTTTATTGAATGAATTGATCAGCCAAACAGGCTTGCAACTGCCATTGTTCGTGTCTTGTTTGTTCGCCGGTATCGTGATTACTAACTTGATGCCAGACTCCTATCCAAGAATCTCAGGTACAAAGTGGCCAACACGCTCCCCCGCTATCGACCTCATTGCAGAAATATCTTTGGGTACTTTCTTAGCGATGTCTTTAATGAGTATGCAGCTTTGGACACTGATCGATTTAGCAGGCCCGATTTTTGCCATATTGGCAATGCAGCTTCTATTAGCCGTAATCATCAATATTTTCATCGTGTTCCCATCTATGGGTAAAACGTATGATGCAGCGGTCGTGTGTGCCGGTTTCGGTGGGATTTCATTGGGTTCAACACCCACAGCGATGGCGAACATGTCCGCGGTAAGCCAAAAGTATGGTCACTCAGTGCAAGCCTTTATTATCGTGCCATTGGTGTGTGCGTTCTTTATTGATTTAGCCAATGCTTTGATCATTCCTTACTTCATGAGATTGATGTAGTTAGCCTTAATTCCGAGCAGGATCAACCAAAAAAAGAGCCACTTCATCAGAGAGTGGCTCTTTTATTATTAACATTCTATCAATAACTTAAAATTAAAAGCTTATTGAATCGCTATCGAAATCTCGACTCCAGTTTCACCTTTGTAAAACTCAAAATCAGTTGTGTAAGTTCGCGTATGTGGACAATCCGCAGCGTTGAAATACGCCCACACTTCTCCCCAAAGATCGATCACAGCTTGAGGGAGTTCACCTTCAGCCGAGAACGTTAAGTACTTACCTGCTTCGATATTGGTTTCAACTAGGTCAGCTAAATTGTTATCGGTGAGTGCATTGGTACACGCAACAACATCAAACTCACCAGTAAAATCCGATTGGTAATTGGTGTAGACGCCATAAACCTTTGAATCTGGTGTCAGCTTAGGAAAAGCTTGATCGAAAAAACCTTGCCATAATTGACCTATCTTTGCTTTTGCTGGATCAATCTCATCGGTATTAGTGGTTCTTACTGAAAACCCATACGCCTTTACGGCTTCAATCGTTTCTACTTTCATACGTTTTATTCCTATGCCAATCGACGCTTTAACTATGTAAAATCTTAACTAATCTTGTATCTCTTTATGGCCACACTTTTCACAGACGAGATGACGAGAAAAGTCATCCATTGACGCGATAAATGGGCCAAGGAACCAACCTTTTATCATGCCTGCCCAAAACTCGCTTCGCTTTTGGTTAGGTTTGTCTGCAAACGCACTCGTCTTTCTGACCAACACAACAACATGTTGTGTGTCTTCTCTGCACGCGGTGCAATAGCATTGTTCTATGCTGTTATTCATTTGAAAGCCTATGACGTTTTGAATGAAATCTGCTGAAAATGAGGATTGTCGACACAGACTTCTAGTGTGGAAAGATCAGTGAGTACGACAAGTTGTTCTACACCTTGAATACTGACCTTAATGCACTCTTCACGGCTATCATTGCGTTGAGTATCTAATCCGACACATTCAATCTGCTCGCCAGACTTCAGCGTTAATTTGATTGGGTATCGGTGCATACACACAATCTCAATATAATCATAATCGTTGCAACTAATCATAATACCCCTCCAATTCATCCACCACGCTAATGCGACACGCCATACTATGCAATATGCATATAATCAATCATTTACCTACATCACATTGATGTTCACCCGTAGCCAAACCTGCATTTGAATTCGGGCTAATCAAGCTTTCCCATTCACGTTTCTTTTACTCACACCTGATTATTCTTTCACTGTTAAATAATAATCGAGAATAGAACAATGAAAACCATGAACCATTTACACGTGTTAGCTTTCTTGGGTTTAGTCGCTTCAATGATGGCGTTTAATGCGAGTGCTGCTTCACAAGTCGATGCGAGTCACTTCGCCAATGGCAAAACAAAATATCGACAGCTTTGTCAGGTGTGTCATGGCGACAAAGGACATGGTGATGGCTCTACTGCCACTTCATTAGCACACAAGCCCGCTAACATCGCTAATAAACTAGGCGGCTTTTTTGCCAGTCCAAGTTCTTTAGCAGATGACATTTTAGAGGGCGATGTAGAGCAAGGCATGCCAGCGTGGCAAGGCGTTATCACAAAGCAAGATGCTCTGGATATTCTGACGTACGTAGAACTAATCCAATAGTAAACGCTGTTCCAATCGCCTTTTGAACAGATATCTCGGTTAATACTCCCCGTTCTATTGCGCTATCTATTTGATTGATTACACTCAATTTAATGGATAGTGAATAATACGGAATGTTATGACCTTAAAACCCTTAGCTCTGTGTAGCCTGATACTTGTCTCAACGGCTACACACGCCGTCAGCTTTATAGATGAGATTGATGGCCAACTCGATATGGGAGAATACCTCGCAGAAAATGCCTACGGTTTTCTTCCTGTTCCCATTCTCATTACAGAGCCTGCAGTCGGATACGGGGGAGGCTTCACCGGTATCTTTCTTCATGAATCGGAAGACCAGAAAAACACACGTAAACAACTCGCCGAAAAATCCATTGATGGTGGCGCTCAACTTTTAACGCCTGCGATTACCGCGGTGGGCGGCTTTGCCACAGAAAACGGCACATGGATGGCGTTTGTTGGCCATAAACGTAGTTGGAAGGAAGATTCAATACGCTACCTTGGTGGCTTGGGTTATGGCGATATCAACATGACCTTCTATCGACAAAGCTCTCCGAACGCACTGTCTCCACTCGATCCAAACGAAGGTGTTGAGCTAGGCCTCAAAGGCATGGGTGGTATACAGAAGCTTCAATTTAGAGTACCTGACACCCAATGGTTACTTGGGTTTTCTCAACAATTTTTCGCACCCACACTCTCAATTAATAGTCATCCCAAGGCGCAAGAGATCTTAAACAACATCGGTAACACATCTCCCACCTCCTCCGGTTTGGGTTTAATCGCAGAATACGACAGCAAGAATAGCTTCTTGAATCCAACGCAAGGTTACAACTATGTCGCGGAATATCTTTGGTTTGGTGATGCGATTGGCAGTGATTACACCTATCAAACGTTTAATCTAGAAGGTCTCAACTATTGGGAGTTAAACAAGGAGTGGAACTTAGCACTGCGAGGGCAATACAAATCATTGTCGACCAATGAACGAGTGCTCTCTCCTCAATATTACCCAGACATTGAACTGAGAGGCATCGCTCGCAATCGCTATCAAGGTGAACACACCGTCGCAGCAGAAGTTCAAGTAAGTAAGCAATGGACACCTCGTTGGTCAACCGCGGTATTTACGGGGATTGGCTATGCGGGCGACAGCGATAACGACATGTTTGATCAAAGCTCACACGCGGCTTATGGCGTTGGTTTCCGTTACCTTATCGCGAGACGCTATGGCCTGATTTCAGGGATTGATATTGCATTCAGTGAAGAAGATACCGCCCTCTACTTCCAAGTTGGTGCGGGTATCTAATTCATTAAGCAGGACTTGCACGATAGCCTAAAGTGGTAACGATAAGATAATGTCGTAACGATGAGTTAAAGTGCCCAGAGAACAACGGTTACTTTAGCGCTTTCCAGTATTGGTAAAGCCCATTGATATCTGAAGAACACATCAACGACATTGCGCCTTTGATCTGTTCTTCGCTCCACTCCCACCATTTCATTTCTAACAACTGAGCAATTTCAGTGTCATCGAAACGATAACGGATGTGACGTGCTGGGTTTGAACCAACAATCGAGTATGGTGCGACGTCTTTAGTCACAACCGCTCGACTTGCGATGATTGCTCCGTCACCGACCTTAACACCGCTCATGATCATGGCTTCTGTGCCAACCCATACATCATTACCAATCACGGTATCACCAGAGCGTTCAAAGCCGTCGATCGCCCCTTCGAATTTTTCATCGTCTTGGTAGAAGAACGGAAAGGTACTCACCCACTGATTTTGGTGGCCTTGGTTGCCCGCCATCATAAATACGGCACCAGAACCAATCGAGCAATAGCTACCGATGATCAGCTTATCAATGTCGGTTCTATCTGGTAATAGGTAACGCGCACAGTCATCAAAGCTGTGGTTATGGTAGTAGCCCGAGTAATAGCTGTGCTCACCCACAATAATATTTGGATTGGTCACTTGTTCTTTGAGTGACTTTCCGACAAACGGACTCTCAAAATAATTTTTCATGTTTGTACTCTTAGTTTCGTTCTTTTTGTTAGGTACTTTTATTGCGTGCTTATGGTTTTAACTGGTTTGTTTTAGTTTAAAGGCCAACGCCCTATCGACCACCCGCAATATCAATAAACGAGCCGGTTACATACGACGCTTCGTCTGATAATAACCATGCGATAGAGTTCGCGACTTCTTCTGGTGTTCCACCTCGTTGTAATGGTAACTGCGAAGATAGTCTATCGACTCTATCTGGCTCTCCGCCGTCTGCATGCATCTCTGTGTAAATACAACCCGGTCTTACACCATTAACGCGAATATTACGCGCAGCCAATTCTAGCGATAATCCTTTGGTCAGTGAATCCATCGCGCCTTTAGACGCAGCGTAGTCCACATATTCAAATGGTGCGCCGGTGCGAGAAGCGGCAGACGATACATTCACAATCGAACCCGCGCCATCGGCTTGTTTGATAAAGGCTTTACTACACAGAAAGCAGCTTGATACGTTGGATTTCATCACCTTTTCAAAGCGATCCAATTCAATATCAACCAATGGTGACTGCGTAAACAAGATCCCGGCATTATTGACTAAGTGCGTCACTGGGCCTAGCTTATTACGAGCAATCTCGAATAAAGATTTCACGTCCGATTCAACAGACACATCCGCACGCACGCTAATCGCGGTTCCGCCCTGCTCACGAATCTCGTTCACTAGCGCTTCAGCTCGCGACTCATTGTGTATGAAGTTAACGCATACGGCATAGCCTTTACTGGCCAACAATTTAGACGTCGCTGCGCCAATGCCTCGGCTTCCGCCTGTTACAATCACTACCTTGCTCAATGAAACCTCCTAATGCCACTTGTTTGTTATAACCTGATTTCTCGATATGAACTGATCGTATCGTTACAAACTAATTGTTCGATACGATCTGGTTGTTCGTTACAAACTGGTCGTATCGATACAAACTAATTGCTCGATACAACCTCAACCCACTGCGATCGCCACGCCGGCGCTTCAAATGGGTCTGGCCAAAACTCAGTTTGTTTTTGGATTAAACCATCAACGACCGTGTGAAAGGTAATCACTCGATCTTTCAATACACTGTCAGTAACCGAAACGTCCGTTACTACCGTATCACCTTCACAGACAATTGAATTGAGCGAGAATTCCCAAACACCATTAGCCGGGTATTCAGAATTGATTGCTATAAAGTTGTCTCGCCCAACCGTCAATTCAGACGACTGAGGCCAATAGCCTTCAAAATCTTCCGCTAACCATTCACTCGCCTTTGCAAAATCATTACTGCGCATTGCATCCCAAAATCCTAATACCACTTGTTTTGGTGTCATTATTCTTCCTTAATCCCTTTCATCTGAACGTAGAATCAGACAAGTTGTCCAACACACTTTCATTCTTTAATAAAAACCTAGTGACCTTTGCACACATCACTGCTTTAACAATTGCGATATATGCGTATAATCCCCGCTCCATTGCGCTATCGCCATTAAAAATAGCGCCATTCAACATTTTTAATGAGTACCCAATGTCGAAACTATTTTTCAAAGGCCGTATCGAAACAAGACAGAACCACGTTCTTGCTGGCTACAACGTAAACCGCGATGTAAAAGCGGGTACTGAAGAATCTCCAATCGCAGTAATGGTTCAAACGGAAGCGCGCAAAGCAGAAGTTGAAGCACTCGCCGCTGAAAATACTATCTTCGTTACTGTTACAGTCGACGCAGACAAAGAAGAGAACACCATCGAGCTTGATACTCTACTGAACAAGCCAAAAACGATGACGTTTGAAAAGACTCCTAACCGTAATGACCCATGTTCTTGCGGTAGCGGTAAGAAGTACAAGAAGTGTTGTGCATAAGGCTTCTTACTCAAACTGCCAATAGCACGATGAGATAAGCAATACCCAACGGGAAGATCATTGAGGTCTTCCCGTTTTTTTTTGTATAGGCCAAACTCAGTCTAGGTTGTCTGGTGTATTCAGATATGTTCCACATTGGGTACATTTGTAATCACCTGTCGCGCCCGAACCTGTTACACCAAAAGATAGAAACTCCGATAAAACTCTTTGGAGTAAGCTCGGTTCTTTATCTTCAGCTTGTGGTGCCTTTTGCACTTGGCTACTGAACATCGTGTACCTATGCAGTGTAAGTTCCTTACAGTTACAGCAGAACGCTCTCGTCTTATCACTTCCATACATAATATCTATCACCTTAACTCAAAGCACAAACTAAACATATGGCAAATATGCCACACATAGAGTTAAACCTAAATATTTTCATGAAGTTATGAGTAAGTCAGAGCGTTTTAAAGAAAAGTAAACTCTCGACTGTTAAGTGACGTGTTGGTGAACAAAGTTATTCAATTCAGTCACGCTTCTGATGATGTAAACCTCTTTCTCTTTAGTGCGCAATTCTAACTGTGATCTAAAGTCGTCATTCCAAAATTTAGGACAAAGTTTTAGTGTCTTATAACTTTGTATTGTGCCTTTTATAACTGAACTTCCATCAGGCCAGCCTTCAGGTTTAACGAATAAACCTTTTAGCATTCTCTTGGTTACAAACCAGTAGCTAATTGAATAAGGAAGGTCGATATAAACCAAGGTGTCAGCTACATCTAACCGTGTGTTGAACGAGCCTAGAGGGCCAAAACCATCGATGATCCAGCTTTCTGACTTAAGTATGCTCTCATGAGCCTGCTCGAATACTTCACGTTCAACAAACTCTCAGTTGGCCTTATAAACAATCGAGTCCAACTGGTGAAGCTCTATCCCTGTAGCTAGTGCTAACGCCTTGCTGACTGTGGACTTTCCACTCCCAGGCTTACCAAAAACCGCGATCTTTTTCATATGACTTCCTCTATTCAGACAAAACCCATAAGACAGCGACAAAAAACCCACCTTACGGGTGGGTTCGATAAACAAAGCGCATCAACAATCCCACCATTCCTATGGAATGATGATAATTCGTTGGTTAAACGGCGCTAAATTCAGTTTCATAAAACTACTTTTATATATTGTCGCTTAGTTGTCAACACAATGGCTAACGAGCGATATCATCGTCATATCGCACCCACTAATAGTCTTAATGAGTGCTTATTGAACTAGGTTATTTCGCTTTCGCCACTGTCGCTTCTGATAGCTTGCTTAGTACACCTGATACTTTCTTAACTACCTCGTCACAGCCATTGATCGCGTGACGCTCTACCAAGTAATTAGGATCGTTGTAAGACAACCATACTTTCTTATTAGAATCTTCAGTGACTAGCACTTTCTGTGGTAAATCTATCGCGACATCTTGAGCACATTGCATTAATGGTGTCCCTACTTTCGGGTTACCAAAGATGATGACTTCCGTTGGTCTCAATTCAAGATCGACCTTACTCGCGTTTTTCTGATGGTCGATTCTCGCAAACAAGGTCAAACCTTTGCTTTTAGCGATTTCTTCAAAGCGGTCAGCGGTCTCTTTCACTGAGTAATTACTTTGGTATTTAATCAAACCATCAGAAGCCGCAGCTGAAAATGATGCCGAGAGCAAAATGGCGCATAGTGGTAGTAATTTTTTCATCGTCACCTCTGAGATTTAACCTAATCAAATTTACATTCATAGCGCCACTTCCAAAATCAGCGACGTAACCCATGTCAGTATAGACGCGTTTCCATTCTCGGTTTGCAGAGAGGATCACTTTTCTAATGCGTCTTATTATCATCAGTTTAGACTAACTCGACGCTAACCATTGGCTTTGAAGCTTGAATGTATGGTCATCAAAATCAATAGTGCCTTGTACACCTAGTGGCGTGACTAGCATAGGATGAGTGTGGCAACTGTCAAAGCCATACAGGATCGGGACATTTTTACCGTTCAGCACTTCAAGAAGTACATTAAGTGGTGTTCGCCCTGTCCCTTTGTCATCAAACAGTTCATGTTTGCCAAGCACAAGCGCACCTACTTTATCGAATACTCCGCAAGCCAATAAGTGCGCGAATGAACGCTCAACGGCTTCAATGCCTTTTAGTGAATCTTCGATAAGCAGAATGTCGCCTAACTGAATATCTGGCATGTATTCGCTGCCCCAAATCCCTGCCATCGTACTCAGATTACCACCAATCACACCACCGCTTACTTGACCTCTTCCCATAAAGTGCCATTCGTTATCGTAAACAGGCTTTGCAGAGTCTTGAGCTTCCCAATCGTGTTTAATGTCCGTCCAACGCTCTGGCATCGTGTACTGATGTTGGCTTGAATCCGAGCATACGATGTCAGTAAACGATTGGAAGGTTTCGTCGACTAATGGCGGGAACTCACCAAATGACGCGACGAGTGCCGGGCCATAGAAAGTCACCAATCCAGTTTTGGCGTAAATACCGAGTAATAATGCGGTGACATCTGAATAGCCGATAATGATCTTCGGGTCGTTTCTAAGGGCGTCGTAATCGATGTATGGCAACAGTGAGTTGCTGTTGTTACCGCCAATGGTCGACATAATACAGCGCACGTCAGGGTCTCGAATGAGCTGATTGAGTTCTTCGGCTCGCGCTTGAATAGAACCAGAACGATACCCTTCTGAATCTCCAGTTAACGAACCTTCAACTAAAATGAAGCCCTGCTTTTCCAAATAACGTTTAGCACGAGCAAATCGATTAGGTGCAAAGACAGTTGCGGGCGATGACGGTGAGAAAAATCCTATTTTGTCACCGATATTTAAAGCTTTTGGGTATATCACTCGTTTGTCCTCCATAACAAGGTTGGATTAATACGCCTGATTGAAACTCATTAATTCTTAAAGCTAACTAGTTCTTTAAGCGAGTTAATTTTGAGGATTAGCGCTCGAAAATTAGGGTTGAATCAAATGTTCATACCCAATCAGTGCCACGACTTAGTCCCACACTTTTCACATTGGTATTCGTAATCACTGTCGACATAAAAACCAGGAACATTATGGTCACCTTTAAACAATAACGTCATCAGGTATTCCATCAACACGCCTAGTTTCCATTGTCTCTTTTCAGATTCAGCGTCCGCTTTAGATTGAGCATCGGAAGGGTTAACAGCAAGGTGCGGGGTAAGCGCGTTGCACTGCTCACAGTGATAAGGGTGTTTAATATACTTATTATCAAGCATTTACATAAGCCAACTGATATTTATAAAGTTGATGCATACTAACAACTTATCACTCGGTTCTCGAACTTATTGTTGTCCATTAGAGTCTTATTAGAAAGAAATGAGACATAAGATAAGTGCCATGCATCTTGAATCTACTTTAATGACCTTGGATATAGATAGACGCGACACAAACCAGCTGTTCACCAATAAACGCGCCGTAATGCGTTGCTTGTTCGTCATCTGGCACCATACAAAACGACATCGGTTTATCAGGCCAAAGCACTTGATGCCTAACCAGAAGTACCTCCGTCGCTGAAAGCTTTTTTATTTCCATATTCTCTGTTTAGCTCCCGACTTGATGCCCTTGTTGTAATTGCAGGGCTTGTGATTGTTATTACTAAGCTTGATAAGTCATTAAGTGATAACGCTCTAACCCCTCTTCCTCTGTGGATGAGATAACAAAGCCTTGCGACTGATAAAAGCCAATAGCATTTTCATTGGCAGCCAAACACTTCAATGTCAGATTAGAGTAATATTGTTTGCAGGTATTAAGTAAAGCAGAGCCTGCCCCAGAACGTAGCGTTCGCGGGCAAACATAGAGGTGATGGATGAAGCTTTCAGGTTTCCAAATAGAGGCAAAACCTAAAACCTCTGCGCCAGAAACGGCGACCCATATTTCTTCACCTTCTGTATCTAAATCGAAATCGGATAACTTAAAAGCGTCGGCATCAGCCCAATGAAAGGTGCTCTGTCTTGATTCTAGATAGAGCGCCTGTAAAGCGGTTAAATACTTGGATTGATACCTAGAGACTTCCATGTCGCTCCTGCAAATCCGTATGACTTGAATTAGGGTTATTGGTTAAGCTTATCTACCTGTTAGCCATAGGGTGTTCAGGGTTTAACTGAAGCAGATCCCACAAGTTACCGTAAAGGTCTTCAAACACAGCAACGGTACCGTAGCCTTGCTCTTTAGGCTCTCGAACAAAGTTAATACCCAAAGACGTCATACGTTCGTAATCACGCCAGAAATCATCGGTGTTTAAGAATAGGAATACGCGTCCACCAGCTTGGTTGCCGATAAAATCAAATTGCTCTGGTTTAGAAGCTCTGGCAAGCAACAGGCTCACTCCGGTTGAATTTGGTGGAGCAACAACAACCCAGCGTTTATCTTCTTCTGGCAGATACGTGTCTTCGATGAGATCAAACTTAAGCTTGTTTACATAGAAATCAAGCGCTTCATCGTAGTCTTTTACCACGAGTGCAATGTGGACAATATTCTGTGTCATAACATACCTTGTTGGGGTTTTAGCTGCGTGGAATGATGCCATGAAGCCGGCAAAGACACTAGGTGTCGTATCATAAATCGTAGTATCTCGTCCTTCACAATCTAAAGGCTATGTATCACCTATAACTCCCAGAATCCGAGCTCGACGCCACCTTGAATAACAATGGCACACATGCCATGACGTGGTAACTCCATTGGAGGCACCGCGACTTCGGCGCCTAGTTTCCTAGCTGCATTTACCGCCGACTGAATATCCTCAACCAGCGTGTAATGACGAACAGTTGGTTCTTCAGTTTCACGAAGCGGCGCTCGAATGCCAATTACTCCACCATTAGATAGTTTTGCAGTGCGCGCCCCACCAAGGTTCACATCAGCACCACTGAATTTCACGTTATAGAGCTGAGCGTATGTTGCACAAACAACATCGACTTCTGGAGTAACCACTTCAAGGTATTGAACTTTCATCAAATTTCCTTTTCGTATTTTTTAAGACTCTTAATCTGCAGACAGCTGTGCAGGGTTTTCTCATCATCAGTTAATCAGAACTAAGCGATTCGACCGCGCATGATAAATTGCGGGCCTGCTGCGCCACCTAAATACTGTTCATTGGTATCTTCGAAGCCACCTTTCTGATAACAGTTGAATGCTGCGGGATTTTTGCAATTCACGGTTAAATAAATCGACTCATACGCTGAGTAATTCGCTTGTAAATACGGAAACAATGCCTTCACCGTGCCTGTTCCTAAACCTTTACCTTGCTGATTTTTATCAAGCACAAAAGCTCTTAACCCAATGCTTCCTTCAGGGCAAAACTCATAAGAATCTGCGTAAGCGATATCAAGCTTAAAGAAACCAACAACTTCGTTATCAGACTTAATCACGTGCAAGTGCGTCGTTGCACTGCCGTCTAATAAAAACTCCGCAGCTGTGCCAGCGAACTTAACCTGTTCATCGGCGAGTTGGATAGCCTGAACTAACGTCACATGTGATTCTTCAAGCCTTTCGATAGTTATCATTGTTCTTCCTTCTATATAACACGCACGAAAAACCGACTACAGCTCATCGCTAGTGTCTCGAGAGGCGTAGTTTGGGAAGTTGATATTAAGAACGTTACTGTCATTGAGTGTGAATAGAACACTTCCATTCTCTACACCGGTTTCGTTCCTATCTGAACATCCTAAAAACAGCTCCCAATCAAACGAATATTGAAGTCGGTATTGATTACTACTGATGTGTAGAACGTCTTTGATTTTAATGCCGTTCACCACATGTGCCATATCATCGATGTATGACAGATCGGGGATTAACTTTTCTTCGAAATCACTCTTGTGCTCGGTTAAGAAATTGAGCAGTTCAGAACATAACTCGGAGCCATGAACTAATGGTTTAGACAGACTAGAAAACAACATTTCTAAATACTCCAAGGATTGTTTTGATATTGGGAAGATGCGTCATCCAAGGGCTCGATATCGAGTTTGAATGTCATTGACACACTATCCCAGAATTAGCAGCTTATTTCGCAATAAATAAATGACCAATAATATTTATGTGTTAACGAATATCTTGGCAGAACCTAAAGAGATAACCGTCTGGGGTTTGAACGATGAATTGCTTCTGAATCGCGATGGACTCACCACATTGATAAGACTTCGACTCTAACGCTAAGTAAATAGAATCAATGGCACTTTCGTTAACTCTCTGATATAGAGATTCGATGTCGATCACATCCCATTGAAAGTTAACGCCACGCCCTAAAGGTAACTCCAGATCACCTGAAAGCCATTTTCGACTTTTGCCCGCAATCCCTTCAAGCATCACATCAACACTATCAAGCGTTAGATAAGCAAACTCCTCACCTGGGCGCTCGTATTTCACTTCAAACCCTAACACATCGACAAAGAAGGATTTACTCACATTAATATCGAAACAATAAAGTTCTGGAACTACTCGTAATGTCATGATTTACCTATTCACTAAATAGCGAGAGATTAGTAAAAGTCTAATCAGGATTTCCACTCTAATATAGAGTTAATTAATCTGTATACTTTAAGCTTGTTTTGTAAAGCCTCTCGTTGATCTCCCAAAGCGCATTCCTGTTTGAGTCATATGTTAGAAGTTCACGGGCTTCTCGGTAATCACACCAACGGTAATCTGTGTGTTCACTTGATAGTCGAGGATCTTCCATGACTTTTACTGAGAAGGAATGCTCAGGAATTACGAATGGATGCTCAGTCCAATTTTTATTTCCTGCATAAAAGACTTTTGGAAGCATGCACATTGAATCGAGCAACTGCCAGTTACAACCAACTAATTGAGTCTCTTCAGAGAGCTCTCGTTTTGCTGCTTCAAGTAATGATTCATTGTCTTCGCCACCACCGGATATTGCCTGCCATACACTATTGTCCCTTCTGAGTGCGATTAAAAACCGAGGTTTAGTGTCGACTATTTGATAGGGAAAGACCAAAACCTGAAAAGGTGCTCTCATTGATGTACCCTCCAATCGTTCACGTTTACGGAGCTAACTTCCCAAGGATGACCGGATCGCTCAACAAATTCGTCAGAGGAAGAAACAATGGCTCAGGTAACTCATCTAGCTTAAACCATTTCCACTGCTTACATTTATCAGGTTCTGTTATCTCTGGTTCGCCGCTAACGTCAGAAGCAACAACAAACAGCGTTATATAGTGCTTGTTCTCTTTCTCAAAAATATCATTGGTAAAAGAAAGCTTCTCAAATCCACTAACAACTAGGCCAGTCTCTTCAAGTGTTTCACGTTTGGCACACTCTTCAATGCTCTCACCCCACTCAAGGTGTCCGCCCGGCGTTGCCCATGCATGAGCACCATGAGAACCAATTCGTTCTCCAAGTAACACTCGCCCTTCACGTAGAATAACCGCAGCGACACCTACTCTTACTTCCTGATTCACTTAAAACTCCTTAATTATTACCAAAAGACAAACGAACAGCTAAGCGACTAACAATGCAGAGATTGCGTTCAAACTTACCACCGACGCTAAGCCGAGTGAAATACCAAATGTTGAGAATCATCTCGTAAAGCTCTATCAGTCAATCCCAAGGAAACACTTTTACTTGCTGCCATCGGGCCTTATAACCAGCGGTCATTTTGTTGTAGTTCGCTTCTGTCATTGCTCGCTTATTCGGCTTAATCAGCATGTCAAACGCGTCCTCTACACCGTATGGTGCAAACAACTTGATATCTCCAGCATCATCCAGAGTAAACCCGATAGCAAACGCAGAAAGCCAAGATTCGATACCTTGTTCAACACGATCGTATGGTTGAATAAAGCAACCGAACTTCTTAGCGTAACGCTCATGAATGGTCGCTTGGTTCTTTACATCAACGTCGACACAATGACTTAACCGCGAACGAATGCGGTTTTTGAACTCGTCCTCAGTGAGGGCTGAAGCATTATTAAAATAGACAACATCGAAGTCTTTAACTTGGTTTAGAAGCGGTTTGTTTTCGATATCATTCCAGATTATTTGAGTGATAGCACCGCCTGCAATATAGAAGTTTGGCAAGCCCACCTCACGACATACGTTGGCTGTTTCGATTAGCTCAGGAACTTGTTGAATAAGGTTCTTTAGTTTTTGCGTATTCATCGTGACCTATTAACATCCAGTAATGGTGCGTTTTGACAAAACGTATTGCCGCTTCCCATATCGAACAAGAACTTTAGTGTCTCGGTTTCAATATCCAACGACAGCCCGCACTCCACGGCTAAGTCTTTCCTGTTATCCAGTCGAGAGTTATCAACCAACGTCGTTATTTTCATAGTTCGTCGTAGTCCGTACGATCACTCTCTTCTCCATGGGTGAATTTATTCGTTATTGTCTAACGCTTGTTAATCGGTAAAAATGCCACGCGTTATAAATCAATTGCAGCACTAGTTAAGTTTTTTGTTTAGCAGAAGTTATTGCTTGAGCTATTTTGACCCGATGACTTGCTTCCCACTCAAAGAGTGTTAATGACGCTTCTTGACTCGCTTTCTTTGAGGCCATTAAAAACACTTCGTCTTTCTTTAATTTAGGAATAACGACAATCCCCTCTACATCAGCCACAATGATATCTCCCGTAGAGACCTTTGCTCCCCCGCAAGTGATTGGAGTGCCCAATTCAGAATAGATCTCTTTCTTTCCCGGTACTGGATGAACACCTTTCGCAAAAACTGGAAACTTCATATCTGAAATTTCACACAAATCGCGAATGACACCATCAATAATAAAGCCTTTGATACCTCGACTCTTAGCGACTGCGCATACATTACCGCCGGCTACTGCATATTCGCTATCAACTCCATCCACTACAATGATGGAACCTTCTGGAGCTTCGTATATGGCAGAATGAAGCATTAAATTATCACCTGACGTTAACTGAACAGTAAAAGCCTCTCCAAAAATTCGCGGTATTCCCAGCCAAAGAGGAACAATACTAAAGTTAATAAAGTGCTCATTACTTAGTATGTTTCCATACTCGGTTGTCGCTAATTTAGAAAAATCTGACTTCATATTTACTCTCCACTTTCAAAGTTGGCAAATAATTCCGCACCTATCATATTATGTGTTTCATTTTTAAATTCATAATATTCAGGCTTTTCATCAATGGATATCTGATGAGTTAATAAGAAAGACTATTTATTGTTTCCCTTATCCGACAAACGCGTCGCATACTTTTTAGAGATCCATTGATGAATATGAAGACCTGTTTTACGAAAAAGATACCAATCTATTGCAGCCAGAATCACAAGTCCGATTATTGTTCCCATAGTAAATCCCCCATGCACATTGAACTGTCACTTTACCAAATCGTTTATAAAAGCACCGTGAACCCAAACAAACTATTAATACTAGGTATGGATAGTTAGTTTAATTCTGGAAAAATGACGAGGCATAACGATAAGCTGTGTATGAATGTGTGCCGTGCCTGAGCGAAGCGAGTTCGGCATGCGTTTACGAATCAGACTTAAGCGCCTTGTTGTATGTTTTACTTGCTAATATGCCAAGCCATTACACCACTACCAATAAGTAAAAATATACCTATCAATCCGACATTAACTGCAAAACTTACTTTATTACTTTCGTCTTGAAAGTCATTGGTTCGGGACACAAGTTCACGATGAATCATTAACGACAAAAAGTCTTGATTAGCTGGATTGTTACCATCAAATGTAATGCCTCCCAATACAACAAGTAAAACCCCGCTATATGCAATGTAGTCAACCAAGTCTATTGTGGATAGGTAATCAAAAAAATAGCGAGAAATTAGCAGAACTAACGAAATCACAACCAGATAAGCTAAAATCCCTTTGAGAAAACCCTTCATTGAAACTCCCTGTACATATAGCAACTATTAGACCAAAAAATTCTGCACTTAAATCCAGAATAATTCAGCCTAGTGTCTTAAATGCATAAATAATATACAAGCAATCTATTGTATAACAATGAATTATGTCACAGCTAATTTAAGAGATATGAAAAATCGCTTACTTTAGCTCATCAGGAATACGGCGACCTTTGTGGTAATACTCTCGGTCACGTTCGTTGATTTCGCGTACCACACGGCATGGGTTACCGACAGCAACCACATTAGCTGGGATGTCTTTGGTGACGATGCTCCCTGCCCCTATTACTGAGTTTTCACCAATGGTGACACCAGGAAGTACGACGGTGTGTGCGCCAAGCCAAACGTTGTTGCCAATACGGACGGGAACATTGAACTGCGCTGCTTTTAGCCTGAGCTCTGGGCTGATTGGATGTGTGCCAGTGGCGATGGTCACGTTAGGCGCAATCATCACGTTGTCGCCGATGAATACGTCTGTGTCGTCAACCAAAGTTAAATTGAAGTTCACGTATACGTTGTTGCCTAGGTGCGTGTGACGCCCCCAGTTCGCATGTAATGGTGGTTCAATGTAGCAGCCCTCACCAACTTCGGCGAACAACTGCTTCATGATTTGTTGTCGTTTATCACCTTCACTCGGGCGGGTGTGGTTGAAATCGTATAGCACTTCTAAGCATTGAGTTTGCTCTGCGACCAAATCAACGTCGTCACAGTAGTAAACGTCTTGGCTGTGCATTTTAGCCTTTATATCCATGTTTGAACCTATTTGATAATTACCGAAGAGCGGTATAAATAAAGCGACATATGGATAATTTGAAGCGTTTCAATGGCTTTAAAACAAGTTTATGGGCTAACGTGGTCTGATGTTCTCGGCAACACGCCATAGCACGCCACTTGGGTCAGTGATACAAAACTCAAGCATTCCCCAAGGCTGCTCAACAACCTCGGAAACGGTAACTTCAAATTCCGTCATTACATTAGAGTTTTGCACGTGTTGATACCAACTTTTTACGTCTTCCACCAGCAAGTGCATCATGTAATTGTGACAGTGCGCAGGTTCGTAAAAATCTTGTAAAAGGAATGCATAATCGCCGTGCCGAAAATAAGCGATATCATGAAACTCCGACATGATTTCAAAGCCGAGAGTTTGATAAAAGCGCTTTGATAAGTCGAAATCTTTCGCGGGTACGAACGACTTGATTTCAGTGACTTTCAGGTTTTCCATGATAAACAATTCCTTCTGTTTTAAAGCCCAGAAGTATCACTAGGCTCTATGCTTTAATTTATTTTAAGTTACTGGCTGAAAGAGCTAACTTCGTCTTCTGTGAGATAACGCCACTGACCTGCTTCAACATCTAAACGAACATCACCAATCTGTTCGCGATGAAGGCCAACAACTCGATTCCCTACCGCAGCAAACATTCGTTTTACTTGATGAAACTTACCTTCTGTAATGGTCAACAGCACTTCTTTACTAGTAATCACTTCAAGCTCTGCCGGGCGGGTCGGTTTTTGTTCGCCTTGCAATTGAATGCCCACTTTGAACTTATCAGCGACATCGTCTTTGATATCTCGTGACAATGTCACGCGGTACACCTTCTTACATGACTTGCTTGGCAGCGTGATATTGAATGACCAGCGCCCATCATCGGTAATCAAGACTAAACCGGTGGTGTCAGCATCTAAGCGCCCTGCTATATGCAGTTCTGATGCTTTCTCTATCTCGATGTAGTTGAACAGCGAGGGATAAACTTCATCGATATTGGAACAGATGGTACCCGCTGGCTTATGCATTAAGATATACCTAAACTCTCGTAGCGTTAATGCATCACCATTAAACAAGATAGCGTTACTTTCATGAACCTGAGTAGATTCGTCTAGCACAACCACACTGTTCACACTCACCTTACCGTTTTGGATTTGCTGAACGGCTTCTGGTTTAGTGAGGTCTGTGCTTTTACAAAGGTATTTATCAAGGCGCATTAATCGTCTGCACCACATTTAGCACAAGGCTTATAGGTACGTTCACCTTGAGCAATCACCACATAGTCTCGCACGCAGTTATCACATAGCGCCAACTTTGGGTAAGCGTCTTTCTGTTTCTTTGCGTTGATGTCGCCTTCAGTGGTGTATACGGTTCTCATTTTTATGCCTTTGTTTTAATAACTTACTAAGTGCAAATTGTACCACTGTTAACAGCCTTGTTTGCAGTATTGTGACTTAGATAAATCAGTATCCAATGAGGTCGTTCTTTTAAAGCTCCGATCAATGAACAACTAAGTCAACGTGCCACACCTATCAGTGGTAAAATGACAAAAGCTCACCAACTTATGAAGTCGATAATGAAAGATTGTAATCAATGCGGAAAATGCTGTATCAAATACGGAGATGGCGACCTTGCCGCGACTCAAGAAGAGATCGATTTGTGGGAGCTGTTCAACCCAGACATCTTTGAATATGTTCGAGGAAGCGAGATATGGTTTGATCCTGAATCTGGCGAACGTTTAACTCGCTGCCCTTTTCTGGAGTTGGTTCCGACGAAAGACACCAAAGCTCAAGCCAAGTACACATGTAGCATTTACTTAGACCGTCCAGAAGATTGCCGACACTACCCAAGCCTAATTAATGAGATGGTACGAGATGAGTGTGAAATGATTGAGGTGGTGGATTTACAAGACACGAAGAAAGCTCAAAGGAAACTCGACCTGTTGATGAAAGACAGCCGCCCTTCGAGCTATTCGTAAGCGATGATCTTTTGAAGATCAATCTTCAACATTAGCTAATAGCCGCTAAGGCCTTAAGCCAAATACTGGTTCGCTTCTAACCAATCAAGCGCAACCAGTGCTGCCAATGAGCATACTGCTCTGTCGTTGACATCAACAAACTTAAGTTCTTCGATTTCAGCATCTGGAGACAGTTCGCCAGTATAATCAGCAAGATAACAAGTCAGTTGCACCGATACGCCTTCCGCTTTGCCATCAGCCTGGCCTGTAAAGGTCTCAACGTACTTGATGGAATCAGGCACTAAATCGACTGAGATCTCTTCTTTGATTTCGCGAAGCAGCGCTTGCTCATCACTTTCGCCAGCTTCACGCTTACCACCCGGTAGATAGAACAATTCTTTGCCTTTTGATCTCACCATCAACAACTTGCCGTCTTTGATGAATATCCAAGCCAGCTTATCAATTACCTTATGCATGTCGTTAGACCTTATTTCTGTTTTAGTTCTCGTTTTTGCTGAATCTGACCACACTATTAGTCACGACCAAACAAAGCCTGCGTATGTTACACGCTGCAGTAAATATACTCTATTGAATCGAATAGGAAATATCATAACCAAAACGAAAAATGACAGCGTTCGAGACAATGCTCATCAACTGTCATTGGCGATGTTTACGGATTGCTCTCTAGCTGTCCGTAGATAGAATCAATCAACTAGCCACTTAAGCGCAGAGTCATGGTCTTCGAATGACTTAATCTCACCAGACACGAACCAACTCCCTACTTTTGAAGCAAATTCTTGCCAGCTTTTGTCACCATAAATCGCGATTTTTTCTATCTTAGAATTGAATTCTAATCCTAGTTTGAAATCATCCCAAGCAGCACGTAACTCCCAACCCGTTAAGGTGGAGATGTCGACTAGCATCTTGAGTTTAGATGAATCGAGTTCTTCTAGCGTGGTATTTAGAATTGGCATCATTGCTTGATAGTCATCGTGTGTGAGTTTGCCTTTCGCTTTGAACACAACAATGGTTTCACCGCTAACACGTTCAATTCCAACCGATATTCCGTGACGTTCGATATTCATAACCTAGCCCTCATAGTGGAAACTAGAGTTAGCTTAGAGGATTAAACAGCAAAGAGATGAGAAGTTGGCGTCAAAACGGACAAGCATCCGAACGAGTTTTAGTTACTGACATTTAACGACGCTTAATCGCAACGACCGAGTAAGTGTGCCAATGCTTCATCCTACCCAACGACGTGAGTGCTTGTTCGTCACGCTCATCAAACCGAACCATCTCGAAATCGTTGAACAAGCTGAGTACTTTGGCTTTCGTTAACGGTGTTGTTGGGGTTCGATAGCCACGAGCCCAACTATCATCAACGCCCATGAAATCACCCGCAAATACGCCACCCACTTCAAGACAGTTTGCAATATTGTGCCAAACCTCGTCAAAACGGGTTGGGTCAGCAAAAAACAGACTACAATTAGCGATCACTACACCAGATTTCGGGTAATCATAGTTTTCAAATCCACTTTCAGATATCTCGACCAAAGATTTGCGACCAAAACGATCACGACATAGTGTAATGGCATCAGGATTAACGTCGAACCCATACACTTGATACGCCTGCTGTTCTAAAAAGGCGATATCACTACCTGTTCCACATCCACAATCAATCGCAACATTTAAGCCTGACTCATTCAGTTTAATTGCGTACTCAGTTCTCTTTAAATGAGGTTTGCTTAGTGCCTTTTGGTAATACTGACGCCAGATCTCAGAGTGATCATCCATGGTACTTCTCCAATAGTTCGCTTAGGCTTTGAACTTGTACGATATTCGGATACCCTGACTTAAGAGCAGTGCCTTCTGTGTTCAACCACACTGCTTTCAAACCCGCTTCAAGTGCTGGGTAAATATCTTTGTCTAAGGTGTCACCTACCATGGTGATATCTTGTGGTGCAACACCGAGTTTGGTAATGATGGCAGGATAAAAGCCCGAATCGAACTTAGAAAAACCAATGCTCGCCTTACAAAAGTAACCCAAGATATATTTAGACAGGCCAACACGCTCAAAGGCTCGAATGATGTCGTCTTCACTAGAATCACCAGCATTGGTGGCAACATAGATTTGGTGATTTTGGGAGAGTTCAGCCAGTAATGCGCGAGCACCCCTCACTTCTTGCACGGTTTCCCAGTCACACATTTTCCCTTGCGCGTCTGGGAAGTCGATCATTAAGGTGTTACCCCAGTCAAATAAGACGGCTTTGGTTAGTTTGGTTGAAACCGTTGATTTTGTAGCTTTGTTCATCATGCCTCCTGCATCGATGATGTAGCGAATGTTTCGCTGTACTTATAAGAACTTCTCGATAAGAATCTCATCATAGTATTGGCCGCCAAGCTTGGCGTGTTTCTTTGCTATTCCAACAGTTTCAAAGCCCTGCTTGAGGTACACCGCTAATGCGCGTTCGTTACCAGCTAGAACATAAGCAAAAAGCTTTTCGTAGCCTTTGGTTTTTGCGACTTCGAATGTGTGTTCAAATAACTGCTTTGAGACGCCTTGCCCACGGCTGTTTGCGTCTACATATGTTCCAATAATACCGACATGATCAAAGGCTTTCGTATAAGAGGCAAACGGCTCTACGTTTTGAAAACCAAGCAATTGGTTAGTCGTTTGATTGACAGCAACACTGAACACGCCACGTTCAGGAAACGACTCAATAAAACCTTTCTCTTCATCCAACGTAAACGTCTGATCTAAGATGGTATAACGCCCTTCGATGATGATTGGGTTTAATACATCGATAATACCCTGAGCATCATCTACTGTGACTTGTCTGATTGTTAAGCTCATACTTTCTCTACCTTTTTCTTTGGGCAGATTCTAGATCGATATGCCCCCCCCTTTAATAGGACAGAATGTTATCGAAAGCGATATCAAAGTAGAGTTCGTAGCTATTTTGTTCGACGTAGCCTAAATGCGGTGTCGCAGTGACGTTTGACAAGGCTAACAGAGGTTCAATCTCTGACGTAGCGGGCTCTATTTCAAAAACATCAATCGCCGCTCGTTTGCTTGCCACCTTGGTGAGTTCATTAAATAGGGCTTTTGTCTCGACCAACTCTGCTCGGCTGATATTCACGAACAGTGAGTCTGGCTTCATTAGGCCGAGATCATCAGCAGTAACACAGCCTCTAGTGGCGTCATTCAAGCGCAGGTGCAAAGAAAGTACATCTACGTTACTGAAAAACGCGTGTTTGTCTTCTGCCGCTTCAAATCCGTCGGCCTGTGCTTGGTCTCTTGAGGTTTGGCTTCCCCACACCATCACATCCATTCCGAATGCTTTGGCATATTGCGCGATGTAACGTCCGATTTTTCCATAGCCCCAAATGCCTAGCTTTAAGCCCTTTAATGCTCTTCCTAAACCAAGTGAGCCTGAATCTTGCCATTGGTTTTGCTTGAGGTTTGAAGAGTAAGTAGGAATATGACGAGATGCAGCCATGATCAACGCCCAACACAGTTCAGACGGAGCGACAGGTGAACCGCGCCCTTCTAATACTTTCGCGCCGAACCGTTCACACATGTGTGGGTCGATGTGGTTACTGACCTTACCTGTTTGGCTGATTAACTTGAGATTGGGTAACTTGGATAATAACGACTCGGTGATTTCGGTACGTTCGCGGATCAACACAAGCGCCTCGAAATCGTGTAACTTCAGCGCAAGTTCGTCTTCAAGGTAACTTTCTGTGAATACCGTAACCTTGTGCTGTTCTAACTTTTGGTAACACACAAGGCTTTTTACTACGTTCTGATAATCGTCCAATATTGCAATTTTCACTACACACTCCTTGTTGTATTGCTTGACTGCTTTTCGAGATCTAAGTGCCGCGACTTAAGATTCAATTAAACCAATGGGCACTTTTTAATCTTACTCTTATTGATGAACCACTTTGAAACGCTCAAGCACCAACATCATGTCTTCACTCGGTGTGATCTTAAGCTCTTCACATTCACGTGAGAAGAAGTTCCAATGCGCTTCCCTCCACCATTCGAGTGTTTTATCGCCCTCACCTTCGGCGGCAGCAAATTCAGCGGTCACTTGATTGTATGGACACAAGGAAACAGAGGTTATCTCAACAATACAGATAGGTTTGCCATCCCAGTCAGTGACGACTTGCAAATGCCCTACGACAGGCATCGCTTCTCCTTCATGGCTGTACCAATATTCAAGGCTACAAGACGCCTGTTTTTCACCCTTAAGAATTAACTGAGCGCAGAGGTTAGCGTTGTATTCGTCAGCACAGTAATAGTCGGCACTAAAAGAGGTATATTGCGAAGCAAAGTCTGCTGGCAATGTGCTTAGGTAGCTATCGAGATAAGCTTTGCTTCTTTCTTCCATGATCTTTCCAAATTCAATATTAGGTTGAGCCGATAAGTACTTATAGATTAAATACCTGACTACATTGATAGTAACCTATCAAGGCAAGTTATTGCTGTAAACCAGTGACATGTCAAAATGGGGGGGGGATACAAGTAGCAAGATTGTGGGTAGGATTGTTTGGGAATGGACACTTAAATAAAACAGAAGCAGGATATACCTGCCTCTGTTGTTATTGATATATGTGATTCAGTAAATACACTACTGAGCTAGCGCTTCTTCCTCTCGTTCGAGATCTTTTTGTTTATGGTGCGCGCGCTCACCTAAGAACGCGTAAATCAGACAGATGATTGAAGCGATACAAGCGCCAACCAAGATTGTGAAACCACCATCCCAGCCGTAATGGTCAACCATGAAGCCTAATACTGCGTTTGCAGCAACTGCACCGCCTAAGTAACCAAACAAACCGGTTAAGCCAGCCGCTGTACCCGCGGCTTTTTTAGGGGCAAGCTCAAGTGCGTATAGGCCGATTAGCATTACAGGACCATAGATTAGGAAGCCAATCGCAATTAGAGCCAACATATCAACCGTTGGGTTACCCGCAGGGTTAAACCAGTAAACCAATACTGCGATAGTCACTAGCACCATGAACAAGATACCAGCAGGCGCACGGCGACCTTTGAATAACTTATCTGAAATCCAACCACACAGTAGCGTGCCCGGAATACCTGCCCACTCATACAGGAAGTAAGCCCAAGACGATTTATCTACTGAGAAGTCTTTTGCTTCTTTTAGATAAACAGGCGCCCAATCAAGTACACCATAACGAATCAGGTAAACGAACGCGTTCGCGATAGCGATTGACCACAACAGTTTGTTATTGAAGACATACTTAAAGAAGATCTCTTTTGCTGTCATCTCAGTTTCATGAGATTTGTCGTAATCATCTGGGTAGTCGTTTTTGTGTTCTTCAATTGGAGGTAGACCACAAGACTGAGGCGTATCTCTTACGGTAAACCAAACAAAGACAGCAACGAGAGTGGCAAAAAATGCAGGAACATAAAAAGCGGTTCGCCAATCGTCGTTAAAAGCCCACAGCCCCAACAAGAACATTGGGCCAATCAAACCGCCGCCAACATTGTGCGCGACGTTCCATACCGACACTATCTCGCCACGCTCTTTACGTGACCACCAGTGCACCATGGTTCGTCCACAAGCCGGCCAACCCATACCTTGGAACCAACCATTCAAGAACAACAGAATAAACATTGCAGTAATGCTGCCTGTTGCCCATGGCATAAAGCCAAAGCAGAACATCACCAGTGCCGACATTAACAAACCACCGCTGAGGAAGTAACGAGGGTTAGAACGGTCAGAAACACTGCCCATTAAGAACTTAGATAAGCCATAAGCGATAGATACCGCTGCTAATGCTACCCCTAGTTCTCCGCGGCTAAAGCCTTGTTCAATGAGATAAGGCATCGCCAAACTAAAGTTTTTACGGACTAAGTAGTAACCCGCATAGCCAACGAAGATGCCAAGAAACAGCTGCCATCGTAGTCGTGTGTAGGTGCTATCGATCTTATCTGATGACAAACGATCGATATGTGCCATAGGTTTGAATATTCCAAACATAGGAACCTCATATTATTGGGCGAAGGAAGAATAAAATGCTCGAACGAAAAAATTCACGCTCATTCGAAAACAGGAGGGATTGTATGTGCTTCAGGATTAATTTCTGTGACAGAGATAGCCATTAACAATTAATTACTTTAAATACAGCAAATTAGTTTCATTTAATTAGACTACGCTTCATATTTCTGTGGGGTTCTGTCTAATTAAACATCAGAAATTTCGAATGTAAATGCACAAGAAAAGAGCGAGCGAACATAGTTCAACCAACAGCAACTTTGTTATTACTGCGAATGCATAGTGAATAACGACAATTTTGGTTAAATCTGTCGAGTTATGAAGGTGGTTTGGGCTATTGGTTAAAGAAGTTCGCCAAAATCAATGCAAACAAAAAGGGCTAGATTTCTCTAGACCCTTTTAGGTGACAACGCTTGGTGGCTTTATGTTGACTAATTAGACAAACATTAACTAATTACTTTGTATTAGCTAGCCACACGAAGTGATTATGCGTCGATGTAAAAAGCTTCTACAGTGCCTTTTAGAGTAATAAGCATTGGCTGACCAAAACGATCTAGCGCTTTTGGAGAAGGGATCTTAACCCAACCTTCGCTGATGCAGTATTCTTCAACATCAGTACGCTCTTTACCATTTAGACGAATGCCGATTGGGTATTCGAAACACTCAGCCACGTGGTGTGGGCTGCGTGGGTTGCCTGCAAGATGATCTGGTAAAGCTGGTCTTGAATTAGTATCGCTCATGTTCATTACCTGTATGTACGTAAATAAAAAAAGTGCGTCATTCTAGTCAATATAGGCTTTGTGCTCAACAACTGCTGTAATAAATCGTATTGATAGTTTTAATCAGCGTCTAGTTGTTTGATTTATCGGCGATAGTTGCTCTGTTTGAACCCAAGATAAACCCAGCAGTAACACAATCGAGTGTTGAGGTGAGAATAGCGATGACTCAAGTAAGAATATTATTGGTAGGAATAAGCGAAAGGTAGCGAACGAGTATGAAAATAGGCGAGCTATCTATGTATCTAGAAAATTAGCGCCAAACTCAGGGGCTCGGCGCTAAGTAGCTATGTAGCTATGTAGCTATGTAGCTATGTTGATTACGCTTTTTCAGTCTCAACCGTTTGGTTAGAGCTAAAAAGAAGCGCATCCACGATTTCTTTAGAACGAACAGCCAACACTGAAAGAAGCGTGTCACTCAGGCCGTGAGAAGATTCACAACAACCCTGTAGGAAGATTTTGACGTCACAGCTTGGCTTCATGTCTAGTTGGTATGAACGCCCTACCGATTTACTATCAATCAAAGGTTCAATTGAGCTCAGCATTTGGTTGAACTCATCGTATCGATAACCAGTAGCAAGAATGATGGCATCGTATTCATTCCATACCTGTGTTTTGTTGATCGTGTCATTCAAGCGTAATGCGACTTTGTCATCTTTCTGCGCGACCTCTTGAATGTCATGGCAACGTAGATGCTGATGCTTGCCTTCTCCCGTTACTTTTTGTAAATAGAGTAACTCATATATTGTATTAAGCTCTTCTGTATCGACTACCGAGTAGTTGGTAGCACTAAAACGAGAAAGAATATGATCGCGCTGCTCTTGCGTGCTTTCATACATGTGGTCAGTGAAATCAGGATCGAACACTTCATTAACGAACGGACTGTCATCGGCAGGGTGTAATGCGAAGCGACGGTTGACCATATGAATCTCGCCATCTGCATAACGGTTTGTTAGATCAACGAATATTTCTGCAGCGCTCTGCCCTGCTCCGACTATCGCGATTTTAGGCTCTGAATTTCCTTTAAAGGTCTCGCGCCATGCTTTGTATTTTGAAGAATGGATAATTTGTTCATTATCATGGCCTTCAAACTGTTTCGGTAGCTTCGGCATTCCTCCCATACCAACAATAAGATTCTTAGCGATTCGAACCGTCTGATTGCCATGTATATCGGTAGAGGTAACTTTTACTTTTGAGCTATGACCGTTTTCTTCAATCGCTTCAATATCAATGACTCGCTGTCCATAATTTACGCGTTCTGAGAATTGATTAGCGACCCAAGTCAGGTAGTCGTTAAACTCAACACGGGACGGGTTCATGCTACCAAGGTTGATGAAAGCGTTGAGTCTGTCTTTGGTGTGCAAATAGTTTACGAACGAGTATGGGCTTGTTGGGTTTCGTAACGTCACCAGATCTTTTAAACAAGAGATTTGCATTCTTGTTCCATCAAGCAGCATGCCGCCGTGCCATTCAAAATGAGGTTTTTGCTCTAAGAAGCAATAACTCAAGCCTTTATCTTTAGCTTGTTCTTCTAACGCAATGGCTATCGATAAATTAGCAGGGCCAAAACCTACTCCGAGAACATCATATTCCTTAATTTGTTTCGTCATGTATAACCTCATGATAATTGTTGGGTACAAGGCCCCTATTCCGACTCCCTTTACCAGTACTTATCGCTTCATTATTAGAACTCGTTACTGAAAAAGCTGTCTTTCAACTGACACATTAAAGCCGCACGTTTATGCGGAAATTCAAATTCTTTTACTTTGGCAAATCCATATTTCTGCAGATATCCGATCATCTTGTCGTTATCGGCTCTTGGCTCGCTAACAATCTTTTCTGTACGGGGATCTGATAGATAGATGAAGTGGCAAACGGAAGGCAGCCAAGCCGCTACTTTATGTGCACCACGGTGGGATTCTTCACCGACCAGCATATGAATACCTCGGTCATAATCCCCCGCCGCATAATAAGGTGCGATTCGGTCTTCTTTGGTCCAGTACACTTCGACGTAGGCGAAAGGCTGATTGTCTAAAGACACAATAAGAAGCTGATTTTTGGTGTTTTTAAGTGATTCTTCTAAGTACTGTTTGTGTTCTTCCAGTGAACCAGTTTGCTCCCAGAAATTCGCAACACGTTGGCTATTTTGCCACTTATTGAAGAGGGTTAAGTGCTTGTCGAAATCTAAGCCTTCGAGAGTGAGAACAGCGTTAAGATCGGGAATATAACGGCGATACAACTCACCCAATAAGGGCTTTGGTCTGGCTGGGTGATACCCTGCTGCGTCGAGGATTTGCTTGTGCGGGTAAAGGTTATGATTCTGGTTTTTTAGCCAAAGATCAGGTGTTTGCATAACGGCTTCACGCCATAACACCTTTAAACCTTCAGCAGTTTCAAAACACAAAGAATCCAACACTTCGCTTTTAAACTGTCCGAGTTCAATCGTTCGAATCTCAGGGTTAGCAGAACATAGAATGGCAAAGGCAGAAAGTTGTTCCGTATTGAGCGCTGTCATTTGAATTAAACGCCAGAACTGGTTTGTTTCACGTACAACTTCAATCACACCTGAGCTTACTTCCACGCAGTAACTGTCTTGTGCCTCACTTAAAGAAACACTCTGCCCATCGGGCAGAGTGTTCAGAGGCTGGTGCTTACCAGTCATAGGTTACGCTCGCAATTACGTTACGGCGATCACCGTAAAAACAAGAACCAGAGCAAGTCGCCACGTATTCTTTGTCCGCTAAGTTCTTCGCTGCAACTTGGAACTTGTAATCTTCGATTCGGTAACTCAGTGTTGCGTCAAACAATGTGTAAGAAGGAACAACGTTAGTTTCTGTATTATCGGCGTATGAATCACCAACGTAACGAGCACCTGCACCAATCGTTAAGCCATCAAGAGGACCATTTAGGAAGCGGTAATTTGCCCAAGCTGAAGCAAGTTGGTCAGCAATTTGTGATGGCGTGTTACCTACATTACTGCTTGTCGAATCTGCTGTTATTTCAGAATCAATGAATGACACGTTACCAATTAACGTTAGCTCTTCTGTTACGTTAGCCACCGCCTCTAATTCAATACCACGGTTACGAACTTCACCAATTTGCGTTAGCTGGCTATTAACAGTACGTGCTAGGTTTTCTTTCGAGACTTCAAATGCCGCTATGTTGAAGTAGCCTTCAAAGCTACGCGGTTGGTATTTCAAACCCACTTCATACTGTTCGCCGCGTTCTGGTTTAGCCGGGTCGCCATTTGCGTCAAGTTGAATAATAGGATTGAACGACTGTGCATAACTAACGTATGGCGTAAAGCCACTATCCATTAGGTAAGCAACACCGAAGTTGGTTGTCCACTCTTCGTTGTCGACCTTAGTTTTAGCGCCAGTAGTCGTGTTATGTGTCTTGTTTTGGGAATCGTCGTAACGAACACCGATTTGTACTGCCCACTTATCCGCAATCATCATTTGATTTTGTAAATACAAACCTAATTGATTGTTTTTGGTTTTCGTCGTTTCACGATCCGACTCTGTATACGGTTGCTGGCTAACCGGATTGATCAAAGCGACATTGTTGCCATATGTAGGGTCAAAAATGTTAAACAGTAGGTTTCCATCAACTGCGACAAATGGATCTGAGCCAAGATTAAATGCAACACCGTCTGTAGGATAGTCCTTGCTATCGATATCAATATTTTGGTAATCGATACCAGCCAACAAAGTATGTTCTACAATGCCAGTGGTAAAGGTGTGCACAACACGGTTATCGATATTAAATGCGTCAGACGAGCCTTCTTCAGTAGTAGCCCCGCGTAGAATATTACTGCTTGTGGGGTCAGGAAAGCCCAAGTCTTTCGCGTAGCCAATCGTGTACATTTGACGAAGGTTAATGTCCATCTTGCTGTAACGTGTGTTCTGCATGAAGTAGGTACTGTCATTGAAATGGTGTTCAAATTCATAACCTAATGACAGTTGTTCACGCTCGAACGTTTCCCAATCTGTATTACCTACAGCTGTGCTATCACTGATTTTGCCATTTGGATTCGAGGTTAACGTTCCTTCCATTGGTAAAAACTGTAGGTACGGGTCGGAATCATCTTTCTGGTAGCTAGTTAGCAGTGTGATTTTTGTATCGTCTGTGAATTTATAAGCCAGAGAAGGAGCGATAAAAATGCGTTCAGCTTCTACACCATCGACACGACTGCCATTTTTACGACCAAGTGCTTGCAGGCGAAACGCCATTTTATCGTTAACTTCAGAGTTCACATCTAAGCTAATTTGCTTGCGATCATCAGTACCGTATTCGATAGCAAACTGACCCGAACCACCATCAAACTGTGGGCGCTTGCTGATTACGTTAATAACACCACCAGGAGGGGTTTGGCCGTACAACGCTGATCCTGGACCACGTAAGATTTCTACACGCTCCAAACCAAACGGGTCGATTTGCCAACTGTAGAAACCGGATGAATACAAACGAGTACCGTCTTGATACAAGCCACTGTTTGCTTGCTGAAAGCCACGGATAACAAACCAATCTTGCTTGTTGTCTTCACCAAAATAATTCGCTTGGATACTCGGTGTGTATTGCAATGCATCGGCAATACTGATTGACGCTCGGTCGTCCATCTGCTCACGAGTAACAATAGAAATTGCACGTGGCGTCTCGCCTATCGCAACGTCTGTTTTGGTTGCCGTGCGACTGCTTAATCCCACGTAACTAAAATCTGGACCGACTGAACTGTCTTCTAGCTGCTGACCAATAACAACAACGGTTTCATCTTCGTTGGCCTGAACCATTCCTGACGTTATAACTAAAGCGACCGCAAGTGCTGTTGGGGTGCGCATAAAGTGCCGATTCATATATTTCTCCTTCAATACGGCTATGAACCAATTGCAATAAAAACACAAACAATAACGATAATAGTTATCATTGCGATTAATAATTTAACGGAGTGTACCACGTAATTTTCAAAATAAAACATCTCAGCAATAGATATTTATAAAATTATTCACAATACAAATGTCTGTATAAGTCTTTGATTACTTGATTATTCTGAACGATACCTAAATGATCCGTGTCTATAACAGCGGAATATTGGAGGTTGTTATGCTTATTCAACCCTTTTGATAACAGCTCTGAGCGCCCATTTGGCTGCCCTGCCCACCAACAATGCAATTGGGTTTTTACGCTCGGTAATTGATACCCGCGACACAAAGCACGCATGTGTTGTTCAACAGCCCAGCTATAGAGCATTTGTTTTGCGTTGTCCGCCATGTAGTGGTCGAAGTTATTTTCCGCCAACCATGTATTAAAGACTTCTGGCCACCTTTGAGGAGGCGCAGAATCGAGCAACTGTAAACATCGCTGCCCCTGCGCTTTCGTAATTGAAACAAGCAGCAATGAAATATGTTCCATGAGTTTGGTTTTTGAGGTTGGTGAGTCCCATTGGTCTTCAGCAATTTCAGTGCCTGGCACATAGCAATCGAGTAACCCAACAAACGCTATATCGTCGCCATTCCTCTCTAAACGTAATGAGATTTCCTGAGCAAGTGCCCCACCTAATGACCATCCGACTAATCGATAAGGACCATGAGGCTGGATCTGTTTGATCGTTTGGTAGTACGTCTCGGCCATATCATTAAACGAGGAATCAAATACGCTCTCTGATACAAAGCTCTGTGACTTTATGCCAAATACACTTCTATCTCCTTCGAGTGCTTGTGCGAGTCTCTGGTAACCCGTCACACGCCCTGTCACAGGGTGAATACAGAAAACAGGTTCATTCTCGCACGTTGTATTATTGAGTTTTTCTACCAGTCGCAGATTGGCTAAGCTCTGATTACTATTTGTTACTTTCGCTTCTTGTTTCATAGCACTGACAAGCGCCGTTAAACGCTCAACATACTGCTCTGCTATTTGCTCGATGTCCGCTAACGAATAATGCGTTTTCGCAAACTCCCATGACAGGCTCAACTGCCCAGACACAACCTGAGAATTAACAACAAGTGGCGTCAACATCTGATTGAATCCGGATTGAGGTAGGCTTCCGTCTTCGATAGGTGTACACCAGTGTGCGAACCCATCACTAGCGTATTGTCCGAGGTAGTTAAATGTCGCGCTTGCACGATAGGTCTCATCGATTTCTTTGTTTAGGTACCTAACGCCATAGCCAATGCCGCCATCTTTCTTAACGCTCTCTAGATAGTCATGAGTTTGGTTGAGTACACCAAGAATATCAGGTTGAAAATGCCCAATCATTGGGTACAAACTGGTCGTCCAACCCACCATTCTTGATAGATCAACGCCAGAGAAAACAGAGGCTTCTCGACCATGCCCCTCTAAGTAAAGAGGAATCTCAGGTTGCGCTTCACTCGTTAATGCTGACACTAACGCAGCAATCAACACGCTTTGGATATCCCCGTGACTGGTATTTGAAACACGTAACAATGTTTGTGTTAGATCATTCGATAACTCAGTTTTGTAGACTTGTTTGTCTTGATAAAGAGCAGGAATTATCTCTTGTTTAATTTCTATGGAATCAGCCGGTTTTTGAGTCAACTCATGCCAAGCGTATTGCATCAACTTTCCTTGCTCAGTAGTCGACCACTGTTCAACTTGACGGACGGCTTCATCGATTTCACTCGAATTCGGCATCAACTGGATAGCTTGCCCTGCTACTTGTTGTTGATACGCCTTCCAAAGGTCATCTAAAAGAATTCGCCAAGACACACCATCCACTGCTAAGTGGTGAATCGCTATCATCAAGCGATTGGGGGAGTCCGAACATTGCGCGTAACCAGCCTGAATTAATCGACCAGTATCGATATCCATGCTTTGATGAATCTCTTGTGCAAATGCTGAAAATGCATCTTCAGAGCTCACCGAGCTTATCCAAAGGTATTGGCGTTCTTGATAAGGTTGATACTGTTGTTTCCAACGACCTTGATGTTGTTTAAATGCGAGCCTCAAACTTGGGTGTTGTTTCACCAACGCCTGAATCGCCAATTCCAGATAGTCGGTATTCATGTCTTGTTTAAGCTCAACACAGATATGCTGATTCCAATGATCAGGCTCAGGAAACTCTTGAGCAAAGAAATGAGCCTGGATCGGCATTAAGCCAAACACTTCTTCGGTCAAAACACGCTCTGTCGCTGCCTTATGGATATCCAATACTTCGGCTAGGTCAGTTAACGTTTTGCCTTCAAATACTTGCTGTGGTGTTAAGTTGTAGCCCGCAACGCGTACTTTACTCACCATTTGTAAGCAAAGTATCGAATCACCTCCCAATGCAAAGAAGTTATCCGCACAGCTCACTTGATCTATGCCTAGTAGCTGCTGCCATATATCTACAAGCAACACCTCTTGTTCGGTTTGAGGTAATACAACAGCCGCGATCGATTGAACGTTCTCATCCATAGCGGGGAGCGAGGCTCTATCAACTTTACCAGCAGGTGTTAAAGGCAATTTATCCAAGAGCACTAATTGGTTTGGGACCATGTAATCGGGTAACTCTCGTGAAAGCGCTTCGAGAATCTCATCAAGATCAAAACGGTCAGGCTCGCTACTCTGCAAATAACCAAACAACTGTTTTTGTTGGCCGGCCTCTTTCACTGCAACAACGCAATGCTCAACCTTAGATAGTGCTTGAAGGCGGCTTTCAATTTCTCCTAACTCAACTCGAAACCCTCTGATTTTAACCTGCTGATCCACGCGCCCTATATATTCCATCACGCCACTTTGATTCCAACGAACCAAATCACCAGTGCGATACATACGTTGGCCTGCTCGTTTGTGAGAGCTATCTCGACTAGTCGTATCATCTGTATTGAAAGGATCAGGTATGAACCGCTCAGAAGTTAAATCCGGTTGGTCTAAATATCCACGAGCCAACCCGACTTCACCGCCGATGTATAATTCCCCAACGGCGCCAAGTGCGACCTTATTAAGTTGCGAATCCAATATGTACAAACGACGTTCGCCGACAGGCTGACCAATCGGAGCATACGCACTGTCCAATTTATCCTGAGGGTATGCACGCCAAATCATCGGTGTGACTACGGTTTCTGTTGGACCATAACCATTGATAATACGCGAAGGGTTCACGACCTTTTGCAAACGTTGATAGGTTTCAGCGGTAAAGGCTTCGCCACCAAGTGTCCAGGAGCGGACATTGATAGATGGTTTTTGATATTCAATCCAATCAAGCAACGGACCCACGTAACTCGGCGGGAAACAGGCAATGGTAATCTTTTCATTGCACAGCACCTCGCAAGTTTTCTCAGCACTCCACAACTCTTGATCTCGGATGACAAGCTTGCTACCAAAAGCTAACGGCACTGTCCAACGCTCAACGGCACCATCAAAGCTAATCGAAGCGAAGTGCAGCTCAACGTCTTCTGGTGTCATACCATATTGCTTGCCAATAGTTTGAACGTGCATAGACAAACCATTGTGGTTGACTGCCACGCCTTTCGGTTTACCTGTCGAACCGGAGGTATAAATGATGTATGCCAATTGTTCAGGGAGTATCGTTGGCATTAATTCAGTTGGTAAACATTGTCCGTTATCTAAAGATTGAGTTAAGTCTTGCTGGCGATAAACGAAATAACTTACTTTTGGTAATGAAACGTCAAACTCAGATTGAATGTTTTGCCAACGGAGCTCTAGGCCTTGCTGGGTAATCACAAACCCCGCCTTAGAATCTTGAACCATATATGCAAGACGCTCAGTTGGATAATCAGGGTCTAGTGGTAGAAATGCCCCGCCCGCCTTCATGACTGCAACCATAGAGACAATCATTTCGACGCCTCTCTCGAACAACACACCGATCGCTTGATCTCGAACTACGCCTTTAGCGACAAGTTTGGACGCCAATTCTGATGACGCCGAATCCAATTGCGCGTAGCTCAACTCAAAGTCTTGATACTTTAGTGCGATGGCATCAGGTCGTGCTTTGGCTTGAACTCCAATAAGTTCAACAATTGACTGAAACTCCCACTCACCTTCTGGTTGCGATAGTTTTTCTAAAACAGATGCATCGTGTCGTGTGAGGTGATTGATTCGGGCCAGGTTGTTATCTACATGCGACTCCAGACTGCCGGTGAGATGTTCAAGTACAGAATTCAACTCAACCATCGCATCAGAATCGATTCGATCCTTTGAATACGTGAGCACGACACCTGTTTTTCGCTCTGTCTCACGGATATCCAGTGCAATATCGAATAACGCAAACTCCCCGTTTTGTTGCTCAGCCTTCAATGTAAGTTGGCTATCTAATTGAATCTCATCAGCCAACGAACTTTGATGGTTAAAAAGCACTTGAAACAAGGGAGTTTGTCCTGCTTTTCGTTCGTAATTCTTTGGCTCACCGTCGTTTTGCTCAGCCGTGAAAGCACTGACTAACTGATCGAATGGCAATAGTTGATGTTCTTGCGCCTCAAGTACTTTGTTGTGGGCTCCTTCAATCACATCAGATAAAGAGCTGTTAGGCGTTATGGATTGCTGAATAACCATAGTATTCACAAAAAAGCCTATCAGATTAGACACTTCGTGGCGGGTACGATTCGCCATCGGTACACCGACTGATATATCTGTGCGATACGTTACCTTGGCTAAAGCAGCCTGCCATATCCCTAACCATAAGCTCGAAGTCGTTACCGACAACTGACGCGCAATCTGTTTTAGTTTGTCAGATTGCGACTCATTGAGTTCATAGCTGATCGAATCAGCAATGCGTCTTTGATTTGGTGTAACGTCACTATGCCAAGGGAACAGTGGGCTTTGATCTGTTTGTAAAAGCTCACGCTTCCAAAACTCAATATGTTGCTGCCCTTTCCCCGCATCCAATAACGCGCTTTGCCAATGAGAATAATCACGATATTGAATCGCTAACTCTGGCAATTTATCTTGTTGATAAAGCGTAACGAGTTCATTTAAAAATACGCCAATCGACCAACCATCAGAAACGATGTGATGCATGACAAGCTGTAGCTTCCACGAATGATCACCGGTTCGTAAACATTGCATACGAATTGGCAGTTCAGTCTCAAGCTCAAACGCTTTGCCAATAAACTCCTGCTCGGCGTCTTGAATTTGCTCTTGATTCCAACTTTGAGCATCAACACCAACCGGATGCATCACCGCCGCTTTGTCGACAAACTGAATAACCTGCTCTGTGGCACTGGTAATAAAGCGTGTTCTCAACACATCATGGCGTTCTAAGACTTGGTTGACGAGCTGGGTTAATCGGTCAATATCCAAATCACCATTAACTTTGAACGTCCCCGACATATGGTAGGCACTGTTGCCTTTGTCTAGACGATAAATATCCCACAAACGTTGTTGTGCCGGAGACAGCGAGATTTTCTGCTCAGAACCAACCGCAACAATAGGTAGTTTTTCGAAATCTAAACCTTTGTTACTCAGCAGTTCGATAAACTTGATTTGCTCTGGTTTTCCCAGTTGTAGAAAACGTTTTGCTAACGCGTGTCTATCGATTTGTCCTTGGTTAGTCGCCTTGGGTTGAGTCGTCGCTTTTGACTGACTCTTTGTTTGTAGATTGTTCTTGTCTATTGGGTCGTTCATAGCAGCTCCAGTTCGTCCATCAATGCTGCCATGGCATCGAATTCGTCTTGTTGATGTTCATTTTGTGTTTGATATTGAGCTTGCAAGCTATCCGTTAACGCCTGCAGGTTATTGGCCTCGAAAAAGTCTTTCAGTACCACCTCTAAACCAAGCTCTTGATGTGCCTTAGCGACCACTCGAGTTGCTAATAGTGAATGACCACCCAGAGCAAAGAAGTTGTCGTTTAAGCCCACTTGAGGGACTTCTAGAACCTCTTCCCAATTACTCGCAAACCACAATTCCAACTCCGTTTCGGGAGCGCGGTATTCGATTGACTGCCATTCCGGAGCCGGCAGAGCCTTTCTGTCACGCTTACCGTTTGGAGAAAGTGGCATCTCACTCAACCCAACCAATATACTTGGCACCATGTAGTCAGGGAGATGTTCAGAAAGGTGTTTGTTTACAAGATCTTGTTTGTCTTGATCCCAATTGGAGTCGATGACATAGCCAACCAATTGGTCGCCAGTTTGATGCTTAAACGCAATCACAGCAGACTCTTCTACCCATTCGAGTTGATTAATCACATTTTCGATTTCTTCTAACTCAATGCGCAAACCGCGAATTTTGACTTGGTTATCCAAACGACCCAAATATTCCAATCGACCATCAGCAAGTTGAATAACCTGATCTCCCGTTCGGTACATTCGGCTTCCTGACGCTCTAAACGGATTGGGTACAAATCGGTCTGCGGTAAGGTCAGGGCGAGCTAGATATTCACGCGCTAATCCAACACCCGCCAAATACAATTCACCAGGAACACCAATCGGTACAGGGTTCCAGTTGTCATCAAGTACATGTAGCTGAGTATTGCTGATTGCATAACCTATCGGGATACGCTTAGACGCGGGTAACTCACACGGCCAATACGTCACATCGATCGCCGCTTCAGTAGGTCCGTATAGGTTATGCACTTGAACAGGAGCGTTATTAAGCACTTGATCAACAAGGTCGGCAGGTAGTGCTTCACCACTACAGATAATGCGCTTTAAAGACACACAGTCTGATATGTCTGTTTCTACCGAGAATGCGTTCAACATCGACGGCACAAAGTGGAGTGTTGTGACCTGTTCTTGTTGAATGACTTCGGATAGGAAACTTGATTGGCGATGAGCGTCAGGCGGCGCGATCGCTAGGCGTGCGCCAGTCATCAATGGCCAGAAAAACTCCCATACCGAAACATCAAAACTAAATGGCGTTTTCTGCAACACACAATCGGATTCATTGAGTGCATATTCTTGCTGCATCCAATTCAAACGGTTTTGTAATGCGGCTTGGGTGTTCACCACTCCTTTTGGTAAACCCGTTGAACCAGAAGTAAAGATCACATACAACGCCTGCTCTGGATGCCAGTGAACTAATGGTGGCATTGATGACTGCGCTGACGTATCTAACTGGCTTACATCGAGATATTCGCAGCCCTCGCTTTCTGGCCACAAGTGCATTGAGCTTGAATCCGTAAGCAGCAAGTCTATATTCGCCGACTGCAATATATACTGAAGTCGTTCTGCCGGATAACTTGGGTCCAATGGCACATAAGCACCACCGGCACGAGTGATAGCATGTAAACCAACCACTAAGTCAAACGAACGCTCTAGCCCTAAACCAACACGCGTTTCACTAGTAACCCCTCTCTCACGTAGCCAGTTAGCGAGTTGGTTAACACGCTCATCAAATTGTTTGTATGTAAGGGTTTTTCCTTGCATAGATAAGGCGACGGCATCTGGCGTTTTTTCAGCTTGCTGTTGAACTGCTTGTGACGGCGTCACGAAGCTCCCCCAATCAAGGGAGGTGTTATTGAACGCTCGACTTTGCTGTGTTGCATTCTCATCGATCAAATGAAGTTGGCTAACTAACTTATCACTGTTTGTAGCTGCCCGATCTAAAAGCAATAGCCAATGATCAAGCAACGCTTGTGCGAAATCTTGTGTGAAAATCGGTGATACATAGCTTACGAAACCAAGCCACTTACTTTCAGACATCTGTTGGATATCCATACCGATTTCGAGCTGAGCATTCACAACACCCGGATCAAATGGCTCGACATCGAGTCCTTGCCAATCGAACAAGGATTGCTCATCAAAGCTCTGGAAGTTGAAACTGGTTTGGAACACTGGGTGGTACCGCAGATTTCCGGTGATCCCAAGTGATTCAACCAACATTTCAAATGGGAAGCCTTGTCGCTGTAGTGCCTGTTCAGTGAATGACTTCACTTGATTCAGTAAACCAGAGAAAGACAACTCACCATTAAATTGAGCCGGAATAACCAAACTGTTAATGAAGCAGCCTTGCATCGTCTGTGTTTCAATCTGCGTTCGACCCGCAACTGGCACACCAACACGTACTTGCTCTTGGCCGGAATACTTGTGCATCAGCAAGTGCCACAACGTCAGCATGACATTAAAAGGAGTCGTGTTATGCGATACAGCTAATGCAGTGATATTGGAAACTTGCTCACTTGTCAGTTCAAAGTGGAGTCGGTTACCTCGCGTATCCGCTTGTTCTCTCGACACGTCACTGTGCAATATCAGTGGTTCAATGTCATATTTCAGCGCATTCAACCACCATGCTTTTTGTTCGGATGCTTCTTCAGATTCAAGCCACTGCTTTTGCCAATTCGCATAGTCTGCGTACTGTAAATCATTCGTAATTTCAGGTGTTCGTAGCCCCTGTCCTTTCCTTTCCTCTCCACTTACGATCATGGATACATAGCAATCAGCCAATTCTGAAAGCAGTTGCTGCATGGAGATTCCATCACAAATAATATGGTGCGCGACAATAAGCAATTCGCCCTGTTTAACATTCGCTGATGTCTCAGGTTTACCGATTATCCAATCAAATCGAATCAACGGCCCTTCAGAAAAATCAAACGGTTTAGCAATCAGATCTTGGTAAGCAGACAACCTGTGTTCATCGGATGCAAAGTGCTCATGAAGACCAAGAGAAATATCTCGCTCAGCATGAATAGACTGCATCAGCTCACCTTCAACCTGGCTAAAGTTCGTCCTCAAGATTTCATGACGAGCAATCAGAATATTGATTGCTCGCTCAAGAACCGTAACGTTCACATCCCCATTAAATTTAAGTCCTAAAGGCATGTGGTAAGCGGCACTGGTTGGTAGCAGTTGTTGAACGAACCACAATCGTTTTTGTACAGCAGAAGCCGGCATGTATGGCAGTCGTGACACGCGCTCGATGACAGCCATTTCTCTTCGACTCTGAGCGTCTGACAACACACATTCAGCAGCAAGGTCTTTAAGCAATGGCGTATCAAACACCGCCTGTAACGGCAGCCTGATGTTGTCTTGTTGGTTCAGCCTTCCTACAAGTTGGGTCGCCAATAGCGATTGACCGCCCAAAGCAAAGAAGTCATCCTCACGGCTTATCTTCTCTTTGCTAAATAGCACTTGCCATTGATTTGCTAACGCTAACTCCATCTCCCCAATTGGCGCTATATACTCTGAGCTAGCTTCCTCTTGCCAGTTTGGCATTGGTAGGCGCTTTTTATCGACTTTACTTGCTGGAGTTAAAGGAATCTTATCCATTTTGACAACTTGGCTAGGCACCATGTAATCAGGAAGATCTCTGGCAAGATCTTTCAGAGCTTGATCATTAGATAGTTCGTTATCGCTTTGAATATATGCCACCAGCTGTTTACCTGATGGGCTGTCACAAGCAATGACCGCACACTGCTCCGAACCGGTGATCTTTTGTAGGCGAGATTCTATTTCACCAAGCTCAACTCTAAACCCTCGAATCTTGACCTGTTCGTCACTACGACCGAGATACTCCATAACGCCATCTGAACGCCATTTCACCACATCTCCGGTTCGATACATTCGCTCACCATTACTTGAGAATGGATCAGGAATAAAACGTTCAGATGTTAGATCAGGACGTTCAAAGTAACCTCTTGCGAGCCCAACTTCTTCCCCTATATAGAGCTCTCCAGAAACACCGGCAGGAACCCGGTTTAATGCCGAATCCAGCACGTATAAAGTTCGATTTCCGACGGCTTTCCCGATAGGTGCGTAAGCACTTTCTAATTCAGTTTCTGGATACGCCTCCCAAATCATTGGCGTGACAACGGTTTCGGTTGGCCCGTAACCATTAATGATTCGCTTAGGTTTTAGAACGCGTTGCAATTGGAAATAGGTATCACGAGTGAAGGCTTCGCCACCTAATGTCCACGAGCGCACATAGAGTTCGGGGCTACAGCCTTCAATCCACTCTAACAATGGCAACACATAACTTGGAGGGAAACACGCAATAGTGATCTGTTCACGTGTTAATACATCGCAGGTTTGTTGAGCGCTCCACAATGATTGGTCTCGAATAACTAAGCGTGAACCGAATGCCAATGGCACAGTCCAACGTTCAATGGCGCCATCAAAGCTGATTGACGCAAAGTGTAGCTCTACATCGTTTGCCGTCATGCCGTATCGCTGCCCGATGGTTTGGACATGCATGCTCAATCCTTGTTGCGACACACAAACCCCTTTCGGCTTGCCAGTCGAACCCGATGTGTAGATCATGTATGCCAGTTGGTCAGGTAATATCGTAGGCTTTTGACTGAGGGTTTCAGTTAAATCAAACGAGCTATAGCCGATAGCTTTAGCTTGGTTCTTAATACGATTCGCTAACGATTCACTTAGTAAATCATGAACCAAAACACGTGCCCCGCTATCTTTGACCATAAAGTCTAAGCGCTCTTGGGGATATGAAGGGTCTAGTGGCAAGAAAGCCGCACCCGCTTTCATGACACCCATCATTACCACCAGCATATTGCAGTCACGCTCAAAGAGCACACCAACAATATCATCGCGTTCAACACCTTCAGTAATGAGCCTCGAAGCTATCGCATCACTCTGTTCAACCATTTGTTGATAAGTTAAACGCTGTCTTTGTTGTCCATTATCAACCTCAACGTTCGATACTAGCGCTTCACTATCAGGACGCAGTAACATCTGCTTTGCCACTAAGTCGGTAAACGGTTCAAATGTCCAAGCCTCTGGTTCACGGTCAAATGAACTAAGCTCACTCACTTGCTCTGGAGCCAATTCAGACAATCGCCCTAAGCGTTCCGTTAAGTGTTGAACCAGTTGAGTTAAATAGTGTCGATTAGTTGTACACAGAGCTTCTATTTGTTGGGGTGTAAACTTACTCTCGTCGTAAGCAAAAACGATGCGAAGCGACTCGCTCGGCAAAATAGCCAAGGTTAACGGGTAATGGGTAAACTCATAACTTTCTGGCTCACCAATGCTAAATTCACCGTTCCCTTCACTATTTAGAAGTGCTTCATCCAATGGGTAGTTTTCAAAAACCACTAAGGTGTCGAATAGGTTTTCACCAGACCACCCAGTTTGTGCTTGGATATCTGACAGAGAAGAATAACTGAACTCACGCTGCTCACTGGATGATGTTTGAATCTCTAACATCCATTCAGATACAGATTTAGAAAGATCGATTCGATGAGAGATAGGCAACGTATTGATAAACAGACCCACCATCGAATCACTGTGAGCCAACTCTGTCGGACGCCCCGCTACCGTATTACCAAAAACTGGGCTCTCTTGCCCGGTGAAGCGGTTCAATGTCAGTAGCCAAGCTGCTTGAGTTAACGTGTTAAGCGTCACACCCGCTTGTTTTAGCTTAGGTAACCATTCGCTGATGGTCTCAGATGAATAGTCGTCATTGTAACGATGGAAACTCGATACATTAGAATCAGTGACCTCGGCATTCGGTTTTCCAAAAGATTCAACCAAACGTGTTGGTGATTCCATGTTTTGAAGGTAGCGCTGCCAATACTGATTAGACTGCTGACTATCTTGATTCTGTATCCAAGATAAATAGTCTGCAAACTCTCCTTTGACTGGTGCAACAGTATGACCTTTATACAAGGCAAACAGATCGCTGAGTAGTACGCCCGTACTCCAACCATCCATTAGAATGTGGTGGATCGTAAATATACATTGCACTTGATCATCATGAGTTTGAACGAAATCGACGCGCCACAAAGGTTTTACTTTTGCATGGTCAACAAACTGCTCTAACGCAAAGCCTTGCTCAATCGTTTTCTGCTTGTAGGAGTCAAGGTCAAATTGGCTACGCTTTCGAACATCCAATATCGTGTAATCCAGACTAAGTTCTGGCCATTCGGCAAGGTAAGCCCCACCATCAAATGAGAACAATGTAGAACGCAGCATTTGATGTCTATTCATCACACCTTGCCAAGCATCAATCATCTTGGTCACATCAACGTTGTTTAAAGGCAACGTTATCTGGTTAACGTACGTGCTATCACTTTCAGAGAGCTTCGCATGGAAATATAAACCTTGTTGTAAGGTTGATAACGGTAAAATTGTTCGAGGTAATGAGCTTGATGAACTTGCACCAGCACAAAGTTGATTTAATTGGGTTTGAGTCAACTCAACCAGCGGTACATCGTTGCTGGTTAATACCGGATTGGCTTCAATAAACAATTCATGTAAACGTTCGATGCTGCTATCAAATACCGCATGTAGTGCCTCAACTTCAACTTGTTTGAAACTGTGGCTATCCAACTCAACATCCCATGTTAAGTGCTCAGTGTGCACAGAAGCATTGATAACAATCGCCGCATCTGCAGCGTTTGATTCATCTCGCCATAAACCCGTATTTGTTACCTCAACCACGTCATTAATCTGTTGAGTAAGATTGCCTAGATAGTTAAACAGCACATCCATATCACCAACATGAGGCCAAAGATTTTGCATAACACCAGCATGGAACGTTACGCCGCCTAACTCGTCTGCACTAGAATTATCTTTGAGGGATTTCACCCACTCTTCCAACGAATCAAGAGCAGGAACGACTTGCGGATATAATGATGTGTACCACCCGACAGTTCGACTTAAATCAATCCCAGAGTCCTCGGTATAGCGACCGTGAGATTCACGATGAATGGTTAACGCCTTTCCTTGGTTTAACGAACTGACCGTTAAAGCACTCACAATGAATGCAATTTGTTCCAGAGTGAGGCGAGCAAATTCTTGGCCAGCTTTATTTAGAGCATTGATTTTTGATAAAGGAGTATGCCATTGCATCGCAATAGGCTTTCCACGTGTTGTAGGATAAAGCGGTGATTTCGTTTGCTCTGCCCAGTACGCTTTTTGATCTTCAGATATCGTCAATGTACTTAAGGTATAGCCCCAATTACCTTGATGATGAGTCTTTTGACTCAATGAGAGTTCAGGTGATGCTTTTTGAACCGTATCTTGAGTGTCATAAGCTTCTTGATGTGCACTATAAAGCTTAGCGAGGTCTTCAATAATCACTGGCCACGAAAGTGCGTCTACAACGAGATGGTGAATCGCAATTAAAATCTCGCTTTGCTGACCAAGTTCATCGTGTTTGTTCAGGCTACGAATTCCGACAGCACCTATAACACCATGAGTTAGATCTATGCTCGCCTGAACTTGTTCAAGGTTTATCTCGTCTTCAAATGAATGAATAGCAAACTCGGCATTGTCTTGATAATTTGCCGTCGCTTTTAATGAAGAGTCCGACGAATGAGCAAAGCGCAGTCTCAATGCGTCGTGGTGTTCAACAAGACCTTTGAATGAAGCAGTCAATCGTTCAACATCTACTGGGTAGTGCCAATTAAACTGAATGAACTGATTACAACGACTCAGATCAAAATGGTCGATGTATCTTTGCTGAATGGGTAACAGTGCGACTTCGCCTTGAAGCTTAATCTGTTCAGCTTTCACCAGCTTGGTTTCGGTTAGATTGTCCGCCATATCACTTAACTTCGGAAAATCGAAAACTTGTTTTGGCGATAACATCAAACCTTGTTGACGCAACTTTCCGACTAGTTGAAGAGCCGTAATCGAGTCACCACCTAGCGCAAAGAATTGGCTATTCGCTCCAACACTCTTCACTTTAAGTAGATCACACCAAATATCAGCGAGAACTTGTTGTCGCTCGTTCTCAATTTCACCTTGTTCGTTGTGAAGTTCAGCCCAGTCTGGAGCAAACAATTGCTTTCTATCGACCTTGCCTGCAGGTGTCAGAGGCAACTTGTTTTGCACAATGATACAGGCAGGTACCATGTAATCAGGCAGTGTTTGCCCTAATTGCTCAATCCATCGAACTTCTTCATTTCTATGAGTACTTTGCGATAAAACATCGTTTAGTTCGGCCTCATTTGCTTGAGTCTCGCTTTGTTGTCCTTCACTTAGCTGAACATAACCGACAAGCTTTTTACCCGTGGGAGATTCATGATCGACAACAGCACAGAACTCCGCGCCTGAAAGCGCCTGAAGTTGGGATTCGATCTCCCCTAGTTCGACACGGAACCCACGAATTTTTACCTGTTGGTCTACCCGACCTAGGTACTCCATGATGCCATCATCGCGCCACTGAACGAGGTCACCCGTTCGATACATCCTTTCGCCATTATTAGAAAATGGATCAGGAACAAAACGTTCAGCAGTTAAATTAGGCTGTTTCAAATAACCTTCAGCTAAACCCACTTCAGAACCAATGTACAACTCACCACTGCAGCCAAATGGCACTTGGCTTAACTCAGAATCAAGTACATACAGCTTTCTGTCACCGACTGGAGTTCCAATCGGCGCGTATGCGCTCTCCATTGAATCTTGTGCATACGCTTCCCAAATCATCGGCGTGATTACCGTTTCTGTTGGACCATAACCGTTAATGACTCTTGGTGGCGCTAACACGTCTTGGATTCGTTCAAAGGTCTCACGTGTGAACGCTTCACCACCCAAGGTAATGGATCGCAGTGCCAATGTCGGTTTTGTCGCTTCAATCCAGTCGAGTAAAGGGCCGACATAGCTTGGAGGAAAACAAGCGATGGTCACTTTTTCTTGTTGCAGTACATCGCAGGTCTTTTCCGCAGTCCATAACTCTTGATCACGAATTACCAAGCGAGAGCCAAAGGCTAATGGCACAGTCCAACGTTCAACCGCACCATCAAAACTAATCGATGCAAAGTGCAGTTCAACGTCATCTTCACTCATCCCATATCGCTGACCAATCGTCTGAACATGCATGCTCAAACCTTCATGAGATATGGTGACGCCTTTTGGCTTTCCCGTTGAACCAGAGGTATAGATGATATAGGCCAGTTCTTCGGCCAACGGACGTTTAAAAGAATTATCTGAAGGTAAACCTGAAAGCTCTGTACTCTCAACACAGAACTGAGTAATACCATCACTACCATTTAATACATCAGTGCATCTAGACCTAGATTTAGAATGAGTCAGGAGTAGCTCAGCACCACTGTCTTCCAACATAAAATTCAATCGTTCGGTTGGGTAATCTGGGTCTAAGGGTAAGAAAGGCGCACCCGCTTTCAGAACGGCAATCATTGAAACGATCATGTCGACGCCACGCTCCATCATCACACCAATCGGTGATTTTGAAGTGGTCTTTTGAGACAAAATCGAATGCGCCAACTGGTTTGAACGAGTCTCCAACTCTAGATAGCTCATTGACTCGTTTTGGTGTTTTAACGCAATGCTGTTCGGACACTTAACGGCTTGCTCCGTCACCAAATCAGTAAACGGTCGATAATGCCATTCATGCTCACCCGAACCATGTTGGTCTATTAACCTCATGTCCTTGCTTGAGATTGCATTTACCGACGCTACAGCTGCATCTGGTGATTGAGCAATAGTCGTTAAGTTTACTTTAAAGCTATCGATGAATTTGGTGATAAACGGACGAGTGAACTTCTCTTTTGCATAGACAAACCTTAACGGTGTATCGCCTTTATTAATAACGTCCAACACCAATTCAAACGGTGTTTCTAATACTGGGAATTCTTCAAACTCGGCCGAAACTCCGTTGGTGTTAAGTGAGAATTTACCGCCATGATTCCGGAAGTTCAGTGCCGTTGTAGGAAGTGGTAAGTCGCCGACTAGCGCTTCTAATGGTGTACTTTCGTAGGCTAACGACGCTTTCATTGAAGCATGAGTGGTATTGACTAACTGAGACAACGTCATTTCTGCGTCAATGCGGTAACCCATCACCGCACTATTCACATAAAAACCGACCGTTCTGCGATTCTTGGCATTTCGGTTTAGGGCGGGAACACAAATTGAAGGATGAACATTAGAATAGTACTGGCGCAGCGTTAACATCATTGCCGATGCCAAAATCTCAAATTTGGTCGCGCCTAACTCACTGCTTAACTTTTTGATTGATTCATTGGTTTCGTTAGACAAGCTAACAAGCTCATGCCTCGCACCATAAGTATCTTGCGATTGGTCGTTAAGATTTGATATCGAGAGCGACTCTTCACCGATAAACTGATTCTCTACCCACGCCGCTTTCTGTTGTTTATAGAGATCAGACGTTTCTGCACTGGCCTGCTCTGCTGCGTAATCAAGATAACTTTGAACCTCTTTCCCATTGTAGGTTTTGCCTGCAACCGAATTAACCAGCATCTTAATTTTGATTTGAAATGACCAAGCATCAGTGACGATGTGGTGAGTCGAAAGCAACACAGCGAAGCGATGCTCACTGACTTGATAAATACAACAGCGAGCAAGATTACCTTCCAATAAATTGAACGGTTGTAGCCAACGTTGTCGAGCATCCTGATTGATAAACTCGACGGTATTCGAATCACCCCGCATGTCGATATAATCATGTTCAACAGGACTAAAAGGCATCACTCGTTGAACGGCTTTTCCCTCAACTTCAGCAAACTGACTACGTAACGAAGGAAATGCCGAGACCATTTCATTTAATGAGTGTTGGATTTTCTCAACAGTAACACCGTTACCTTCAAACCAAAGTAAGCCACCCAGGTTATAGGCTAAGCTCATCGGTTGTAATTGTTGGAATAACCACAAACGTTGTTGAGAGTATGAGAGCGGGTTCCAAGCGGTTACGGAATCCAAAATTTGTTCATCATCCACTGACATTTTATTACCTAAGCATGAAATTTGTTTGCAGAAGCCCTCTCTTCGCCCACGACAGGCGAAAAGTACAAGTATTGGCTTAAAGCTAAATGGGTTTAGTTTTCTAGGGCAGCTATCGCGTCGCGTAAACTTTTCGGGCGCATATCGGTCCAAACTTCACGGATGTGTTCAAGACAATGTTCTTTGTTGCCTTTTACTCCAACCTCAGTCCAACCGTTTGGCACTAAGTGATAAGTTGGCCAAATGCTGTATTGTTCTTGCGCATTTATAACAACGGTAAATTCTGTATTCGGGCTATCAATACTCATTCTTTCCTCAACTAACTTTGTTTTATTTTAGTTTTGAACCTAACTTGGCTCTTAAAAACTCAAGCGACAACACTTTCTAGTGCTTGATGCGCTTGAGCTAAATTCCCTTTACTCAACTCAATGAGGTTGCCGGTATCCATTTTGAAAATTCGGTCTGCGGCATCAAAATAGGCGTCATCATGAGTAATCGCGATAACAGTCACACCACGCTGTTTAAGTAGCGGAAGTAACTGGCGGTAAAAGAGTTTTCTGAATCTTGGGTCCTGATCAGCCGCCCATTCATCAAGTAGAATGCATCCACGCTTTTCGAGTACTGACATCATCAATGCCAGTCGTTTCCGCTGACCTTGCGAATATCTCACGTCGCTCAACTTACCTTGCTGATGTTCGACCTTGTGTGCCATTTCAAGTCGTATCATCCACTCATCAATATCTTGGTTTTCGATGTCTTGGCCTTCACCATCGACGATTTGATGAAACAGATGAAAGTCACTGAACACTGCTGAGAATTGATGGCGATAGTCTTGCCAATGTGCTTGAGTTACTTCGTTACCATCGACATAAACCTGGCCAGAATGCGGTCGGTAAAGCCCTGTTAGAAGGCGAGCAAAGGTCGATTTTCCACTACCATTCCCACCAATAATAAAGATGTGTTCACCACGTTCGATCTTGAAGTCAATCGGACCGACACCAAAAGAGTCACCATCAGAATCTGAACGATATCGATAGCTGGCACCTACGAGTTCAAGTGAATTGAAGACTTTGGTTTGCGCTAACTTCGGATTGATGCTTAGTTCGGTGCTCAAGTCTAACGACGACAATTTCTTCATCGAAATGTTGGCGGTGATCAATGTTGGAATTGAGCCGACTGCTGACATCAATGGCGTTCTCATGAACAAAACGACCAAAGCAAATGTAGACGCAACTTCTAACGTCGCCCAACCTAAGCCAGTCGCTAGGTAAAAGTTCAAACCAATCAGCGCCAATACCACGGTGTTCGCCATGTTGGCTGCAAAACCATTTAGGATATCGGCTTGTGTCACTTCATTTCTGTAACCTTCAGCATTGACTGAAAAAGTTTCATCAAAGTAACGCTTAGCTCTGAATGGGTTTAAAGACAGCTCTTTACGTCCATCAATCAAGGATTGGTAGTCGTGATACAACTTGTCGTCGTACTCACGAACCTGTTTAACGTGTTTAGTGATGCGCGTAACAAGCAGATAGCCAATGACACCGGTTAAAGACAGCATTAAAACGCTGATACCAAACAATGGCATAGACAAAAAAGCCAAGTAAGCCAAAGCCACCGCTGTTAGCACTAAGCCATAAATCAACTCTGGTAGATGTACGAATGCGATAGTGATATTTCGAATATCGGTATTCAGTGAAGCAAGCACCCCTGCACTTCCAACCTTTTCGACTTGTTCAATATCGGTATTCAATAGTTGAGAGACCAGTTCACAACGTTTGTTAAAAACAAATTTATGACCCAGTTTATGGAGAGCGACTTGAGCAACGGTAGCTGTCACCAACAAACCAATCAGCAACAAAGTAAACTGAATTAGGGTATTGGAAAGTGGGCCACTGCTTTCAAGTAACTTATGCTGAATAAACGCAATCACGGCGACGCTCAAGAACGCACTCGCAATACTCAATAAGATCACGAACAACAGTGATTTTTTCTGTTTTTCAGCCAGCAATAGGATCAAGCCCATTTCATACACACCATTCAATTAATTATTATTGTGATTATCATTATCAACAAATGAAAAGATAATCCCGTATAAACCAAGTTCAATAATCTTGTTGTTTAGTCCTGGCCTCTAGAAGCTCACCCGTTCATTCAACAGACACCCGTCTACAAGCGTTAGTAAACGCTATGAGTAACTATAACAGCGCCTGAGCTATAGCCTTCTTAAGCCCCACATCAGGTACATGCCACCGATAATCGAAGCCACCAGCCCTGCCGGGATTTCTTGCGGATAAAGCCATTGTCTACCGAGCCAATCAGAAAACAACATCAGTGCCATACCGATCAACGATGAACAGATCAGATGCTCTTTAGCACGGCTATAACCAAATAGTCTCGCCATATGTGGAGCCATCAAACCAATAAAGCTTAACGGGCCTACCACCAGTGTGGCGCTCACGGTTAAACATGCCACCAGCACCAACAGTAGAATTCGAGATCTTGATACATTGAGACCAAGAGATTGGGCGCTCGCCTGCCCTAGTGGCAGCACATCCAACCATCGCGCACAAAGGAAACCTAACGAGATAAATACAACCGAAGATATCAATAACGGAACAAGCGTTGCTTCGGTGACGTAATACGTTGAACCTGCCAACCAAGCGAGAACTTGATAACTTCTTGGATCGCCACCCGCTAACACAAAGCTCTGTACTGCATTCATTAAGGCTGTTATTGCGACACCTGTTAGCAACACTCTTTCAGGTTGAAAGCCAGACTTCTGATTGAGCAGTACAATGATGCCCAAAGTACATACCGCACCAATGAACCCACCAACATATAAGCCAATAACGCTACTTCCAAACCCGGCAAAGATCGCGATGATCAAACCTAACGCCGTACCAGAACTGATACCAATAACTTCAGGACTCGCCATTGGATTACCACTCAAACGCTGAACGATGGTGCCAGCGACCGCCAACATGCCGCCCGCCAATGCCGCTGCCGTTAATCGAGGTAAACGCCATTCAAGCATTGCCCAGTCTTGAGTTTGAAATAACCAACGCCAACCTTCAGTTTGTATAGAGAACAAACTAAACACGACCAGCGACAGCACAATAGCTAGGCTCGCCAACACCACGGCATGTTTGTTTAAACGCGTTGCTACTTCCTTGTGGCGCGTTAGGACGGTCTGGGTTTGTGATTGGCTTTTCATTGATAACTTTGGCAATAACCACAACAACAATGGCGCGCCCAAGGCTGCGGTTGCCGCACCTGTTGGGATAAACATCGACATAATGCCCGGCAGTTGTTGTATAAGAAGGTCAGTAAGGCTCAATAACAGACCACCAAGTACCATCGAAACCAATAACTTAGGTACTAAACGGTGTACACCCATTAAACGCGCTAGCGCTGGCGCGGCTAAACCGACAAACCCGATAACACCCACAGCACTAACAACCCAAGCCGTTAGCAATACTGCTAATCCGAGGCAAGCGACTCTTAACTTAGGTAATGAAACACCTAAACTCTTAGCGCCCTGCTCTGATAATTGAAGCAAACTCAGTGGTTTTACGAACAGAAACGCCATCAGAGTCGCGATCGCTAAGCGTGGAGCCAAGTACTGAACATCTTCCCATCCGGTTTGAACCAATGAACCTGCGCCCCAAATCATTAGACCATTCAGTTTGTCTTGATTCATCATTAACAAGACAGTACTCACAGCGCCAAAATAGAGGTTCACAACCAAGCCAGACACAATCACGACGGTTGGAGACAACGCACGTCGCCAAGACAATACGAATACCAAACCAATCGTAGTGACGCCACCAACAAGTGCCACCAACGAATAAGACCACTCTAAAAGCCAAGGGGCGTAAAGCGTCGCTAACATAAGTGCAAAGCTCGAACCACTCGCAACACCTAAGGTAGACGGCGAAGCTAAAGGGTTTCTTAGCACCTGTTGCATCAAAACTCCCGCCACTGCGAGCGCTGCGCCAGATAACAGTGTGGTGAATAACCTCGGCCACCAAGCCAAATGCAGCTTCACTGTATCTGGAGAAGTAAAATCAACGCTCCACAAACTAGAAAGTCGGCTCAGCCCGAACTGAGACACAGATAAGTGTTGGCCAATTAGCGCCAATGTAGAAACCATTAATAGTGTTAAAACACCAAACGAGAGAGCTCTCATAGCAGGTCTCCTTGGTTCAATTCAGAAACAATGAATCTTGCAAAGCGTGTTGCAGAAGGTATCGCACCGAAGCTCCACACCGCTGGAACTTGTAGCGCGGGATAGCCCGACTCTTTCACAATGTATTGCCAAAACTGATTTGCTTTAAGGCTCTCTTCAGTCCCCGCTGGCATTGGAGAAATAATCACGATTTGCCCTTTAACGCCAATAAGCTGATCGACACCAACCAAACTGTAACCCCAAGCGTTGGTTTGCCCTTTCCATGCGGACTCAAGGCCAATCTTGTTTACTGAAGCTTTGTATAGGCTGTTATCCCCAAAGACACGAACGTGATTGGTGTCCATGAATTGCACCATCAACATTGCAGGCGCATTTTTGGGTAGCTGAGATCCTAAACGATCCATTTCAGCATTCGCTTCCTCAATCAAAACTTCAGCTTGAGGTTGTTTCTCAGAGACCTCTGCTAGCTTTCGAGTAACCGTTTCTAACGCTGACCAATCGACATCACCACTTCGGTACAAACCAATGGTCGTGACAGGCGCAATTTTGCTAAGTTGAGTCTCCAACGTTGAAAACATTGGAGAGAGTAATATTTTGTCGGGTTTGAGCTCATGAATACGTTCAAGGTTTGGTTGCGTTCGTAAGCCAACATCAGCAACAGTTGGGGGGATTTGAGGAGACCTTACCCACGAGTTATAATCGGGTATTTGAGCGACGGCGACTGGCTTTACACCTAGTGCCAAAAGCGTTTCAGTATGAGTCCAATCAATCGAGACTAAGCGCGGACTTGGATCAGCACTAACATCAAGCATGTCCTTTTGAGCAGCGGAAACAGGAGTAACTGCCAATAAGCTCGCACAAACAAGACTAGAAATAACAGAGTGCCCGATATTCATACGACGAAAGCTAGGTTGAAGATAACGGCTAAGCATCATGCTGGCTCCAAATCACCAGGCATCGCGACTGGGTAACCCGCAGAATGTTGAGTAATGTGCATAGGCACACCATAGATATCCTTCAATATCGACTCTTTGAACACCTCATCAACCTCACCTTCGACTAATAGCTCCCCACTATGCAGGGCAATGATATGGTCGCAGAAACGCGCAGCCATGTTGATGTCGTGAATGACAATGATCACCCCAATTTCCAATGTTTCACTCAGTCGCTTAATCAATGTCAGCATTTCAATCTGATGGCCGATATCAAGCGCTGCTAACGGTTCATCAAGCAAAAGGTATTTGGTGCGTTGAGCTAACAACATCGCAAGCCACACACGCTGGCGTTCACCACCCGATAAAGTATCCACCAGACGATCAGCGTATTGCATTGTGTCGGTCAGTTGCATCGCCTCTTCAACGTATTGCTTATCTTTACTTGAAAGCCGACCTAATAAGCCGTGCCAAGGGTAGCGACCAAAGCTCACGAGATCTTTGCCGGATAAACTGTCGGTTGCCGGTAAATGTTGAGGTAAGTAAGCAATTTGCTGTGCGAAGTCCTTATCAGACCATTTAGCGACCGCTTTATCTTTCAGGAAAATATCGCCTGACGTAGCGCGTTGCTGTTTCGCTAACAACTTTAATAAGGTCGATTTCCCCGAGCCGTTATGCCCAACCAAAGCGTAGATTTTCCCTTGCTCGAACGACACATCGAATGTCTTGAGCAATTGCTTATCTCCTACGCTAAAACCGAGTCCCTTTGCTTCGAGCATATCTTCAACCTTAAAACACATCATTCACTAAAAAATTAATGAAATACGAACATATTCATAAAATCATTAACAGACACGCTTTTATACACTTGCAAAAATTCAAATGCAAACGATTTTCATTTAGATTAAACTATATGCCATACGACCTTTTTCCCTATTTTTTAGAGGGTTAGAGACCACACTATGAATAATGGATGCTTATTGTTGATTATTCACCTTGTTGCAAAATGGTTAAGGTAATGAAGAACAGTAACTTTCACCCACTACCACTAGATCATCCGTTTGTGATCGATGAATTCAGTTTTAAAACAGACTTGGACTTCAAAGGTAAAGAGGTTGATATCCCTATCGCGCAGTTTGATAAGCGGCACTTCAACGACAAGCTATTTGGTGTTACTAACGTGCATTGCCCTATTGCGATCACTCACTCGGTCAACAAAAGGAAAGCCGAATACTTTGCCGGTCGTTATTTGGTCGCAAGGCAGTTACAACAACTGGGCTTTGCACATCAAATGCTTGAGCCAAACATAGATCGAAGCCCAAGGTTGCCTTCAGGCGTTATAGGTTCGATCTCCCACAGTCAAGACTTGGCTTGTATTGCCGTTTTGCCCTCTCCTAATTCAAACAGAGAAAGCATTGGGGTTGATATTCAACACTTAATAACGAATGACGTTTGCCGTGATATCAAAGACATGGTGGCGAACGTTAATGAGATAGAGCTTGTGGAGATGTTTGGAATGACTCGTTCAGAAGCTGTGACATTGCTATTCTCGGCTAAGGAAGCCATCTATAAAGCATTGGCTCGATTTGTGATTAACGGTTTGGATTTTGGCTCAGCGACACTGAATGCGATAGATAAAGACACTGTTAAGTTTGAGATATCACCACAAGTCATTTTGCAAAATCACGACACCATACGTGACAGTGTGACAGGAAGTTATTTGAGGACAGTAACCTGCCAATACAAGTACTTAGAACAAAAGCAATCGTACTTAACCGTGTGTTATTACCAACTCGATAACTAGCGGTTATTCTCAATAATTCACTTAAATAGAAATACTCATCACATGATGATCGGGGTCAGTTTCTATATCGACGATTGACCAACCGAGAGAAAGGTACAAAGCTGGAATGTTGGTGTAAGCGTAAAGATTAGACGTCGAATCCTTCGAGGGTTGAGATTGAGACCGATAATAATCTGGCATTTGCGCGACTGCACGCTTGATCAATTCACTCGCAATACCTTGACCACGCCACTGGGAATCCACATAAACGGCATTGATCCAAACCACATCTCTTACTTGATGAGGTTCTTGAAAATAGGAATACGCCAAACCGCCAATCACAACATTATCACGAAGCACTACGAGTACCGGTGGTAATTGAATATTGTCTCGGTTTGATTGTTCTGGATAGGCCAACTTAAACTTGAAATCAGACCATTCGCTTTGAAATAAGCCTTCTAACTCATTCAAATAAGGTGAGCTTTCATCGCAATTTCTAAAGATTACTTTCTGCATTTTTCCGTCCTTTGAAAGGGAGTCGTTCGACCATCCTAGTCTTACTTAATCTAAGTGTAGATAAAGCTACTCTTCTTCGTCGTAGTCGTCTGCTGGGTCTTGATTAATTTCTTCGCCACATCCTAGGCATTCACCTTGTAGCTCCGTAGGCATGACAATAATCAAACCACAATGCGGACATAAATCACCTTGTTGATACATATGAGTAATCCCCTTTCCTTCATGGCTATTGCTTAGGATACTTTTGCTTACTCGCTTCTAACCAGTCGTGAATCACTCGCCGAGCAGATTCTGATGGCGGTGCATTTCGTTTTCCACAGATTTGGTCGATCTCAAACGGAAATGCTTTGCTCGGAACACGGCGTAAACCTATGGTTAAACGCTGAGGTTTGAGCATGCGAAACACCACATAACGATCGCTCATAATTCGGTTGTGATACACGCCAATGCAATGCTTCTGCTCTATGCCTTCGTGTTCAAGATCGTAATAATCAGTAAGAGGATGAATGTCGTCATTGCCAAGCAAAGGAACTGGATAAGGGATGTCTTTATCCATTGGGCGATTACCCTCTAAACGACGCAATTGGCGTTGCTCCGTCCAACGGTCATGCAGTTGCTCAAACATCACGAATGAGTTCTGACTGGTAATAGCGCGCAACGGATCATCCATCTCCAAATCTTGCCCTAGTAATATCGCATCTTGGAACATCGCCATCTTAGACGGTGCATTAAGCCTCCCCTCTTCCACCATCGCAATCCCGAGTCGGCTACCAGTTAAAAATGGATGAACTTGGTCCAAACGCAGCGCTGTGTATCCGACTTTTGAGTAGTGCTTAAACTTAAGAACGCGTCTTTGTAATGGCTCGAGAATACGAACAATGTGGTCCAGCTCATCGCCAACGTTGTAATGTAATTCTAACTTGTCGATGAATTTTAGTGTCGCTTTACTGCTGTCTAAGCCGAGTTTGGCAAGAATCTTCTTTTGCCCTAAGCGACTTAGTTCCAATGCTTTCTGATTATCGACACTGTATTTCATGCAAATCAACGCCAAGATAACGGGCCTTAATTCAAGCAGTTGCGCCGCTTCATAAGTGTTCGCTGCAAGCCATAGCATTTGATATTGATATTCTGGAAAGTCATCGGTGATTTCACGATAACGAGCAGGCAACGATTCTAACCAAAGACCATTAACATCAAACTGTTCAACAAGATTGAGACTTAACCCAATACCACCATCGAGCGGGCGTCTGCCATCTTCAAACACATGAAAGCCCACGAGCTTTTGCGACCAATCTCGGATCTCAATATCGTAGTCGAATCCTAGTGTTCGAGTGGGAATGGTTAGTAGTGCTGTCATTGATGCCTCTTAGTTATTGGCGCATTGAACTGTCAAGCCTATCCAATAGCATAAGCGAGCGCTTCAACCACTATATCAACCTTTTGTAAATTTCTTATCAATCAAAGCGATATAAATACGATAGTGCTTAGAAGAACATTGAATGACGATTTTACGCAATATGAGACCTCTTCGATATCATTTGCGCCAACAAAAACTATGCTTGATATAGAACCCACAACAAAAGGCTTAAATTATGGAATACCGACATATTCTAGTCGCCGTCGAACTGTCTGACGACACCAAAGTACTGATTGATAGAGCGGCTTTCTTCGCCGAAAAACTCGATGCGGGTATTTCGTTTGTTTATATCGACGGTACGCATGGAGAAATTTACCCGGAAATCTTTGATATTCAAGGGAATGAAGGTAATTTACCCATCAACGAAGATACAATTAACCACCTGAAAGAGTTTGAGACCTATGCCAAGCACACTATCAAGCACATTTTCGTGGGAACGGGCGATTTAAGCGATAAGCTCAAAAATGTCATCGAAGCAAATGGCGTTGACCTATTACTCTGCGGGCATCACCATGATTTTTGGCATAAGCTTATTTCCCATTCGAAACAGATCATCGACATCTCTCCTATCGATATTCTGGTCGTTCCTATGGAGTAGAGGCTTTAACGAAACTCCTAGAAACATTCTGTCGTGCCAACCTCTATCGCTATTATTGGTTGGCTTGATACCCTCTTCAACATCTTCATCCTGACCGAAATCTGCTTTTACCCATTCAGAGTAGTCATTTGTGATCTTGTCAGCTTATCAACTCGTAAGCGTCTAATAATTAACAAATCGCCGAGTGTAGGTAATGAAAAAGATTGGTCTCTATCTTTTTACAAACGACTTAAGAATCAACGACAACACGCTACTTTATCAAGCAAGCCAATTCGTCGATGAGCTCGTTTGTGTCGTTGTCGAACCGAATCTATCTCACTACTCTTCACTGTTCGCTCAAGAACAGAATTATGGCGCTCACCGCATAGCTTTCATTTCACAATCGATTAGCGACCTTAAGGCTAGCCTGCGCGACCTAGAACAACCACTCATCGTCCTTACACAAGACCAATATAAAGGCGATGGCGTTAAAAACTCGCTCAAAGAAATTATCTCTGCTCTTAACGTCACTCACTTTTTTGCAAATGATCATTGTGGCTACGACGAGCAACAACTAGTGCAATCAACGCTGACTGACTGCCCGAACATAACTGCGATTCAATCTCATAACTCGACACTGTTTCAGCTCGATGACTTCCCTTTTACGTTAGACAAGTTACCCCGCTCGTTTACCCAATTCAGAAAACTCATTGAACACTTGGCTGTCGATACACAAAGTTTGACCATAACGACGTTAGCACCAACACCAGTAGCAGTACCAGACCTCACAACAGTGTCACACTATCACTCAAATGGTGACCTTTTTAAGATTAGAAATTTGGCGAACGAGCAAACCTTCAAAGGCGGTGAAAGCTCGGGATTAGCCCATCTCGAACACTACTTTTCACACGATTACGCGGGCCACTATAAACAGACAAGAAATGCATTGGATGGCATTGAGAACTCGACCAAATTTTCACCGTGGTTAGCGTTAGGCTGTGTTTCACCGAAAACAATCTGCCGACACCTCAAACACTTTGAATCTGAACATGGGACAAATGACTCTACATATTGGATCTATTTCGAGCTGTTGTGGCGTGAGTATTTTTATTGGAAAAGCATGTCGCTGAAGTCATCGCTGTTTACAAGATCATCCACAAACCCCGTGACTGCAGTAAATAACACTCAATCTGGAAGCCTTAATTTTGCCAAATGGAAGAGTGGTAACACCAACTATCCGATTGTCGATGCCTGTATGCGTCAATTAAACGCGACAGGCTACATGTCCAATCGTGGAAGGCAGTTAGCCGCAAGTTGTTTGATTTACGAGTTGGGAGTCGACTGGAGACAGGGCGCAGCCTATTTCGAAAGCCAACTTGTCGACTATGACGTGGCATCTAACTGGGGTAACTGGGCGTATATTGCCGGGGCGCTCAACTCTCAAGCAAAAAGTCAGGCCAATAAGCAAGACAGTGCCAATCAAACGCAACTTAAATCACGCCATTTTGATTTAGCTAAGCAGACTGAAATGTACGACCCAAACCATGCTTTCATCGATCAATGGGCAGGCGGTCACTCAGACACAAAAAGCCTCACAAACCAGGACGCATTATGAACTTTAAAACGGTACGACTTGTATTAGGTGACCAACTCAACATTCAGCATTCATGGTTTCGACAGGTTGACGATGATGTTATTTACATCATCGCTGAGCTCAAACAAGAAACGGATTATGTTGCATCTCATATTCAAAAGGTTGCCTCGTTTTTCTGCGCGATGGGTTACTTCGCTGAAGAATTGAAACAGCAAGGCCACCAAGTCCTTCATTTGACCTTGGACGATACCAGGCAATTTGAAAACCTAGATGCACTTCTAAAGCACTATGTACACGAATTCGGTGTAGAGAAATTCGAATATCAAAGGCCAGATGAATATCGCCTATTAGAACAACTGAACAAGCTCAAACTCACCAATGCCACCAAAGGTTGTAGTGATACAGAACACTTCCTCTTTCCGTTCGAGGAGATCGAACAACAGTTTCCGAAAGACAAACACATCATGATGGAACACTTCTATCGCCGAATGAGAAAGCGTTTCGACATTTTGCTAGAAGACGGAAAACCAGTTGGCGGCAAATGGAATTACGACGCGAGCAATCGAAAGAAACTCAAGAAGCAAGACATTGAAAAGCTGCCTCAACCGTTAATGTTTACCAATGACATAACAGACATTTTGCAGCGTATCGAACGCCACCAAGTACAAACCACTGGTCAAGTCGGTAACCAGTTATTGTGGCCAGTTAACCGCGCACAAAGCTTGTCTCTGCTCGCTCATTTCTGCCAAGTTTGTTTACCGTTATTTGGGCAGTTTCAGGATGCGATGACTACAGAGCACGACTCGAAATGGAGCTTGTATCACAGTCGCATTTCGTTCTCGCTGAACAGCAAACTGTTGAGCCCTAAAGAAGTAATTGATGCAGCACTGTCGGCATACCAAGCTTCCATTCATCGAGACAGTTCTCCAGATAAACCAAGTATCGACATTGCACAAGTTGAGGGGTTTGTACGCCAAATACTGGGGTGGAGAGAATACATCCGCGCCGTTTATTGGGCGAATATGCCTGCATACGCCAACAAAAACCATTATTCCGCAAACAACAACCTACCCCATTACTTTTGGGACGGACAAACCAAGATGAACTGCATGAAGCATGCGATTGACCAGTCTCTTGAGTTTGCTTACGCGCACCACATCCAAAGATTAATGATCACTGGCAACTTCTGTTTAATCACAGGCATAGACCCTGACCAAGTCGATAGTTGGTACCTTGGTATTTACGTCGACGCGATTGAGTGGGTTGAAATGCCAAATACGCGAGGTATGGCACTGTTTGCGGATGGCGGGATCGTCGGAACCAAACCATACTCTGCCAGCGGTTCCTATATCAACCGCATGAGTGACTACTGCAAAGGCTGTCACTACAAGATAAAAGAACGCAGCGGTGAGCAATCTTGCCCTTTCAATAGCTTGTATTGGCGCTTTATGAACCAGCACCGCGATGCGTTAAACCGCAACCCACGCATGGGCATGTTATATCGCACTTGGGACAACATGGATGAGCAATCACAACAAGCGATTCTCGATACCGCTGAACAACGAATCACAAACTTGGAGAACTTATAATGGTGGAGCAACTCAGATTACATATATTGGTGGTCGGTGGAAGTGGCGGTATTGGTTTCGCTGTGGTTAAACACCTATTATCTGAGCTCTCTCGGTTCGATTTTCTGGATGTGCATGTAAACGCGACTTACCACTCTCAACAACCGGAACTAGAAAACAGCCGCTTAAACTGGCACAAAGTCGACGCAACCAATGAATCGGACATCAAACGCTTGAGTTCTGAGTTTGACCAACTTGATTGGTTGATCAACTGCGTGGGTATACTTCATACACCGGAACTTGGTCCAGAGAAAAACTTGTCTTCCATTGACCCTGAATTTTTCCTCAAAAACATATCTGTGAATACCCTGCCCAGCTTATTGCTGGCAAAACACTTCACGCCGATTCTTAAAGCAAGCGACAATCCAAAATTTGCAGTGGTATCTGCAAAGGTAGGAAGTATTTCAGACAACAGATTGGGCGGCTGGTATAGCTATCGTGCTTCGAAAGCAGCCCTTAACATGTTCATCAAAACCATGTCGATTGAATGGCAGCGTACTCTTAAGAAAGGCACCGTGTTAGCGCTGCACCCAGGCACAACAGACACAGCTCTGTCGAAGCCTTTTCAGACCAATGTCCCTGAAGGTAAGTTATTTGAATCTAGCTATGTCGCCCATCAATTAGTCGATATCATTCGCACTGCGACCCCGGACAAAAGTGGGGACTTCTACGCTTATGATGGTGAGCAACTTAGTTGGTAGTTAATACCTGTATCAGGAAAGAAAAAACCCAACAGAGCCGAGGCTCTATTGGGTTGTTGTTTTTAAAAGGACGCATCAATTTTTTAAGGCGTTGTGACTGACATTTAACTAAAGATCAAAACTGATCATCACGATTACTCAGCCCAATTGAACTTGCTATCGTCGACACCTTCTTTCTCTTCTTTAGCTCTCTCGCGTCGGTGTTGTTCTTCAACTCGCGCAGCGTCTATCTCTTGCATTATGGCTTCGATATCAGCCAAGTCGTCCGTTTCAGTAAACTCACCCGTCAGCTTGCTGTCTGGCTTTAAGTCGCCTTTCTCATACAGCGCCCACATTTCCTTGGCATACTCAGTTTTCGCCAATTCAGGAGCAAACTGAGCGTAGTAGTCACGGATGTTATTAATATCACGAGCCAACATCCACTCAGCGTTGTTGTTCGCCGAAGCGTCAACTGCTTGCGGTAAATCGATAATTACTGGGCCGTACTCATCCACCAATACGTTGAACTCAGACAAGTCACCATGGATCAAACCAACACACAGCATCTTAACTACGTAAGTCATCATTACGGCGTGATCTTCGATCGCTTGCTCAGCTGACATCACGACATCGTTCAAACGTGGTGCAACATAACCATCATCGTCTGTAACCAGCTCCATAAGCAATACGCCATCAAAGCAACCATAAGGGACAGGCACACGAACGCCCGCTTCTGCCAGTTTATATAAGGCATCCACTTCAGCACTCTGCCAAACCTTTTCTTGTTGCTCACGACCAAATCCAGAGCCTTTTTCCATAGCTCTAGCACGGCGGCTGTTTCGGACTTTTCGGCCTTCACGATACGCCGTCGCTTTTTTGAAGCTGCGTTGGCTAATTTCCTTATATACCTTGGCACAACGGATCGTATCGCCGCAGCGCACAATGTACACCGATGCTTCTTTGCCACTCATGAGTTGGCTTGTCACCTCGTCGACTAAACCATCGTCAACTAAAGGCTGTATTCTTTTAGGTATCTTCATGCCGTCTTTATACATCACTTATCTTACAGATAGAAATATTAACTTTAGAAATGAATGACGAAACGATTAAAGGATCATCAAAATGATGACAAAGGAGGGAAATTTGAGAGTTAGCGGAGTTAAATCATGACGAATGACCTGATCTATTCAAGAGTATGGCGACTAAGATTTATTTCGACGACAACGTTCAGAACAATAAATAACGTCGTCCCAACAGCGCTGCCACTTTTTACGCCATGCGAAAGGCTTTTGGCAAACGGGACATGTCTTGGTCGGTAAATGGGGTTTCTTGTGCATGGCCGTTTCCTTCTTGAAGAGTCCACTTCCTGCGTTTACTAGAGATTCCCTATTGCGCTCGTTCCTCTCTTTAGGGAATGACAAAGGCAATACGAACAAAGCCTAGTTATCTATGACGTTCGTTCCTGACTTTAAGGAGTGACGGCGAAGTGACTTATGACAGCTCCCGAATCCGTCATCCCCGAGAAGGAGGGACGACTGAATCGGGGATCTGCTTGGTCTAGCTCTGCCTCTATTTCTGCGCTAATGAATACGACTAAAAGCTAAGCAACAACCTTGTACTGCTTCTCCATTTCACTCACGCCAAGTCCGGAGTGTTTCGTCACTTTAAGCTGAACGGGTACTCGCTCTTTAAGTGCTTCAACGTGACTAATGACACCGATCATCTTGCCAGACGCATTCAGGTTATCGAGCGCGTTAAGTGCAATGTCCAATGTGTCGCTATCTAACGTGCCGAAACCTTCATCCAAGAACAAAGAATCAATACTGGTTTTGTAGCTAACAAGATCAGAAAGCGCTAATGCCAACGCCAAGCTCACTAAGAAGCTTTCGCCACCGGACAAAGTCTTAGTGTCACGCATAACATCGCCCTGCCATGTGTCGAGCACTTGCAGTTCCAGGCCATCATCAGCTTTACGTTTTAGCTCATAACGCCCATGTAAACGCTGTAGCTGCTTGTTTGCCAAATACACTAAGTTTTCCAGTGTGAGACCTTGAGCAAACTTACGGAATTTATCGCCGTTCTTAGAACCGATAAGTGAGTTCAGACGTGATATATCATCAAACTCGACCTGCTGCTCGTCGATCTGTTTGAACAGATCTTGCTGATTACTGCGGTTCTGGCTATCAGTTTCTAGATTGGCAGAAATCGCGCCGATCTTTGTCGCATGGCTTTGTTGTGCGTTTTGACACTCAGTAGTCGCTTCTTCAACTTGCTGTTGATTTTGCTCTTGCCATGTTTCAGCATTTGCGTGGTTTTGTAGCTCCACTTGCGTCGCTTTGGCGGTACTCAACCTTACTTGCGCACTGACAATCGCTTCGTCTAAAGACTTCTTCAGGCTTTGCAGTTGAGTTCTAACCTCTTCGTCTAACAACGCTGCTTCAAAATTAGCCTCATCTTCGAATGGGCTAGTTTTAAGCGCTTCTAGCCAAGCATTTGTCGCTTGTGTGAGGCTTGACTGCTTGCTGGCTAACTCGTCCGAGAAACCAGTGTGTTTGGTTTGCTCGGTTCGATATTCAAGTTCGCAACGGTTAAGCACTAACTGCGCGGCATCAAATGCATTTACCGCTTCAGTGACTTTTTGCTTCATCGCATTGCTGGTGGCTTGAATGTCTTTGTCACCAAATAACTCTGTTCTTTCAGCAGTTACACGAGTCAGTTCTAACACTAGAGACTCACTCTCTTGCGTCAGTGTCGCGAGCTCTTTCTCTGCGCTACTTAGCTTGTCATCTAAGGTTTTCAATTCGGCATTTTGAGTAATCAGTTGCTTCTCAATGTCGGCCTGTTGCTGTTTAGTTTGCTGCCATGTGCTTGATGCTTGCGATTTCGCAGTAAACCAATCATCAATATGCTCAAGTTCAGGCGCTTCAATAGCCGTTTGAACAATGCTCTCTTTTAAAGAGCTCCATTGTTGATCTTTCGCTTGAGTTATCTGAGTCACTTGTTCGTTTGTGACTTGGTTTTGCTTGTTCAAATCCGCTAAGCGTTGCTCGGCCAGATCAAGGTTAGATTGCGCTTTGTCAGCCATAACACTTACAGACAGGCGTTGTTTCTCAGCTTCGGCGTAATGCGCTTTAGCATCAGCCAACGCTTTGAGTTGCTGCGATCTCTGACTTAGTTGAAGCTCACACTGCTGAACAAAGGTCGTCACCGTAACTTCATTACCTAAATCGTTAATCGTAAGTAGAGCCAGTTCAGGAGTCGTACCAACGAAATCCGATAAGCCCTGTTGAAGCTTGCCAACAATGCCTTGCCAATTCAATTGAGCTTGTTGAGTATCGGCATGTGCACGTTGAATATCATCGTTGAGTGCAGTAATCATTGGAGCAAGAGAATCCAACTGCTGACGATGCTCTTGACCGTCTTTCTTGATGATCGCTAACTCATGCTTTTCACGCTCTTGTTGAGCAACCAAGTTTGCAATGTCTTGCGACTGTTCAATCGAATGGTCAGTTGAACCACACAATGGGCACTCAGATCCAGATTCTAAAGCTGCTCGGTATTTCGCCAATTCGCCTTCTTGATCAATCAAACGCGTTAATCGCTCAAGCGAAGTCTCTTTCTCTTTATATCGCTCAACTAACACTTCACGTTCTTTCGAAAGCTTGTCGACCAACTGAGTGTTACTTTGATGCGTTTGTGTTTTAACGTGCAGCTGCTGTTGAGCATTTAGAAAACCACGATTGATCTCAAGTAATGAATGCGTATTGCGATTCCAGAACTCCAACAGATCTTTTTGCGCATTCAATACTTGTTCGCTGGTGTTGCCTTGCAATGCTTCCCACTGTTGCTTTGCACTACTCTCTAGCACAACCAATTCAGCTAAAGTTTTATCTTGCGTGGCTTTAGCTTCTTGCGCAGATTTGATGATCGTTTGCTGTGCATCAACCGCAGACAAAGCTTGCTTCGCTGAGTTTAGTTGTTCTGAATGCTGGCGCTCTAGGGTACGAACTTGCTCGACCTTTGCTTGCCATTGACCTAGGTGTTTTTCCAGATGCTGATCAGCTTGATGCGTATTTAGGTACTCAGCGCTCAGTTGATCTTGTTGCTTTAGTGCATCTATTTTTTGGACCAAAACGACCTGTTGATTGCGCTGCTGCGTATGTAGCTCGTTTAGTGTATTCGCTGCATTACAGGCCGCAGTTTGCTTATCTTTGAGTACGGAAATTTGGTTATCTAGAGGGCGAACCTGTTCAATGATCTTCTCTTGATCTTGTTGTTCGGTTTTTATCTTCTGAACAGCATCACTGCTTTGAGTCAGTTTAGTTTGCGCGTCTTGCTTCTCTACATCACGAACGGCAAGTAACTTGGTGCTGTTATCTAAGTTAGCTTGAGTGGTGTTTACCTCTTGTTCGCAACGCTTTAAATCTTTGTGCATTGGGCGCAGTTTCTCAGCCGGATCACTGTTTGCCAAACGCTCTAGTGAAGGTTGGTTGCGGTCTAGTTCATCCTGAGTGGTTTTAAGATCGTGCTCACTGGTCGCAATAGTTTGCTCAGCTTTAGTCACGTCTTTCCACCAGCTTAGGTGCGCTTGCCACTCTTTTAATTGCTCCGCTAAACGCTTCTGATCGGCTTCTAACGTTTCACGCTCTGCGGTCAGCGCTTGGATTTGCTCTTCAGACAGTAAACTCACCCCTTCGGCTTTCGCTTTAAGGTGATTAAGCGACTCTTCACTCGACTTGAAATGATCGTAGATACGCTCTGAAATCAGGCTATAAACTTCTGTTCCCGTCAGCTCTTCAAGTAGCTCTGCGCGGTCGTTCGCATTGGCATTTAAGAACGCCGCAAACTCACCCTGAGACAACATGATGGATTTGGTGAAACGAGAGAAATCGAGCCCAGTTACCTGCTCGACCAACTTGGTCTTCTTGGTCAGCATGGTTTCTAAGACTTTGTCGGTGTCAGCATCGGCAAATTCACAGGTTGGCGTTTGTAATGCGCCATCGTGTTTTCCACGCGCTCGCTTTTGATGGAAATTAGAGCGGTACGTTTTGCCCTGTACTTCAAACTCCAGCTCAGCGAAACACTCACCCGTGCCACGCGTCATTAATTCATTATTGCCTTTAGCAATGCTCTTTAAGCGCGGCGTGCGGTGGAACAATGCCAAACAAATCGCATCAAGAATGGTGGTTTTACCCGCCCCAGTTGGGCCTGTAATAGCAAACAGACCATTTTCTGCAAACGGCGATTGGGTAAAATCGAGCTTCCAACGTCCTTTCAAAGAGTTCAGGTTTTCAAATTCTAGGCTTAAAATCTTCATACTGGTTACTCTTCTACTTTGTTTGGCGCTTGAGCGCTTTCAGACACTTCGACCATCACTTGTTTAAACTTGACCGTCATGCGCTCTAAACGCGCTTTTTCAGAATCAGTTTCAAACTCTTCTAAGGCAATACGCTTGTTAAACACATCCATCGGGCTCAGTTCAGATAAGGTTTCTGCCGACTCTTGCTCTAATGCTTGATTACGACGCTCTCTTGCTCGGCGCAGTTGAAGTACTTCCACATTCAAACCGTCAGTCAATGAACGCATACGCTCTTGCAAATCAGATAAGTAATCTTGCGCTTGCACTTCTATCGATAACCATACGCTTTGTTCGCTATCTAAACCTATGTATTGATTCAGTTGAGATTCGATCTCGCTCAGGTCGCCTTTGATTTCGGCAAGCGGTTGGAACATTGGAACTGACAATTGAGAAATGGTGCGTACGCCCTCAACAAACTCAACCACACACACTTGTTTCTGAGACTTAAGTTCATCAAAGCTTAATGGGATTGGTGATCCGCAGTAACGAATGTATTCACGCTTTGCCACCACTTGTGGACGGTGAATATGACCAAGAGCAATATAGTCTGCGTCTGGGAAGCCATCAGCGGCGAAACCATCAAGATTGCCGACATAGATATCACGCACCGAATCCGATTGTTGAACACCCATCGCCGTTAAATGACCCGTAGCGATAATTGGCATATGTTCGCTGTTTTCAAACGTCGCACGTTTAGCAACCGCCGCATCATAAACACTTTGGTAGTGCTGTTTGATTGCATCGCCGAGTTGCTTCTGACGTTCAACGCCTGTGACACCCGCCTGACTTGTCAACACATCGCGAGGGCGAATAAAAGGAATGGCACAAACCAGCGCTTCTACATCGCCGTTCTTGCCTTTGAGTTCAACAACCTGAGTCGCATGATCTTCGTTGGTATTAGGAATCACGTCTGCCCCCATGTATTTAAGCAGCTGCTGTGTCTCTTTAAGCACAGAGACTGAGTCGTGATTTCCACCTAACAGCACCAATTGGCAGCCGATCTTGTTCGAATCGACCACAAACTTGTTATACATCTCTCGAGCGTAACTCGGCGGTGTGCTGGTATCGAAAATGTCGCCAGCAACAATGACCGCGTCGATATTGTGCTCAGTAACTTGCTCAAGTAACCATTGTAAAAACCGTTCATGTTCATTCTTACGGCTTTTATTGTAGAAGTTTTGGCCAAGGTGCCAATCGGACGTGTGAAGAATCTTCATTGCTGCTCACTGGAAGTCTGTAATACCTTTAATCTACCAAAATAGTCGACATAATTCCCTTTTATAAGCTTGTGAAAACCAACTAATTTCAGGCTTTGGACCAACTCTGCCGATAGCGTGACCAATCGTTATTTTTGACATAAAAAAACCGCTCAACGTTAGAGCGGTTATAGGTATCCATAGGTTTAGCTTGGAGTTATTCAACAGAAGCCATTAGAAATTGTACGAAGCACCCAGAGTTACCGAGCTAAACGCGACATCACGGCTTGCCAGTCTATTGCCATTAGCGCCGAAGAATTCGATATTTACTGCGTCTGCTTGTGAGATTAAACGTAATGTTAGGTTTTCTACTGGCGTGTATTCAACACCAACACCAAAATGGAAACCAGCACCAGAATCGTCATCAATGCTAGAACCCTTAGAGTTGAGATCAACATAGCTCAAGCCCGCCAGTACAAAAGGACGAATAGAATTATCGAACGTGTAACCTAGGTTTGCAGCAACAGAAAGCGATGTTGGTGAAAGCACCTTAGTTCCAAATGATTCATAGTCAGCATAGTCTGTGTAACCGAGCTCGATACCTACGATACGGTTAAACTGATAACCACCATAAAGGCTGTACCCCACGCTTTCAGCATCTAAACTGCCTGCGCCGTCAGTGTCTGAGTCTTGATACACACCAAGGCCTGCGCCAATGTATGGACCACCCTCGATACCAGCAGCAAATGTAGGAAGTGAAACCAAGCCAACTAGGCCTAATAGAAATGTTGATTTAAGCATGAAAATACCCTTTTTTGTCTGTCCTACAGCAATGTTGACCAACAGCCAATAGTTTCCGACACTATTTTAGCTGTTGCGTTACTGTTTAAAATAAATTAAATAATCAGCTCTAAATGAATAATAAAACACTGTTCATTTACGGAGCGAATGAGAAAGTACCATAAGATTTTTAGGTCATCAAACGAACAATCATAGATATTTAATCCAGTCTTATTTATGAGACACAGGTATTTTCTGCAGCGTAACGAGTAATAAAATACGTATAAAGTTGATAGTAAACCGGAGCATCATCAAGATTAAAATCTTGATAATCAATTTGTTAGCGTGCTAGTTAAATTTTTACCCACTATCAAAAACAACCTGAATTTTCACTCATAAATATAAAACTCATCCTGTTTATCTCTTTTTCCAATAAAAGATATAAAGAGAAGAATGAGTTTTATTTTTGGAGGGCGTTTATTTAGAACGGCCTGCTATTAAAATATATTTCAATTTAATCCATATTATTAATGAGATTCAGAAAGGCTAGCTAAGTAGTTATTCGTTAAATAGAAGCTGCTGAACTTCTCAATAAAGTTCGCAGGAACAGTTTTTTCGAAGGTATTGTTGTCTTTTCTGCCCTACGAGCGACTAAAGGATCAAAGATAATGCAATGGATGCCATGATCACGCCAACGACAAATTCCAACACCTTCCACGCTTTCGGGTTCTTAAACATCGGAGCTAAGAAGCGAGCGCCATATCCAAGTGAAAAGAAGAATACGAACGACGCCGATACGGCACCAGCGCCAAACAACATTTGGTTAGGTTGATATTGAGTTGAGATAGAACCCAACAATACCACTGTATCCAAATACACATGTGGATTAAGCCAAGTAAACGCCAAACACATCGCAATCGCTTTAGTTAGCGAGTCTTTAGTTTCTGCAGTGGCTTCTAATGCGTGGTTTTCAGTAAATGCTGAACGGAAGCTTAAGAATGAATAGACACCCAAAAAGATAGCCCCACCATAACGGGCGAACTGTTCAATTTGTGGGAACTGCTTAACGATTGCGCCAAAGCCTGTCACGCCAAAACTAATGAGTAAGGCATCAGAAATGGCACACACAGCGCAAACTGCCAATACGTGTTGGTTCTTAAGCCCTTGCTTTAAAACAAACGCATTTTGAGAGCCAATCGCAAGAATCAGCGAAAGGCCAAGGGAGAAACCTGCGAAGTAAGTCGTCATCTAAGGCTAGCCCCTTAACGCAACTCAATAGTCATGAACTGGCTGTGTGGGTCCAACACATAATCAGCAAAGGGATCGCAGTATCCGAAGCCAAACTTTTCATACAGGTTACGCGCGGCCTTAAAGTAGTCTTCTGAGCCCGTCTCTAAACTGATGGTTTTATACTGACGGACGGCTGCGGTATCTAAAACATGTTGTAAAAGTTGGCTAGCAACACCTGACTTTCGTGCAAACTGCGAGGTTCTCATTGATTTGAGTTCAGCGTGTTGGGTATTTAGCTCTTTAATGGCGACACACCCAAGCAGTTGGCTGTCTTTCCAAGCGCTGAAAAAGGTAATCTCTGCTGACTTTAATCCATCGAGATCCAAAGCATGAACGCTTTCGGCTGGCGAAGTTGCGTACATATCAGCGAGGTGCTCTTCAAGCAATTCAATAACTTCCCCACCCGATAAATCATCAAGCTTGATTTCTATTGAAGTACTGGTTTCCATAGAGTTCTTTACGTTTGGTGCTGGTTCCATTGTCTTAACTTTCCTTGTTTAGCTCGCTTATTTGGCTTTAATTACTGACCTACTCTCTTGAATGGTTTCCTTTTCAAGAACTCGGTTTGAATCAGTAAAATTACCGATTAATCATAAAATGATAAATGTCACACTTGGTTTACCTAGATACCATATTTTTCCTATCTAGTCTCGTCACAAAAGTGTTCCACAATGCCTGTGTTGTCACTACGCCGAGGAACAACACCTGTTTCAATTTAACGAATAAGTAGCCAGGTCGATATGAGCATCCAATTAGATTTAACCACCACGACACCCTGCCAGAATTTCGATTCCGCGCAAGGGCGCATGACATTGCAAAATCACCGAATTATTGATGTCGACAACGAGATAGCTCAGATCTTTGGTTACCGAACCCGTGAAGAGCTGTTATTGAACGTTGAATTGGTTTATGCGTTAGTTCCTAGCAGTTACCAAAATCTAGCCAAGAAACGTTACTTAGAGGCCATAAAAGGCAAACTTAAAAAAGGAAAGTTGTACACCGATATTCCAGCCAATGGCCGTAACATATCTATCTTCTGCCTATCACACATTATTGAACTCAATAGTAAACCCGCCCTCCAAGTCACTATCATCGATATCACACCCGTAGTCGAAGCTCAGCGCAAACGCGACGAAACAGATCGCATGTATCGAAAATTACTCAGTACATCGAAACAAGGTATTTTGATCCACCGAAACTTCAAACCTTTGATGGTTAATCAAGCTTGGGTTGAACAACAAGGTGCCGAATCTATCGAGCAAGTACTTGCAATGGACTCGATCATTTCAATCATTCCAGAAGAACAGCATTCAAATGCCATCAAGCGATGCGAGAGCATTCTCAATGGCAATACACCCAACTTCAGCTCTGTAGTATCCAACCATTGCTTTGATGGCAGCTATAAATACTTCAATATTTATGACAATGTAATCAACTGGGAAGGTGAAGACGCCATTCAAGTGATTCTTGAAGAAGTCACAGACAAGGTCTTGTTGGAAAAAGAGTTGCTGCACCGCGCTATGCATGATGACTTAACGCAGGTACTCAATCGCCGCGCCATTTATGATTGGATGAAGAAGCCTGTGAATCAGCAAATAGAAATGTCTTGTATGCTGATTGATATTGATGACTTTAAATTAATAAACGATCAATTTGGTCATACTGTTGGTGATGCTGTCATTAAACACTTAGCCGATTCCATTAAAACTCACGTTGAATTACTCAATGGCGTGGTTGGACGTTGGGGCGGAGAGGAATTTATTGTGTTCATTCCCAACGCGAAACCTGAGCATACCCAAGTCATAGGCGAACGTATCTGCCGTACTTTTAATCAACATACTTTTGTTGGGTTCAATCGCCGTCAATTTACATCGAGCGTCAGTATTGGCATCACCAACCGATGCATGTGTCACTCACCCAACAATATTAACACGCTAATTCGGGTGACGGATGATGCTCTTTATCGTTCAAAAACAAGTGGGAAAAATCAAGTCTCTATCAATGATGATGTGGTGTGCCACGAAGCAACTGCTTAACTACAGCTCCCTAGTCTCTTTCGTGATCCTGAGGTAATTCAAACATGCGTTAAATAAGTCGGTTACCTCACGAATTGAAGCCCGCCAACAGATAATGAAAGTACAGCGACCAAGAATTAAAGCGTCTATATTGATCGAATATTTGATTGCGATTTCCAAATTTCGGTATATGATGCGCCACCCTAATTTTTCAGCTTATGCTGCAGGCAAATATGTCCGCCAACGCACTCTATACCGACCTATCCGGTTACTATGATTTAATGTGTGTAGATATTGACTACCAAGCGCAAAGTAACTGCGTACGTAGACTCCATCAAATCTTTGGAAATGAAGGAAAAACACACCTCGACTTAGCTTGTGGCACCGGCCCACACGTTCGTCATTTTATTGATTTCGGTTACCAAAGTGGTGGCCTAGATCTTAACAAACCGATGTTAGACATCGCAGAAGTTCGCTGCCCAGAAGCCAAGTTCTCAGTACAAAATATGAGTAACTTTGAGGTTACTGAACCACTCGATCTTATCACTTGTTTCTTGTATTCCATCCATTACAACGATGGCCTTGAGAAGCTTAAAGAGTGTATCGAAAGTGTGCATCGCGCGTTAAAGCCCGAAGGTATTTTCTGTTTTAACGTGGTTGATAAAGACAAGATCAACAACGACCTTTTTGTGAGACATACAACAAACCAAGACAAAGACGATTTCACATTCCGATCTGGTTGGTACTACTCAGGCCAGGGCGATAAGCAAGCACTAAAGCTGAGTATCGAAAAGACGACCGCTGGTGAAACTCAAGTGTGGAATGATGAACACCCGATGGTTGCCTTCACGTTTAAAGAGTTAATCGAGATATTAAAGCCCTACTTTGAGGTGAATATCTTTGAGCACGATTATGACAAGCTGATTCCTTGGGATACTCAGTCCGGCAATGCGCTGATCACGTGTGTGAAAATCTAGTTAAATAGGTAAGATAAATACATAGCAAGTTAAGCCAACGCTATAGATCAAAAAAGAACCCACACTCGCCGTTCTCCTTTTAGAGCATCAGCCAGTGTGGGTTCTTTTGTATCAAGTTATCTGTTGCTGAACTATCGGTTGCTGAACCATCGGTGACCGAACTCTAGATTAGAAGTCCGCCGTCATGCCTACGTAGTAAGTACGTGGCTCTTCAACATAACCTAAATATTCTAGCTCGTCAGATACTGACTCGTCCGTTAGGTTCGAAATACCTGCACGCAGTCGTACTGAATCATTCACGTTGTACACTGTGCCGATGTTCAATGTTGTGTATGCGTCTTGAGTTAGGTCGCTTTCGATCTGACGCTCACCACGGTAACGCGCACTTAGGAATGTACTTAAGTCGTAAGTCGGATTCCAGCTTAGCTTAACGAAACCAGAATGCTTATAGCGCTCAAGTAGCTCTTCACCTGTCGACTTGTCTTCAGTGTCTAAGTAAGTATAGTTACCTGAGACGCCCCAATCGTCAGAAATTTGGAACTGACCAGCAAATTCAACACCTTGAATGACGGCTTCTGCTACGTTTTCGTATGTTTTAGCGCCTAGTTGACCTGTAGGGGAACCATTAGAGTCTTCACACTGACGAGCACTTTCGTTCCAATCACCACCTTCTGGGCAGTAACCTTCCGTTCTATCGATAAGATCATTGATTTCGTTGCGGAATATTGCAGCTTCTACATTCCAACGTGGTTGTGTGTAAACGGCTGCCAACTCATAGTTTAAGCTTGTTTCAGGTTTCAAGTCTTCATTGCCCACCAAAGCACATCCGCCTTTACAGCTTGAAACTTGGTAGTCAGGTTGGTTCTGAGTCAATGTCGGCGCTTTGAAAGCTTTACCCACACCACCCTTGATGATCAGGTCATTCGTTGTTTGGTGAACCAAATACACACGTGGACTAAACTCTTCACCGTACTGTTCATGCTTATCTAAACGACCACCAATGGTTGCCGTTAGTTGATCCGTCATTAACCATTGGTCTTGTACAAACAATGCACCTTGATAGGCTTCAGATGAACCACTCACTAGGTTCTCTTTGTTCGTCAGCTCGCTCAGTTGGTAATCCATACCAAATGTCAGCGTATGACTTTCACCAAGATAAGTAGTTGCAGACGCTTCAACAATTTGAGTCAACTCTTCGATGTCGCTACTGAAATTATTTCCTAGATCGGCTGCATCATTGTCCGTCACATTCTCACGAGAATAACGTACCTGAGTATCACCCCAGTTCCAGAAGCCGCTGTGTGTGATAGCTTGACTATGACGAACAACCTGCGTATCAGATTCAATCACTGAACTTGAGCTCTCAGCTGCTGACGAACGTTCATCATCACTGTAACCAAAATCAAAGTCGATGGTTTGGTTGTCTGTTGCATGCCAAGACAAGCTAGCTAATAGGCTAAGTGTGTCACGGTTTTCAAGTGCCGTTACATCTTCACGGTCATAACCAGAGCTATGCGTACCAGAGTATGGTTGCCATGCGTTACGACTCGTTTGGTTAACCGATACACGAGCAAACAATTCGTCTTCAATCAACGCACCTGATGTCGTTAATCCGACTGAATACTCTTGACCACCGTTGCCATCCATCGGTGAAGAATTGTCCATGCTCACTGTAGAACTCCAATCGTTCTCAGGTGCTTTGGTGATGATGTTGATTGTACCGCCCATACCATCTGAACCGTAAAGTGCAGACATTGGGCCACGGATGATTTCAACACGTTCAATTGAATCAGCAGGAATAGTTGATAGGTCGAAGTCATTACCACGGATGATGGCACTCGCCGAGCTTAAACGACGGCCATTCACCATGATAAGTGTGTAATCTGAATCCATACCACGAATAGAGATCATCTGACGGCCAGCACGTGTGCTATCAAAATCAGACTCAACACTCGTTGATTCTGCAACGATGTCAGCCAAGGTAATACCTGGGCTGTCTTCGATATCTTGAGCGGTGATAACCGACATTGAAGCTGGCGCTTGTTTTAGCGCCATCTCGGTACGAGTAGCTGTCACAACCATTTGCTCGTCTGTTGCTTGCGCTTCTTCTTGCGCTAGTACATTAGCTGAAAGTGACGTACAAATAACAGCGACTGCGATCGAAAGGGGTTTGCGAATCAAAAGAGATCTCTCAGACATGATATTCATTCTTATATGTGATTAGTAATGATAATAGTTTGCATTAAACAACCCACTACAATTCTTATCAATTAAAGTTTCATACCAAAAATCGATTCTCGCTATTCACCATTCAAATAACAAAAGAGATCTATATTCATTTCATTGGACGTTCGCAAATCTCATTCACCTTGCAGATGAATTATGTATAGAGCTCTTTGAATATATTGCGAACCCAGCGACACATAGGGTCGTTATGAAAGCGCTTGTGCCAGTATAGGTAGACGTCTTCAGATGGGTGGCGTAATGCTTTAGGCACGCGTTTACAAACAAGATCTCGCTGCTTAGCGGCTTGTTGAGCAAAAGGGGTTGGTAAATGAAAAATGATGTCGGTTGCTTCAGCCATATCCGGTGCAACGTTAAAATTAGAAAGCTGAATTGGAATGGACAACTGGCGCTGCTTATCAATTAAGCCAAGATCTTTAAATCGACTTTCGATCGAGAGCTTCTTATCCCCTTGCAATGAGATTTGGCCAAGTTGGCTATTCAACAAATCATCAACGGTGATCTCTTTGTCCGCCAGAGGATGGGTTTTACTCATCAACAAGCGATAATCGCGGCTAATCACGAACATTCGATACAAGTTTTGCTCAGAGCTCAATGGCTCATGGGTCGACAACACAAAGTGCGCATCACCGGATAACAGAGGCTCAAAGTGGCGTTTAGGGATCGAGTCGATATCAACAGTCATGTTCGGCGCTTGTTGGCGTATCTCCGCAACTACCTTCGGTAGCAAGTGCGCGACATTAGGCACTAAGCCAAAGAAGCGAACCGTACTGCCACTGCTTTGCGGTTCGAATACATCACCGTGTACCAACTTTTCTAAACGTGTAAGAACCGAGTTGAGGTCTTGTTTAATGGCCTCCGCTTTTGGCGTTAACTCATAGCCATAAGCCGCTCGCACCAATAGATCATCATTGAAAACGGTACGTAGTTTTTGCAGAGATCGGCTCACCGTAGGTTGGCTCATATCCAGCGCCAATGCTGTGTTGGAAACGTGCTTCTCTTCAAGCAGGTGTTTAAGAATAACGAGTAGATTGAGGTCGACTTGAGCAAGATTCATTATGCAAATATTAATTGTATATAAAATTCAATGTGCGCATAGTGCTACTTCCTAACAAGGAATACAATTGATAATCACTCTTGTTTTGATCTATCGCAACATGCAGAGCAGAATTTCAGGTTAACCCGATTTAGAAGGTCTAAGTGAGAAAGCTTTGAACATAAAAAAAGAGAGGCCAAATAACCTCTCTTTAATCGCCTACAGTTTTAGCTTAACTTGTTTCTATCACCTAAGGCGTACAAGCTTAAAGCTTTGTCCAAGCGTCTTGCCAGTATTGGCTATCGGCTGGCGCATAAGCTGGGCTTGCACACCATGCTGTGTATGGCCAAGGTTTACATTCGTATAGGCCGTTATCGCTGCCGACTACGATGTCACCTGCTGCGTAGTTTTTGCCCGCTTCATATGGAGGGTAATCACCTGGAGGAGGTGTTGTACCGCCACCGTCTTTCACCGTGAACGAATCGTTGACCATCACCATTTCACCGTCAGTTGCTTTACCAACAACTTCAAGTGCATATTGACCTTCCGCTACATCGTACAAGTCGATGGTAATAGCACGACTGTCCGTTAGGTTAACCTTAGTTTGCTCAACTACAGTACCTGCACTGTTGATCACCATAGCGGTAACGTCTAACGCTTCATTTGATGTTAGCGTCAAATCTAAACGCACATTACCGTTGTCTAGTGCATATTCTGACTGAAGGCCTGAAACAGAAAGCTCTAAGTCATCGCCCGGATCTGGGTTACCACCACAAGAAGAATCTGAAACTTTTCTCCAAACGCCCCACTCACCTGTCGTTCCTGGCTCTTCGCCACGAGTGTACCAACCCGCTCCCCACGTTGAACCGTCATGAGACACTTGGTCGCCTTCAACATAAACAGTATCGGTATCCCATGCTGCAGCACAGTTAGAACCATCAGTCACAGACACTTTACGGTCCGCGGTTACAGTTTGGTTCGCGCTGTCTGTTACGCTATACACAAGCGTGTAGTTGCCGATTTCGTTCACATCAACACTGCCAGTGTGTGTGATGGTACTTGTTAGGTCGCCATCTTCAGCATCATTCGCCGTTACGCCTGACATAGCATCAAATGCAGTTCCCAACACAACAGTTGTGTCAGACACACCACTAAATACTGGCTTCTGGCTGTAAACCTCTACGGTTCTCGCTTTAGTGGTTTCGTTGTTATCGCTGTCTTTCACTCGGTAAGTGAGAACGTAAGTGCCAATCACACTGGTTTCCACGTAGCCTTCAACATCGACAGAAGATGTTAGATCGCCGTCTTCTTTGTCTGTTGCAGTAACACCTTCCATTGGGTCAAACGTTGTGCCGTGAAGAACACGGGCATTTTCGACACCTTTAAGAACTGGCTCACCCTCTACTGGTGGTGGCGTCACTTGACCGTGGACAAACGGGCCGTAATCTTTAATAAACTGCTCGTTGTATTGTTGACCGTTTTTGTTAGTACCCATATCCCAGTTGATAGACCATGTCATCACGCCGCGCAGAGGTTGGCCTTGAGTCGTTAAAGTTTCGAACGCATCGTATAAATCTTGAGGATCTTGCACGAAGCCCGTCGCTGCAGCATCAATACTTGAAGGAATACCAAATACGAGCTTGTCATGTGGGATCTTGTGGAAGCCACGCGTTCCGTTGATAAGCGAATCAGATATGTAGTAGATGAATTCTTCTTTTAGCGCATCGTTATTTTGAGCAATCCAACCCACACCTTCCACCCAGATTCCATCGCCACCTTGGTTGTAGAATTGTGGGTTAATCCAGTCGTAATAACCTTCCAAGTTATCGATGTAAGGAACGTACTTGCCGCCTGTCGTTAGATACGGGAATTCAGGCGCCATAGTAATAAGGAAGTTTTTACCTTCTGCGCGATAGTGCTCTTTGACAAGCTTAAGCGCATCTGGAATCACGGTTTGGTTGTTGGCTGCTGTCACTGCGGCTTGTTCAAGGTCGATATCTAGACCATCAAAACCGTAGCGCTCAGTAAGGCGAATGATCTCATCAGCAAAGGCTCTTTCATCACCGGTTTCTAGTTCTACGTGTGCATCAGCACCACCCAGCGCTATGAGTACAGAGCGACCTTGCTTGTTAAGTTCAGAAATTTGGTCAATAAATTGTTCTTCTGAAAGCCCAATGGTTGGGTCCAGTTTAAAAGTTGGGATTCGACCATCAGCCACATCGTAAACCTTCATGAATGACACATTCACGATGTTATACATTGGGTTCACTTCATCCAGCGTCACACAGGGCGCATTACCACCTTGATAGCCCGCTCCATCACACCAGTTATGCCAATAACCAACCACGACGCCAGAGTCTGGATTCGTCATATCTGAACCATTCGCATAAACAGCGCCAGACATAGCCGCCATGCCGACCGATACTGCTAATTGTAGAGCTTTACGTTTCAACATTAGTCCCACTTCCTTACTTAACAGCTGTGCCAATCACAACCGAACCAATTCATTGTAATCATGAATATTTATAGATAAGTAATGGAATTTATAGGAAAAGATGACCTTTGATTTAACTTGTGATTTTAAGTCACGGATTGAATATCCGAATCAATATGATTTTGACTTTTTATTCAAATTGAAATGCTAAAAACCTGTAAATCACGCCCATAACATTCACTAAAACAATGAATTAAGCACACTTAATTCACTTTGATAATTAACGAGAATTATAAAAAACAACCAATAGGGAAAATCGAACTTTAAATCGGGGAAAATCACCCTAAACACACCATAATTACTGACCTGAGATCAGATATCATTGCGAGTGATGTCACTAAAGTCACCTAGATATAGCCATCACACATGTGCTAGCGATACACACGCATAACGGAATATAGGAGTAAGAATTTGTGGGATTTTGGATGTATACCTCGGAATTTTTTCAGTTAACCCTCAGCATCAGATGAATAATATGCATCCAATCGTGAAATAAAATTCACCTTATCAAGTTCATTAAGTTGATTAATTCCAGCCGCTGCTTTTCTTCCTCCGCCAGTTGCAAAGCTTGAGCAAATTTCGTCTGCGCCCGTCCTATTGGATAGCGGTGCTCGCAAACTCACAGTATAAGATTCGCCATCTTGGTTTTTGGTTAATACGGCTTGCGCTCGACCTGGATCTTGATTAACGATTTCATTTCCGAAAACGCCACTAATACGCCTTGCCCAAGTTTCCCCTGGTAGTTCAAACACTCGTGCGACGTCACTCTCGTAGATTGGGGTTAGGTTTGATAATTGTTGGTTGTCAGTTTCATAAGCGGCACGAAGTTGAAAAAATACGGAATCTTTATCATCCAAGAGATCAAACGGGTTCGAATATTGATAAAGATCTTGGTAAAGCTCAGTTGGCGTGAAATGTAAATCACTCAACGACGAGCCATAGCCATTATAATTAATGAGCGTACCCAGTTCTTCTAAAAAGTCAGTTTGGGATTGGTCAAAGTCACTAGCTGTTGCTAGTCGTGTCGCTACCGCTTTTAAGTTATCACCAAATGCCGCCACAATTGCCCATGCAACATACTCACCCTTTAGCTTTTGGTTGATTAATAAACTGGTGCAACATTCCGGAGTTGTGTTAATCAGCGCATCAAGGTACTTAGATTGAGGAATATCTCCCGTGCGGTGATGATCGCAATAAAATACATGGATGTTGGCGTCTAGCAGTGAATGCAATGCTGTTAGATTTTTCTCCATCGACACATCTAAAACGGTAACTGAAGAAACGTCACCTTGCGTGCCCGGCTCCATAATTTGAGTCACAACTTGAGAGATCAACTTAATATCACGCTTTACGCCAGTAATGAGCACGCTCTCTTTTGGCTCACTTAATCGCAGCTGTAACAACGCGATTATGCCATCTGCGTCTCCGTTGAATACGTCGTAGTGCATGTTGTTCCTCTTCCTATAGCTTTAACCGTTTGCCAGAAACGCGCCAATACGTTCGTCTATTCGATAGTCTGTCATTATTTTAGTTATATTTCACAGATACTTAAGTCTATTTTGGAATGCCTTATTCTCATTAGATTCAAAAGATAAAAACATTAATAATATTGTATGACATATATCACAGTAAAAGAACATGAAAAGATTATAAAATAAGCGCATCCCACTTAATGATAAAGAGACCAATGAACACTACCACCACTCTTGTTTATGACACTTTGAAAAGCCTTGCTGCTCATGCTCCTGAGCAACATGCCGAGATTCGCCAGCGTTTATATGAGCAGTTGAGCCTGCCATTTAACAAGCAGCTCTCGTTATACGCTAATGTGCTTGGTCCTATCAGCTCAGGTAAGTTAGCGGGATGCGATAATATTGATAAAGCGGTTGAACTGGCACTGGATGTGCTGGAAGGCCGAAATAAGTAATTATCCTTATTAAGGTGTAATATCACGGCCCAGATCTTCCCCCAGATCGGGCCGTTTTTTATTCTCGTCATTTAACTAGTTGAATCTCAGCCACAAAAAAGGCGCAGATGATCCACGCCTTTGGTTTAGTTTGCTCTGAATGTTTACGAAGTCTTAAACTGTGCGACCGCTTGGTCCATGTCGTTCGCTTGTTCTGCGACTTTATCCACTTCAATCAAACAGTGCTGCGCCGAAACATTGTTGTCGTTTGAAATGGTATTCAGCTCGGTGATTGAGTCGCTCACTTGCGCCATTACTGCACCCTGCTCTTCAATCGCAGATGCGATACGCTCTGAGTTACCTTGGATGCTTTCCATATCACTCAAGATAAGTTGCAAGCTCGCATCGAGCTCTTCAGAATCTTTCAGAGTCAGTTGGCCTTGTTGGTTACATTCTCCAATCTCGGTCATCGAAGCGTTCATTTGACTCTGTATTGCTGTCACAACGCTGGTGATTTCAGTGGTTGATTGGTGCGTTCTGCTAGCCAGTGCTCTTACTTCATCGGCAACAACGGCAAAACCACGACCTTGTTCACCCGCACGCGCTGCTTCAATGGCTGCGTTCAATGCCAATAAGTTGGTTTGTTCCGCAATGCCTTGGATGATGTTGACGGCATCGCCAATTTGGTCAACATGATGGTTTAACGAGCTGATCGAATCTTGGCTGCTTGAAAGGCGTTCAGACAACTGAGTAATATTGCTGATGGTGTCGACAACCACTTCACGGCCTTTATCGGCATTCACTTTCGCTTGATGTACACCTTCAGCCGCAACCGATGTGCTTTCTGAAATCTCGCCAATCGTGAGTACCATTTCTTGCACTGAGGTTGTCATGGTAGAGGTATGGTTAGCTTGCACTTCAAACTGTTTGATTACTGATTCTAACTCGTCATGCATGTTCGATGTGCTTTGTGTCAGTTGCAGTGATTTAGACTGAGATGCTGCGATAAGCCCTTCCAGTTGGTCAAGCAATTGATTGAAATATTGACCTAGCGTGCTGAGTTCGTCTTTACCATCGAGGTGTGAGCGAATAGACACATCGTTTGAATCAACGATATTGCGGATCACCGAGAGTAACGACTCTATCTTGCCGATAATAGAACGGACAATTAACCAGCTGAACAGAATGATCGACACAAGTAACGTGACGCAAAGGATGTTGTTGATCAGCGACAGTTTGTCCATCTCTTGTTGGGTTTCTCGCTCTAGCACGGCTGAGAACTCTTTGAATTGAGTTTCAATCGCATGAGAACCTGAGCGAGCTTGCCCTAACAGGCCTTCATTATGCTTCATGCCAATCACACGTTTCTGCGCGACGACTTGCTTTGCAGCATCTAAAAGCGCACTTGAACTGCTCGCACTCGAGGTAATAGAAAGCACACTCGGGTCGAATGTGCCCTTTTCAATCAGGTCATTAAACAAGTAAAGCTCGATTTTTTGTTCAGCGCTGGCCGTCGCACTGATGTTATCGAGCAAAACATGAAACTCGCCTAGCAAGCCTTTGTCACGCGCTAGCCCATAGACTTCGCTCGCTTTAACTAAGTTAACAAAACTGGTGTGGTAAGTTTCGATGTCTTCACGTAGATGTGTGCTGTTGGCTAAACCTAGATCACTGAGCACTGCATCTAGCTCAGATTCAGACGCTAAGAATTTGTTGTAGTTTACGTCGAACTTGTCTAGGTATTTCATATCGTTACGCAGTAAGAAGTCTTTCTCGTTACGGCGAAGGTTGAGCAATCGCACTTCGAGTTCTTTGGTGATTTGTTTGGCTTCACTCATTTGAGCGGTGGTGTCTGCAAATTGCGATGTGGTAAACAGCAATGAAATCATGCCGAAGATGGAGAACACCCCCAGCGAATAGAGCTTTTTCTTTATGTTCATATACGTGGCTCGTCTTTACTAAATTAACTATGAGTATCTAAATGAATCGCATCGAAGAATGGATATCCAACTCGTGCGAATTGATTATTGTTATGGCTTTTACCGATAATGAGCGTCTAAAATTGTGGCTTCTGAGCCCACTAGCTATAACGTTCTCAATTGCATTTAAACAACGAATGAGACTACCCACTAAAGTTAAATTTATCAATAACACAAATTAGTTACATATACATTAGTTGAATGATAAAAGTGAGAGACAGCTATTTGACGGAGTGTGAAGGCCTGAATGCACTGCTATGTAAGGCTCTGAATTAAAACGCCTTGGTCAATTATTGACCTGCCAGTTATAGGTGACACTTTTTTGGCTCATCAGAGGAGCACGAGCGAAGAGCAATATTGGAGATTTCGACTTGATTTTCAAACGGTGAACCCATCGAGTGGTGATTGTACAGTCGAGCGTAAGCGGCAATAAAAATGGACCTACTCAATTCGAGTCAGGTCCATTTTTAGATTTCTAGTCAATCGCTTTATAGCGAATAAGCGAGTGTTTGAACTTAAGGCTGACTAAAACGCTTTCACCATCTTGGTTAGGCACTTCAACAACACCGCTCTTTCGTCTTCTTCGATGTCTTGCGTCAGCTCATTAACCAAATTCAAGTGGAGTTGGTTATGGTGAACGTGGATCTTCTGACCTTCATCAGTCAATGCCACCACAATTGCACGACGGTCCGTTGGGTGTTCATGGCGCTCAATCAATTCAGCTTTAACCAACTTTTCGATTTGAACGGTAAGCGTACCCGTGGTGATACCCAACTTTTCAGCGAGCTCTTTCATTCTTAACGCGCCATGCATACCAAGTACTTCAATGGTGTGTACTTGAGCCAAAGAGTAACCTGTTTCTTTGACAACAGACTGCTCCCACGAAGACATTTTATCGTAGAACTCGGTCAGTATTTGGTTAAGCTGTTCTATATTTCGCATGGTCGTTTGAATGCACTTCAAGAGTAAGATGATTAATCTTATCAAACTTGGCGAGCATTTGTTTATATTCAGAGACGGTTTTATCACTGTTTGATTCAAGAGTAATCGCTGCTGAATAGTGATGCCCACTCACCTTCCACATATGGAAATCCGTGACCGACGCATAAGGCGTTAAGGTTTCAGTCACTGAGTCGCGATAATGTTGGTCGATATTCTCATCCAGCAAGATTGGACTTGTCTGTTTCATAAGGTTCATCGTCCACTTAGCAATCACGAATGCGCCAACCATTCCCATTGCTGCATCTAACCAGTTCCAACCGTAAAACTTACCAAATAGCAGTGCGACGATCGCAAGCAGCGAAGTTAGAGTATCCGCCAACACATGCATGTAGGCTGCACGTAAGTTGTGGTCATGATGATGCCCGTGGTGCTCAACATGTGTATGACCATGGTCGTTGTCGTGATCATGACTATGTGAATGACCGTGATTCTTACTATGATTGTGGCCATGCTCGTGTCCGTGATCATGATGGTGATCGCCGAGTAAAAACATGCTCACCACATTCACGGTTAAACCAATACAGGCAACGATGATCGCTTCGTTGAACTGAATTGCTTGTGGGTTAAACAAACGATGAACCGATTCCACCAGCATCAATAATGCCACAATCCCCAATGCAATCGCGCTGGTGTAGCCCCCTAACACACTGACTTTACCAGTACCAAAAGAGAAGCGTTCGCTCTCGGAATGCTTCTTCGCATAACGGTATGCAAATAGGGTGATGCCAAACGCCGCAGCGTGCGTCCCCATGTGCCAACCATCAGCAAGCAACGCCATGGAGCCATAAATAGTACCCGCAACGATTTCGACAACCATGGTAACGACGGTCAATAACAAAACATAGAACGTGCGTTTCTCACCTTGGCTGTTATGTGAGGAAAAGTTGTGTTGATGACGTGTTGGAAAACTCAAAATAGCGTCCTTAACTGGTGTTTGTGGTTAGATGATCGTTGTTAATAAAAGCCCTTTGATTTACAAGTAATTTGATAATCAAAGTAATTAATTGAAATTTAGTTTGATTATCAAACTTTGTCAATGACGAATTTTGAACCACTGATTTGCGGAACTAATAGTTGATGGTCAGCGCTAGGTCGTTTCAGATCTTATTCATGCAGTAAAATCTAGGCTTTGCAGGCACAAAAAAGCCCACGTGAGGTGGGCTAGTTGAAACAAACTCAATGATGGAATTTATTTGTTTTGCAATGAAGTGATCTCATCACTCCCTACAGTGAAGGACGACCCCACCCCGTCATTCCTTACAGTGAGGTACGAACGTGATAGGGAATCTTGCTTATGATTTGAGATTCCTGATACCTCGTTCCTCGGTTCTGGAATGACGGCTATTCTAAAATTTCTATCCTAGTTATCGTTACTCCCCAAAGTGAGGGATGACCCCACCCTGGCATTCCTCCAGTAAGGAACGACCGCTCCGCGTCATTCCCTACAGTGAGGTACGAACGTGATAGGGAATCTTGCTTATGATTTGAGATTCCTGATACCTCGTTCCTCGGTTCTGGAATGACGGCTATTCTAAAGTTTCTATCCTAGTTATCGTTACTCCCCAAAGTGAGGGATGGCCCCACCCTGGCATTCCTCCAGTAAGGAAGACCGCTCCGCGTCATTCCCTACAGTGAGGGACGAACGTGATAGCGAATCTTGCTTATGATTTGAGATTCCTGATACCTCGTTCCTCGGTTCTGGAATGACGACTATTCTAAAATTTCTATCCTAGTTATCGTTACTCCACAAAGTGAGGGATGATCCCACCCCGTTATTTCTCCAGTAAGGAACGACGGTTCCGCGTCATTCCCTACAGTGAGGGACGAACGTGATAGGGAATCTCGCTTATGATTTGAGATTCCTGATACCTCGTTCCTCGGTTCTGGAATGACGGCTATTCTAAAGTTTCTATCCTAGTTATCGTTACTCCCCAAAGTGAGGGATGACCCCACACCGTAATTCCTCCTGTAAGGAATAACCGTTCCGCGTCATTCCCTACAGTGAGGGACGAACGTGATAGGGAATCTCGCTTATGATTTGAGATTCCTGATACCTCGTTCCTCGGTTCTGGAATGACGGCTATTCTAAAGTTTCTATCCTAGTTATCGTTACTCCCCAAAGTGAGGGATGACCCCACACCGTAATTCCTCCTGTAAGGAATAACCGTTCCGCGTCATTCCCTACGGTGAGGGACGAACGTGATAGGGAATCTCGCTTGTGGGGTAAGACTTTAAAAAAAATATGGGATCCTTATCAAGATCATAAAGATAATTAATTTCTCTTATCCACCTTGTAGGCCTAACATAATTTCTCAATCAGTTAGGAGAAAAATTATGCCATCTATCGTTGTTGTGGGCGCAAACTGGGGTGATGAAGGCAAAGGCCGCATCGTCGATTTTTTAGCAGACCAAGCTTCTGCTAGCATTCGTTTCCAAGGCGGAAACAATGCAGGTCATACTGTGGTAAATGACTTCGGTACATTCAAACTGCACCAACTACCTAGTGGTATTTTTAATCCTGATTGTACTGCGGTTCTAGGCCCTGGCATGGTGATCAGCCCTGCTGCGCTAACTGAAGAGATTGCAGAAGTACAAGCGGCTGACATCAAAGTGAAAATGGCGATTTCAGATCGTGCGACACTGTGTCTGCCTCTGCACGCTCTTGAAGATACGCTTGAAGAAGAGCGTTTAGGCGATGGCGCTTATGGTTCGACACGTCAAGGCATTGCGCCAGCGTACGGCGATCGTGTGATGAAGAAAGGCATTCTTGTGGGTTGGTTAAATCAGCCTGAGATTTTAGAGCAGCGTATTCAATTCCTGCTTGATTGGAAAATGCCTCAGCTCAAAGCGCTATACCCTCAATGTGACTTCTCTCAGACCGCTTCTGAAATGACAGAATGGCTACTTGAAGTAACTAAAGCGTGGCGCCCATTCATCTGCAACGTGACTGAGCCACTTAAAGCACTGCAATCACAAGACGCAAACCTACTGTTTGAAGCTCAATTAGGTGCAGGCCGTGACCTTGTCTACGGTGAATACCCTTGGACGACGTCTTCCAATGTTACTGCCGCTTACGCAGGTATTGGTAGTGGTCTACCTGCCCTTCGTCCTGAGCGTGTAATTGCAGTTGCTAAATCTTTCAGCTCGTCTGTTGGTACCGGCACGCTAGTAACTGCAATGGAAGAGCAAGACAGCTTCCGAGAAAGCTCTAACGAATACGGTGCAACAACCGGTCGCCCACGTGATATGGGTTACTTCGACGCGGTGGCAACTCGCAACGGTGTTGACCTGCAAGCCGCGACTGAAATCGCACTGACTAAGATTGATTGCCTGTCTGGCTTGTCTGAACTTAAAATCTGCACGGCTTACTCAGGTGAACATACTGAGAACCCGATTTGGCCACAAACGGCTGAGCTAAAACCTGTATATGAAGATATGGCGGGCTGGGACGAAGACATCACTGGCTGCCGCACGTTTGAGAGCCTTCCTCAAGCCGCACAAGATTACGTAACTCGTATCGAAGAGCTGATGGGCGTACCAATTGTAATGGTATCGGTAGGACCTGAGCGCGAGCAAATGATCATTCGAGCTTAGTTTAGAAGACGGTACAACATCTACATCAAAGCCCACATTTAGTGGGCTTTGGGTTATTCATAAAGAACGCAATTAATAAGACTAATGACATCTAGGCGTTAATTGAGAGGAAGCGTTCCTTCGAACTTACTTACAATAGACGTATAGATTTCAATAAACTCTTCAATAAAGATCTTAAAACGGCGAGGAATATGAGGGTTCTGCTTGTACATCACGTACATATTGCCCTCGATGAACCACTCCTCATTGAACAAGGGTACGAGCTCACCTGTTTCAATCCCTTCTTTTGCTTTATATTTTCCAATCAATCCGATACCAAAATCTTTCTTTATCAAGTCAATGGTAATGTCAGCAGAGTCCGCAGCCATGCTGCCGGAAACCATCACTTCTTTTCGTTGGCCAAGTCCATTCTGTAGCACCCAAAACTTTTGATTTACAACCATATTCGTTTGAGTGACACATTGGTGATTAGAGAGCTCGTTAATATCTTGCGGAGTACCAAATTCTGCTAGGTATTTGGGCGATGCAAAACAATAACGGCGGTTAGGTGGAAGCTTTTTCGCCACAACGGAATCATCGTCAGGCCAGAACGGCGCGATCATAATATCCACTTCTTCAAATGAGCCTAACGTTCTTGGGATCATGGTTTTAAATTGCAGGGAAATATGTGGGTATTTTTTACTAAAATCGACAATAAGATTGTCCGTTATAAATTTTGCCATCGGATGCAAACAGCCAATACGAATGACGCCAGATTCGTCTTGCTGTTCACTCTGCACTAGTTCAACTGTTTTATCGATGTGTTCAAGTAACATCCTCGCTTGAACGAGAAAAGTTTCACCTTGAGGAGTTAAACTAATATGCCCACCACGACGGTGGACTAACGTAACAGATAAGCTTTCTTCCAACATTTTGATCTTTCGACTCAAGGTTGGCTGGCTTACTTGCAACAATCTCGAAGTTTCTGTGAAGTTTAACTTATCGGCTAACAGGACAAACATCTTCACTGCTTCGATATCCATAACGTCTCCCAACTCTAACTGTCTTACGTATTATGAAAAGCTAAGTGCGTAAATATCTAATAATGAAAAAATTGTCACCTCATTTACACATAATCGAATCATTTATTGATCTCATACATATGTATTCATTTTTTGAATGAGAGCCATTCAGCGCCCCTGATATTCGAATCAAATCCACTCGTTATAATTTTCTGCGAAGAGACAGTTACCCATTTTTGGGTAGTGATATCGGTGCAAGATCTGAGTCAATGATCCCCCAGAAAATACCAATAAGAATAGAGGTCCCTCGTGGAACTAAACAAATTAGCAGTGGTTACTTCAGCAGCATTTATGGCAAGCCCGGCATTTTCAGCAGACGTTATTCCTGAAGATGTATTCAAAAAACTAAAGGTTTATGGCAGCGTGAATGGCAATGTGCTTAAGGTTGATGATCACGATTACCAAACTCAAATTCAACTTGCTAGCGTCGGTATGACTGGCATTCATGAAACCGAATACGGTAATGCATTGGTTAACTTAGCCGTTGAATACGCGGATAACGAGAAGCAAGACAACGCACAAGACATCTATGTATCTCAAGCTAACCTTTGGTTTGTGAACAAACAGTACGGCAAGCTAGTGTTAGGTAACGGCTATAAAGGTGCTTACGTACACATGTTCAAGCCAGTTGATATATTTGATGCCAACAACCAACACCGTTCAAGCGGATCAACACTATTTGTTAACCAAAGCCAACTGGGTACTAACACCCTATCTTATACAACCCCTACTTTCCTAGGTGGCTTTACAGCAACAGCAGGCGTGGTCTCTGCTTTTGACGAAAACGACAAAGAAGCAGATAACTTTGCATTGCGCTTGATGTACAACGCAGAAAACTATTCGATTAAATTCCAACGCTCTGATGCCAACGGCAATGACTCCGATGCAATGAAACCAGGCGACCCAAACACACCGAACGATCCAGGTGGCGATCATGAGTTTGAACGCTACATCGGTATGGCGGAATACCATAACGACACATTTGCAATTGCCGTGACCTATGAATTCGCGAGCGACCATTTCATGTTTGGTGATGGCCACCTATACGGTGTCGCAGGGACTTACCATGCAACAGACGCCCTAACGTTCAAGTTAGGCTACCAAAACTCAGAATTCGATAATCAAGTTGGTAAATGGCTAGATGACTCACTGTACCTCGCGAACGTGTCATTCAATCTAAGCAAAAACTTACGTGTTTATGCCGAATACGCTGATTTCTCTGAAAACACTCAAAACGATAACGTCGCACTGGGTGCGGTATTTAAGTTTTAATCCTAATTGGGCTGTACACACAGCTCAATTTTAATTCTTAGGAGTAACTGATGAAAAAGATTCTTCTCACTCTAGGTCTAATGACTTCATTTAGCAGCCAAGCCGCACTTGATCTAACTAACTGTGTTATCTCAGAGCCTGCACCAGGCTCAAACGTTACGGGTATCTTCTTCGATATTCGATTCAACATCACTGAAGAAATCAAAGCACTCCGTATTCCTGGTCCAGAGTCCATCCAAGGCGCCAGTATCGATGGTCTATCAGCCACAGCGGAAATACATGAAACTGTGATGGTTGATGGCATCATGAAAATGAAGCAGTTGACCCAATACAAGATCAAGAAACCGAACACCACCATCAAGTTTGAACGTGGCGGCTTACACCTGATGATCCGTGACTTCGAAAAGCGTCCAGTTGCCGGTGAAGAGTACAAACTCACGCTTTGGTCTACCTATACTGATGAGCCTTCTTGTATGGCCAAAGTGGTGAAGCGAACCAACATGTCAATGCAGCATAAGCACTAAGGACATACGATGAATTTTTTAAAAGGCATTAAACGCAAAGTCATTGGGGCACTACTTGTCATTGGTACAGGAATTGGCTTACTGACAGCGCTTCCTGCTACCGAGGTTCTCCATAGCCTTAGCTCAAATGAGTTCTGCGCGTCATGCCACACCATGGAACCAATGGTCGAAACCTTTGCTAACTCAATACACGGAGGTAACAACTCTCACGGATTTGTGGCTGAGTGTGTCGATTGTCATCTGCCAAAATCTAATGTTGTTGAAGAGCTCTACGTAAAAGGCACTTCTGGCATGCGTCACCTATGGGGTGAATATGTACTGGGTATGGAAGAGCTTGACTACGAAGCACTTCACCCAAAACGTACTGATTATGTCTACGATTCTGGCTGTGTGAACTGTCACCGTGATTTAGAACGCCGAGCTTCAGCTGCAACCGAAGACGGAAAGATCTCAGACTGGACACACAACCTTGCGTTTGCCAATAAAGACAACGACCCACAATGGAAGTGTTCAAGTTGTCACTACGACATTGCACATCCAAACCTAAAAGAAAACATGCGTGTGCGCGCAGCTGACAAATTGCGCCTACTTGCTCAAGAGGGCTTGTAATGAAAACGACAATTTCTACCCTTTCACTGATGATCGGTGCGGCTGTTTTATCTGGTCACGCAGTTGCTGAAAAAAGTGCACAACCAAACAACAAAGACGTCGACAATGGCCTAGCCGATTACACCATCAATCGCACCATTGACGACCTCTCTCCAAAAGAAATCCAGCAAGCCAACCGTGCAACGATTGGTTGTTACATGGGTTGTCACCGCCCTGCAAAAGAAGAAGTGCCAGAGACACTGAGTCCGAAATTGGCGGGGCTTCCTGCGCAATATATCTACAACCAATGGGCCGATATGGATGACGTGCGTCGTTCTGGCTTATCGGTGCAGATGAAAGAATTCGTTTATCTACTTCCACCTAAAGTGATGGCGGATGTGGCAATCGTACTGAGCGAACGTGAAATGAAATATAGCCCTAACGCTGAAGTCGTTCGGGGCGAATCTTGGACTCGTGGCAAAGAGACCTACGACAAGACGTGTAAGATGTGTCACGGAGAGCAAGCCGTAAGCACTAACGAACGCTACCCATCGTTCAAGGGGCAAATGCCAGCTTATATCTTCGAGCAGTTGAAAGAGTACCGAGACGGCAACCGTACTAACCGCGATGCGCCTATCATGCAACCTTTCGCAAAAATGCTCTCTGAAGATGATTACAAAGACATCATCGCTTACGTGACAGGGCAAGAGCTGAAACAGATTGAACGTATGGAGTTTATTACTGGAATTGGCATGCCAGCACCGGAAGGCTTTGTCCTACCCGATACAGGTCAGATCCAAAACTTTACCGATGTAAAAGGTGAAGACTCCGATTACCCAGGTGTTCAACCTCGATTTACAGTTTCAGAGTCTGGCTTAACGACTTTTGATGAAAACACCAAGCTAACATGGGAACGTGATTCGTCTCGTATCTGGATGACTGCAGGGGAAGGTAAAGAATACTGCGCAAACCTGGAGCTAGATGGAAAAACCGACTGGCGCTACCCGCTCATTAAAGAGCTGCACACCATTGCTGACTTTGGCGAGTTCCGCCCTGCAATCAATACTCATGCATTCTTGAACATGCCACGTCAAAGCTCAGGTATTTGGACTTTCCCTGTCTCGAACCACCCAGATCACGCATGGCATATCGGCTTCCCAGATGGTCATACTATGGGTCAACATACAGCTTCAACCAAGCTAGTACGTTGTGTGCGTGCAGACAACAATGCGGCATACCACAACCTTGATCTGGTCGATAACAATGACGGTACGGTGACCGAGAACGTAACCCAGCGTATGTGGCAGCAAAACATCGACTACAACCGCCGTAAGTGGGAAGACTCGCTGCAATACTGTGAAAACCTTAATTATGCAGGCTACAAAGATTGGCGCTTACCAAACTTCAAAGAGATGATCTCAATTGGTGATTTCAACAAATTTAACCCGTCGATTGATGAAGAGTACTTTCCTAATACTCCAGTCAAGTACTTGTTCTGGTCAAGCACAGCCAAAGTGGGAACAGAGAAGCAGAACTTCCGCCCTCTTCCACCACGTAAAGATGACCAAGATCCAAACATGTATGACCTACGTGGTAAAGCGGGGGGCTCATTACGCTGGGCTGTTGGTTACTCAACAGGTGCGGGCTATGGCCTAAACGAAAACCGCGAAATGTACACACGCTGTATTCGTAACCCTTAGTCTTTTCAGCACAAAGATAGACTGTAAGCCAAATCGTAACGGTTGTTGACCAACCTCTTGATGGCTTACAAAACAGTTGCGGTGAGCTTGGCAGTTTTTTGCCTATTTACGGCCAAGCTTGCCCACCTCTTTCTAGAGAACGACCATGAAAAAACGACTTTTTGCTACCCTTGCCCTCCTTGCCTCCACGAATCTTTCGGCCAGTGAAACCTCTCGCTATGATGATGGTGCACGATGGGCCTTTATTTCAGACCAAACCTCATCTAAGGTCGCGGTCGTTGATACCTTTAATTTTTCCTATGCAGACGAAATTAAACTCAAAGCAACACCCACTCGCTTGGAGGTGTCCGACGTTCAAGATGTATTGGTGTATATCGATGGTAGAACACCGCAGGTCTATGTCTATGATTTAGTGAAAAAGACTCACTGGATTATGGCAGTTAAAGACATCCCTAATGAGATTTCCTTTCACTCTGACGAAGCTCAGCTTGCCGTTGCGATGAAAGATAGCATCGAGATTATCAAACCCTTCACTCGTGAACATGTCACAACCATCGATGGTATCCAATCTCCATTTAGCATGAATTTTGACAATGGTGGCTACAACTTATACATCACTGAGAGCATGACAGGTAAGACTTTAATTTATCGCAACCACGACGGAAACAAATCGTTCATTTCAGTAGGAAAAGGGGGAGTCTCGGAGCTTACCCTATCCCCTAACGCTCGACTCGCATTAGCCTCCCAATATCAAGATAACTCAGTCGTAGTTTGGGATCTGATGATGGATGCAGAGATGGGGAGCTATCAGTTTGACTCTGCACCGTTGCGTCCTTATGTCAGCTCAGACTCTGAACATATTGTTCTAGCCAGTGAAAACGGCACAGCAAAAGTCATTGAGTCTTGGGGCGGTGAAGTCGTTAAGGAATTTAAGCTCAACGGGGCCCCTCAATCAATACGTACAGGTTGGATTGAGCAGATGGGTATCATTGAATCACCTGAGGCACTAGACATCTTTGAATTAGCGGCCGACGAACCTATCACTTCAGTACCACTGAACTATGAACTGGGGGAAGTTGTCGTTGTTTCAGACTCAAAAACCCTGTTCGCTACGCAGAAAGGCTCATCGAAGCTGTTTGTTTATGACATTCGCAGTAAGAAGCTTCTCAACGAAATCGATACCAAGCTAGCAGCGCCGAAGCTACTTTCAATGGGCATCACAAACACAGTATGTCACTAATCATAGGAATTCAGGATGAAACGACTTATTTCATGTCTAGGCAGTGCTTCTTTAACGCTCACACTGCTCAGTTTTAGCGCCGCCGCTAAACCACTTCAATTTGACCTCCAAGAATATAATCTTGGCAAAGTCACAGCTGAAAACTGGCCAGGTAAGCATCTATTAATTGGCATTGGCTACACCAGTTGCCCTGATATATGTCCTACCACTGTGATCGATCTAGCCACCGCCGTTAATGATTTAGGCGAGCAAGCAGAGCAAGTCGTACCGATCTTTGTCTCAGTTGACCCCAATCGTGACACCGTGGAGAACATGGATCTCTACGTGAAATACTTTGATCCTAAAGTGGTAGGGTTAACGGGCACTCAAGAACAAATCAAAATCGCAGCGAAGAATCTGAAAGCAACTTACGGTTACAGCTTAGAAGGCAAACCTATCTACCCGCCTCTGCCAAAACAGTATGAGGTTTTCCATTCGACTTACCTCTATTTTTACGGCCCAGATCGTGAATTGATTGATGTATTTGGTTATGGCGAAGGGGGCTTTAAGATCAGCGAGAGTTTAAAGGGTTACCTCAATGAATAAGTCCATCGCTTTGCTCTGTTCAATACTCTTCTTTGCTACCAGTACGCAAGCGAATGAATGCCCTACTCCCGAGGGCTTTACAGAAGCCAAAGAGAGTCTAACTTGGTCGCGTCCAACGTCTGAACCCATCACTTTGGTCAACCTATGGGCGGTATGGTGTCCACCTTGTCTAAAAGAATTACCAATGCTCGACAGCATTGCGACCCAACCAGGTTTTGCGATTGAGACAATTCATATTGGACATAACCCAGATGCTATTGAGCAACAGTTTGCCAAACTTGGAATTGAACACTTACCGAAAACTATTGAACCAAGCTTTAACCTTTTGCATGACTGGGGATTCCAAGGTTTACCTGCCACTATGATTGTGACAGACGGCCAAGTGAAGTTTGGATATGTCGGCTACATTCGCAACGATGTCAATGAAATTACTGAGTGGCTAACCTGCCTTTCAAAAGTCAATCACGAGGACTAACGATGAAACGCCTATTTATATTGTTAACGGTTTCAATTTCTCTGAATTGTTTCGCAAAAACAGATATTGAGCTTGGTAAAGAATTATACATCGCACCGGGGAAAGGTGGCTGTGCAACTTGTCATGGCGAAACTGGCAATGAGCCCGTTATGCCTATGTATCCAAAGATCGGCGGTCAGACAGAGATGTATTTGTTCAACCAAATGCGTGATTACAAACACAAGAAACGTAAGAATGGCCTGTTTGTTCCAATGGAGGTCGCGATGGAGCATTATTCTGACCAAGATATGCGTCTCATCTCCAAGTACTTAAGCTCAATCGGCGATAGTTAGGCAACACCTCTTGGGACCTCTTGGGACCAAGAAATAGCTAAGAGTCTGATAAAACGAGGAATTACAGACACAAAAAAGCCCACACTAGGTGGGCTCTTTCGTATAATTTGGTGCCCGCTACTGGACTCGAACCAGTGACACCTTGCATGTCATGCAAGTACTCTAACCAACTGAGCTAAGCGGGCAAATGCTTTGAAACATAACTAACCGCTTTACTAAGTGGCTAACGCTTCAGAACGAGATGGATAATAGCGAGTGAATGGGTAGCGTGCAAGGATAAATTTGCACAAAACTGATCGTTTGCTTTTAAAAACAACAATCAGAATAAATTTTAAACACAAAGCAGATCAATGGCTTGAAGTAGATCACATTTCGCCTCTAGTTCAACAGCTATATACATCTGCCTGTTTTGCGTCTTACCCCTTTGATAAAGCATTTTAACTCAAGATATTAGTTAGAATCTTCATCCACATCGAATACAACGTTGTAGTTCTCTGTATACGTACAGTTAGGCTGGCGGCTACATGTGAAGAAGCGTCGGCCTTTGTAATCTCCTTGGCTTGCCAGTTTGATGATCATCGGGCTACCACAATTCTTACAAAATCGAACTTCTTTGGATGGTTCGATTAAATCGATGTGCGCTGCCAACAACCTCTTCAAACGGCTTACTTGATAACTGTGCTTAATTGAAGCTCCAATCAATGGTAAACCTGCTGATTTACACACGTGAATCAGTAGCTTTTCGCGGTCGACTTTCCCTTTATTGAGTTCTTTACCGTTATCCAGTTCGATGATTACGCGGGGCTCTAACGTTCTCGGGTCACAAACAACAAAGTCGAAATAGCTACGTGAGATCTTGTTGTTGGCGATAAACCAATTCTTCTTGTTGTTCGTCTTAGCAGGAACCAGCACGTTCGACATGCTGACTTTGGCAAACACTTCCCCATGGTTGCCCACCGCGGATTTAAGCGCGTTATAGAATGTCGCCTGTTGCGCTGACATCAACGCCCCTTTCTTCTGATAAGCATGGTCTTTGGTGTCATCGTGTTTCACCACATACTTTTGAATAAAGTAAAAGAACACAACCAGAACAATTACAACGATAAAGATATTAGTCATTTTCGAACACAATCAAGTCTGTATAGGGATTAAGAGAGTGGCTAGCGTATGTAGAAAAGCTTCACCTGGCAAGCAAAAGAGCAAGAGTTACCAACTAGAATCACGACCTTTGGTCGCTGTAATCAGCGAGAGATCACTCCTTCGATAGACACACTTCTCCTATTTTGATGATCAAATCATCAATTACACTCTAGATTGATTTAGATCAATTTACCCAGACTTGTGATCAACTAGTCTGAAAAACGTTAGGCAAATGTTAATAAGGAAGTTGATATGGAACTTAAACAAGACCCAAGATGTTATACCGACGTATGTGTAGATGGTAAATGGTTCCACTATGACCACTGCGGTACCCAAGCCTACATGTTAAAAGGCGGCGCTTCAGCGGTGGTTGAACTCGCTAACGAACCAGCAACGGAAGGCGAATTGGTTGAAATGCTTCAAGGTGTCGCTAAATAGTTCACCAAGCCAAATCAAAATATGAATTAAACGAATAAGAGTAGATAGCTGTACTAGTTAAGATAAGCACTCTTATTCGCTTAGTTATTGAAGTTCAGGTTTCTTGATTACAGGGGATCTAGCATGTTTGAGGGTTCAAGCGATAAGCACTTTATTGCGCCCTGACTGCTTAGCTTGATACAAAGCATCGTCTGCTGATTTCAAGTATTTCTTATAAGTACTGCTATTCAATTGTTGTTCCGTTAGATGAGTCGTCGCACCAATCGATGTGGTTAATTCTAATGGCCCAGAATGCGTTTCAATCGGTCGGTCAGCGATCGCTTGTCTTATCAGCTCAAGCTCTCTATTAGGATCTTGATTCCCAGCCAGCAATAAAACGAACTCTTCTCCACCCCATCTTGCCACTACATCGTTTTTTGATAAGGTTTGCTCTAAACGCTTAGCGACCTCCACCAGCACTTGGTCACCGACATCATGCCCATAAGTGTCATTAACTTGTTTGAAGCGGTCTAAATCTAAAATAGCGAGTGTATATCCAAACGATGACAAATGATGTGGCATCGGCTGAGTTAACAATTGCTCCAAGTAACGTCTATTGTGTAAGCCTGTGAGTTCGCATCTTGTTGATTGCTTAAGTAACTCTTTATTGGTCTTCTGGATCGAACGTAACCGAATTAAAAGTAACGCTGCGCTGAACATCACCATGATACCCAAGGCGACAACGATTCGATTCCGTAGCTGCTGTTTAACTAATGTCAGCTCACCCAACTCTTTTTCTGCGTTAAGCAGTTCGTTTTCTTGAGCTAATGATGCCGTAGCGAAATCTTGCTCGAGTAAAAAGATATCGCTCTGGCGCTTATCAAATAGCAGCGCTTTATTTCCTTTGTAATAAAGCTTGAAGTAGCGAAGTGCGTTCTCGCTGTCGCCTCTCGAGTCATAATATTCAGCAAGTGTTCTTAAACCGAGGACTTTCCAACTTCGAGTCCCCACAACATCGAACATTGCAGACGATCGCTTTAGATCAGCAAAGACGAAATTATCTCGGTTCAAACCAATGTTCGCTAAGGCTCTGTTTAAATAACACTGACCTAGCTGAAGTGTGTATTTGTCCACGCCAGGGTACCTAAGACACAAGTTTGCGATTTGTCGTGCTGACTCAAAGCTCTTTTCCGCCAACAACACATCACTCTCTGCTTTTAACAGGATGATTTTGTATCGCTCACTCACGTTGTCGCCATTGAGCTTAGCCGCACTTTGATACGCCTCTCGACCCTTGACTAAATCACCACTGCGCAGATAAGCAAAAGACTCATTCACATGCAGCACGCCGATGGTAGACGCTTCGAGTAGCCCACTCTTGTAATAGAGTTTTTTTGCTCTTTTAATCAGCTTGAGCGCTTTTGGCCAGTCTTCTAAATAGATATAAAGCAGTGCCATGTTTGACACTAACTTACTGTTGTAGATGTGTTGAGGGTACTTCTTGCCAAGGTCTAAGCCTTTATGGAAAAAGTATTGAGCTTCCGGAAAGTCATTACGGATATTATTGATGACACCCGCCGTGTTATAAGCCTTAATCAACAACTCTTCATAGTGGAGCGATTCTGCGATATCTATCGCGGCTCTGATTTGGATTTCAGACTCCGCCAACTCACCCTTACTGATATGTTCAATTGCTAATTCAACGAGAGATTGAGCTTTTAGCCACGCCATATGTTCGTGTTGTGCGAGCGCTTTAATCTGTCTGACGTATTCTGAAACGGCTTCGGTATCTAGCTTGTGTTGTGCGAGGTTCGACAAAATCATCAATTCGTAAGCACGGTAGATGGCTTTATCTTGGTCTGGGAAATTGGCGTGGAGAGTGGCGAGTTGATGAGAGGCTAAATTAGGGTCACCACGGGATACATCGAGAATACCAATCAACGCAGTTCCATATTGAGAGAGTAATAACTCTTTCTCTGGACTATAAACACTCGGGTTTTCAGGGCGAATATGCTTTAAATCATCGTCATAAGTTGGATAAAGCAAATACAGCCCAAGCACAACACTCATCAGCACGACTAAAAGAAATGAACCTAACACATTGTTTCTATTCATTTATCAGTGCCATTATTGATTGCATTCCAATTTCATCGAGATTTTTTAAAAGCGGTTAAACATTATACCCGACAGATATACAGATTAAAATCCTGCTTACTGGTGGATCTGAGTAAGGTTTTTCTTATTATTTGGAATAATCAGGCGACTTTCTTGATTTAACTCAGACAATCATCCTACAAAAAGGCGTTATAGTGATTTTCCTGTTCCTATAGCCGTGACTTCTAAGGAAAGAACGGAAACATAATGAGAATGAACAATGACCCAAATTAATGAACAACGCCTTGTCGACCATTTCTGCGATCTTGTGAAAATCGATAGTGAATCACGTAACGAAAAAGCCATTGCTGAAGCGCTGGCTGAGCAGCTAGGCGAATTAGGCTTTGACGTACATAAACTGGCTGTTCCAGAAGAAGTGTCAAACGGTTTCAACATTTATGCACGTTTAGATGGCACTCTTTCAGGTAGCACGGTATTCAGCTGCCACATGGATACAGTAACACCAGGTATCGGCATTGAGCCAATCATCGAAGACGGCATCATCCGTTCAAAAGGCAACACGATTCTAGGCGGTGACGACAAGTCTGGTATCGCAGCTATCATGGAAGCGGTTCGCGTAATTAAAGCGGAAGGCAAAGAACACAAAACTATTGAGATTGCATTTACTGTATTCGAAGAAGGCGGTCTATTCGGCTCTTTGAACTTCGATATGTCTTACATCCAATCTGCGCACGCTATCGTACTTGATACAGGCGGCCCGATTGGTACCATCGTAAATGCAGCACCTGGCCAGCAGAAGATTGTTGCGAAGATCAAAGGTCGCCCTGCTCACGCTGGTTTAGCGCCAGAAGAAGGCATCAGCGCAATTCAAGTGGCAGCAGACGCAATCACTAAGATGAACCTACTTCGTATCGATGAAGAAACGACAGCAAACGTCGGTATTGTTGAAGGCGGTCAAGCGACTAACATCGTAATGCCAGAGCTTAAAGTCGTAGCTGAAGCGCGTTCTCTAAACGGCGAAAAGCTAACGGCTCAAGTTGAGCACATGATCTCTACATTCCAAGAGAGTGCGAAGCAGTTCGGCGCTGAAGTAGAAATCGAATCTACTCGTGCTTACGATGCATTCGTGATTGCAGACGATCACCCGCATATTCTTTCTATCAAATCAGCGTTTGAGAAGCTTGGCGTAACCGCGAACACTAAACGCACTGGTGGTGGTAGCGATGCAAACAACTTCAACGCGAAAGGCCTAACAACGGTTAACCTTTCTACTGGTATGGCGAAAGTTCACACCACTGAAGAATACATTGCAGTGAAAGACATGGTCGCAATCACTGAGTTTGTAGTGGCTTACGTAACACAATAATCTTAGTTGGTAACTAGGTGGTGAAAGCCATTTAGCCAATATCAAAAAGCCGAGTTCACATGTGACTCGGCTTTTTTGTGCCTGAATTTAGCCAGAGATTCAAGCCTAAAAACCTCTACGCTTCCAAAACTGGCTTTCGTCTTTTGCTACTAGGTCGAATGTCTTGTCGGCGATGATGTTGCCTTTTAGCTCGACCGTCATGCGCCATTTGCCCAGCTTGTTCGAGACAGGCGCCCAGATAGTGTCACCTAAGTAGAAATCCCAATCATTGTTACCGACATACTCTTCGCCGTCGAACGGTTCGAGCACTTCACCTTTGTCTGTAGTGATGTCCGGGTGATAAATGCAATAACGGATCTTCTCACCTTTGGCTTTTTTGATATTCAAGATATAGCCAAATTCTACGTCGATTTCAGCATCAACGGTGGTAGTGAACTCTTGGATTTTTGGAAGATCCTTAGATTTGGAATCCCACGTGGAATAGATACCATAAGAAGTCATGTCGACCACAACAGAGCGCTTTGCCATTTCAATCGTTACCTTGGAGTTGTTCTATTAATTTAATTCTATTTGCCATTCAGCCAAGCTGGATAAGCACGAGGCTATTCTTGCCAGTCTTTTGCCATACGCTTAATCACCGACGGTTCGATGTCGTGAATGCTGCCATATTGCTCTCGGCAAACCTCAATGATCAAATCGGCTTTATATTTACGTGCAAGTTGGCGGTAGGCCTTCATTTCCCAATGCTTAACAAAGGTATTCGAAACAACCACATCAAGCCCTTGCTTTAAGCCGTTTTCAGCCGTGTTTTGACACCACTCATGAGCTTGTTGCAGCTGCCTAGGGTCAAAATGGTACTCACCTTGCTCATTCACATAATACATATCGGCTTCAACATGCAATGCATCGTAGGTTTTTGCTTTTGTTGACTTGCCAGAACCCGGCAACCCTCGAATGAGTATTAACTTCATCTGTCACTTTACAGGCTAATTCGAAAACATGAGTTTATCGTAAATAGTAACGATTTTCTCTGATAACTGCCTTTGCTCAGTATACGAAAACTAAGTCCTCACACACGACTCCGATAATCACTGAATACAATGAGACTCCCCTCAAAGCCCTTGTCTTGCTTCTGATAGAAAACACAAATTATTTACATCTATCCATTTTGCATGTCGACAAGCGTATCAAACTACTATAGATTTAGATGTATAGACGTCTACATATCTAGCTTAGGGAGAAAGCTTTGCCTATTCGCATTCCAGACCAATTGCCAGCATCCGATGTTCTTCGTGAAGAAAACATCTTCGTTATGCCGTTATCAAGAGCATCGACACAGGAAATTCGTCCACTTCGAGTCTTGATCCTCAACCTAATGCCGAAGAAGATTGAAACTGAAACTCAATTTTTACGCCTACTATCAAACAGCCCATTGCAAGTGGATGTAGAGCTGCTGCGCATTGATGACCGACCAAGTAAAAACACACCGACTGAACACCTTGATAACTTCTACCGCCAATTTGAAATGGTCAAAGGCAGAAACTTTGATGGATTGATCATTACTGGTGCACCGCTTGGCTTGGTTCAATTTGAAGATGTAATCTACTGGGACCATCTGAAAACCATCATGGAATGGGCAAACAAGCACGTTACTTCAACTCTATACGTGTGTTGGGCAGCTCAGGCTGGTTTGAAATTACTGTATGATTTACCAAAACGCACTCGCAAAGAGAAGTTGTCTGGTGTTTATAACCACGAGATACATAACCCATACCACCCTATTTTACGTGGCTTCGACGATACATTCTTGGCACCGCACTCTCGCTATGCTGACTTCTCTCAGGAGTACTTAGCGGAGCATACAGATCTAGATGTTCTTGCGACGTCTGATGTTGCGGGCGTATACCTAGCGGCGACCAAAGATAAGCGAAACGTGTTTGTAACAGGTCACCCTGAGTACGACTCCCATACACTTCACAATGAATACATTCGTGATCTGGGTGAAGGCATGGAGCCTGTGATTCCAATCAACTACTACCCGAACAACAACCCAGACAACAAGCCCGTTGCAAGCTGGCGTAGTCACGGACACTTGTTGTTCTCTAACTGGCTAAACTACTGCGTTTACCAACAAACACCTTACGATCTGGATCATTTCAGCGAAGACAATTTTACCAAAGACGATTAGGTTCTTACTTCCGATTCACAAACACATAAAGCCGTGTTCAATAGGTTATTGATAAAATGACGAATTGAACGCGGTTTTTTTATGGTGTGTGAGTCGCATTCCATAATAGATTTACCACTTCAATGGGTTTGATTTCATATGATGGGTTGGTGTTCATAAGGAGCTTCACATGCCTGCCAAGCCGTTATTATCTAAACCCTTTTCGCTATCCCGTCCCCTTTCGTTATCAAGTATGGTACTACTCGCTTCGCTTTCATTAGTCGGTTGCGTCTCTGTCACTGAAGGTCCACCAAAGATTGAAAGTGATCCTATCGCGATGTCTGAATCTCGAATTGAATTAGGCTTAGGCTACATGGGACAAGGCAATATGGTCAGAGCGCGTGAAAATCTTGAGCTCGCAATTAGACACGCACCTAGTTACTACCGTGCTCGGCTTTCAATGGCGCATTACTACGAACAAGTGGGCGAAGTAGACGAAGCAAGATCTACTTATCGAAAGGCATTGAGTCTAGATTCTAGAAACGGCAATGTATTGAACAACTACGGTACATTTTTGTGTAAACAGGGTGAATACGAACAAGCCGATAAGTACTTCAATCGCGCCATCGACCAACCCTACTACTATCTCGTCTCAGCAAGTTATGAAAACGCGGCGTTTTGTGCATTTAAGGCTGGTAATACCGACCAAGCAAAATACTACTTCAGCAGAGCGATTGACCATGACCCAAACCGCGTAAAATCGATACTACAGTTATCAAAAATCGAAGTGAGTGACGCCGATTACAATGAAGCTCGACTTCGTTTATTCAAATTCCACCAGCGTTATGGCTATCAAATTCCATCGCTTAAAATCTTGGTCGATCTCGAAAATAAAGCGGGTAATAGTGCTCTAGAGCAGAAGTATCAGAGTAAATTAGATGAATTGCTTTCTGCTTAACGATTATGCAAAACACAAAAAACGGGCTTGTTGCGTTAACAACAAGCCCGTCCATATTTCAGCTTAATGTCTTAACTAAGTGCGGCCACTATTTAAGCGCAATCCACTCTTGTCTTTGCTCATCGTCCATAAAGGTCCATGCGATAAAGCGACTCACCTTCTGGCCTTGCGACATCTCGACCACTTTCACTTGTTTAGCGCGTAGCTTACCTAGCTCAGAGCGAACCATATCGACGTTGTCTTTCTTAGAAATCAATGTCGTAAACCACAAGACTTGAGTAGCAAAAAGTTGACTCTCTCTCGCCATCTTCATAATGAAAGCGGCTTCACCACCCGGACACCAAAGTTCAGACTTTTGGCCACCAAAGTTTAAGGTTGGTTTCTCTTGCTTAGTTGATTTATCTAACTTAACTGACTTTTTGTTCGTCTCTGGCTTGAACGACTGACCGGCTTTCTTAGCACGGTTTGCCGCTAGGTTATCCAGCTTACGTTGTGAACCCTTTTCCGCTTCTTCTAGAGAGCTATGGAATGGAGGGTTACAAATTGTGACATCGTAACGTTCATTATCTTTAATCACGCCCTTAAAGATAGATTCAGAGTCGGCTTGTAGGCGAGCGCGAATCTTACCTTTTAGATTAGGGTTACTTTCAGCAATGAAGTTCGCTGTTTTGATAGAGACTGAATCGACATCCGTACCCGTGCAGCGCCACTTATACTCTGTCGCACCAATAATTGGATAAATACAGTTTGCACCAACACCAATATCTAATGCTTTTACAGAAGCATGATTATAAGGTTCACCTTGGCCATCGCTATTAAGAATGTCGGCCACTCTGTGAATGTAGTCTGCACGACCAGGAATTGGCGGACACAAGTAACCAGTGGGAATATCCCAATGTTTAACGCCATAATGATGCGCCAACAAAGCTTTGTTGAGTAGCTTAACGGCTAATGGATCAGAGAAATTAATGGTGTCTTCGCCCATTGGGTTCTTGATCAGGTGCTCTTTTAGCTCAGGCAACGCGGAAACCAATAACTCGAAGTCATAGCGACCAGTGTGCTGATTTCTTGGGTGCAAACCACCTTGAGGTTTTTCAGCCGAACGTCTTTTTTGGGCTGCGTTTTTATTAAAAGCCGTTTTGTTGAAAGACCCCTTATTCGCTGCTCCTTTATTCGCACTCTGCTTACCTTGGCTATCTTTTGCAAAAGGTCGCTTTGCTTTGTTATTACCAGCGCCTTTCGGTGCACTGTTATTGCGGCTTTTATCCGATGTGTTCTTGGTAGAAATACGCTTGTCACTGCTCGGCTTAGCTGTACTTGGCTTAACATCAGCTTGATTGTCTTTTGTTTTTGCTGATGAAGTGCTGTTTTTCGACAGGCTTAACGTAGTTCTATTTTGTGATTGGCTCATTGGGCTACTTCTTTAAATCTAAATACATCATGAATAAACGGGCATCCAACTCAAGTTGATGATATTCCGGTTCCATGTGACAGCATAGTTGGTAAAAGGCTTTGTCGTGCTCTTTCTCTTTGATATGCGCCAGTTCATGTACCACCAGCATTCTCAGCAAAGGTTCTGGTGCATTTTTAAAAACACTGGCGATACGAATTTCATTCTTTGATTTGATCTTTCCACCGTGATTCTTCGCAACGTAAGAATGAAGACCCAACGCATTATTGATTAGGTGTATCTTGCCGTCGTAAATCACCTTGCTGATCGGTGGTGTTTTTTTCATGTAGCGATTTTTTATCTCAATCGCATAGTCAAACAGGGCTTTCTCGCTTTTGATTTCATGATTCTTTGGGTAGCGAGCTTCAAACCACGGCACCAATTTACCCGACTCAACAAGTTGAGTCACAGGATCAAGAATGTGCTTAGGATAGCCTTGAATATAGCGTAAAGAAGGATGCATGCTGAAAGACCGTACAAGTTACACCACGACAATACGTTGTGGTCTTGAAAATTGAGCCGCATAGTGTAACTGATCACACTTTTCTAATCACCTAGGATTCGTTACACTTTAGCGAGATTCACCAAGAGCTAGACTCAAAAAGAGATTGTAAAAATGAAACGTGTTGTATTGTACGTCGCAGACAAATGCCCGCACTGTAAAGATGCCCAGCGCTATTTGGACTCTAAGAAAATTGTTTACCGCCTGACGAATGCAAAAATGCAGCGTGGCCGCAAAGAATTACAAGCGATGGGTGCTCGTTCTATCCCCGTGCTTAAGATCGGCGATCAAGTGATGGTTGGTTGGAATCAGAAGAACTTCGATAAGATGTATAACTCAAAGAACACTTAACGTGACTTAAGAGACTTATATTTCTACAAACAAAGCCCGAATGTCCAACCTAGGATCTTCGGGCTTTGTTTATTTATATCTTATTAAATCACACATACCTCTTAACGAAATCAATAAAGGTTCGGTCTGCCTTGGACAGATACCCTTCCTTTCTCCACGCCAAAGATAGGTTCAGCTTCACAGGGTCTTTAAATGGCACGCCTACTACGTCTTCCTCATATTCTGTCACCAAGCTAAGCAGCGCAGTGATGGCAAACTCTCGCTTCACGATAGAAAGAATCATCGGGAGCAAGTTGGTTTCGAATGCGATGGTCATGTCTAGGTTGTATTTTTTACACGTTGCGTCGATAAAGTCACGGTGGAAATAACCCGACTTGAACATGATCAGCTCTTGAGCGAAAAATTCTTCAAAGGTCATCGAAGGCTGCTGTGCTAACGGATGTTCCTTACCGACAACGGCGAGCATCTCAGAACTCAACAAGTGGTCGGTTTCGAAAGCATCAGGGACATTCTCATGGTTGATTACGCCAATATCGAGTTCGCCGTTTAATAGCATCTCCCTAATCGATTCAGTACCCGCATCAATCAAGGTCAACTTGAGGTTTGGGTATTGGCTTTTAAATGCCATCACAACTTGCGGGAAAAAGTAACTCCCCATCATGCTTGGAGCGCCCAATCGCACCTCGCCTTTTTCCAGTCCCTTTAACTCATTCATTGCGAGTTGAGCATCATCAAACTGCTGGGATATTCGCTTCGCATGTTCAAACAGTACCTTTCCCTCTTCCGTTAGGGTGACGGATTTATCTCCACGACGGAAGAGAATCAGCTCAAGCGTCTGTTCGAGTTTTTTAATGGAGATACTCAATGCAGGCTGCGCGATATGCAGCGCTTTGGCGGCTTGAGTGAAGTTACCAAACTGCGCAACAGCTAAGAAATGACGAAGTGGTTTTGATTCAAGCATGGCGATATATTAAATATATAGAGGTGATATTTTTAATATATTTCTTTAATCACACTTGTGCTGATAACTTGTTCACAAATAGCTTACTAACTCGCGCAGGCTCAACGTAAATGTTTGATAAAGGCAGTCCTCAATACAAACGCATCACCCAATCATTGGCGATTGGCTCATTTATCATTTTCTGTAACCTTTATCTCTTTCAGCCAATTTTGCCGCACATGGCGGAGCACTTCCAAGTATCTGAAACTCAAATCAACTGGCTGTTTGCCGCGACAACACTTGGGCTTTCCATCAGCTTGGTGCCTTGGGCAATCGCTTCTGAAACCTTTGGCCGAAAACCCATCATTCTGTTCAGCTTATTTGCTATCCCGCTAATCGGACTGAGCATGGTGTTCACAACTACCCTACTACAGCTTGTTATTGCCAGAGCATTCATGGGAATAGCGGTTGCTGCTTTTGCAGGTGTGGCTGTTGCCTACATGGTCGAAGAGTTATCACCGAAAGCATTCGCAGTCGCGATAGGCGGTTATATTGCGGCTAACTCATTAGGTGGCATCTTCGGGCGTGTATTGGGCGGCTTGATTACGGATTATTTTGACTGGCATGCGACTGTGTTGTTTTTCGTTGTCGGCTCTTTACTTGGCGCACTCTATATTGCGTATAGCCTGCCTGACCAACAAAACTTCAAACCGCAGAAAGGGCTGTTCTTTCATCATAATCGCTCGGTAGTGACGCACTTAAAAAACCGTACCTTATGGCTCGCGATGTTGATTGGTGGCGCTAACTTTGCCCTGTTCGTAAACCTGTATTCAGTAATGGGCTTTAGGCTAGTATCCGCACCTCATTCAGTGTCTGTGGGTTTAGCATCGCTTATATTCCTATGTTACTTGGCCGGAACGGTCAGTTCGAAGCTATCCAACAGATGGACGCTTCGCTTTGATCCGCTAAACGGTATCTTGATGGGCGTGTGCATTAGCTTAATCGGAATGCTAGTTTCTGCGGTCGATAAAGTCCCGTTCATGTTAGCTGGTTTGTTATTGATTAGCGGCGGCGCGTTCTTCGCCCATACCCTTGCCTACTCTTGGGTGAGTCAAAAAGCCCCGAGTGCTAAGGCAACAGCTACCGCGCTCTATCTGGTTCACTATTATATTGGCGGTAGTTTAGGTGGGTTCTTACTTTTGTATTGCTGGCAACTGTTTGGTTGGAATGGCGTAATTGCAGGCGGCTCTATCTTCTATGTTGCGATATTTGCATGGGTCTACCAGTTGAAACAGCTACAAGTATCTACGTCCAAACTCGCACAAGCATAACTACGACTGAGTTTGTAACTCAATTATTGCTTTTGATTAACGTCCGTTCTGATATCCTACGCAAAATTTCATTTCGGAACCTGTTATGTCGAACACTCAAAGCACTGATCTTCAAACCATCCACGACCAAGTAAAACAGTGGTTAGACGATGTCGTTATTGGCCTAAACCTGTGTCCATTCGCAGCTAAGCCACAACGTAATAAGCAAATTAAGATCTTTGTGAGCGAAGCAGAAACCGAAGAAGTGTTGCTAGAAGACATCATGACGCATTTTGTTGAGTTAGATAACACACCGGTTGCCGAGTTAGAGACAACTTTGGTGGTTGTTCCTAACATGCTGCAAGATTTTTTCGACTACAACATGTTCATTGATTGGATTGAAGCCCTGATCAAACAAGAAGATTGGGAAGGTACTTATCAAGTGGCCACCTTTCATCCAGACTATTGTTTTGGTGGCGCAGACCCAGAAGACGATGAGAACCTAACGAATCGCTCTCCTTATCCGGTTTACCATTTGATTCGTGAAGCAAGTATGGAAAAAGTGTTGAAGCACTACCCTAACCCTGAAGCGATTCCTGATACCAACATCGCGAGAGTTGAGTCTTTAACGCCAGAAGAACGCCGTAAACTGTTCCCTTACTTGTTTAGCTAATAGTTCAGTTAATCGCTCATATTCCCGAGCGCTCTTGATGATATGGACGAGAAATGAACTGATCTCGTCCATTCTGTTTCGCAATGTACAGACATTCATCGGCAACTTTGATTAGTTTATCTAACGCCGACATCCTTTCCCCTTTGGTATCCCCTGTACTCAACTCAAAATGACACGCACCGATTGATATAGTGACAGGCTTTCTATCAAGCGTGATTTTCTTCATCTCTTGCAAAAGAGTCATGAACTTATCTTCAACACAACTTGGGTTTTTATTTGGATACCAAAGAATGAACTCTTCACCACCAAAACGCGCCACAAACTCACCTTCTTGAGTGTTATTGCTCAGCACGTTCGCCACTTTCTTTAATACAACATCACCCATTTGGTGGCCATAAGTGTCGTTGACCTGTTTAAAGAAGTCGATGTCGACAACCGCCAAGGTTCCCTTTCCTAAAGATCCTTTTAACTGTTCCACTTCTGCGTTCAACGTTTTAAACAAGCAACGTCGATTCGGCAGGTGTGTCAAAGGATCGTACATAGCTTGGTACTCTAACTTCTCATTCAGCTCTTTGAGTTTTCGCTCTTGCTGCCTTCTTACCAGTTCCACTTCTATCCATGACGCCATTAGCCTCATCACGTCGACATCGAACTCTTTGAACTCGCGATGGTAAGGTGCCGGGCTTGAAAAATTTAAGGTGCCATAAAGCTCATCATTAACAAAAATGGGAACCCCAATATAAGACTCCAAACCAAAAGACTGGTAAGCAGGATGCTTCGCATACTTATCGTGTTTGCCACAATGCTCAATGCAGATAGGACCGATCGATTTACAAGTAATTTCGCAATAGGTTGAACGATAATCGAAGGTGTCACCGCTATTGAGCTCTACCCCGTCAGGCGTAACACAATGTTCAACAACATAAGCATTACCATCGACTTTCGATAAGATACCAATATCAAGGTTGAAGCGTTCAAGCCCCATAATAAGTAGCTGAGCGATTTGAATATCGAAGCCCTTTCGATAATCATTGGTGATTTGATACAAGCGGCGTATAACAATTTCACTTTCACTAGCTTGGTTCATAAATGGAGTCCCACTGCTGCCGAAGTTAATGACAACATTAATATTTGGTATATTAAAAAGAGTAAAGTGTAAAAAAACATAATAATCAATTAGTTTGTATGCAAAATACCTCATTGGTCCAACGAATAAAAGTCGACTTCTTCGACTTTGCGTTAGCACCCTATTCCTAGCTTTGGTAAAATAATCCATTAACGAAACAGAATGGATAGGAAAATGAACCTTTCTCAACTAAGCCAAGAAATCTACGATCACCTTTACCGCGACATTGAAGAGTTCCGCAGTACTTTTGATCTGCCTGTTGCTGCTCCTGAAACAATGGACGAAAAGGGCGATACGCTACATACCTCTCTAGCGATCGAAGAACTGACAGAACTTGCAGAAGCTGACTCTAAAATCGAACAAGCGGACGCTATTGTAGACAGCGTTTATGTTTTGATGGGACGCTTGGTTCACCTTGGTCAAGCTAAGGTAGAAGACAACCTAGCAATCAGCTACCTGATCGACCTACTGTTGAATGTTTCTAAAAACCGTTCAATTGACTTCTTACCGTGCTGGGACGAAGTACACTCGAGCAACATGAGCAAAGTATGTCGCACCGAAACAGAATACGCTGAAACAGAAGCTTTCTATGCTGAGCAAAACATCAAGCTGATGGCTGTTCAGAAAGGCGAATACATCATTGCAAAGTGCGCGGAAGATTTCGTATCTGAAGGCAAGACAGTTCGCCAAGGTAAAGTACTAAAATCAGTACACTACCGCCCTGCGAACCTTGAGCCACTAACGGCTTAACTAAGTTTGCGACTGAACTAAGGTTATGGCTATAGTTGTTTAAAGCACCAGCGAACTAAAATAGCAAACGCCACGTTTAAATAACGTGGCGTTTTATTATCTGTCAGTTAATTTTAGCTGTGTCTGATGGCAACTGCGTGTAAATTGCAGCCGTGTGTTAATTTTACCTGTTTTAGTTGTAATCGAATGTTATACCAGTCGCGCCATGTGATAAGCCGCCACATATTCGCCATTTCTAAAAGCGAACCCTGCAGACTCTCCTTCAATCACGAAACCGAACTTCTTATACAGGCTGATCGCTCTTTCGTTATCGGTATATACCGTGAGCTCCATTCGCTTAATGTTAATCCAGTTATCACACAAGTCGATCGCGGTCGCGAGCAGTTGACTACCAACGCCTCTACTTAACACATCGTCTTTAACACCCATACCAAATGAAGCGACATGTCGTCTTCTTGGGTTCACACACACTTCCATTCCCAAGTTGCCAACAATCTCATCGTCGATCATCGCGACATACGAGTACACGTTGTCAGGCATGTTAGATATTCGTTTTTGCCAGCTTTCCAGAGATGGATTTGGGAGTTGCAGCGTACCGGTATAAGCATTAGTGCATTCGTAAACTTCTTTGATTCCCTTTGCATCCGACGGTTCAGACCGTCTCACTATAATACTCATCGCAACTCCTACTATTTTCATCGCTAAATATGAAACACATCCTTAATGTGCACCTAGACACATTATCAAATAGTAAATATTTAACAATAGGTTAGGAAAGATTGTTTTGATTAAATCTGATATAGAGTTGAGATACTGGTGTTCTGAAAAGAATGCAGTTCACTCGACTCGAATTTTACCATTTTGTTCTACGAATAAAGAACTAAGCCTTACGCAATTTAGGAAGGATAATAAATCAAACCACTGATTTTAAAGGGATATAACTTGAGTGACCACCAATACTAAGCACAGCACGACCGTTGAATAGAAGGTTAATGCAAAACCAAAAGCCCTTGCCGGTGCTCCATGACTGTAGCCTTTGAAAAAGAAGATACGCCCCATAAAAAACAACACTGAACACACGAGTCCCGCCGATAACCAAGCGTAGGGCATCAACAAACACCACGCCGTATACACACCGACTGCAATAACTAATTGCTCTAAGGTATTTTGAAGCATGCTTTGCAAAATGATGGCTCGCTTTGTGCCGGACGTTAACCCACTGCCATCGATATCTTCTGGGCTGAAGAACCGATACTTGGCTAAACGCCCAATAGAGACGATTAACATCAAGGTCGGCAGTATCAGAGAAAGCCCTAAAACTGTCACCCTATCTTCTAGCATACTGGCTTGGGCGTAATTGAAGGGGTCTAAAACGATCGCTGCCCAGATTGCAACAATGGCGGTTAACATAGCCAACGCCATTCCTTTAAAGACTCCAACTTGCTTACTGGTTAGTTCCATAAAACCCTCGCCACCCATTGAACAGATTTACAATTATTACTTATCGACCAGTTGATGTTTGTGACGCTCTTTTACTATATGGAAGGATAAAACCAACAGAAATCAAACCTATTTCGTTTATTAAGCCTTTCCAATAAAAAAAGACACCACACTCGTCAAAAAGTGTGGTGTCTTGGTTATTACTTTAAAGCTAATTAACTAACGATAGCTAAGATTAGTTAGCTGGACGCCAAACGCCCCATTGGTCGTTTTCGTAGGTCGCTTTAGGGTTTGTACCACCTTGAACCCACCATTGTGCTTTCCATGACTGGTTCGAGTAAGTCACGACTTCGCCACCAAGGTAAGTCGCAGATGAGTCCCACGTGCCTGGATCTGGCGTAGGGTCAGGAGTCGGATCTGGATCCGGCGTTGGATCTGGGTCTGGTGTTACGCCACCGTCATCAGCAATCACTTCGAACGTGAAGGTTTCAACACTTTCGCTTTCAATAGAGCTAGCAATGAATGACAAAGTTTCGTTCGCCGTAATTGCAGTCGTGTCTACAACAATTGAAGCCGTACCATTGTTTTGAATGCTAACTGCAGAACCTTGAGTTTGTGTTAGGTTTGCTGCTTCGCTCGTTGCAATCACAACTTTGTCGCCAGCATTAACCACATTATCACTCTTCACTAGCTCGTAGATGTCGCCTTTTAATGGCTCAACACCGCCGTCACCACCTTCAATCAGTGTTAACTGACCAGAAGCACGGCTATCTTTTGAGTTAAAGAAGTTACGTGAAGGATCGTTTTGGAAGTACATGTAGTGCTGCATTTCGGCGTGCCAGTCACCGATGAAGATCGCACCGTCTTTAAACTCTTCGTGCCAACCGTTGATTTCCGAAGCTAGCAGACGAGCCCAATCATTCACGTTGCTCGCATCAATAACGATGTCGAAGCTACGTGCTACTTCACCGTATTTGTTGATGATGTCGTACTTAACTGTATCGCCAATTTCTGGTGTTCCAAATTGGTCTGAAACAAACAAGTCGCCACGAACTAGATCCGGTTGTGGTGTAGGATCTGGCGGAGGTGTTGTACCACCCGCGATAGTAATGTCTGAACAGTTGTAGAAGCCTTCGCCTGCTGCATCGTCACGTTGCCAACGTACATATAGGATTGCATCGCCAGAGCGGTCTGAAGGAATAGTCACATTGATACGGTATTTGCCACCGTTTACAGGGACATTACCCACTTCTTGGATAAGATCTAAGTCACCCCACGCTAGGCCTTTACTTAGGTCTGCGTTCGGCTTCGTTAGGTAAAACTCCCAAAATGAAGGGTTGTGTGGCGCAGTCGCGTTGAATACATATTCAAATGTACCAGTGCTTAGCTCGGTACGAGTCCAACCAGTATGAGGCGCACCCATGCCGCGCTTTTGCGAATCGTTGGCATAACATAGCGTGCCGTCAGGAATCGCCGCTTTTACAGCATTGAAATTGTTGAAATCTTGGATATTTTTCGCGTACTCGTTACGTTGAACGAACGGGTAAGAGCCAGAAATATCTTTCGCCTGAGCACATGCTGCATTCGGTGGTGCACCCGACCAAATCCCGCCTTGCTCGTAACACGTGTTCTGACGTGCGCTTGGAAATTCAGACCAACCATGAGCATTTGCCACTGAAGGCACACTCGATAGCATAGCCATACCTACTGCTACTTTTAGAATATTATTATTTATTGTTGTCACTTTCCCACTCTCTATTATTTTACCCTGCGCACTACATCAATTGGTCACTTACCAATCAAAATTGCAGTTCGAGGGTTTATAGTTTTTGTTTGAAGAACAACGAAAAATATATACGTCAATTTTATCAATAACAGCGAGTTTTATATTCATAGGAATCAGCATCACACAACTCAAACAAATGCATTGTAGATAGATGATGTTGCTTCGAATTATTGGATCTCAGTATTCCGTCTTGATAGAGGAAAAACCATCCGAGATGCATAAAAAAGCGACTTAATGATTAAGCCGCTTTAGGGATATGCACTACACGTCTTGTCGAAATGAACGTTAGTTAAACTGAAGGAAAGGAATCAATAACGGCGGTATCCACAGCACCCAATAAAGGTTGAGTTACGGTAGAAACAATAAATGGGAACGCTATTTTAAAGAATCTTTATGAATCAGTGTCATTTTTGGCCAAACTCAGTTTCAAACGGTATTTCTAGATAGCTAGCCGCTTCTAACAAGCTCTTGGTGTAAGGGTCACTTACGTGTTTCAGATTTCGCATATCATCGACTTGCTCGACGATTTGGCCATCTTTAAAAAACATTAAACGATCACAAAGAAAACTCGCGACAGCAATATCGTGTGTGATAAACAAATACGAAATCTGGCGCTCTTGTTTGAGTTTTTGCAAGAGGTCGAGAACTTGTACCTGAACAGATACATCTAAAGAGCTCACCGCTTCATCAAGCAAGATAAACTTAGGGTTGGGCGCTACCGCTCTTGCGATACACACACGCTGTAATTGTCCACCGCTGAGTTGATGTGGATAACGGTCAAGCATGTCTGCATCTAAGCCCACTTCTTCAAGTAGCAGAACCAAGTGGGATTCTCGTTCTGCCTTACCCACCTTTTCGTTAATCAAAGGCTCGTTGATGATCTCTCGAATCGTCAATCGCGGGTTCACCGAGGTGTTGTAATCTTGAAATACCACACTCATTACTTGGTGCATAGGTAGGTTCGAAATAGCGTTGCCAAGTACCACCTCGCCACTGTCGGCCGCTTCTAGACCAAGTATGACTTTCCCTAGTGTACTTTTGCCACTGCCCGATTCGCCGACCACGCCGACACACTCACCTTCATTAACCGTGATAGACACACCATTGAGTACATTTTGGTAGCTAGGAAAAAACCAACTATCGTCGTTTTTGAATGCCTTGGTGACGTTCTTTACTTCAATCAACATTAGCAGCTCTCCATGACAGATTTAAATCGATTTACTAATGCCATACGAGTATCCACTAAGTAACGCGTGTGTTTGCTTTCTGGTTGAGTGAACACCTTGCGAGTAGCGCCGTACTCAACCACTTTGCCTTGATTCATAACCATAACGTTATCTGCAATATGAGAAACCAAACTCAGGTCGTGGCTAACGAAAATTAGACTGGTACCAAACTGCTCTCGTACAAACTCTAGCTCCTTAACCACTTCTCGTTGCGAGATATAATCAATCGCCGTTGTGGGCTCATCGGCAATAATCAGCTTGGGTTTCAGCACCAATGCCAATGCCACCATAATTCGTTGCAGCATGCCCCCGCTAAGTTCATGCGGGTACTTCTTAATTAAATCGCGGACTGATTTCAGGTTGACACGAGTCAGCACATCGCAGAACAGATCAATAGCCTCTTTAGTACTCATTGACTGGTGTTGCTTTATGGTTTCGACAGCTTGATTGCCAATCGTGAACAGTGGATTGAACGCCGTCATTGGGCTTTGCATGATCATCGAGATCTGCTCACCCCTTAATTGACGACGCTGCTTCTGAGGCATATCAAATAGATTCTTGCCTTCAAACAGCGCATCACCCGAAATAGAGAAAGAGTCGTTCAACAAGCCGTTAATCGCATTGCAGGTCAGGCTTTTGCCGCTACCTGATTCACCCAAAATACCCAAACATTGATCTTCTTTGAGTGTAAAGCTTACATCAGAGACTAGATCTCTGTGTGTCGGTTTATGTAGCGCGACGCTAAGATTTTTAACTTCTAACATCATCTTTGCTCCGTTCTTGGGTCTAATACATCACGTAAAGAGTCACCAAGTAAGTTACAACACGCCACCACAACCATGATTGCAATCCCGGGGATGACCATCTGCTCAGGATTAGAGAAGAGAACTTCTTTGGCATCACTCAACATTGCGCCCCACTCTGCCGTTGGAGGCTGTACACCTAAACCAAGGAAAGACAGTGTTGAGATGCTCAATATAATCCAGCCTAGATCTAGAGTCGCAAGAATGATGACCTCAGCAGCGATGTTCGGTGCTAAGTGCTTACGAAAGATAAAACTTTGAGGTGTCTTAACCGTACGTGAGTACAGGATGTAGTTTTGGTGGTTAAACGAAATCACTGAGCTTCGAACAATACGCACATACCATGCGATTTTCGCAATAAAGTTCGCAATTATGATGTTGAAAATACCCGGACCCATGATGCCCACAATACTCAAAACAATAATTTCATACGGGAATGACAACATGACTTCGCAGCCACGCATGATCAATGAATCGACCTTGCCTCGCATGTAACCAGAAACCACACCAATGAAGCCGCCGACGACTGCCGTAATAACCATGGTTAATAGCGAGTAATACAGCGTGGTACGAATACCAAACAACAAACGAGAATAGATACATCGACCCAAATGGTCAGTGCCGAGTGGGTACTCCATCGACATAGGCATCATAGAGTTAATCACATCCGCCAAGTTAGGATCGTGCAGCGCAAGGTAAGGCGCAAAAGCCCCCATTAAGCAGATAGCCGTTAAGATAAACAGGCAAACAACAACGGTCTGATTGGAAAGTAGGCGTCTTATCATGAGTTCTTCGCTCCTGACTTGAGACGGGGATCGACCACCGTATGTAAAATATCAATCAGTAAATTAGACACAACAAACAAGCTACCCATCACCAAGATATAAGCTTGGATAATTGGGTAATCACGATTGAAAATCGCAGCCAAAGCGAGTCGTCCTAAACCAGGTATCGCGAATATACTTTCGATAACGACGGTACCGGCAATCAAACGAACGATGCCGATGCCTAGTGCTGTCATTGAGGTTTGTAGCGAGTTTTTAAGAAGGTGCTTCCAAACGACACTGTGCTCTGAAATACCACGAGCGCGCGCGTAATTCACATAGTTGTGATTCATTGAATCCAACATAGAGTTACGGATCAGGCGGATGTACGTAGCAACATAAGCCATACACAGAGTTACTGACGGTAAGATGAAATGGCTGAAAGTGGTCGCACCGCTGCTTGGTAACCAATATAGATTGATTGAAAACACCCAAATTAGAATAAAAGCCAACCAGAAGTTGGGCATTGCGGTACTAGCAAAAATAAATACTCGGACGATGCGATCAAACCAATGATCTTTATACACGGCGCTGAGCACACCCATAGGGATACTGACACACACCAACAAGATGAGTGATAACCCTGCAAGTTTCAGCGTGTATGGGAAGCTTCGTGCAAGCTCTTCAGAAACCAGTCGATTGGTATTGGTGTACGAGATACCAAAGTCGCCTTGCACAGACGATACTAGCCAATCGGTATAACGGACTAAAAACGGACGGTCTAACCCAAGCTCTAAGCGAATTTCTTCAATGGCTTCTGGACTTGGCGTGGTGTCATTGACACGCAGTGCCACTTCAGCAGGGTCTGCTGGAATAATATTAACTAAGGCAAACGCGATAAAAGAGACAAAAAACAGTGTCACACTCGCACTCAGTAATCGCTTTAGGATGTATTTAGCCATTCGGTTACTTTCTTAATATAAACAGTAAGCAAAAAGACTGACACCCCGAAAAGAGCGTCAGTCAATAAGCTAATCAGTGGTAAAGGGAACAGACAAAGAGTATCTATTACTTACTTTACTGACATACGTTGCAGCGGGATTTCAAATTGAGATGGGTTAAAACCAACACCTTCTACACGCTTGTTGAATACCGCACGGTTTTGCTCGTAGCTGATCGGAATGTAGATCGCTTGTTCGTGCAGTGTTTTCAGTACGTACGTGTAATGCTCTTGACGCTTGGTTTCATCAATAGCTTCCAACGCTTCTAAGATGTGGTTATCAATCTCAGCTTTTTGTGGAATGCCTTGTTGTGCCGCGTAATCGCCATATACCGGTTTACGCATACCACCAAGGAACGATTGAGGGTCGTAAGGCGTACCCCAAGAAATATTGAACGACAAATCAAACTCACCTTGTTTCAGGCGATCGCGGTGTGCTTGTTCTTCTTCACCAACGATGTTCATCTTTAGGCCAACCTTCGACCATTCACTTTGTAAGTACTGTGCGATAGTACGCTCTACGACTTTGTCACTGTCATAAGAAAGCGTGATTTCAAATGGTTTTCCGTCCAACTTACGAGTCTTGCCGTCTTTCTTCCAGCCGGCTTCATCCAACAGTTTTTCAGCTTGAGCAACGTCATATTGGTATGGCGTCAGTTCGATATCAGCGTAAGGGACATTCTTCGCAAGCAAAGTGTCCGCTGGCTTTTCTAAGCCCAACATAATGCGTTCTGCGATGATTGATTTGTTGGTAAGGTGGCTCAGTGCCTGACGAACTCGAGTATCACTTAGGTTTTCGCTAGTCGAGTTCAAAATCAACATACGTGTCGATACTGGCTCAGAAAGCTCTGTGCCAAAACGCGGATCTTTCTCAAACTGTTTGTATGACTGCGCGCTAACAAGTTGTAGGCCGTAAACCATATCGATTTCGCCACTGCGTAGTGAAAGCAGACGCGATTGATTGTCTGGAATTACCTTTGCCACGATCTTATCGGCTTGTGGTTGTTCACCCCAGTAGTTTTCGTTTCGCTCGAACGTTGCGCGTTGGTCAACCACGTTTTCTGTCAACACATAGCTACCAGTGCCTACATAGCAGCTAGCGCCATTCTTGGTGGTTCCGTCTTTAAAACATTCTGGAGAAAGGAAACGAAATGGACGAGTTACACCAAGCTCAACAAGGAATGGGTAGTATGATTCAGCAAACTCAACCTCAATTGTGTGGCTATCTACCACTCTGACACTCTCTTTGCCTGTCTTCTCAATTTCCACCATCAGGCGGATAGACTCAAGCCATGTATGGCGATTAGCGTTATCCAACAGCGCATCGAAGTTCGCTTTCACAACATTGGCGTCAAACGGCTTGCCATCAGAAAACGTGACATCATCACGTAGTTTAAATGTATAGGTTTTACCATCCTCTGAAGTGCTCCAGCTTTTCGCCAACCAAGGTTCAAGTACACCATTTTTGCCAAGGTGTACTAGTCCTTCAAAGATAAGATTTTGTGCAAAGATCTCACCACCGTAAAGGTGTGGGTTTAGGTCACGGATATCACGATAGTTTGCAAAAGTAAGAGTACTCTCCTCAGCAAACGCATTTTGAACAGGTATAACAGCAGAAGCAGCAACAGCTAAAGTAGCGATAAGTTTTTTAAACGGCATAAACAAACCTTAATGGTAATGATAATTATTATGATTAACTAATTTGATAGTACTATAACGATAAATATCATCAAGAGTTAGTGACACATTCATTTTTCTTATTGTTTGTTTCAACAATAAGAATGATGTCGTTAGAAAATTTGGTGATGATTTCGTTTGTTCTATTAAATGCAGCGACAACAAGACGGCGTATGTCCCCTAATCATGTTGCCAACAAAAGCCACGCATAGGCGCAGAACACATAAACGTCTTGAGGACGAATAGATGCGACGATGATGGACTAATAGATAACGATACTTTTGAGGCTAAACGTATGGAGGCGAACGAGTACGAGGCAGTTCGAATATGGGAAGTGATATTGAAAAGCGCGTCAACTTTTGATAAGTCGGCGCTTGAGTCTTAGTTGTAATGGGGAAACTACTGCTATGAACGGCACTTTGTACCGCGTCATAAATACCACAATGATGCTGCGCATGTATCTCTTCTCCCATTTCTAACTGGTGCACGATCGACGATATGTTCAAGCTCAAAGGAAGCATGAATAACGACAAAATCAACAATGTGCGTTTCGCAGTGCGAGAGAAAAAGTTCAGAGTGTTGGCCCTATCAAGGTAATGCTAAGGAGACTACCATTGATAAACATGCCATTTTTGTATCTAGATCAAAGTAATATCACTAATCAAAATCATTCTCATCACTATATAAACGAGAACGATGACAAACCAAAATCAGCGTAACCGCTTCTATTTATAAATCAGTAATACTGGCTAGAAGAGTATTCGAGCGAATACAGCAGGAGTTATTAAAAAACCTTCAAACGCGCAGTGATAATTTAAAGGTCCTTCTCTTAAAAAGAGTCCATCGTGTTATAAAAAGTAACGTTATTAGAAGCTACGTTATGAAAAGTGACGTTACTCGAAGACTAGATAGGTTTGACCATCTACAGAGATACTTTTTACTTCAGTGTTGAACACGGACTCTAGCTGCTCAGGGGTGAGCACTTGTTCTGCACTGCCTGATGCTTGAAGTACACCTTTGTCGAGCAACAACACTTGGTCTGCGTGTCTTAGGGTCCGGTTCAGGTCGTGGTTTGCCATAATCACAGCTATGCCCTTCTCTGCCACTCGGTCGATCAGCTTGTATAACAAGCCTTCTTGAGCAATATCCAACGGAGCTGCGGGTTCATCGAGGATCAGCAGCTTTGCGTAAGGATTAAGCGTCGGCCAGATTTGCAGACACATGCCTGCCAAGCGAACGCGTTGCCATTCACCACCAGATAGTGTCTGAATTGAACGATGAAGTTTGTCTGTGATGTCCAACATCTGACTAATTTCTTCCAAAGCTGCGTTGATTTCAGTATCAAGTCCGTGTGATGAACTCGGTAATGAGAGCGCGAGATATTGGAACACTTCTAAGTTGAAGGCTGGCCTTGCGCTTTGACAAAGATAAGCACGGTGTAATGATAAGTCTTGTAAAGACAACACAGATAAGTCTTGCCCATCGATCTTTATATAGCCTTTGTAACCATCACCAATACCCGATATCGCTTCGAGTAAGGTACTTTTACCACTGCCATTGGGACCTATAACGTGAGTTACCTGCCCTTGATTGAGCTCAAATGATAGTGGTAATAAACGAGCGCCGACGCTCAGGCTCTTAATTTGAATCATGATTTTTAATTAACATCCAAATGAAGATAGGCGCACCGATACTGGTGGTCATCACACCCAAAGGCAATTCTGCAGAATCGAGTAATGTACGCGCGCAAATATCAGCAAACACCAACAATGCAGCGCCAGCAACGGCAGACAAAGGAAGAAGATATCGGTTGTCGGTACCAATTGCTAAACGTAACAAGTGTGGCACAACCAAGCCAACAAAGCTGATCACGCCGCCCAATGCCACCGCGCAACCGACTAAAATAGACACAGCGAAGATTAAACGCCAGCGTAATCTCGGAACGTTCACACCTAACTGTGCAGCATGCGTTTCGCCAATCATTAACTTATCTAGCTTACTACCTTGCAAACACAACCAAATAATCACGGGGATCATCACTAACGTCAGTGAGTGTTGATACCAAGTCACGCCACCTAAACTGCCCATCAACCAGTACATTAATAGGCGAAGGCTGAGGTCATCACTAAAATAGAACGCCCATGTCACCATCGCGCCTGAAAGAATGCCTAACGCGACACCCACCAGCAATAATTTGGCCGTGGTCAGTCGCATCGTTTTGACCATGCTCACCAGAATCACGGTGAAACAGAGCGAACCTAAAACAGCGGCGATCATGAAGAGTTCTGGAGTCGGAGCAAACGGCAAGAAGAACAACACGACCACCATTGCTAAACTCGCGCCACCTGAAATACCGAGCACACCGGGTTCGGCTAATACATTACCGAGTAAAACTTGCAAACTTGCGCCAGACACAGCTAAACCAGCCCCGATAGCAATCGCAGCCAATAATCGAGGTAAGCGTAAATCAATCAGTAGTTTTTGTTCTAACGCGGACAAGGTGCCCAGAGGGGAAATAAAGAGATCGCCAACCATTAGGTAAATTACACTCAGCGCGACAAGCAGTGCTGTCATCAGATAAATGGCTCGGGTCCATTTGTGCTGTTTTTGGTGAAGAAGTTGTTGGAAATCCATATCAAGCTACTTTGAAATTGTTCGCGTAACCTTACCTGTATCCCTAAATAAACTCAAGGCTCACACCGTAATGTGAACCTTGATATTTCAACCAGTTGAGTGGTTGTTTTAGTCGCTTAAATCCGACTGGATATTAATCGTACACAAGCTGACCGTGGTCGAACCGTGTTTCAACTTCGCACACCATTAAGGCCGCTCGCTGACCAATGGCCACGTTTCGATTTGGGAACACCACAGCTTCGTTTTCATTCTTCGCCATTAATGGTTTATCACCATCATGACCGAACACTTCACCGTGCTTGAACGCGGTAAAATTCTCAACGTCATCAGAGAACATGAAATCAAAGTCATCGTGCAAACGAACAATCGTTCGGCTTACACGATAGGTAATGGTTTTCTTTGGCAAATGCTCGGGTTCTATTTCAGCAATCAGGTTACGCATCGCCAAGTCAAAAGCAGTGAGCTTATCAAGCTGGTTCTCACCAATTCGCGCGACCTGCCCTAGCTCCATTGTTAACGCTTGAGCGGCGAAGTTTTCGGCACTGTACCAGCTAAATGTACTGGTTGGTGCGTTCGACAACAACACCGCTTCAACGTGCGCACTATTAATGAAATCAAACAGCTCTTTATTGCGAACTTCGTGTCGAACCTTAGGACTCACCGCGAACGAATAATGCTTAGACAAGCGGATCGCACAATGCAGATCTAGATGCCAGCGAGTGGCAGGTTCCGTTTGTTTATAAAACTCAGTCACTAAGAACTTTAAGTTCTTCGCAATATCCACTTCTCGATTGCTCTCGTGCTGCTTTTCATCAAACAGACGATTCATGTTCACGTCAAGAAAACGAGTATGCGCGTTGGTTGCTTCAGGGTGAGCGATGATAAACAAGCATCTCGCGTTAACTTCCTGAAAGCCTGTTTCTATATCCTCAATGAGCTTATCGATAAGCTCCATTGGAGAGGTTTCGTCGCCATGAACACCTGTTGAAAAGATGATGTTCTTAGTTTCAGAATTATATTCCGCGGGAATCACTTCCAACACACCACGTTGATGAAGCTTAATTTGAACACCGTTGCTTAGCACGGTCTGTTCTGCAAACACTTCTTGCTCAAGATCTAGGCTGTCAAAAAGAAATGATTGGCGAAAGAGGGTCTTCGTCATGCGCTACTCCTTAATTGCACGGCCGTATGTTAATAAATTGTTCATAGAAATTGTGTTGCTAGGATCGCACTTATCAACAGAAACTCCGTTATCACTCACAAATACTGCCCATATATTTTAGATTTCTTGCTTATCAACAAACCGACGTCTGTTCCAAATAATGATTTTTTAATTCTGTTCTAGATGACCATTTTAAATTTAGTCATTTCAGCAAGATAAGAGCCACGTAAGCTAACACAGCTCTTACCCACGATGAACAGATTGAGATCAATTAATCTTTCTGATTCAGTAATCTTTCAAATTCATCAATTTGAACTTTGACCATATCGATGCTTTGTTGCCAAAAATCGGCTTCAGTCAGATCCATTCCAAGGTGTTTTTGTACCACTTCTTCTGCCATCATGCTGCCAGTATCACGAAGCAATGAGACATAATCGCCGTAGAATTGTTCGCCCTTAGAATCACGTTGTGCGTAAACGCCTTTACTGAATAAGTAACCGAACAGGTATGGGTAATTGTAGAAGCTCACTTGAGAGATGCTGAAGTGCAGCTTACTCGCCCAGAAGTAAGGGTCGGCTTCTGTCATTGCATCGCCGTACCAATCTTTCCAAGTCGTTTCCATTAAGTCACACAGCTGCTTAGCTGTTAGTTCGCCTTTTTCACGCTGCTCGTAGAAGGCTTTCTCAAACTCAAAACGAACGGGAATGTTCACCATTAATGCCAAAGAAGAAGAAAGCTCTTCCCACAGCATTTCCAATTTTTCATTTCGTGTTTGTGCTTGCTTCAACAAGTGGTCACGAACAATATTCTCAGCAAAGATCGAAGCGGTTTCTGCTAGCGTCATTGGGTAGCGAGTTTGACACAGTGGCATGTCTTTCATCACCCAGTTGTGGAAAGCGTGGCCCAATTCATGAGCTAATGTCATTAGATCTGAGCGACTACCATTCCAAGTCATGAAAACTAATGGCGTGCGAGTGGCTGCAAACTTAGTACAGTACGCACCTAGGCGTTTGTTCGCAGCAGGCGCGGCATCAATCCAACCGTTCTCAACCATTAATGTGACAAAATCAGACATCTCTGGATTGACTTCAGCGAAGGCGGTTTTAATCACTTCGATCGCTTCATCAAATGGATAAACTTTAGATTCGCTGTCACCGAGTGGTGGCATAGCCGCTAAATGGTTCCAAGGCTTCATTTCATCCAAGCCGTGAACTCTTGCCATCAATAGACCCGCTTTCTGGCCTACTGCGCGATTGGCTTTTGCAACCGACATCATAGTATCTAGCGTTTCTGGCACAATGCGGCTACCGTGTAGGCTTGGATCAAGGAAATGCACGTCGCTTATTTTCGAGCGCTTTTTGTTTTCAGTCAGTCGCCAACCTGCCAATGCATTTAGAATCGAAGCAAACGACTCTTGATGCGTTTTCATTGCACCTTGAACCGCGCGCCATGCCGGTTCTTGTTTGTCGAATTCGCTGCCATACAACAAACTCGCGGCTTGTGAAAAACCTAGAGCTTCGTCTTCACCGTCCAGCTTTAGTGACAGTTTTAAAGAACCCGTCAGGTTATCGTATAAACGACCCCATGCATCGCGGCCATCGACTTTCATCGCAGCTAGTAACTGCTCTTCAGCAACACTGAGTCGGCTGCTTGATAACTTACGCGAGCTTTCAATCGCAAAGCGTTGCCCTGCTACATCTGCGCTGTCATGCTCTAATACTGCATCAATAAATTCTGGTTCTGCGTGAATTAGCATGTCTTCGTAAGGGCTGAACGCTTGAGACATTTCAGAGTTTAGCTTCGCAACACGACCAAGCAGTGCTTTGGCTTCTGTGTGTGTCGCGTCGACCGATGCGTGGCAATTAGCGAAGGTGTTGATCGTACTGAGTAACGTGCCTGCCGCTTCTGAAGTTTGAATCGCGTTTTGCATCGCTAGAATGATATGACGCTTTTCAACGTGTAGGTTCAACAATTCAATACACTGCTGAATGAGTTCAATGTCCTGTTCGATTTTTGCATCATTAAGATCGCTATAAGCAATGCTTAGATCCCAACTTGGTGTTGTCATGACTAAATTCCTTTCACGTAGGTAGTAATACCAATCTGGTATAGCGGCTGTAAACGTCGCTTTATACTTCTATTTATATTTCTGTTTCAATTTACAGGTCTAATAGATTGTTAATTCTTAAACTGTGTATTTTTAACACTCAGAGAACAGGCAGCCCTATCGATTTGACGCTAATAAAGCTCTGTGCAAACTGAGTAATTTGAATATGAGTTATCGACGCGTTTTCTATCGATAACTTCGAGTACAAACTCGGGTTTTTCCAATCAATATCAAGGCAGTGCGCTAACAATATGCGAATCACACCACCATGAGTAACCAACAATATATTGTCACTTGGATCGTTCAAAAGTTGCGACCAAGCTTGAGTTACTCTGTCGTGGAAACCTTGTAAACTTTCTGCACCCGTTAATTGATGATTCGCAGGAGCTTGCCAAAAGGTTTCTAGCATCTCCCACTTGTCTTCAAGTTCATCAAATGGAACACCATCTACTTCACCGAAGTTCATTTCCTGAAAACCTGTTACAACAGACAAAGGCAAAGACATACGCTGTGCAGACAAGTTCGCGAGGTCACTACATCGTCTTAGTGGTGAAGTAACTATGCTCTCAAAGGTAATGTCTTGTGTAACGAGCGCCTCGCCTATCTGTTGTTGAAGATCTGCGTTAACCAACACATCAGATAAACCATTGAGTGCTGCTTTCCCTTCAACTTTGCCATGTCTTAGCAAATAGATGTTTTTGGTTGTTCCGTTGACCATGAGTTAGACCTAACCTTGAGTATCAAGCGAATGATTAGATGGTTTTAAGCGCAGTGGCAATCCGGCGGCTATCAACGTAACTCGTTCGACAACGCGAGCCAATGCTTGGTTCATTCGCCCAGCATTGTCGACAAACAAGCGCGACACTTTACCCAGTGGCACCACGCCCAAACCGACTTCGTTAGACACCATGATAATGTGTGCTGGGCTTTGTTCCACGCTTCTAATCAAAGCTTCAATCACAACTTCAACCTGTTCATTGGTTGCGTCATCACCCAATTCAAAGATGATGTTGTTCAGCCACAAGGTTAGGCAATCAATCAGCACCACATCATCTTGGTCAAAAGACTGCAGTTTTTCAGCTAACTCAACGGGTACTTCATGCTCAATCCACTGTTTCCCACGACGTTGTTGATGGTGCGCTATTCGCTCTCGCATTTCGTCATCAAGATACGTCGCTGTCGCAATATAATTGAGGCGTCCATTTGAACATGCTTCAAGCGCACATAATGCTTGTTGCTCTGCAAAACTCGACTTACCAGAACGAGCTCCACCCAATACCAGGTGGCTGTTTCGCTGGCTTGTTTGATTAGTTTGATTCATGTTAGTCATAGGAAGCCGTTATAGAAAACCATTGTAAAATGCAGTAATGAATACAAGATAAATCAGTAACTCCATTAACTGTTGAGCAGCCCCCAAGCAGTCACCAGTAAAGCCACCAATTCGAGCCGTTAACCACTTTTTGAAACCTGTTCTGAACAGATAGGCAACGACAGATAAAATCAAAGCGAATTCAAGACCAAACCACAGACTAGGCAGTACGCCTACAAGCAAGAGAAAAACGAGCTCGCCCTTAGTTTGCTTGTTGGCCAATGGCTTGCTTTTACTGGTATCCAAGTCGCTAACATAAGGCATGTCGTAAATCAGCGATGCAGCAATCGCACGGCTAAAGGTGTAGCTCGTCACAATGACCAAAAACAATCCAGTCATGCTGACGAGTTCATTGAGCAAAACCCACTTGCCAAGCAGAGCCATGATCAGCGCAGACGCGCCGTATGTACCGATGCGGCTATCTTTCATGATGGTCAAGCGGCGTTCTAAAGTCATGCCACCACCAATGCCATCCGCCATGTCGGTCAAACCGTCCTCATGGAAAGCGCCAGTGAGCATCAAGCTAAAACTCATCATCAAAAAGATGGCCACTGCACTCGGCAGTATGGCATCGAGTAGCAAGAATACACCGCCACACAGAACACCAAGTAACAAACCAACCGTTGAAAAGTAGCGCCCAGAACGGTTCATTCGCTCTGATGAATAAGGGGTATCCTTTGGCATCGGCAAACGAGAAAAGAAGCCCATTGCCAACGAAAACAGCTCCCACTGATAAGTGACTCGATCTTTCAAAGACCTTTCTGGTGCATCACTCATTAAACCGTGACTCCCGCACTTTCGAAGCTCGCCATGTTGTTATAGAACTCGGCTGCCGCACGAATAATTGGCATAGCCAAAGCTGCGCCTGTACCCTCGCCTAACCTCAATCCAAGATCGAGCAGAGGTTCAGCGTCTAGCAGCTCTAACAAAATTTTGTGCCCTGACTCTTCAGAGCGATGTGCAAAGATCATATAGTCACGGCAATTCGGTTCAATTAAGGTCGCGACATACGCCGCGACTGACACGATAAAACCATCGACCAATACCGGTGTTCTATTTTGGTATGCACCAAGGAAACCACCGACCATTTGAACGATTTCATAGCCACCGACTTGAGCCAAAACCGATTTAGGATCGAGTCCTTTGCAGCGAGCTACGCCCTGCTCAACCACCGCTACTTTTCGTGCTAACTGTTCGTTGTTGATACCAGTGCCTAGGCCAACACACTCCGCTGCAGCACGATTCGACAATGCACTTAAGATCGCTGATGCGCTGCTGGTATTACCGATGCCCATTTCACCAAACATGATGATATTGGTGTCGTTCGAGATAGTTTTTGAAACAAGTTTCGCACCCAAATCTATACCTCGTTCCACCGTTTCCAAGTTCATTGCCGCTTCATTGGCAAAGTTATTGGTCCGTGTACCCAAGCGCTGAGAGATCAACATGTCACTGTCAGATTTCACAGGCAACAATATACCCGTATCTACTACCGTGATATCGATGTTGTTCACCGTACAGAAGCAATTGATCGCCGCGCCACCGCTCAAGAAGTTCAACACCATCTGTTGCGTGACGGCACTTGGAGCAATGCTCACACCTTCATCTGCTATGCCATGGTCGCCAGCAAAAATGATGATACTTGGCTTATTCAATTCAATGTGTTCCACCGCAGCTTCTTTGCCTTGGCTCTGAATCAATGCCAGTTGATGTGCGATTTTTTCTAATAAGCCAAGCGCACCGAGTGGTTTGGTTTTTTGGTCAATTCGGTGTTGGATGTACTGCGAGTATTGGGTATCTAACATAGTTTTTAAAAACGCTTATTCTGGGTACATTAATTTAGGAATGGCTATTTAGGACGAGCGACAGAGAACACATTGGAAAGCGTGGCGTATTCACCGCCACCAAGTCTAGACAGTGGGTCCAATGCTAACGCATCAACCTTAAGACGTTCACTCTCTTTATCGATCACATCTTCAGCAATGTACACGGTTTCGATTTGAGCAAAAATAAGGCTTTGTGGCACTTCTCCAACCTCTTTCACTTCGTACAAGGTGCAGCCAAAAGCGACCGCACACTCCTTCACTCTAGGTAAAGAAAAGCCTTCAAACTCAACCAACTCGATATTATTCGCGGTTACTTCAGATTCACCGTGATCGAGAGTCGCTGCTGTTGCTGTCATTGTTTCTGCAGAATTTGAAGAAGCAATGTGAATCACCAGTTTACCTGTTTCAAGGGCATTACGAGTGGTGTCTTTGATTTCGCCCGATGGCTTCTTCCCAACCGATAACATCAGTAGCGGCGGATTGCTGGAAACAGGCGTGAAATAAGAGAAAGGCGCTAGGTTGTACTCTTGTTCAGAAGATTCCGTCAATGCCCACGCAATAGGGCGAGGAACAACGGTTTGTGTCATCAGGTGATAGATCTGAGTGGGAGCTAGAGTATCAAGCTTGAGGTTCATAGCACGTCCTTGGTCTATGTGAATTACGACTCAGTTTACGTGTTAAGCAAAGCTGTATCTATGGCTATATGACGGAAACCGCAGAGAGTGTTCTTAATTTGAGCAGTTCAAGGCCACTTTTCTCAAATTGAGAATCAAAAAGACAACATGGTCTGAGGTTAGACACCGCCAAAACCAAAAATCAATCACTTACGTTTTGGCATCGATTATGCTTTAACTAATTTAACTTACTAACCTCTCCTTTTAGTAAGTTAAGCAAATAGCTTTTCAATCCCTCTCAATTGATAAGTTAGACTTAAAGTAAGTTGAGCAACATCGTAAAAAATAAAGTGACTGCCATCACTTAGCTTCAAAGAGTCGACTACAAGCAACAAAGCAAAGAAACTAAGATTTAGGAGGTGTAATGATTCCAAACTCAAGTAAAAGAAAACCTAATAAGTCCGGTAAGAAAGCTAGCAAAAAGGTAAGGAAAATCCCACTATCCTTCACCTAATAAGTTGTAAAGAAAGTAACAAAGCCCGTCGCCCAACGGGCTTTGTTATATTTAAAGCCTAACTTAAATTTCAAACCAAACGAAATCACCTCTTTTTCCATAAACCGGAGCCCGCTCCTAAGCTACTGACCACTCGTTTAACAAATTTTTATTCGCTTAAAATTCAAACACTGTTTATATTAAACAAGCACTTGTGCAGTGAATAAGGGATTAGAATGAGCATTTCTGGAGACAAAACATCGGTCGTGGTGGCCGGTGCAACAGGGCTAATTGGTCATCATGTGATGAAGTTGCTCATCGATGAACCAGCGGTTGATCATATCTATGCCCTATCCCGAAGAGCATTAGACTCACAATTTGACTCCACCAAGCTCCACACTCTTATTCACAGTGACCTGCAAGTTACCTGTTGGGATGACGCGAATGCGACGCCTAATCTTGGCGTTATCTGCTTAGGTACGACCAAGAAAAAGGCAGGCTCAAAAGAAGCGCTTCGCAAAATTGATGTCGAACTGGTTAGCCAAGTAGCACAGTCGATGAAGTTTCTTGGAGTTCAACGCGTGGCGGTCGTTTCTAGCTATGGCGCTTCACTAGATTCCTATTCCCACTACCTAAAGTGCAAGGGGCAAATGGAACAAAATTTGATGCGCATTGGCTTCAAGCAGCTTTTCATCGCACGTCCTGGTCCGCTGGTGGGTGAACGTGATGAACCAAGAGCTGATGAAAAACTCCTGCAAAGTCTCTTTCCTCTGCTGTCTCCGTTTATGTTTGGTAAGTTCAAAAATCTTCGACCTATTCAGTCGAAAGACGTAGCCAAAGCAATGTTGTTCCGATTATTCGAAAATAATTTCCAAAATATCGAAATTTACTCATCGAGTGACATGCTCAATTTATTAGCAAAATATCGCTAAAAAGCTCACCTATTCATCACAATGTTGAATATCCACCCATCCTATTGAGTGGATATTACTTATCGTTCTATTAAATTACTTTTCCTTATTTTACGTTTTATTACAGGTCGCTACTGTAGCTAACAGTATTTGCGCCCATATATTTAATCGCGCTATCGATATAAAGAAATTCATAAGGAAAACAAATGTCATTTTCAGCTATCGCTGCCTTATCGGTATTCACTGGTATCCTCTTCTTTCTCTACGGACAGCAGAAAAAAGAAAACACACTTTCTCGTCTCGTTCTATTAGGTTTGGTTTTTGGTAGTGCTTTCGGATTAGGCTTACAGCTGCTACTGGGTGAAGGCAACCCGGCCATCAAAGAAACGTTGGATTGGGTAAATGTTGTCGGCAGCGGCTATGTTGGCCTACTAAAAATGGTGATCATGCCATTAGTATTGGTTTCAATGATTGCGGCAGTGGTGAAGCTTGAGAAAGGTGGGTCACTGGGCAAGATTTCTGGTATCACTATTTCAGTATTATTGGTAACCACAGCGATCTCTGCGATTGTGGGTATTGCTGTGGCTCAAGCATTCGGTCTTTCGGCAGAAGGCCTAACAGAAGGTGCTCGTGAAACGGCTCGTATCGCAACACTAGAAAACCGCATGGGAAGTGTGTCTGACCTAACGATTCCACAAATGCTGGTTAGCTTCATTCCAACTAACCCGTTTGCAGATCTAACCGGTGCTCGTTCAACTTCAATCATCGCGGTGGTTATCTTCGGTGTGCTAACAGGTATCGCTGCTCGTAAAGTGATGGCAGAGAAAGAAGAGTTGGAATCACCAATTCGCACTTTCGTTGAAGCGGCTCAATCTATCGTAATGCGCTTAGTTAAGATGATTATGGCACTAACGCCATACGGCATCGCTGCGTTAATGGCGAAAGTTGTAGCAACATCAAGTGCTTCTGACATCCTAAGCTTACTGGGTTTCATCGTTGCTTCTTACGTCGCAATCATCCTGATGTTCGTTGTCCACGGTGTGTTGGTCTCTTTTGTTGGTGTAAACCCGAAAGAGTACTTCCAAAAAATCTGGCCTGTACTGACATTTGCTTTCACGTCTCGTAGTTCTGCAGCAACAATTCCACTGAACGTTGAAGCTCAAATCACTAAGCTAAACGTGCCACCAGCGATTGCTAACCTGTCTGCTACTTTCGGTGCAACAATTGGCCAAAATGGCTGTGCAGGTATCTACCCTGCAATGCTAGCAGTTATGGTTGCGCCAACAGTCGGCATCGACCCAATGGACATCAACTTCATTCTGTCTCTGATTGCGATTATTACAGTGAGCTCATTCGGTATCGCGGGTGTGGGTGGCGGTGCAACGTTCGCTGCACTTATCGTATTACCAGCGATGGGCCTTCCAGTGACTATCGCTGCACTGCTTATCTCTATCGAGCCGCTTATCGATATGGCACGTACAGCGCTTAACGTATCAGGTGCAATGACAGCCGGTACTATCACAAGTCGCCTATTGGGTAAGAAAGACAAGCAACAAGATCTGGAGCAAGCGAACGCTTAATCGGTTCGATTGATTTAATAACTTGAGTCTCGTTAAACAAAAAACCGATGCACATGCATTGGTTTTTTATTATCTGTTGTTTATAACGTTTGTTACTTCACACCTAACTAAACTTAGATCATCAGTTGAATCACTTTTTCGGCAAGTGCTTCATCGTCATCTTCACTCAACCCGCTGATACCGAGAGCACCAATCACCTGCCCTTGATGTTCAATTGGAACACCACCTTTGAAACCAGTGATCTTAGAGTCGGTCCAGTAACTTAAATCTTTACCGGTTTCTCTCGCCCAAGCACCTAAGTTACCACTTGGCTGTCTGTCTCTTGCAGACGTATAAGCTTTGTTCTGTGCTAACAATCCGGCTTGTACGCTCACATTATCCATACGAATAAACGCCAATAACTCACCGTGCGTATCACACACGCTCACCGCGATTGCTTGTTGATTACGCTCGGCAATGTTGAGAGCGCTAGACACAAGTTGCTGTACGATCTTTTGATTCAACATTCTCATTCCTTAAGGCAGCGCTTGACCACGTGAATACACGTATAAGTTGTACCACTCTTCACGCGACAGATTTATCTGAGTCGCGACTGCCGAAGCTTTGATTCGCTCTAGGTTAGTCGTACCAATAACAGGCTGAATACCTGCTGGATGACGAAGTAAAAACGCCAACACAATCGCTTCACTTTCTACGCCATATTGATTCGCTAGCTGAGCTACGTAATGCGCGGTCTTTTTCACGTTGTCATGTTCTGAATACAAACCTTGCTCAGCAAATCGACCTTGTGCCAAGCAGCCCCACGCTTGCAATTGAATGCCCTTCATTTGGCAATGCTCAAGTGTGCCTGCAGCAAAATCAGATTGATGGTGACCTTGCGAGTTAATCATCACGCCATCATTAAGCCAATCAAGCTTAGCCAAGCTCATCTCAACTTGATTTGCGACAATGGGTTGCCCGAGCGCAGATTGTAGGTACTGAATTTGGTGGCTGTTCATGTTAGAGACACCGAAGAAATCGACCTTGCCCTGAGCTTTCAAATCTTCTAGCGTTCTTGCTAGTTCATCGAGTTCCATCAAAGGATCGGGGCGATGTAGTAACAGCACGTCGAGCTTTTCAGTATTCAATCGGTTGAGAATGCCGTCTACCGATTGACTTACCCAATCTGCCGAGAAATCATAACGACCAACATTGCCCTCGCCTTCAAAACGAATACCACATTTAGATTGAATGAACATCTGATCACGTAATTCAGGAGCTTGCTGTAACGCTTGACCAAAAGCTTGCTCTGCTTTGCTGAAGGTATAAATGTCTGCATGGTCGAACAGGTTGATCCCTGACTCTAATGCTGTGTCGATTACGCTGCGTGTTTGCGCTACATCAGCCGCCGTTACTGGATTATCATTCCAGCCACCACCTAAGCCCATGCAGCCGTAGGCAACCTGCCCGACATTCGGTAGATAGTTTGATAACGGAATGCTCTTTTTATCATTCGTTTTATTTGTAGATTCAATGCTGTTCGTCATACCTGATCTCGCTTTGAAGATTTGATGCCAATAAATATGCCTCTATCATATTGTTCTTTTTAGAAAACAGAATATGCTAGTTACGAAATGATTGTTTGATATGACGAACAATAGAGCTGACCAATTTTGAAGGCATACGCACATGAACGAGCACAAGAGAATAGAACGACTGATCCTATTTGTGGAACTTGCTCAGCAACTTAACTTTACCAAAGCAGCAGAAAAGCTCGGTATCTCTAAGAGCTACCTTTCTGAGCAGATCAAACGTTTAGAGAATGATTTACAGTGCCCTCTTTTGGTCAGAACCACGCGCAGTGTTCGTTTAACTCAAGAAGGCGAACGCGCGTTACAACAAGGTTTAACGATTCGTTCTCAAGTGTTGCAGCTCGAGCGTAGTGTTTCGGAACAACACGACATCGTAAAAGGTCTATTGCGTCTCACCGCGCCAAAGATGTTTACTGAGGTATATCTATTCGATATCTGCCAACAGTTTAGGCAGCAATATCCAGAGATCCGTTTTGAGATAAATAGCAGCTACACCAACTTTAATCTCAACCAAGATGATATCGATATCGCGTTTCGCGCCACCAATACCCCACCGGACAACATGGTGGCGAAACATTTGATTAGCTATCAGCATGATTTAGTCGCAACGCCCGGTTATCTTGATCAATTTGGTCGTCCAACCAATGTGAGTGACTTAAGTGATCATCAATGCTTAGCAACGCTGCATCAAACCGAGTGGCCTTTAAAGTCTGCAAACATTGATGTGTCCGGCTGGCTTTCAAGTAATGACAATCACTTGCTTAAGCAACAAGCCATAGTAGGAAGCGGTATTATTCGTATCGCGAGTTACTACGTTGCGAAAGAGGTTGAGCTTGGAGAGTTAGAAAGAGTGCTGCCTAATGAATGTCTGCAACATGGCAACAGTATTTACCTGTTCTATCCGCAAGTTATTTATCCGGCAAAGAAACACCAAGTGTTCGTTAAATTTGTTCAGAATTACTTTGAAAGTTTAAGTCGATAAAATGATACACAGCTCACTAGGGCTTGTTGGTTTCATCTGACCAACATATTCGTCGTAGCGAGCTCGACTTCAACCTCTTCGGCTGAATGTTATACCAGTGAAAGCCGACTATATGGCCGATCCACTTTCTATTCTTAGTTCGTTTTATTATTTCTTGGTCTTACATTAATACCTAAATATTCACTCTACGAATCGTTTTTTATTGACTTAAAAATGAAATCATAACGACACACTAATTTGCGTAACTTAGGGGGCAAATAGGCAATCATATTATATTGCCTATCAGGAGGATGTATGAAACCAAATCGATCTACGGTACTCACTGGACATGTAAAGCATTGCCCATGCTGTTCTACCGAACTGGTCATTAAAGACCACATTCACGTGTGCCCGCGCAATGAAATTGGCGACTGTTACTTCGATGGCTATGACCAACACGAACAGCGCGCTAATACCGACTTCATCGATCATGCAAGTACCAATGATAGCCTTGTTTACGGCATGTCAGAGCATTAAGTGTTATTCCACATTTACTTAAGTCATTTCACGCAAAAAAAAATGCAGCGACAATCGAGTGATTGTTCGCTGCATTCTTAGATCCTGTAAACTTAGCTAGCCATTAGAATGGAGCTAGGTAAAACGGATTACCACATTAGATCATCTGGGATCACGAAGTCTTTGTACGGGTCATCTTCGTCTACTTCGTCTGTGCTACCTGCCTGCGTATCAACGATAGATTCTTCGTCGCGCATAGCAATCTTGTTCGCTACTGCTGTTGGAATCACAACATAGCTCTCGCCTTGACGAGCAATACTTAGAATGCCTTTACTTAGTTGCTTTTGAGTCAGCTCTTCTACGTAAAGGTATTTAACTAGCGTACCGTCGGTGAAGTTGTATTTGATCTCACCGTTCTTCTGTTCGATCTTGTTCATCTCAATCAGTTGCTTCACTTGAGCTTTAATTTCTTTGCTCAACTGCTGCTCTTTCAACTGTTGGTTTAGCTCTTTGTCTTTCGCTTGCTGCGCCAGTTTAGTTTCTTCAGCTGCCGCTTTTGCTTCACGAGACTGAACGCGAGACTTTTTAGAGCCTTTCTTCGCCTTCTTTAATTTTTTCTCATTTACCAAGCCAGCTTTAAGCATCTGCTCTTGGAGTGTTAACTTTGCCATGACTTTCCCAGTTCAGGATTAAAAACGGCACTATCATACCTGTTTTTAAGGTTTCTGTTTACTGAACAAGAACAAATTACAGAACAATCGCAAAATTTGTGCTGATAGCTCTAAGCTGCGTCCATATTCACTTCTTGTTGCTCACCACTTCCACTTTTCCCCGCCACACAGTTTTCACTTAAACACACTAACAATGCCTCACCTACCGACTCGAAACCATTAACTGACTCTATTATTCGCGCGCGTACCATTTATCATTCCAACAAGACAATATGCTAATTTTCAATGGTTAATCAATTTTATAAAACCTTGGCATATATCTCATATTTGAATAAATGCCATAGAGTTATAACTCCAATGTCATAACTCTTGACTACGTTATTCTAGACATCAATCAATAAGGATAACGTAAACGATGAAAACTCAATGGACTTGGTTAGCTGCACTTGTGGCATCCACATCAATCGCTTCGACCTCTGCGATAGCAGACACCGACGTGTATCTCACCAATAACACCAATCAAGTAATGACCATTCAAGCCAACCACAGCGGTACCGACCTGCTTCAACTCGGTGATGAGTGGCAACAGCATGTTGAACAGATTGGCCCTTGGGAGACGAAGAAGCTGATCAGTTTCAACCGCTGGACTGGTGTGAAATCTGGGAAGACCTATGAGTTTGACACTGTGGTATCGAACGCAGTGGGTGAGAGTGTCACGCTCAACCAAACCATGAAGGGACATTGGTATAACTCAACACTGCAACATGGTTTGAGCGCCGCAGACGTCAACCTAGCGTTGCATGACGATCGTAATATTCATCGCAGCACGACCGATGCATTCGGGGTCAATGCAGAGCTAGCACTTAAAGCCGATTCTACAGCGCGCTATGATGACATTTATTACACCATCACCCCGCCAAAAGTGGATGAGCAGCCAGAGCCGGATGCCAATACACTCAAGGTCATGACCTACAACATCTGGGCGCTGCCTGCCATTGCCTCGCACATCGGTGACCGTTATGACATTATCCCTCAATACGTAAAAGGCTATGACGTACTGGCGCTACAAGAGGTGTTTGCTAACGGCAGAGATGAGTTCTTGCGTGAACTTGCAAAAGAGTACCCGTACCAAACCAAAATGCTCGATAAAGATGGGATTAACATCCATGACGGCGGCGTAATCATTGTCAGCCGCTACCCTATCGTTAACGAAGCTCAGTATGTTTTCCCTGATTGTACCGGAACGGATTGCTTCGCAGACAAAGGGGTTAATTATGCCGAGGTTATCAAGAACGGTCAGGCTTACCATGTGTTTGGTACGCACACAGCATCGTTCGATACGGATACCGCTCGTGACTACCGACAGCGTCAATTTAAACAGATGCGTCAGCTTGCTCAATCACTGGAAATACCAACTTCAGAGACGGTTATTTACAGCGGTGACTTCAACGTGAACAAGCTGAAGTTCCCAGACGACTACCAACAGATGTTCGCTAACCTGCAAGCTGATGAACCAACCTACTCTGGTTACACCGCTTCAACCTTTGACCCACGCATCAACAACTTTGCGGGCGAACCTATGTCGGGTGGTGAGAACGTTGAGTATCTCGATTATGTGGTAGTGAGCTCAGAGTATGCAGCTAAAGCGCATAACGACAATCGCGTGGATGTTCCAAGATCAACAAGCAGTGAGTTATGGAAGCACTACAACCTTTCAGACCACTTCCCTGTTAGTGCTGTGATCAAGTAACCCGGTGAACCCATAATGCATCGAGTTATCTTAACCCTCATGCTCGTCTTAACGGCGAGCATTGTTAGCTATTCGTGGTCATCAAAATCCACTGAAACACCGCTATCTTCTGCTCAACACACAGAAGCTAAGCCACGTGTTTCTACGACAACTGCCGACGATAATTCCACACCAACTGCAACCAACAGTTCGGAAAATGCAGCATCACAGAACAAACAAGCCGAAGCTGAATCATCGGGCGGGGAAACGTATGCTGAAAATTTGACAGAGCTTGAAGGCAAGGCTCTATTCGATGAACTCGATGAGTTCTGGACGCTTTGCCAACAACGCAATGACTGCACTGAGCAACTGACACGATTGAAATCAGAGTTGCCGAGTATATGGTTTGAGTTGCTGAGCGACTATCCACAGCTCACAGTCGACTGGCAATTAACCCAAAGTACCATCCCTCTTGAATCCATAGAGACACTTGAAGAGCGTGTTGCCCTATTCAAACAATCTGCACAGCAAGTATGGGGAGAGTTGGCCCATCAGTTATTCGCAGACCAGTTTGCTCATCTGGATTTTACGCTTGACGCCAACACCCTTGAAGAGAACGAAGCGAGCCAGTTTTTGGCCAACTATCAAGATTTGCTTAACGAATGGCAAAACAATACGGGCACATTAAATGCCGAAACACAGCTTCAAAAATATGAGCTAGCTGTCTCTTTGATACCCACCAGTTATAGTCCTTCTGAGATAGTCTCAATCAAAACCGACCTTCAAGAGATCTACTTAGACGCAACAAAAGCCCATGATATTGCCGAGCGCGAACAACAAGTCGTACAACAAAAACAAACCGTGATGACTTATCACGAGCAACTGAGTCAACTCAAAGTAACGTTAAACGCTCGGCGAACCTCAAGTCATAACACTTGGGCTCAACAAGATTGGGACAGTTACTATCAGCAGCAAGTCACCGATTTCAGAGAACAGTTTTTTAGCAAGTAACGCTTTAACTTAAACCGTCACGAAACTGCGCGGGCGTTTTATTGAGCCAACCTTTAAACGCCCTTCTGAAATTTGCGGGGTCGCTATAACCGAGCCTTTCACCGATGTCATCAATGCTCATGGTTGTACCGAGTAATAGCTCTTTGGCCAGTTCCACTCGAACTTCGGTAAGCAATAATTGATAGCTGGAGTCATTGGTCACTAGCTCTCGCCTGAGTGTACGAGAGCTACAACCAAACTCTTCTGCGAGTTGTTCAATATTTGGGAAGCTACCTGCAGTTTGATAAAAGATCGTTTTGATTTGGTTAGTCAACAAATGTTCAGAGTCCAACGTATCGACTATCGATTGGCAAGACGCGAGATAACGCTTCAGTGTTGCAGCATCATGAGTCAACAAGGTTTGATCCAAAACCGAGGCATCAAAACGCAGCTCACAATGGTTTTGTTCAAAAATCACCGGACACTGGAAACGGTTATCATAAAGCTTGGCGTAGTTAGGGCGAACGTATGGTAAAGCCAGAGTGTGAATATCCAGATCATGGCCTGTCAGCTCTTTGAACAAAGAGACAATTGAACTCAGGAAATACTCACTGCAGAAAGGAAGTAGCTCTCCCACCTCAAAAGTATTTTCAATCTGGATCACCGCTTGTTCAGAATCTAAAAGCAATCTAACCGAGAAGATAGGCCCGTTTAAGCGCAGGTACTTAAAACCTGACTTGATGGCCTCCCCGACATTTTGACTGGCCGATAGTGCATAACCCAACACACCAAAGTGGCTCAAGCTAGCATGCTCTCCCAACCAAAGCCCTAAGCCATCGTGAGGAAAGCTCTGATTCGCCGCGCTAAATAACGAGAGCTTATCAGCGTAAGTCAGCTTTCCATTCAGGTCTCGCCAATCCATGTTCGGCAAACCCACATCATTGAGTAGTCTTTCAATATCGATACCTCGTTGCTCTAAGGTATTCATCAGCAGCGCGATATCTAATGTACCCAACTGATGCCGATGCCCGGTTGGCTTATACTCCGCGATAATCTCCAATCGTCTCTCCTTATATCGAGCCCATTCCCATAAACCTGACTACTCAGCCTCAACAACACATGCTAACAAAATCGTGATTGGTAACGCGCTCTTGTCCGAATATGACCTCCCAATTCTACGCTACTCATCGCACAATGGCTTTAATTGTTAAATTTATGTGAACCATCGCAATGATAAAAACGAACCCTGCCCCACACAGTTTGATTGATTCTAATGGTCAGCCGATCATTGGACATTTCGATGGCATCCCAAAACAACTGAACATCGAGAACTTTGACTACCGAAACTCGATGGACTCAAGAGCAAACCCTTGGCAGAAGCACTTCCACTATAAGCAATTCCAGTTTGCCAGCATCGTCACCGACACGCACATTATCGGCGTCGCTATCGCGGATATTCGCTACTTGGGCTCAGCGTTTTGTTATGTCTACAACATCGAGAACAACCATCTAGAAGAGTCATCTTGGTTGAGGCCATTAGGGTTTGATAAGCATGTTACACCTTCACCATTTGAAGGAAAGACAAGCATTGCAAGCCAAAGCATTGCTTTCGATATCGAAGGCAGACAATGGCAAGTTCGCTTGAATACCAAACTCATCAAGGCCGATATCGCTTTAGAGCTTGAAGCCGACAGCTTGCCCTTGGCGATGTGCAGCCCAACGGGCTATTCAGGTTGGACTTACACCCAAAAGCACAATGCTTTGCGCATCAGCGGCGACATCCAAATCAAGGGAACATCATTAACCCTCACGCAAGCTCGTGCCGGTTATGACTTTTCAGCGGGATACATGAGGCGCGAAACCAGTTGGCGCTGGGCAAGCATCAACACGCAATCCAATGGCACTGATATTGGCTTGAATCTCGCGGCGGGCGTCAATGAAACCGGAGGCTGCGAAAACGTATTGTGGGTCAATGGAACCAGACACTTGCTTAACCCGGTACAGTTTACGTTCAGTCGCCAAGACACGAACTTACCTTGGCAGATAACATCACAAGATGGACGTATAAACCTGACATTTACGCCCTTAAATAACCGCAGCGAAAAGCTCAATTTATGGATCTTAAAGAGTAACTTTCGTCAGTTCATTGGTCACTTTTCTGGCTCGATTGAAGACAACAATGGAGTGACACATCAACTCGATGGTGTTCTTGGTCTAACAGAAGATCACTTTGCCCGCTGGTAGCGAAACTCTGCTGATTGAATCTCAGACGATCGAGTCTAAGTAAACTTGATACTAAAAACGCGTATGGCGTCTCAACAAGGATAAAACATGAATATCGACGCATTAATCAATCACCCAGAATGGCTACTGCTTGTATTAGCGCCCTTGTTCATGGTGTGCATGTTGGCTGAGTATTTTATCGGTCAGAAGCAAGGTCGATTACCAGATAACTCGAGCTATAAACTTTCAGAAGTAATGTGTAACTTCACGCTGGCGGGAATGCACCAACTCTCCGATTTGCTCACCGGGTTATTGGTCGTTCAGCTGTATCTATGGCTGTTTGGTTGGCGCTTGATGGACATTGAAATGGGCGTGCTGAGTTTTGTAGTATTGATGGTGTTGCAAGACTTTTGCTATTACTGGTTCCATAGAGCAAGCCATCGTGTTCGCTGGATGTGGGCAGCACACGTCGCGCACCACAGTTCAGAAAGCATGAACTTCAGTACGGCTTTCCGTCAAAGCTTAATGTATCCACTTGCTGGGATGTGGCTTTTCTGGGTACCGTTGGTCATCATAGGTTTTGAGCCTAAGTGGGTCATCTTTGTGGTGCTTCTAAATCTAGGTTTGCAGTTCTTTGTCCATACACAATGGATACGAAGCTTGGGGCCACTTGAATACATCTTTAATACCCCTTCGCATCATCGAGTACATCACGGCAAAAACCCGCAATACATCGATAAGAACTACGCAGGTGTTTTGATCATTTGGGATAAGTTGTTTGGTACGTTCGAACCGGAAGTTGAAACCGTACGTTACGGCGTCACCAAGCCAGTAAACAGTTTTAACCCGATAGTGGTCACCTTTCAAGAATGGAAGGCCATATTCAAAGATTTGGAGAACCGGGAGCTAACCATGAAACAAAAAGTGCGATTGATACTCTCGCCTCCTTCAGACTAATCAAAACGATCGGATTTAGTACACCTTATGAAAATCAATGAGGTTGAATGTGAGGTCGCTTACCCAGAAATCGCCGTTCAAGTCGGCACCCTGCACGTATCGCTTGTCGCCCATTTCTAAAGTCACAATGTATTTACCCGCGATGAGCCCTTCAACCATATAGAAGCCATCGCTTTCGATTTCACTCGAATACTCGGTGCCTTTTTGTATGTGCTTAAAGTGCAAATAGGCATTGTCTTCTAATGTGCCTTCAAGCGTACCATCGACACCAAATGACACCACCATTTCGATGTGAGCATGAGTTAACCCGACTTGCTTAGTGTTTACAAACACAGGGTTTTGAATCGGTGTCAGGTTAAGATCGAGTGCCCCTTCATCAATATAGATAGGCAGATTATCTCGAGCGGGAACACTTGAGAATTCAAACTGGCCTTTTGCATCACTGACCGCTCGTTGGTCCAAGATTTGTAGGCTTACACCTTGTATGGGTTGTTTGTGGTGATCGTAAACAATGCCCGTCAACTTAGAATGGTTGTATCGATTCCACTCAACAAACTGACCAATGCTTTCATCAAAGTAAGTCTTCGCGCCGAATTCTGTCGTCATCTCAACACCGTATCGGTCTTCGGTTCCTTCCAGTTTAAAGAGCAAATAAGGATTCACACGAGCTTCTACAGAGGCAGTAAACGAAACCTCCTGTTTTTGATAGCGAGCCGATACATTAGTGGTGAGCTCTTGAAAAACCTCCAGAGGATCGAGCAGGCACTCTTTACAGGCATTCCTTAGGGACAGTTCCGTTCGTTCATGATGACCCGAGCCATCAACGGTTCCTGAGATATTCCACGACGTATCCGAAAACCCGCTTTTGGCCAGGCCAATAGTGTGTAGATAATCATCTTGATGAGAAGCTTTAGTGTACCGATAGTCACCGGCGTATGAGACAAACAAATTACGAGCCACTTTCGAATTCAACTTGGGTTCAACGCTCAATTCGTCGTCGTCATCTCTCACCGTTAAAAAGGCCGTTAGGTTTGCAAGCGACAGGTTGTATTTGAATACATCGTACTCCATCGACTCCAAGTCCAATTCATCGGTTTTATTAAGCTCTATCGATGCCGACTGATCGCCGTTGATCAAGATATCAAACTCCATTGGAAAGCGGTTGAACTCTGGTAACCAGCCGATATGGCCAGCAAACCAGTGCGCTGGTAAATATCGTCCTTGAAAGCCAATAAGGTCTTTGCCATGTTGCCTCATAAAGGCGCTACCCACGGTGAAGTAATCGGCAAGCCCATATTCAAGTGACACAGCGCCCGCTCGGTCCGCGCCTTCATTACCCACCACTTGCACGCCCCACTCGTTACGTGGCAAAAATGCATCTTCTAAACCAGCAACGGTGATCTCCTCCTCTTGCCAAACACCTTTCGACAAGTAGTAGCGAAACTTGATGGTGTCTCCGGGGGAAATATTGTCTTCTTCGACTACGAAACGTCCAAACTCATCGGAGCGATAAGTGGTTTGATAAATACCATTAACCAAAACATCAATGCTGATGTTTGGCTGAGTCGTTCGTTCAAGTTGAAGGTTGCCGAACTCTGTCTGCCGCTTTCGATTGGTATAATAGAGCCCATCTTCGAGGGTTTGATTCACGGTAAATACGCTGCCATCTAATAACACATGGCCGACTTCCAAAGAGCCTTCACCGTCATGAGCTCCTATCGCAATGTTGTAATAAACGATGGGGTTATCTTCTCGTGAATCAATCGACAAGCGAGACAAAGAGTGTTCAGTGCTTAATATGGTGTCTGAGATTGCGTAAACGTCACCGCCAGTTTCATTGTCGTGATAAACAGAAGCCGCTAACCGAGTAGCCAAACCCACGGCGGCAACAGGTTCGAAAGCTGGTGTGTTTTCAGCTCGCTTGAGATCCTCGGCCTTCTTACGTGACTCATTTTTCATCTTAGAAATGGCCGCTTCCAGTTCAGTTAATGAGCTGAATTCTGGAAAAACGGTGAGCCGATAATCATCAATATCCCAACGCACTTTTGCCGGGATACAAGCTTGTAAGCTGTACCAGTGGATGTAAGTTTCATCGTCTATGACTTGATATTTGATCGACTGGATATTGTTGTCATCGCGATAACAGATGGCTTGTTCGGTATCAACAATATACGGCGGAGATTCTCTTCCCACATCTTGTGGCAAGTACAGCTCGCAATATCCGCTTTCATCACACTGACCATTCATTTCGAGCAGATAAAAAGCGGCATTGGATATCGAAATGAAGGGTTCTTCGTAGTCATCCATCATGACACGATAAAAGCTATCCCCCACTTTTCCGACTCGAACTTCAACATGAGCTGGATAGAGTTCGCTCCCCTCACCTTCTTCTTCAGATTGCGAATACGCAGCAAAAGGAAACAGTGAAGCGAGCAACAAAAGTCGCCAAAGCATGCAATTGAACACTAGCCTTTAAAGAGTCTGCGACAATGAAACGAGCACTAAAGAACACATTCGTACAGAGGCTGTTCGTTCTGAACCAGTGAGATCTTTGAGCCTTTTGGAAAAGGCTTAGTTAGTTCAGCATTACGAAGTAGCACCACTTTTTCGCTATGCTCGTCGACATTCAATTTTGCAGTAAATTGAAAGTTACCATCGTTGCGAATCTTGATGCTTTGGTTGTCACAGGCAAACTTAACATCTTGTACCTGCTTACCTTTCTGAACATAAACAGGCACATAACTGTTAATATGAAAGTTCAGTTGAAAAGCTGAACCGTCACTGTTGGTTTTGCTTGAAGACAACGCAATGTCCGATAACTCTGCGGCTTTTGCTATTGGGGAAAACCACAAGTAAGCACGATATTCACCATCAGCCATGTCAGCAGGCAGAGCATTCATACGTAAGCGAACCGTGCGTCTTTGATTGGGTTTAAGTTCACGAATTATTGGTGGTGACACTTTAATCCAACTTGCGATGTCTTCCGATTCAGCAATATTAGCGTCAGTCCGAACCAAACCACTCGCCTTTACTGGGCGATAAATCGGTTTTATTTCTAAGCGAATCGGTTGATCTGAGTTATTTTCGACGACGATTTTTTCAGTCACTGAAGTGTCGGCATCCAAAACAAAACGAGTCGGAGCGATGAGTAGCTGAGCATAGGCTTGTGTTGTGAAGATTAAGCCGAGAACACATGAGATAAACAACTTCATTTATAATTAACCTCAAAAGGGATTGTACTGGTGTAAAGGCCTGCGGGGTGGTTCGCACCGATTTTCACTTTGGCACCAATACACAATAAATTGCTTCTTCCATTGCCTTTGATCTTGGCTCGACCTCGCTTTGATAAGCCGCAACCGAAGTAAAACTTCCTAATACGCAGGCGTTTGGATTTACGAGAATGATTTAGGTATTGCTTAGAAGGGAGAGAAACCACGATTTTTTTACCCGGCTCACCTTCAACGTAAAAGCGCACCACATAAACCTGACTATTGGCTGGGTTTGAATCCGCATTCTGCCCCGAACCAGAGATATACATGCCCGGAAATTTTACTTCCATATTCTCAGGAATAACTTCTAGCGCATGAAAAGGGCTGGAATAAAAAATTAGACCGATATAAATTGCGTATTTAAATAGAACGCTCATAGTTAAGACGGCTGCTTTACAACAGCCGTAAATATTATACTGGTTTCATTTAATTATTGGTAAGTTACATCTACTGCAACGTTAGCAGTATATGTACCAGCAACTAATGTCGCACTTGAAGTACGCGCAGTGCCACCAATATTAAGATCTGCAGTACCACCCGTAAGGGTAATAGCGTTATTAAAGTCAAATTCGGCTGCAATCGTATTTACGCCATTCACCAAGTTAGTATCAGAAATACTTACTGTTACTGCATCACCAGACTCTCCAGAGAGAGTAAATGCCGCTGCTCCAGCATCACCTTGAGCGATAACAACGTCCGTTGTGTTGTCTGAAGTGATGATACCGAAATCAAGATCACTGGTTTTTGTCATTGTAATTGCTTGTTTTACTTCCAGTGTTGCATCAAAAGTGTCACTCACAGCGAAAACGTTCGCTGAAGAGATAGAAAGTGCAGATACAGCAACAACCTTAAAGACTTTGTTCATTTCTTTAATCCTTTATATAAAATCGGCTTTATTATTAGGGTTACCTAACAGTCAATCAAAGTTAACAATTAAGTAACAACAATCCTATTTAGAAAATATATACATTGACACTTATTTATAAAGAAATGAGGTACAGTGAGAATAAGATCACGCAAATTGATATAAATAACACTAATGAGAATAATGGTATTAGATTATTACTTCCAATTATATATAAAACTGGTTTTACATCTAATTCCTTTGTTTTTGTGCGTTATTCATTTTTATAAAACACCTTAATGAAAATATTCCACAAATAAAATATAACATCCCCTTCATTATTCAACTCAACTGGATAACTATATAGATAGACGTGTTGTAATACAGTCTCAAAAGTGAAACAAACTGATATTTAGTACGCATTGTAATAAAAATGAAATATTAAAGATTTCTTTATATCCAATTCAAACACAGATTATAGAAAACATTAATAATGATACAGTGACAAATCTCCAGCTCAATTCACCCCGACAATCATAAAATCCATAAATTTAATTAAAGCTAAGAGAATTATATTGTGAAAATCGCCTTGTTTGGACAAAGCCTAGACAGACAAGTAGAGCGACTTAAACATCTGCACTACGGTTTATAGTAAAGCGATTTAGGCATAGCTACAGCGGATTAGCCTCAGGTACATAGGATTTGCACCAGCCCAAAAACAACAAGCGAGTTTCTAATCACACGGTTTTAGAGTCAAAGACCAACAAACTCATTCGCAGTAAACCTGAAAACCCAACTCCTCTCCTTACAAAGGCTAAGGTGGAAAAGAGGTAAGCAGGCAAAATCGTGACTATTAAAAAGCCACAATTGGATTCAAAACCTTCCCCGCTGAGTCGATTGAATAGTAAAGCACCGTTTTCCGGCAATTTATTTGTGATCTGGGTTGCACGCGTACCGCATCCTATCAGATACTGAACAAAACTAACCTTCAGCCACAGTAGACGGTCTTCGCCTACTGTTCAGGAAATTCAATGAGTTCAGATAATCAGCCAACCTATTTCTTTTTCGATTACGAAACTTGGGGCGTTAGCCCAGCAAAAGACCGTCCGAGTCAATTTGCGGGTGTTCGTACCGATCAAGATTTCAATGTTATTGGAGAGCCTCTGGTTATCTATTGCCAGCCCCCTGCTGATTACCTCCCTGCACCTGAAGCAGCGTTGATCACCCGTATCACACCACAGAAAGCGGCTTCACAAGGTCTTCCTGAACCAGAATTTATCGCTAAGATCCATGCTGAATTAGCGAAACCAAACACCACAAGCCTTGGCTACAACAGTATTCGATTTGATGATGAAGTGACGCGTTACACCTGTTATCGAAACTTCATTGACCCATATGCGTGGAGCTGGCAGAACGGTAATTCACGTTGGGATCTATTAGATGTAATGCGCGCTGTTCACGCACTTCGCCCTGAAGGCATTGTTTGGCCAGAGAACGAAGAAGGGTATCCAAGCTTCAAACTGGAGCACCTATCTGTGGCAAACGGCATTGAACACGAAAACGCGCACGACGCGATGGCCGATGTTATTGCGACTATCGAGTTAGCGAAGAAGCTAAAAGCTGCACAACCTAAGATGTTCGATTACCTTTACAACATGCGTCATAAGCGTAAGCTGAATGACCTGGTTGATATTGTAAACATGACACCATTAATGCACGTTTCGGGCATGTTTGGTCGTGATTGTAATTACACGAGTTGGATAGTGCCGATGGCTTGGCACCCAACCAACCAAAATGCGGTTATCGTGGTTGATTTAGCGAAAGATCCAAGCCCGCTATTAGAACTGGATGCTGATGAACTCAGAGAAAGGCTCTACACTAAACGCAGTGAACTGGGTCAAGACGAGTTACCCGTACCCATCAAATTGGTTCAACTGAACAAGTGCCCTATTCTTGCTCCAGCCAAAACGCTGACGGCTGAAAATGCCGAAACCATCGGTATCGATCGTCAACAATGTTTGAAGAACTTGGCACTACTGCGCGAACATCCAGAGATTCGCGAAAAACTGATCGGCCTGTACTCACAAGAACGAGAGTATGAAAAGAGTGATGATGTTGATACACACCTTTACGACGGTTTCTTTTCACCTGCTGACAAAACAGCGATGAACATCATTCGTGAAACTGACCCAAATAACTTGGCCGCTTTGGATATCACTTTCAGTGATGAACGCATTAAGCCGTTGTTGTTCCGTTATCGTGCTCGTCATTTCCCATGGACGCTCGACGAAACTGAACAACTGAAATGGGCAAACCATTGTCGTGAGTTTTATGAGAGCCGTTTAGAAGAGTATATGTTGAACCTAGAAAACCTTGCGCACGAACATGAAAGCGACGAGAAGAAAATGGCTATCTTGAAGGCGGTTTATCAATACGTAGAAAAGTTAGCCAGCTAATTCCATTATCAAGAGATGTGACACTTTGAAAGAAAGATTGATCAAACTCGTATACTGCTTAATCTCCTTCACCTTAATCATAGGTGCACTCACAGCAGGTAACGCGTTACAGCATTTATTAGATACCTCTATTCCTGGCAGTATTTTTGGTATGTTGATTCTGTTTGCCGCTATGGTGATTGGTATTGTTCCTGAGCATTGGGTTCAGCCTGGTGCAAGCTTGATTATCCGTTTGATGATCTTATTGTTTGTCCCTATCAGCGTCGGGCTTATGGATCATTTTGACATGCTTATCGCCAATGCTTTACCAATTATGGCAAGCGCCGTTGGCGGAACCTTAATCGTGTTGGTTTCCTTATCATGGTTCTTAGACCGCTTGCTTTCGAGAGGTAAATAATCATGTGGATTCTACTGACCATTGTGGTTTTCTTGTTTGCTCGTTGGGTAAGCCAAAAAGTTAATTCGCCATTTTGTAATCCTCTACTCATCAGTATTGGTATCATCATTCCAATCCTGTTGTTTTTCAAAGTACCTTTTGAAACCTATTACGCAGACAATACTTGGATTACCTACATGCTCCAACCCGCGGTAGTCGCGCTGGCTTTTCCTCTATATGAACAGTTACCTCAAATCCGATCCAACTGGCGTATCATTACCTTTGCTTGCACGCTCGGCAGTGTCATGTCGATGACAACAACAGCATTAATTGCAGTGGCTTTTAAAGCTGACTTAACCTTGATTGCGAGTTTATTAGGTAAATCAGTCACCACGCCAATAGCGATGGAAGTATCGAGCCATTTAGGTGGTGAAGCAGCGATTGCGGCAATATTAGTATTGATTGTTGGTCTGTTTGGGGCAATTTTCGCTTATCCAATCTACAATATCATTGGTATTAAGAGCCCTATCGCCCGTGGCTTAACCATGGGTACCGTATCCCACGCTTTGGGTACGGCAACGTGTGCTGAAAAGAATCAGGAAGATGCAGCATTCAGTTCCCTAGCTTTAGTTCTTTGTGGCGTAATTACCTCGATTATTGCACCGACCATATTTTCTATCGTGGTTTGGATCTACGCTTAAACTAATGGCTTCAGTTTAAGCTAATAGACTGGGACTTAAGTTTTAAAAACATCCAATGAGCCCAAGCGAAACTCTGAGCATTTCAGTGTCTGTTTGGGCTTTTTGTTCTCATTTTTTCATCAATTTTTAGCTAAACGCACCCAATTTCAGACAATAAATGCGATATCAAGGGTAGTTTTTGTCTTTGCAATCGATTTCATCTGTGACCTCACTCTAATTATGCAAGCCAATGTAACAGCAACAGAGCAATAGTGATCACTATCACAGAAAATTCCTGAGTATCGCATAGAATTAAAGCCTAAGGTCAATTAAGGATTCAACATGAACAGTCGTATTACCCTGGCGCTGGAAAGTGCTCCATCATCAATGAAAGCGCTTTTGAGTGACATCGTATTAGCAGACAACTTTGACGCGACATTGTCTCCAGAACAATTTGCCAGCTTACTGCAAGCAAGTGGTCTAGCTGATGACGAGCTACGTATTGCGCTACTTCCTTTTGCCGCAGCGTATTCTTACGCTCCGTTATCTGACTTTTATGTTGGTGCTATCGTGCGTGGTTTGTCTGGTACTCTGTATTTTGGTGCAAACCTTGAAATAGCGGGTGCTCAACTTGGTCAAACAGTGCACGCTGAGCAATCTGCAATCAGTCACGCTTGGATGAAAGGCGAGCAAGGTATCTCCGATATCACGATCAACTTCAGCCCTTGTGGTCACTGTCGTCAATTCATGAATGAGCTGACAACAGCAAAAGAACTTAAAGTTCAGCTGCCACAACGTGATGAAATGTCTCTGCAAGAGTACCTGCCAGACTCATTCGGCCCTGCTGATCTAGGTGTGACAACTGGCCTAATGACTAAGCTTGATCATAAGTACACGACCGAAGAAACAACGCCTATTGTTGTAGAAGCGCTAGCGGCACTAAACCGCAGTCATGCTCCTTACACAAAAAACCTAAGTGGTGTTTCACTACAACTGACATCGGGTGAGATTTTCACGGGTGCTTACGCAGAAAATGCGGCGTTCAACCCAAGCCTTCCACCTCTGCAAGTCGCGTTAATTCAACTTAAACTGGCTGGCTTCGATTTTGAGCAAATTGAAAGTGCTGCTTTGGTTGAAATAGCAGAAGGTAGCATCAGTCACCTAGCGGATACGCAATCTACATTAGAAGCGATAAATCCCGACATTCCAGTGACTTACTTAGCAATCTAAGTACATCTAATTAACAAAAATTTAAATAAGCAGCTCTATTTAACAGGGCTGCTTTTTTTTATGCCTGTAATTAACGCAACAACTTGCGCAAACGTTTGCTTTTATCATTGAAATAAGTATGATCACCCCGTTTTCAATCAATCGTTAAAAGATCGGAAGGAATTTCTATGTTTGGTACTGCTACTCGTGAAAATGCTACTCGTGTACTTCTATTAGGTTCAGGTGAACTCGGCAAAGAAGTTGCTATCGAGTGCCAACGTTTAGGTTTGGAAGTTATTGCTTGTGACCGTTATGCAGACGCACCAGCAATGCAAGTTGCACACCGTAGCCATGTAGTGGACATGTTAGATGGTGATGCTCTTCAAGCTATCATCGAACTAGAAAAGCCAGATTATGTAGTTCCTGAAATTGAAGCTATTGCTACCAGCAAGCTAGTAGAGCTAGAAGCACAAGGCTTAAATGTCGTTCCAACTGCGAATGCGACCAAGCTAACGATGAACCGCGAAGGTATCCGTCGCCTAGCCGCAGAAGAGCTAAAACTAAGCACTTCTCCTTACCGCTTTGCAGACACCTTTGAAGATTTTGCCGCTGCTGTTGAATTCGTCGGTATGCCTTGCGTTGTTAAGCCAGTAATGAGTTCTTCAGGTAAAGGCCAAAGCGTTATCAAAACAGAAGAAGACATTCAAAAGTCTTGGAACTACGCGCAAGAAGGTGGTCGTACTGGCGCGGGTCGTGTGATCGTTGAAGGCTTTATTGACTTTGATTACGAGATCACTCTTCTAACCGTTCGTGCAGTCGACGGTGTTCATTTCTGTGCCCCAATCGGTCACCGCCAAGAAGACGGTGACTACCGTGAATCATGGCAGCCACAAATCATGTCAGACAACGCTCTGAAAGCGGCGCAATACACGGCAGAACAAGTGGTTAACGCATTAGGCGGTCACGGTATCTTTGGTGTCGAGCTGTTTGTTAAAGGCGATCACGTTATCTTCAACGAAGTCTCCCCTCGCCCACACGATACTGGCTTAGTAACATTGATGTCTCAAGACTCATCTGAATTCGCACTGCACGTGCGCGCCTTTACGGGTATGCCAATCAAATCAATCACACAATACGGCCCGTGTGCATCAGCGGTTATTCTAGGCCAAGGCACTTCAACCAACATTCGTTTTGAAGGTCTTACAGAGGCGCTAGACGCACCACAAACACAAGTTCGCTTGTTTGGTAAGCCAGACATCGATGGTCGCCGTCGTTTAGGTGTGGCACTTACTCGTCGTAAGAGCACTGAAACAGCGATTGAAGATGCAATTGAGAGTGCTTCAAAAGTAAAAGTGATTTACTAACCAGCTATTCAATTCTGAACAATCACGAGTTCAAATCTGAACAATAAAAAAGACGGGCTATCGAGCCCGTCTTTTTGTTGGTGTCATCTTTTTTATTTGAGCGGTCTTTTCGTTTGAAAGCTCACTGAATTTAAGCGTCTGACTCAATCAAATACACTTCTTCACTGAATCGAGACAAGCCTTTCTTAGCAATCTTCGGATGTTCATCGTCTGCGATATCTTGATTCAACAATGTAATTTTGTATCCTGCAAACAACTGATCGATCTCTAATTTAGGTACGCTAAACGGAGGCCCTGTCATCTCGCTTTGGTCATAATCCAGAGTCACCAGAAGGATCTTTCCACCCGGTTTCACCAGTTGTTTTAAACGCTCGACATACTGCACTCGCATCTCTTGAGGCAATGCGACTAAAGACGCGCGATCATAAATGGTATCGACAGGCTGGATCGGCGCTGTGAAATAATCGCCTGTATAGATGTTCAGTTCATCGAATTGATACAGCTCGTGCTGACCATTGATTTGAGTCACAGTCGGCGTGTAAAGGTGCTCTGCAAAAAATGCACGGACCGCAATCTGGCTTAACTCGACACCTTGAACATCTTCATGCTTTGAAGCTAGCCAAATCAGATCTTCACTTTTACCACAAAGTGGAACAAACACACTCTTCTCGTAGCTAGGCTCAGTCTTTTCCCAAAATTTAATCAGAAGTGGGTTTACATCTTCAAGGTGGAAACCAATTTGGTTGGCTGCCCATTTATTGTGCCAAAATTCAGGATTATTCATCTTTCGTTCATGTTAAACAGTCATAATGCAAGGGTACAGTATAGAGAGGTAAGAGCAACCTTAGCTTGGTTTAAAGTACCAAATTGGTTTCGATAAAATCAGAAACTGATTAAGTTCAAAGTTCTGATAATTGCGGAACTAACGGTTGGATTATTTGTCTATATCTTCACATTTTAAAGCAATATTAAACGTTAAAGTTGGTTTCTGTCTTAACTAGCCCCATTTAATATGTAGCGAGTTAAGTTAGGCTGTTTTTACTCTTTTGCGTTACTGGTTACCCCTTTTGACTACCCGTTTTTGTAACCTTGTATTTTGGAGTTTGAATGAGTGTATTTCTCCGTACGACGGCCCTAATGCTTCTGGTATTGAGCCGAGCGCCTGCATTCGCAGCAGCACCTGTTTCAACAAGTTCAACTGATCAATCGCGCACAGCGTCATCGCAAAACCAAGTTTCATCAAATGTATTCCGCCATAGTCTAAGCGGCTTGTATGGCATCAAGGCATTCGACTCACGTCCGACTCAGCCTTATACCGACTTCGATATTCTGTACAGCAAAGCTCATCAAGGCCAAGCTGAACTAGAAACTATCTGTAAAAGTACAGCCCTACTCACCAATTCTGAAGCGCTATTTGCTGGCGTTAAATCTCAAGCTCGTGCAGAAGAAAAAATCGCCCTTGAGCTTGATGGTGATGTAACAAAAATTACCGACTTAGCCCGTGCAACTATCATCGCGAACGATGTAGAGAGCTTGGTTGAAGTCTACGAAGCGCTAAGCCGCGAAGCAGACGTTGTTAAGCTGAAAAACAAGTTTAAATCGCCAGCTGACTCAGGCTACCGTGACCTTAACTTGTTGGTTCGTTTACCTAAAACCAACATTATTGCTGAAGTTCAGCTTCACTTGAAAGCAATTGCTGACGTGAAAAGTGGCCCTGAGCACGAGCTATATAAAATTATCCAAGGTATTGAGCGTCACGCCATTGCAGAACATCGCCCAATCAACGATATCGAAGCGGCGCAAATTAATAGCCTAAGACGCCAATCTTTAGAGCTTTACCAACAAGCATGGCAACCGTATATCACGACTCATATTAAAGCCGCGTAAACCGTTTAGAACACCACAGAATATCAACTCAAAGGGCTGCCATTAATTTGCAGCCCTTTCTTTTTGGCTATATTACATTCTGGAGATCAGTTAGGCAGCGTAGCTAGCCGAAAAGCTCAAAGTGAATCTATCGGCTTATAGCTCTAGAAAGCTAGACGAGATAGAGATAGAGATAGAGATAGAGATAGAGATAAGAATAAAGGGAATAGTTTTAACGCAGTTTAAAATTAGACGTCACATACAAAAAGACCACGCTAGGCGTGGTCTATTGCTTGGCTACTTCTCGATTTTAATATTTTCGACACGGGCCTTTAGTTTTTGTCCCGGTCTAAAAGTAACAACACGTCGAGCAGAAATTGGAATGTCTTCACCAGTTTTCGGGTTACGACCAGGTCGCTCGTTTTTCTCGCGAAGATCAAAATTACCAAAACCAGACAGTTTTACCTGTTCGCCATTTTCGAGCGCTTTACGAACTTCTTCGAAAAACACTTCCACCGTTTCCTTGGCATCCCGCTTGCTGTATCCGAGTGTCTCAAACAGGTTCTCAGCCAAATCGGCCTTCGTGAGTGCCATAAAACTTTCCTCAAAGCTATGTTAAACATTGCTACTATCGCCAGTAGCGCCAAAGCATTTACCCTATTCAATCAATGAGATAAGGTCATTTACAAGGAAAGTGTATGCCAAGCTTCTGATTTTCGCCAACTTTTTTATCCTAACTATTTAATTATTCTTTCAAATCAGAAAGATAACTCACTTAAAATTTCACACATATAGCTAAAAACCATCTAATCCATAGCTACCAAATGGAATTATACTCCACACAAACACCACAATACAGAATTTAAAACTTTAGCGATCTAAATAATAATTTTTGAGACTTTTCTCTGATACCCAATAAAATCAGCCACTTGATTTGATATGAGACTCAACAGAGGTTACTAAATAAGCGTTATTAAATATGAGATTTGTATCATTTCAGAATTTAATTCGAATTCACTTATAATAACCCATGTTCTTTTAGGCTTTTAATCAGTAATTCAATCATTATAGGAAAGCTTCTTTGGCACAACATGCAAATGGTGGACAATAAATAGCTCATGTTCGTCTATGTGCATCTACGAGGTACGCACCAAAAGAGAGATCCCACCTAAAAGATTCTTGAAGTAAAAGTTCGTTTCTTGAAATTGATTGTTATGTTATAACATATCTATATTATCACTAATTTTGTGGATTGAATGAGAGACATCGAAGCGATCATTGAGCACGTAAAACAAGGCTGTAAAACAAACGGAAAACAGTTTACCGCTAAGAGACTGTTGATACTGCGAGCACTGGTTCATGCCGACAAAGCTCTGTCTGCGTATGAAATCGTTGAATATTGTAAGGAACACTTTGATCAACACGTTCAAGCGATGTCGGTTTATCGAGTGTTGGAATTTCTTGAAGAGCGACACTTGGCGCACAAACTGCAAGTCTCGAACAAGTACATACTTTGCGACCATATCCTTTGCGATCATGAGCACGGTATCCCGCAGTTTTTGATTTGCTCTAAGTGCGACAAAATCAGCGAGCAAACCATCGCCCCTTCTATCATTCGCGATCTTCAATCTCACGCAAAACAAGAAGGCTTTACTGTAACAAGCCCTCAGTTAGAGATTAGCTGCGTATGTGATGAATGCGTCGATACATAAGCTCTAAGCTCTAAGCTCTAAGCTCTAAGAAGCATAGCCGTAACGCTATTTTCTTAGACACTCCCCCAGCATTAGCACTAATCAAAAAGGAAGAATGAACCGCTATGTCTGCAACACTCATCAAGAATGCCCGTTTGGTCAATGAAGGCATCATTACCGAATCGGATCTATTGATCATTAACCAGCGAATAGAAAGAATAGCCAACAACATCGAACCAAAGCCAGATGATGAGATTATTGACGCTCAAGGCTGCTACCTCCTTCCTGGAATGATTGACGACCAAGTCCATTTTCGCGAACCGGGATTAACACACAAAGGCTCAATCGCCACTGAGTCACGAGCTGCGGTTGCAGGCGGTATTACCAGCTATATGGAGATGCCAAACGTAAACCCTGCTACAACGACCATTGAAGCCTTAGAAAGAAAGTTTGATATTGCAGCACAAAGCTCGTTAGCAAATTACTCGTTTTATCTCGGAGCAACCGAAGACAATCTCGAACAAATTAAACGTCTCGACCCAACTAAGCACTGCGGTGTAAAGGTGTTTATGGGCGCTTCAACGGGCAACCTGTTGGTTGAAGATCCTCAAGCACTCAATGCCATATTCCGTGATTCTCCCGTCCTAATTGTCACTCACTGTGAAAGCGGGCCTGTTATCGCGAAAAACCAAGAACAATTAAGAAAAGAGAAAGCGGTTTTCACGATTGAAGATCACCCCATTCTAAGAGATGACAAAGCTTGTTATACCTCTTCTTCCTATGCGATTGAGCTAGCCAAAAAACACAACAGTCAACTTCATGTGCTGCACATCACGACAGAAAAAGAACTCGCTCAGTTTGAAGCCGGCCCCATTCAGGGAAAACGTATTACCGCAGAAGCTTGTGTCCATCACTTATGGTTTAGCAATAAAGATTACGCAACGCTCGGTAACCAAATTAAGTGCAACCCAGCCGTCAAATACCCTAGTGATAAAGACGCTCTATTAGCAGCATTGAGCACGGGCCAAATCGACATCATCGCGACAGATCACGCGCCACATACATGGGAAGAGAAACAAGTTCCCTATGAACAAGCACCCGCCGGTTTGCCTTTAGTCCAACATGCATTGTTGACCCTATTTGACCATGTGAAGTCTGGAAGAATGACAATAGCTCAGGTTGTAGAGAAAACGGCTCACAACCCAGCACTGCGCTATGCAATACGTGAACGAGGCTTTATTCGCGAAGGTTACTACGCTGATTTAGTACTGGTTGACTCGCAAGCACCTACTTTAGTCAGCAATGACAACAGCTTATATCAATGTGGGTGGTCGCCATTCGCAGGGCACGAATTCTCTGCTCAGATAAAACACACATGGGTCAATGGTGCCAAGGTTTATAGCAATCCAGAATCCCCTGATAACCAAAATACGCATATCGCTGATGCATCAAAAGGCATATCTAGTGACATGGTCACTCCAGCAATGAGGCTGTCATTCGAGCGCTAGTTCAGCAGTTATTACCATCAATAAAAAGAAATCAATATGTTAAGAAGAAATCCAAGCGGTCATATGCCAGAAGTATCGGAGACCGCTTTCATTGACCCGACCGCCATCATCTGCGGCAAGGTCATCATTGAAGACAACGTGTTTATTGGCCCTTACGCTGTGATTCGAGCTGACGAGGTCAACGAACAAGGTGACATGGAAGCCATTGTGATTAAGCGCGACACCAACATTCAAGATGGTGTGGTTATTCACTCTAAAGCTGGCGCTGCCGTCACTATTGGTGAACGCTCATCCATCGCTCACCGATCGATCATTCATGGTCCTTGTCAGGTCTGTGATGACGTATTTATTGGCTTCAACTCAGTCGTCTTTAATGCGGTGATTGGCAAAGGTTGTGTGATTCGCCATAACTGTGTAGTGGACGGACACGACTTACCTGAGAACTTCCATGTACCACCAATGACTAACATCGGTTCAGGGTTTGATTTGAACAATATCTCAAAAGTACCACCCGAGTATTCTGCGTTTTCAGAGTCCGTTGTTTCGGCAAACCATACCCTTGTGCAAGGTTATAGGAGAATTGCCAATGAACTCTGATAAAAAGCCTCTCTTGGGTATTCCAACCAATATCATTACCGGCTTTCTCGGCGTAGGTAAAACGACCGCAATTCTCAATCTAATGAAGAACAAACCCGCAGATGAAAACTGGGCTATTTTGGTGAACGAATTTGGAGAAATCGGCGTAGACGGCAGTTTGATCCAAGGGAACGACAACAAACAACAAGTGTTTATCCGAGAAGTGCCTGGCGGCTGTATATGTTGCGCGGCTGGTTTACCGATGCAAATCGCACTGAATCAACTGCTGTTTGAGGCAAAACCCGATCGCTTGTTGATCGAGCCGACCGGGCTTGGTCACCCTAAAGAAGTGCTAGAAGTCCTGTCTTCAGAACACTATCGTAAAGTGTTGTCACTACAGAAGAACGTTACTTTAGTCGATGCCCGTAAGCTATCTGACGCACGTTACTCTGAACACGATACCTTCAATCAGCAAATCACCATTGCCGATACCATCGTGGGTAATAAAGTCGATCTCTACAAAAGTGGCGATGCAGAAAAACTGGCGGAGTACGTCGCTCAGGTTTGCCACCCAGACACAAAACTCATATTTGCCCATCACGGTAAGATCCCTTTCGGTGAGTTTGAAGGAGACACCAACTTTTACCATCATCAAGCTCATGGGCACCATCACCACCATCATCATAAACAAGACAAGCCACTCGCTTCAGAATTACCGATGCCAGAGAGCGGTATGATAAAGGCTAATAACCAAGGTGAAGGGTTTGAAAGTATTGGTTGGCGATTCGCGGCTGATAAACTGTTCGATCGCCAGCAATTGCTTAAGGTATTAGTTGGACTCAAAGCCGAACGAATGAAAGCGGTGTTCATCACTCAAAGCGGCATCTTTGGTTACAACCTAACGGAAGATGGCCTAACAGAGTGTGAGTTAGATGAGTGCAATGAAACCAGAATAGAAGTCATTGGTTATAGCATCGACAACGATCTAGAAAACCAATTGTTGGCGTGTCAGATCTAACCAGAACTGGTTAATTCTCCCGCTCCCTAAAATCAAAGCCCTATGAATTGATACATTCATAGGGCTTTTTAACTAATCCGTTATAGGTTCAAAACGCTAGTTCACTGAGACCAAACGCTTGTCGGCCAGTGCCATGGCAATGTTGGCTTTAGCGTAAGCACTTTCATTAATGAAATGTGGATAGGTGTCTTGTTCACGCTCCCAGTAAATATCATAGCCAAAGAAAGTCGCCAGTATTGGCTCACCTTTCTTCACTACCTCGAAATCTCGACCACAGATCGCTGGGTGCACAGTAGCAACACGCATACCGTCTGGGCCAAGCGGAACATTCACCTCTTCAACATAGAAGAAAGCATCGTAGTCTTCTAACGCTTGTACTTGGTTGAGGTTGTGCTTCTCAACGTAATCAAGAACCATGGTCAGCATCTGCTTCATCAATTTGAGTGTATCGAACTTCAGTGAGCCATGTGCCTGAGCACCAACTTCAATCATCACCCCACACTTCCCAGCAGTACAAAGGTAAGGCTGCTCATCCCAAGGCTTTCTATCTTCAAACAGAATATTAGCTTCAGGCATTCGTTGTTTCACATACGCGCCCATTTTTTGATAGAAAGCATCATTGGAAAGCAAGATTAGTGTCGCCCCCATATTGCTGGTCGTGTTGTGTAAATCCACAATCAGTTGTTGCTCTTTGCTTGCGTGTCTGTCTATAAACTGTCGCGCCACTGTGTACTCTGCTAAACCCATAGTGTCGTCGTGGTTAGCATTAGAAAACTGACGGTTTAGGTCGGTATCAAGGTATCGTACGTTCTGCTCTACCGCTTTAGGGTTTGCGATAACTGAATTCGTAGAAAATGTCGAACGATCGGCGGCATACATACGCTCTTTGATCAGCTTGTGTAGGTAAATACCTGAGAGCTCATTGCCGTGTGTTCCGGCAACCAGCAAGACTTGCTTAATTTTATCCATGATATTGATGTCCAAATGTCGAGTGTTCTATTTTTGATATGATATAACATAACAATCAAAACCCCAATTCTCCAGTTAAGTTCAGCGACAGACAGCAAATCCCAAATCTGAATCAATTAACGTTTATCAAGTAGTCATCGAGAATAGCCTTGATACCAAAAGAGGACTCATTGATAAAACTTATCCTCGTTCACAGCTCATATTCGATAGCTATTCAGAATCGAATTTTAATAACCTTACATCATAATAGAGCGCGCTATTCTTTATATCTTGACTCGGCTAAAGCCCCAAACCGTAAGGAAATTCAATCGCCTCAAAACCCTTAAATGCTGAGTTTGCAAGCACCCACAAAATTATGCAACTTGGCTAATGACACATCACTTTTTGTCGTCAATATACAGCCGTCAGCGCTGGCGTTATCCTGTATTTGAAGAGAACTATTATGAGTGATAAAACCAAAAACAAACCATTACCTTCCTTTATTGAAGAACGCTTGAGCTTCTATATTCAAGATCTAATTACCCAGAACCAAAGCCAAAAACACTTGGTATTGGGTAAACGTCCATCGCGCGACGCCGTTGTCTTGCAAAGCAATGATTATTTGTCTTTGTCGCACAACAAAGCAATCCAACAAGCTCACCAAGCTGCGATCTGTGAACACGATGACAACGTCGTGATGTCTGCGATTTTCTTACAAGATGCAGACTCTAAACCTGCGTTTGAAACCGAACTCGCGAACTATGTTGGAATGGAAAGTTGCCTACTTTCTCAATCTGGTTGGGCAGCCAATATTGGGTTGCTTCAAACAATCTGTCCGCCAAATACGCCTGTGTATATCGACTTCTTTGCACACATGTCGCTATGGGAAGGTATTCGCGCGGCGGGTGCGATGGCTCACCCATTTATGCATAACAATATGAGTCATTTACGTAAGCAACTGGAACGTCATGGTTCCGGTGTGGTTGTTGTCGACTCGGTTTACAGCACCATCGGTACCATTGCCCCGCTCCGCGACATCTACGAAATGGCGCAGGAGTTTGACTGCGCTGTTATCGTCGATGAATCGCACTCATTAGGAACGCACGGTGAAAAAGGTGCAGGCTTGGTGCAAGCTCTCGGGCTCAATGACCAAGTCGACTTTATCACGGTCAGCTTAGCCAAAACCTTCGCTTATCGTGCAGGCGCGATCCTTGGGCCCAAACAGCTATCCGATACTTTGCCGTTTGTCGCTTATCCCGCCATTTTTAGCTCAACTGTGTTGCCGCAAGAGGTGATTCGTTTAGAGAAAACATTGGAGGTGATTAAAGGTGCAGATGACAAACGAGAAACCCTGTTTAAGCGAGCACAATCGCTCATTACGGGTTTAAAGCGGATCGGCTTTAACATCCGTAGTGAATCTCAAATCGTCTCGCTAGAATGCGGTAATGAAAGAAATACAGAGCGAGTACGCGATTTCCTTGAAGAGCGGGATGTGTTCGGCGCAGTGTTCTGCCGTCCAGCGACGGGTAAGAATAAGAACATCATCCGATTTTCAGTGAATGCTGACATGACGCTACGAGACATTGACCATGTGCTCACGGTTTGTCACGAGGCGTACCATCACCCAGAGTTAGAATTCGTGTAACTCTGTACGCACCAATTCTATAACTAACGGCAGGACTGAATGGACGCTATCATGTCGCGATACAAAAAGAGCCCAGCAATTCGCTGAGCTCTTTCTTGAATCCATGTCTACCCAATACCCCTGTACTTCAGACTGTTACATCCACTAAATCCAGTGAGCTATTTTATCGAACAGTCGGTTTTTATCTGCGGGTTTGACGATGAAATCAGACATACCTGATGATTCCATTTTCTCCAAAGTGACGGGCGAACTGTCACCGGTATGGGCAATAATCGGAACAGAAGAGTAAGCCTTGTTAGCACTTCGAATTCGGCGAGAAGCTTCCACACCATCCATGATAGGCATTTCGATATCCATGAGAATCAAGTCAATATCATCACTATCCAAAGCGTCTAAGGCTTGTTGGCCATCCTCTTTCTGCACAACATCAAACCCCTGTTTTTCCAATAACATCGCAGTAAATCGGCGTAGAGATTCGTTGTCATCCACCACCATGATCGTACGCTTATTCGCAGCCTCTAGCGGTTTTACCGGCACAGACGGCATCACATAATTGGAATCAAACAGTAAACGATCGATGGTCGCTTTGGTATTGAGTAGCCAAACTTGTGTTTCCACCCAAATAGGCTCGAAAGAAACGTTACGTACACGCCTAATCGGATGATGCTCATAGAGGTAAATGATTCGAGCTTCAGTAAACGAAAGCAGTGACTCAATTCTCTCCAAACAGCTAACTCGTAGATCCAAGCTCTCCATATCCACGAATACCAAATCAAATTCGAACTGATATTCCTTATTTTTAAGCGCAGAGGCGACATCCATAATAGTGACGTCAAAGCCCATAAAACGCGACATCTCGGTCATTTTACTGGCCAGAACCTTCTGGTCACTGATCATCACTACAGTCTTTAACTTAGTCAGTTCGCTCTTAATTTCTTCCACTGAATTGGATGTCAGAGATGGGAACGTCATCGTGAACTGCGTCCATTGTTCCACTTCCGACTGACATTTAATTTCGCCACCAAATGAGCGCATGACCTTCTGACAGAAGGGTAAACCTAAACCGTAATTACCCGATTGGCCTGTGGTGTAGAAATCTTGGAAGATGCGGCGAATCACATCGCTTGATATGCCAGATCCGTTATCCGTCACCATGATTTGATTGGTTACTTCATCACTGCACATCGTGACATGAATATGGAAATCTTCAGGGCTGCGATGATGGAATGCGTTCTTGAACAGGTTATACATCACATACTTCAACAAGGTATCGCTGCCTAAGAAGTCAAAGTCGCTTTGTACGTCTAAAGAGATTGCAGATTTATCGGCTGCGCGCTTGTAGTTAAAGCTGACAATCGAATCCTCAACGACCGCTTGCGCCGAATGTTTTTTAAAGGTCGAGCGAGATACACGGTTTTCATCAATTGAAGTCAGTAGCAGATCAATCGTTTCGTTACCGGAATGAATGATCTCCATCGCTTCATCACCCACTTCTCGCAACTGGATAACGTCTTCATTGCTCAGCGCATATTGCCCTTTATGGTCGCCACTTTTAGGGTTCGGCAGTATGGATTGTATGACATCTATCGAGGTCAACAAACCACTTAACGGGTTTCGCATCTCATGGGCAATACCGGCACCAAAAGACTTCGCCAGTGACACCTTATTTTCATGTTCCATCTGATTACGGAAGTAGAATAAATTACCGAATAAGTAGATAAACAAAAAGATTGGCACATGCGTCCAATCCATTGTGAGCTCTAGGTAGAAACCTTGTGCCACCCAAGCACATAACGTCGCAATTCCGATTCCGGCAAAAGTTTGAGCGAACATAACTTTAGTGACGTGCACCAACAAAATATGCAGGAATATAGCTGACATGAACGACATGACCCAAACGTTGGACCAATTGTTCATCAGCAGCATGTAAAAGAAGAAACACGGCAAGCAGAGGGTTACCGCGACTTGGTAATAAGCAGGAAGGTATTTGCGCCATTCAAATGGGACACGATTACGGAAAATGATGCCTAAGAACAGTACCGAACACGCTAGACGCAGCGGTAGGTTTTCATAAGGTTGAGGGAACAAAAATTCCCACACAATGTAGTAAATGGGAAAGCCGACAAAGCCCATCCAACCCACTAGGGTAAGGTTTGGTTCTGCGTACTGGTAAACTTTACGAATCGCGTTCATACGAATTACTTTGTTCTCTAAGCCCTGACGTTTATCAATTCTATGATTTAGTTTTTATACTTATAATTTGGCGCCGATTATATTACACATCACCTCCGAGCAGTGAGGTTTCAATCAAATATGTATCAACGCTTTTGTTTTAATTATTGACAAGATGAATGAAGTCTCAGTTTTATATTCAAATTCAGACACCAAACCTGAGTTCCTAAGATTTGTCCGCGAGCGTTTCCTCTTACTTACCATTATGTCACTGTAACGCGATGCATCTTTCTTGGGGTATCGCCGTAATCAATCACCGCATAATGTTGAGTGACTCTATTGTCCCATATCGCCATTGAGCCTTTGCACCATTTAAAACGAACTTGAAACTCGGGGCGTCGTGCAATTTCAAACAGTTGGCGGAGCAACTCATCACTTTCTTGACGAGGCAGTTCGTTGATATAGCGAGTAAACTGCTCATTGATATAAAGCGTTTCCTTGCCTGTTTCAGGATGAATTTGAACAACGGGGTGAACCACTGGCGGATTCTCCTGTGCTGTTTTAATTAAGGATTTGTGCCAATCAAGCTCAATTTGATCTGGCTCTATACCTTCAAAAGCCACCAGCGAGTGAGTCGCTGATAAGCCTCTCAGTTTTGTTTTCATATCTTCATTTAGAGATTCAAAAACCGCCGTCATAGAACACCAGATCGTATCACCACCGACGCTTGGAATGTGTTGAGCATGTAACAGGGAAGCTTTCGACGGCAAGCTGCGCCACGTTAAGTCGGTATGCCAATAACTTTCCATTGGCGCATTGCCTCGGGTTGTTTCAATCAGGCTCACCTGAGGCGCACTTTCCACATGAGGGAAGAAAGGATGTACAGGCTCTAACGTTCCAAAACGTTCTGCAATCTCCAAGTGTTGTTCTGGAGACAAAGTCTGCCCGTCTAGAAAGATCACTTGATGGGTAATAAGTGCCTGATACACCTTATCGAGTTCATCAGCGCCGCAGGCCGCAAGACCTAATCCGTAGATGCGAGCGCCGATGTGAGGAGTAATGGGTTCTATTTTCAACATACTTTCGCTTTTTGGTGATATTGAGTTGCGGGGCTGATTTGGCTATTAAGCAAATCTGACTACTAACGAGTAAACCGGGAAAATGCAGATTTTCTTTCCCACTTGAAATAGAAAATCTCTTCTCCGAAACAAAAAAAGAGCCCCTAAGCTGGAGCTCTTTTTGTTTTTTGATACTTCCTGTATCCATAGACAAGTCCAATCTGTAGTACTTTCACTGAAAGCCAGATCATCGATATCTCCAGTTGTGTATCACCAATAAATTTAGCATACAATCTTCAAACTGTTCTGCGACACAACCGAGATTATCAACTTAGTGCCATTCCATCTCACCGCTCAGCACTTTGGCACCCAGTTCTAGGTCGCCTTCCGTCGCCTTGAATTGTGGGTATGCTTTCTTCATGTAATCACTGATATCAACAGACGCTGGCTTACTTGTACTTACCAGCGCATCTTCGATGTCAGCAACGTAATCCAATGTAAATTGAACGCCACTTGTACCCGTTGGCATTTCACCTAAGTAGTGACCCGGAATCACCACCTCAGGCTCAAGTGCTTTCATGCGTTCTAAAGATTGTGACCACTGGCTACGAATCTCTTTCGATGCGGTATCTGCCATCCATACATGCACACCGCTATACACCGACACGCCACCAAATACGGTTTTTTCAGACGGAACCCATAGGTAAGCTTGGTGTGTGTTTATCTCTTTCACTTCGATGGTTTCACCTTCGATGTTCAACGTGGTGTCGTTAAGCACGGTTGGGACAATGACTTTAGACGGGGCGTTGTCTTCTAAGATTGGGCCCCAGTACTCTAGCTTTGCATCTTTAGTACGCTTGATGTGGGCAACGATCGCTTCACTGGCAACGACCTCAACGTTTGGAAATGCCGCAACAATCGGTTCTAAGCCAAAGTAGAAATCTGGGTCGCCGCTACTGATGTAAACCATCGATAATTTTTTGCCTGTGGCTTTAATTTTATCCACCAACTTTTGCCCATCAGCCACACTGAATTGCGCGTCAAATAGAATCACTTCTTTCTTACCTGAGACCAATACCGAGCTTGCCGGGAATATCGCGTTCTCGCCTGGGTTATAGTGAGTGATATTCAGGTCTGCAGCTAAAGCAACACTTGATACCAGTACCGTTCCTAGGCTGATGGTTCCTAAAAGCATGCTTTTTGATAACAGTTTTTTCGATAACGTATTCATGGCTTTATTCCGATATTTGGAGTTGAACACCTGCCAACTCGCTGAATGTCCAAACATCTTATTTGATTGTTTTTAGATGAAATAGACATCAAATTGACTTTAACTATTGCGGTTTTCGGACATATACTGAGGTCTGTTTGACTCTCTAGGCAATAAAACAATGGATAAACTCGAGGCAATGAATGTCTTTGTCACCATCGTGGAACGTGGCAGTTTGAGCGCAGCGGCAGAGCACCTTGATCTCTCACGAACCAAGGTTACTCGCTATTTAGGTGAGTTAGAAACATGGATGGACACACGCTTGCTTCACAGAACAACACGAAGCTTGAGTTTAACCAATGCGGGGAAAGAGACGCTTGAAGTCGCGCGAGAGCTGCTTGCCCTTGAGGCGTCGTTAGCAGGTATCAGAAATCAAAGCCGCGAGCACTTAAAAGGCCAACTGCGTATTACCGCGAGTTATTCGATTGTCGACAGTTTCTTGATGGAAGTGATCAGTCGCTTCATCACCAAATGGCCAGAGGTTTCTATCGACATTATCTCGACTGATCAAACCGTCAATCTGGTTGAGTCACGCATTGATTTGGCCATTCGCATAACAAACGAACTCACGCCTAACATTGTTGCCAAGCAGTTAGGTGATTGTCGCTCAGTAATATGCGCATCGCCCCAATACCTAAAAGCGAAAGGAACGCCACAAAGCGTGCAAGATCTGGCGCACCACAACTGTTTATCGTTCAGTTACTTTGGCAAAACCGCTTGGACGTTCAATGGCCCCAATGGACTCGAATCGGTTCCAATTAAAGGGAATATCAGTGCGAATACCTCAGAGGTTCTGCTTTCTGCCACCTTGAAAGGTAACGGGATCTGCTTACTACCCTTTCCTTCAGTGGAAGGCTTAATAGAAAACGGATTATTGGTGCCTCTGCTCTCCGAATGGAAACCTAAAACGCTGGGTGTACACGCGGTTTACGGAACGCGCAAACAAGTCACACCGTTGTTAAGAGCCTTTATCGACCATTTATCTGACGAGATGGAACATTCGACAAGTTGGTAGAAATACAATGCCATCAATAAAGAGGAAAACTTATCATTAGCAAAACTGATGCAGAATTAAAATTATTAATTTTACTTAACTACCAGTTACTTCTATCGTGACTGCATACATCTTCAATAAGCTTATTAACGCAGGGAAACTGACTATGACTGCCATTACCGACCTAGACGTCCTACTGAAATCCATGTCACCAGAATTAATCGACGGGAATTATGTTTTTTGTACTGTCGACGGAGCGTTAGCAGACTATGTTCAGCTCAATCCAATCTCGACTTTTCGTGAGAAAGAAGGTTTAACGCTAGTTCTTGAAGAAGACGTTGCGAGCAAAGCTCAGCTAGACTTCGACGCTGTGTTTAGCCTTATCACTTTATCGGTACACTCAAGTCTTGAAGCCGTTGGATTAACGGCTGCATTTGCGACAAAACTTGGCTCATACGGCATTAGCGCTAACGTTGTTGCAGGTTACTATCACGACCACATCTTCGTTCAAACAGACAAAGCAGAAGCTGCAATGAGTGCGCTGAAAGAGTTTTCAGAAACTGACTAATTAAGAGTTCGATTACTCACAAATACAAAAAAAGCGACGTAATCTACGTCGCTTTGCTTATTGCTTACCGCGCAATCACTGATCAGGCATCAGTGAGTGAACCAGTTAAGCAAGCTTAAAAGTCGCCACTTTGTCACTTAAGCCAGCGGCTTGACTCTTAAGTTCGTTCGACTCAGTTAAGCTGTCCTGTGCGCCCACAACTAAGTGGTCAGTAACATCTTTAATGGTCGTAATATTTTGGGTAATTTCACCCGTCACGTGTGTTTGCTCTTCAGCAGCCGTCGCAATTTGAGTCGCCATATCACTAATCAAAGCCACCGCCGAGTTGATCTCTTCAAGCGCATGCGAAGCTCTGTCGGCATCTTCTACTGAATGTACCGCCAGTTTAGAACTGCTCTGCATCAAATCAACCGCTTGAGCTGTCGTGCGCTGTAGGATATCAATCGTTGATTTGATCTCTTCCGTTGAAGAGTGAGTACGCTGCGAAAGCACACGTACTTCATCAGCAACCACAGCAAAACCACGACCTTGTTCACCAGCACGAGCCGCTTCAATCGCAGCATTTAAAGCAAGCAAGTTGGTTTGCTCTGCGATACCTTGAATCGTTGCGAGTACGGTCGAGATCTCTTGAGCATGCTTGTTAAGTTCGCTAATCACACTACCCGCTTCGTTCACTTCATTGGCTAGGTTATTGATTGAACCTTTGGTATCCAAAACCAGAGCGTGACCGCTGTTAGTGCTTGTCGCTGAATCTTGCGCCGCTTTTGCTGTTTGCTCGGCATGCGATGCAATCTCTTGCGTTGCGCTCGCCATTTCCGTTACAGCCGTCGCGACCATGGTGATTTCTTGCTGTTGATGATTAAGTTCATCCACCGAACGGTTCGCACGCTGAGCACTTTGCTCTGACTGACTGTTTAGCTGTTCTGACTGCCCACGGATATGGCCAATCAACTGCTGTAAACTCCCAACAAAGGTATTGAAGTTATGAGCCAGTTCACCCACTTCATCTTGGTTTTCAATATGAATGCGTTGAGTTAAATCACCGCTACCATTCGCGATTTGCGCCAGTGCTTGAGAAACGTGGTTCAACGGGCGGAATAGAATCGTACACAGCAAGTTAAACAATATGGTACATACGATCACCACAAGTAGCGTCACCAACACTTGACCAATCACTGCATCAAATAGTGGCGCAACCAATGAGTCATGGTTAACCACGCTCACAGTAATCAGGCTCGTTCCATCAATCGCACGTGCGTACAGAACATAGTCGCTACCATTCAGGTCAATAGCCGTATCTTTACCACTCGCTAATGCCTTTTGTACATCCGCAAAATCTAACCCAAGAGAGCTGATGTTTTTGTTCAGTAACTTGGTGTCAGGGTGCGTATAAACCGTGCCTTTATTGGTCGCGATGAACATGTAACCTTCACCCGGAAGAATCACTTGCTCTAGGCTATTAAGAATGTCGGTAATTTCAACATCCGCACCTAACACAACCTGCTGACCATGTAATTGCATGGCAGTACCTAGCGACACAACATTCGCCCCAGTTGCAGCTGCAACCGTTGGATTATCCATGAACACCTTACTTGGGTTCGCAACCGCATTGGTGTACCAGCCCCACAAACGAGGATCATCATTGCCCGGCGGAAGTACGACTCCGTTCGCGTTCTTTTGCGAACCGTCAGGAAACGCCAAGAAGACATTATCAAAAGACGCAGAATCACGAACCTGTTTTAGGTGAGTCTCCAAGCTTTCTTGTTTGGATTCTTTCGAAAGAGAAGTAAGCGCACGCTCTTTGGATAAGATCCAATCCGATACATATTGATTGTACGAAGCCGATGCGCCCTCTAAGCGCTGTTCAACTTCAGTATCCAACCGTTGCAGTGAAGCACGAAAAGACAATGCCTCGACCAAAATCCCCCCCAGGATAATGGCCATACTGGCTGAAATCGCCAGTTTATTTTTAAGCGAGAGTTTCTTGAACATAGGAAACCTATAATTTGGAAGTAAAAAGACCGTGGCGAACAAATTGGTTGCCAAATCGGTTTGCAAGCGGGATATATTTTACGCTTTAAAATAAATTAATAAACCGATGAGGGACTGAATTATTGATATATGTGAGCAAGTGCACTCATCGTAACCCATTGATTTAAAGAATGGTAAACTCTAAATCTTGAATTAACACGCTAATTAAGGTCGGCTGATGGGTGTCTTTATTTGGGAATAATAACGGCACAGATCGCGCTATGCCGTTAGCTCATTTAGATAGGTATTTTAATGTGTTGAACACCTGAAAAGAAACAGATAGCAAACTAAATAGTCAAAAGTTGATCAGCCAAAGTCCAACGTTAACAGCAATCGTGTCTCGTCAGATGAAGTGACTGGTGAACGATGCACAAGACCTGCATTTTCGTTGCCACTCCAGCGCTCCCCTTTTAGTAATGCTACATCACCACTCAAGAGCTTTTGGATATCTGACTCATGATTGTATAAGCCTGATGCTGAATCTGCCTGTCCGTTTGATCCTCGCCCTAGCTTAGAACGGTCGACTAAGTCGTTTGGCAACCATTGAGTGGCAACACCATGATAAGTGGTCACCAAGCGGCAAGGCACTTGATCAAAATGGAAACGTGGGCACATCGCTTTATTCAGAACGGCTAAACGCAATCCGACGTCTTCGAGCTCGAACAAACAACAGAACATATCCACCAGCTCCGCCATGTTTTCTAATAGCGCTTTAGAAGCGGTGCCATCAGTGGCAAATTCCAATTTATCGAAAGCATTTTCAGGTGACACGTTAACAGACTTACTAAAGTTTGGATTCAAGGCGATAAATTCAATGATTGCCGCCGTTATACCTTCATCAAACTGTCGCTGCCATACCGCCATATTAATATCGCTTTGGTAGATATCCGTTAATACCGTCGGCTGATCAGAAACGCTAAAACCTGACTTGTGATTCGCCTGATCCTTGATATTCACAACTGAACTAATGTTGAGTGTCTGGTTATTATTACTTGCCAAAGGCTTGGTTAACACCGCATTCATTACGTCGTCTCCTTGATACATGCTTATCGCTTCCCTCCTACCAACACAATAACGATTCTAAGTAAGAGCGATTTTTAGTTATGTTATAACATAACTAAAAATAAGCAAGTCACATACCCGCTCATGATTCCAGTAATACAGCGACGCCCTTCTTTGCCTGCGGTAATTTTTCGAATGCTGAACTAAGCTTCTATCAATCACTCTTTCCCAAAAGCCATTTTAAAGACGCACGACTCAGAACTTAAACTTGTGAATTCATCAATCCGGTGACAACTTATGAAAAAACTAATTTCTACATTCGGCCTCTTATGTACCGTTATCTCCGCTCAATCTTTTGCAGAATCGGGCTACACATTAGATCCCGAGCTATCGAACATTACATTCGCGACCATTAAAAAGCAGTTTGTTGTTGAGCCTGCATCCATCAAACCCATGTCTGGAGGGCTTACCGAAGAGGGGCAGTTTTCAATAGTATTGGACTTGAAAAGCGTCAGCACCGGTGTCGCTATCCGCGACCAGAGGCTCAATGAGCTTTACTTTGAATCAATGACTTTTCCTGAAGTGAAGATATCTGGGAAGGTTGAACCGTCAATGCTATCCGGAGACCCGAAGAGAACAACCATCGCGGCGGAAGTTACTTTACACGGCGTAACCAAAACGATCGATTTTCCTGTTGTGGTGGTTCCATCCTCAGAATTTGTCATGGTTAGCTCAGCCTCGACAATTATCGTCAACGGTGCCGATTTTGGGATATCGACAGAGAATCTAAACAAACTTTCGGCAACCGTGGGGGGATTAGCGATTTCCGACAAGATCCCTTTAAGCTTTAACCTACTTTTCGACCAGTAAAGGATTTATAACTCTTCTTTAAACCCACCTCATTTCACATTCATCAATCGTTTAGAGCGGTGAATGTGAGTGAGAGTACCCAACATTACAATAACCTCGTCGCTTCGGACTTAGGTTTGAATAAACTCGACCAAAACTTCCACTCAATTTCCCCCAAGCCGATCGGATAAACATCCCTCACAAAGTATTGAATTGAGCGTGAGATAGGCTCAGAGATGTCGTTGATGTCACATGTCGTTACACAGCATGACGCCTTAAGGCTTTACATCTTGGGCGAGGTAAACAACAATCCCAGAGAATAAATCCATAACATAATGTATTTAGAAATTATGAGTAGCACAGAAAACAAAAAATCGAATCCTCTTTTCGAAGTCGTGTTTAACGTCTTTCTTCCTTCATTCATCTTAATGAAGTTCAGTGGAGAGGAGCACCTTGGAACAGGCTTAGCACTACTTGTCGCCCTTGCCTTCCCTATCGCTTACGGTGGTATGGAGTTAATCCGCAATAAGAAGTTCAACTTCATCGCGGCGCTTGGCTTTGTCAGCGTGCTATTAACGGGCGGTATTGGTTTCTTCGAACTAGACACTCGTTGGTTAGCACTAAAAGAAGCATTAATCCCTGGCCTAATTGGTTTGGCGGTTCTTGGCTCAACCTTCACCCGCTACCCGTTTATCCAAAAAGTTATCTTCACACCGGCTCTGTTAAACATCTCTCTTATTGAAGAGCGCCTAAAGCAGTTCGGTAACCAAGCAAAGTTTGATCGTTGCCTAATGACATCGAACTACCTATTCGCCAGTACCTTCGCTTTCTCTTCTGCGATGAACTACTTCCTTGCGACTTGGATTGTGACTAGCCCAGCGGGCACGGTAGCCTTCAATGAAGAATTAGGTAAGCTGACACTATACAGTTACCCTGCTATCGCCATCCCAAGCCTTCTAATGATGCTGGGTATCTTCTACTACATCTGGCGTCAAGTTCGCGACATGACTTCGCTAGAGACAGAACAAATCTTTATTACTAAGTAGTTTTCGTGGCTTTAGCTTTTAAATAGAGAGCCGCTTCAAATACTAGATTGCATCGATACCAAAAGCTCAGCATTGCCGCTGAGCTTTTTTGTTTATAATCTCCACTTCGCAAGTCCAACGGCATTACCTTTGATTGTCCTTCCATACAACCAAGACATTTTTGGCCATAGATCTCACGAGATCGATTTAAATCCATAATAATCAATGAATTCCATTGATTGAGCCGACAGATGCTTTTATAGTCAATTCTGTTGGTTACTTTACAAAGCTCTACCCAACCACTGACAATATTTCAGTTGCCGTTGATAAGATCGCATAAGCTAGGTGCTAAAGGTAGACGCCAGCCGTACTCAATAAGGAATATAGATTGTGAACAAATCTCAATTAGTTGAACACATCGCGACTTCTGCAGACATCTCAAAAGACCAGGCAGGCATGGCGCTCAATGCGCTTGTTGAAGGTATCTCTACTTCGCTTGCTAACGGTGATGACGTATCGATCCTTGGATTTGGTAGCTTTAAAGTTAACTCTCGCGCCGCTCGAACTGGTCGCAACCCGCGTACCGGAGAAGAGATTCAAATTGCAGCGTCAAAAACGCTAGCATTTAAAGCAGGTAAAGCACTGAAAGAGACGTGCAACCTGTAATATAAAAATACAAGGAAGGTTACGATGACGACTAAGGAAAAAGCGAAAACGAGTCGAAGCAAAAAAGCAGGCAAGTCGACTAAAGCGCAAGCCGAAACGCCTAAAACTCGTCAACGCATTGAAGAGCTTCTCGAAGAGCGTGAATTGGCCAAACTGTTAGAATTATAGTTTCGGTAAAAATACAGTTTGAACAAAGTGATAGTTTGTTATCGTTTTAATGCCACTGCAGATCTGTAGTGGCATTTTTTGGTTTTAGAATAACCCCATTGCATCAATTCCCCTCTCCCTTTCCAAAAACGAAATTTTATCTTACTGGCTTAACACCGATATCGCGTTGACGGTTACGTTTGAGAAGCGCATGATTTTATTTCGAGCAGAATAGTTGTTTAGCGTGTTAACCGTGTAATCGCCCCATAACTCATTCTGTGCAACGTACTCAGTTGAATGGCAGGTCACATGAATAAAATTGTTATGTTAGTAATGGGGCTGCTTTTTACCAGTCGATTGTTTGCCAGTATTGTGCCGCATGTTGGTCAACTTGAGCATGATGCACCTATTCTCCTTCGTTCGGCATTGATTGTAGGTGTTGCGGCTTATGCGGTTTGGAGTGCATTCAAATACTTCAAAAAGACCAAGGCCTCAGGTTCAGATCAACTGTAACGGCGAAAGTCCAAAAGCTTTTGAATAGGCCTTTAATTTCGATTACTGGTCGGCAAAATAATCGACCAAGATTTTACGCCACTTTCGTGATTCACGAATCTTCAACAGCGCACGGTTAATCTCTTCTTCGTACACGTTATTTTCAGTGATGATAAAGCCATAATTCTGCTTCTCTAGCTGATAAGGCAACACTTCCAGATCTTCAAACTGCCCGTTTACTCTGCCATTACCGATCATATATTTGAGCACCACATCATCGGCGACAATCGCTTCAACTTCGCCTTCCTCTAAAGCTGCTAGAAGCCTAGGCATATCAACATAACTCTTGTGCCGAATACCGAAGCTTGTGAGCATCAAAGAAGACGTCGTGGCAACCTTTGCACCCACCTCCACATTCGCAAGATCATTCACACCTTCAATATGGGAAGCGCCTTGGCTGAGCGTCAGTTTACTGGCTAATACAGCGGTAATACTTGCTATGAAAAGCATACTAAACACGCCAATGAATACCGTGGCAATTCGTCCAGTTAAGCTCTTAAACTCAAAGTAATTGAATGGACCTCGAGTGATGAAAAGCAAGCCCATGATAAAGCTTTCCAACAAACGTCCCGTTCGGCTTTTCATCGAGTAGAGCTTTTCATTCTCGCCATGCTCCAATAGGTAAAAAAACGCGCCTATTAAACCAGCGACAAAAACGACGGCGCCAATGATCAGCCACAACGCGGGATTGAAGAAAATGGCGTGTAAAGTTTGCAGGTAGCCCTGTTTCTTAACAGCAATAGCGAGGTGAGTTTCGTAAAAAGAATGAGAAAAGTCGGCAAACAACTCTCGCTCTGGAGTGATTGAAATACAAGATACACCCACATCAATTTGCTCGGTTTCGATCGAGTTGAGTAAGTCATCTAAGCGGTGGGTCTCTAGCGTGTACTCAACGTCCATCTCTTTGGCGATCTGCTCCCAGAGCTCGACACTCAGGCCACTCCACTCGTCTTCCATAGAACTGATGACAAAAGGAGGACATGGATAAACGCCGACTTTAAGCGGGTTGGAAGATGCATAACTACTGAAGAATGGAAAAAGGAAAACGATTGATAGAGCACAATATTGAAATGTCGATTTGAAGAATTTTGGCATCAGCAGTCCTCCGAAAAAAGGCAGTGATGAATTGAATCGAGTTCGAGAAAGCTCGCTCCAATGAATGCATTCAAGCGTGCTCAGGAAACTAAAAGGTGGATAATGAATTCAATACTGCCCTAGCTTTAATAGTTGTAACTTTAACTATAGAGAACCCTGTTTATTGTGCAAAAGAATGGGCTCACAAAATGCCTTTTAGCGACTGAGAATTGAGAGTTGAGAGTTGAGAGTTGAGAGTTTTAAGCGTTGAAATTTCAAGCTTAGAACCGATAGAACAAAAGGGAAAACATGACACAAATTTAATGTAAAAAAACACGAATTGTTATAATATAACATCACACTAAATAACCATCATCTCTCATGAAACAGCTATTTATTCTAATCGATGTCATCAATCGCCTCTCCTCACACTATGTAAGCCGTTTCGCGACATGCTTTTGCTCTATCAAGAGCTTGACTCTTGGCCTAGCAGTATTGTTTTTTGCGCCAAATCTATATGCCCACCCTCACTCTTGGATAGAGATGAAAACTCATATTGAGGGAGAGAATGGCATGATCACGGGTCTTTCTATGGAATGGTCTTTTGACGCAATGACATCTATGTACATGTTGGATGGAGAAGACGTATCTGCCGATACAGAAGCTGAGACATTCAAAAAGCTCGCTGCGTCTGTTATTGAAAACATGATGTACGAGCACTACTTTACGTACTTTTATGATGGAGAAGAGCCCATCAAATATCAGGTGGTCGAGAACGCAAAATTTGAGCGTGATAAAGCCAAGATGGTTCTAACATTTGACCTACCACTTTCTAAACCAAAACCAGTGACACGAGACTCGCTTCGCGTATTGATTTTTGACCCTAGTTACTTTGTCGACATGTCATGGCTATCCAATAGCGACGTGACCTTGTCACCTGAACTCGCGAGACAATGCCAGTTAGAGTTAATCGAGCCTAACCCAACTCCAGAACAGATGAGTTATGCGATGTCTTTACCTGTCGATGCTGATCCAGATAACACGCTAGGCCAACTGTTTACACAATCGGTTGAGCTTCACTGTGCTGCGGTTCCCGCTTCTTAGTCGCAGTGTTTCATTTCAGCCATTAAGTAAGCGTCTAGCTGATTAAGCATTGCAGCTAACTAACAGAAAGATTTCAGATATAGGTTATTGTTAAATGAAGAAAAATCAATCAAAACTCAATCACTATCTCATTGGTGCCGGTGCTTTCGTGCTTATTGCTGTTGGGGCATATCAATTGTGGTCTATGTGGCCATCGTTAGTTATCTCTAGCATCCAATGGCAAAGAGAAGTCAATTCAGAGCTTGCAGATTTACTCTATGAAGCTAAATCGAATCCTTGGGGCGCAGGCAGTTACCTTATCGGATTCAGCTTTATCTATGGCATGCTTCATTCTCTAGGGCCTGGTCACGGCAAAGTTATCGTGTCTACTTACTTAGCAACTCACCCAACCAAAGCCAAAGCGAGTTTAGTGCTTACGATCGTCTCTGCTTTTTTACAAGCACTGGTCGCAATCGTATTGGTAAGCGTCTTGATCTGGGGCTTTAGTGCTTCCATGCGAGTCGTGAATGACAAAGCGAATATGTTCGTCTCATTAAGCTTTGCCTTAGTGGCGGTCGTCGGCGCACTTATATGCTGGAAAGCTTTAAAAAACATCTACACCACGATGCGTAAGCCTAAGCTGAAAGTGAAAACCATCACTACATTAGTTACTGATACGTCTTCACCAATTTCAGTCCAATCACCAATGGCGTTTCGCTCATCAGTATCTGCTGGCTCAATGATGTTGAATCCATCTAACGCATTACAACCTACAGAACACTCTCATGCAGATCATTCTCAAGCCGATTGTGGTTGCGGCCACCAGCATGTAGCCGATGCAGACGCAATAAACAAAGCTTCAACGCTCCGAGAATATGCGGGAATCATAGTGACGATTGGCGTAAGACCGTGCACCGGAGCAATCATGGTTCTGCTTTTCGCAAACATGGTTGGTCTATATTGGATGGGCGTACTGAGTGCCTTTGCGATGGCCGTAGGTACAGCATTGACAACCTCATTAATTGCAATGATGACGCTAACAGGCAAGCACTTAGTGAAGCGCTACTTGGCAGCTGGTAACAAAAACAGCAACGCCTCATTGAAAACCGCAGGTCACTATTTGCAACTCTTTGGCGGCATTTTGCTTGTGTTGATTGGCTTGTTATTAATGAATGGCCAAGACAGCGGCATGTCCCATGTTTTCACTATGTAGCGCACAGTCGAGTAGCAATTAAACTCAGGATATTTTCACTCGAACCGTATACATCTGAGCCTCGTAATCGCGAGGCCTTAGTTTTAGTCACCATTTGAATCAATCCCGGTAACAAGTGGACTACGCAAAGAGTAGACACCCTGACGGTATTATTGATTTACAAAAGAGAAATAAAACCGTTAAAGAAAAGTACCGAGAAGCGATACAATGCTCGAGTTGCGAGATCGCAGCATGAAATTCCAATTCAAAGAAAACCCACTAACAAGAAACATTAAAGTAGCCTTACATGTCTAAAGAACCCGGTTTCACTACAGAATATAAACTCGACAAGACGTTTTTCGCGGAGTGTTATGATCAAACTAGCCTTCCGACTCAATTTCCAAAAGCCTACTTAAAAGGAATACTGTTTCTTATTTTTGGTGTGGTTCTACTGGAGTTTGAACTATTACCTAACGGTTATGTTGGCTGGTTCTTTATTGTTTTGAGTGTGATTGAAGCATTCAGTGTGTACTGCAAGAGAACATGGTGGTTATGGCGACAAAGAATCAGCTCTGGTGCAGGCAGTAAAATCGTCTTTCAAGGTGATGCAAACGGTGTGAGTTACAAAAACCACAAAGCGACCAACACTATCGCGTGGAGTGACATCGACCAACTTGAGCAGACCGACCTTGGTTTTATCCTGCATATCGGTAAACAGCGCCAATATGTGAGTAAATCTTGTTTAAGCGATGAAGCCATTGCGTTCATGATTGAACATCACACCGCATCAAAATCGAAATAACACCAATAAATGCCTGCTGATTTAGCAGGCATTTTTGTACCACCTTTAATTCTATGTATGGAATGACCGGGCAACAACAATGAATACCGTGTACCAAATCAGTGATTGTCACCTTTCCGATGAATCCAGCTATGAAAACCTGCGTAGAGCACTGGAATACGTCAGCAAAGACACAATATGCAAGACCATCTTTCTGACTGGTGATATCTGTTGTAATCCCAAACCGGGTGACTACATTCGATTAGAGACGTTCATTAGGCAGCACATTAACGACCAATCCATTTACGCGATTGCAGGCAATCATGATGACTCTTCCTTAATGCGCACAGAACTAAAAGGCTCGACGATTTGTGTCACCGACAAAGCCACCATCGGTCAACGAGAGTTTGTGTTCCTAGACTCAAGCTTCAAGCCGCTTGATAACCAACACCCACTTGGTTCAGGTCGTATTGATAACCGCGGCATGGCTCAGCTAAAACAACAGTTAAGAAAAACCAATGACCCTATCGTGGTTGTTCACCACCCTGTCATTCCAGTCGGTGCCGATTGGATGAAAGCGATTCGCCTAGAGAACGACGCTGATGTGATGAGCGTGCTTCGAAAATATCGCGTTCGTGATGTGATCTGCGGTCATGGCCATGATGGAATAACAGCAACACAACAAGGCATAACTCAATATATGGCCCCGTCGACAGCCTATGGTTTTGACCACTTTATCAATGAATACAATCGCAGCGAGAAGGTCGGATTAAGTCGAATCTCGTTCTCTCTTGATTCCATCGACTACCAAGCTGTTTATTTCTAATCTTGCTACTTTAGTCCGTTTAGCTTCAATTTATCAATTTGTGATTGAAGACAGCACTTGAAGTGGTTTGGCGTTGCACTCGGTAAGTTCGAACAAATTAAGAGTGTCTATGACGTTTTCTCCTGCCATTTTGCGTAAAGTCTGGTACTTCCCCCTTCCATTAACCTTGGGCTCCGCGCCACCAGTGCCATAGTGCTGATTCTCGGTTTAGAGGTGTTATCCCTTTGCGATAAATCTTGGTCTATTCTTATCATTTAGGCTACTAATGTCCGAGGCTTTTAGCATGAATAAACTGTTTTTAATTTTATTGGTTTTTATTTTGTCCGGATGTGGAACAAGTGACAGCGCTTTGATTGAGAGCGGTCACAACACATCTTACATACAGGGCTTTCATGACGGTAGACATAGCGGCATGCAAGAAAGCGGCAACAGTTTTGAAAACTATATAAAAGATGGAAAGCGTTTTGAGTCAGATAATGACTACAAGCAAGGCTGGATCGCGGGTGAATCTGAAGGGAAAAAGCTACAAGCCGAAGCAACAGCGATAGGTAAAGGTGCCGCTGGTAGTTACCCTCAAGAATCAACAACGACGGATTTAGATAAAGTAGCAAAGGACACCTTAAAAGGCGTCGATACATCGGGCTTGGAGAATTTAAAATAAGGTATAACAAAGCCAAGGTTGGGCTCTGGAATAACTCGCGCATTGCCCAACGCTTGCCAGCGCACCTGAGCATAAATTGATCTGCATCAGCATATGGTTTAATAATGTTTAACCATTAAGCATTCATAATACAAATTGCGCAATACTGAGATGAGAGAGTTCATTTTCTACGTTGTTGGTGATTTCATGGATGTACACACCTTAGCTATATATACCTCTTTATTAACAGCCACGGTTGCGAGTGCTATGTTGTTAACTCATAAATATATACTCGCTGGAACCACGTTAGGGGTTAATTATATTGCTTATGCTGCTTTGCTGTTAGGAGCCAGTGTTACACCACTTTCACTCGGTTTTACTCAATCTTCAGAATCGATAGTTTTTCTTTCCAATAGTGCATACGCAACGGCTTTTGGGTTGTTGCTCGTTGGAATAAGCGTGTTACGAGGAGCAAGTCGATCTTTTCTCGTAATATCATTCATCATTAGCTTCCTTGGCATTAGCTTCTTTCTTTATAGCGCCCTAGTTGCGCCTTCTGTTACTTCTAGGATCGAAGCTCGAAGTATTCTCGTTGTGACGATATGTATCTTGGCCCTCTATGCGAACTATTCAGGGGAAGAACACGACAACAGAGAAGCAAAGTGTCTGTTGAATCTGATCCTGTTTATCAACATTCTCTATATGGTAATTAGGGGTGTACTTGCTCATACCAAAGGAACGAACTCGAACTATTACCTGATATCAGATATTCATAAACTGTCTTTCGTTCTCATGACAATCACGATTATTGGCGTCGCATTTTCAGTGTTTTGGATCTTAACTGATCGTTTATTAAAGCAAACCTATCGTTCTTCGATCACTGATGAACAAACAGGCCTTTATAATCGTAGAGGTCTAGCTGAGCTGATACCCAAGCTTGTTCAACAAGGTCGAGAGAGTAGTATCTCTGTACTGATGGTCGACCTAGATCATTTCAAAAAAATTAATGATACTTATGGTCATGACAAAGGGGATGATGTGATTCAGCACTTTGGAAAAACGCTTCTAGATACATGCCGCGCAAGCGATTTCTGTTTTCGCTATGGTGGAGAAGAGTTTGTTGTCATTTTACCTAGAGTTAATAAAGTTCAAGCAATGCAGATAGCTGAAAGAATAAGAAACAACGCAAAACACAACTCCAATGAAAAGCTCTCTTCTGGAAGGTATACCGTTAGCATCGGAGTAACTCAAGCTCTCATAAATGATGACTGGAATTCATTAATTAAACGAGCGGATAACGCACTATATGAAGCAAAATCTCAAGGCCGCGATTGCATCGTTGATCGTTAACCAGAGCAGTAAAACTGTGTAAATATTCTTCCATAGAAAAGCATGTTGGCGTCATCCCTTAAAAGCAACTCTAGAACTTCCCGCCACTTACCCATTCTGCGCAAGCTGGTTATTCTGACGCTATGTATCAACTCGCGTTTGATACGCTAAAGGTCAATGCATCGTTCAGGACTTTTCTATTTTATAGGCTAGGTAAGTCTCGTATTTCGTGGTTTATCTTGATTTATTCTGATGACTCATTGTCAATTATGAACCCGTCGCACAGTTTGTATCAGGCTTAATTGCCGTACGTAATGATCTTCGCTAGTGTGCGGCCAAATTACGTGCGGAATTAAGGTATCTGAGTTGTTTCCTATGCTAAAGCGTCATCGCTTCAAATTGAGTTTATGCTTCGTAAGTTTATCACTGCTATCTGCATGTGGTGGCGGTGATGGCGATTCGGGAGGCGGCACGACTCCCGAACCGAACTACCTAACACAAGATCAACGATACGATCTTCTCTATCGTTCCACATTTGGTCCTGAGCCTGGGTCCTATCAAGAGTTGGCCAATATTGGCTATGAAGCTTGGTTAGATAGGCAGTTTTCTTTGCCCCCGAGTTTGCATTTTACGCGCCTAAAAGAGTATCCGTTGGTTGGTGATGCAGACAGCTACAATCAATCGGATCGTGTGGCCGTATGGTGGGATGTCAGTTTGAATGCTCCGGATCAACTGCGACAGCGTGTCGCCTTTGCGTTAAGTGAAATTTTCGTAATTTCACGCTATGGCGCAAGCCTGAATGGTCGTGCACTAGAAATGGCCAACTACTACGACATGCTTATCACACATGCTTTTGGCAATTATCGAGACCTTATTGAATCAGTGACGCTTCACCCTGCGATGGGGGATTACCTATCAATGATGGCCAATCAAAAGGCTGACCCAGACCGCAATCGCTACCCAGATGAGAACTATGCACGTGAAGTGATGCAATTATTTAGCATCGGCCTTTATGAATTGAACCAAGACGGCAGCGATAAACTGGATACTCAAGGACAACTGATTCCAACTTATTCTCAAGATGATATTGAAAACCTCGCGCGTGTGTTTACTGGCTGGCACATTGCTGAAAAAAACAATCCATCATGGGGCTCTAAAGACGGCAATTGGTTTTTGCCAATGATCGCTTACCCTGATTATCATGACGATGAGCAAAAGGTCGTGATGGATGAGATCTTTGTACAAGGACAAACCGCAGAGCAAGATATGGCGCAAGCGATGGATATGTTGCTTAACCACCCAAATACTGCACCGTTGATCAGTAAACATCTAATTCAAAGGTTGGTGACATCCAACCCGTCCCCAGCTTACGTCGCTCGAGTAAGCGCACTATTCGCTGACAACGGCGAAGGAGTCCGAGGGGATCTTAAAGTGGTTATCCGTGGAATCTTAACAGATGTCGAAGCGCTTAATGGTGGAGATCGCTCTCCGGTTAAGATGAAAGAGCCATTGGTAGCAATGGCTAACTTTTTCCGTGCACTAGAAGCCAAATCAGCCGATCCTACTGGGCGATTCCATAATTCCATTAATACATTTGGGGCATATGGACAATCGCCACTTGGTTCTCCAAGTGTGTTTAACTTTTTCTCTCCTGATTATGCTCCGAATGGCGAGATCTCTGCGGCGAACGATGTTGCGCCTGAGTTTGAAATATTGAGTTGGAATAATTTCATTCTGACCAATAATCAACTTTGGTCAGCCACAGGCAGAACGAATTACGACGGCGAAGAGAACCCCAATCGTATAGTCATTAATACTGCGCCATTGGAAATGCTAGCCAATGATCACCCGGCATTGATCGAAGAGATTGAAAGGCGCCTGCTTTCTCAAAGAATGAGCGAGCCGCTTAAGGCCATCGTACTAGAAGCATTAGAAGACCTTCGCGATACCCAACAGAGTTTAAAGGTTCGCAATGCTCTCTATATTGTTGTGACCAGTCAAGAGTTCCATATTGAGGAGTTAGCCGAATGATTTCACGTCGTCAACTGTTAGCAGCTATGGCCTCAACTCCCATTGTCTCGATGATGGGAACTGGCTCAGCACACGCGTTGCCAAACAATGACTACAAAGCACTGGTTTGTGTGTTTCTGTTTGGCGGCAATGATGGTTTTAACATGGTGGTGCCTTACAATAATGCACACTACGATGAATATACAACTGCTCGTCCAGATATCGCCATCCCACAAGCCTCATTGTTGCCTTTGGCCCTGAATACCGGATCAGATCTGACATTGGGCTTACATCCATCAATGATTGATGCTCAAAACCTGATTAACAATGGCAAAATGGTTCCAATTGCAAATAGCGGAGTCTTGATTGAGCCTTCTACAAAAGAAGGTTTAGAGAGTGGTACCCACTTAATGCCACCTTTTTTATTTTCCCATAATTCACAACAAACGGAGTGGCAACGCGGTTGGTCTGGCAGTACTACTACGCTCGGTTGGGCAGGACGAATGATGGACGTACTTAGCAGTGCTGCAGATGAGATTAGCCCAACTTTCAGTCTTAATGGGTATAGTCAGCTACTCAATAGCAGCATGCATAGTGCTAATCTCATCAATGCATCGTCACTACCTCAAGTAAATGCGATTAACAATACTCAGCGTCGTAAGAGTTTTGACCAGGTGATGAGCTTATCTCCCTTAACAGCATTTGGAAGAGAGTTTGATCGTGTGAAAGGGGATTCGATTTCAATACGAGATACACTGGCAACAGCTATCGATTCGGTACCAGAAGAGGGGCATTTCCCCGATAGCTCTTTGAGTCAGCAACTTCATACGGTAGCACGGTTGATTAAGTCGAGTGATCAGTTAGGCCATCAAAGACAAGTGTATTTTGTTGGCTTCGGTGGGTTTGACACCCACGCTAACCAATTAAGTGACCATGCTGAGTTAATGACAGTTTTAAGCCAATCACTTGCAGCGTTCAATCAGTCAATGGAAACATCAGGGTTGGGTGATAAAGTGACGACGATGACCATGTCTGATTTTGGACGACGATTAGCCAGTAATGGCACAGGTACCGACCATGGTTGGGCAAGCAATCACTTCGTGATGGGTGGTGCACTCAACGGAGGACAATTGTACGGACAATGGCCATCGTTAATCTTAGATGGAGAGAATGATTTCAATAAAGGGCGAATGATTCCGACCACTTCCGTTGAACAAATTGGTGCAACTATTGCGAAATGGATGGGGGTTAGCAATAACAATGCAATGGATTATATTTTTCCAAACTTAGTCAATTTTTCAGTCCAAGATTTAGGGTTCTTAAAGAACGAATAAGTAAGAAGAACCCTACTGCATTCCATTGGATTACTGAATTTGCACTAGCTTCTTATAGTTAAAATGCCTATTGTACAAACCATAAAATTATAATGACTTGCGGCCTTTGCCACAGAGACTCTCCATTTAAAGCGAAAAGACTGACTATGAATTTTGATATCAATGCACTGAAACACCACCAACTGGTCGAAGATGGTCAACTTGAAGGGTGTTACATTCATCAGCCTGTGCAAGGCAGTCAACCTGAGGATAAAGCGGTTTTAGCAGAGCGCCAAGCACTGGAAAGCCAAGGATATAAGGTGGTTCAGGTTAAAGCGAAGGGCGGAACAACAACGTTTGCCGAGGCTATGCAAGAACTTGCGAAGAAGACTGGCCACCAGCCTAAATAACAAGTGACTTGGTAAACCAATATGGTCACTAGGTTCTATATATCGAAAGGCACCCTACCGACTATTGAGTCAGCAGGGTGCTTTTTTATTTACTGCCTTTTAACTGACTGACCAGATTTCCTTACTAACCAGAGTTACTGCGTAAGTTGACTAAACTTCGGCAAACTCTTCACAACCTCTGGTGTACATCCATATAAGTTTGCATATAGATTTCATCGATATTGTCACCACTAGGGAAGCTCGATGAGAAGTCTGCGTGTTTGCGGTCAATCGACAATTTGGCCGCCTCGATAACATGAGCGATGAACATTCGAGGATCTTCCAAACCGATAGAGTATCGCTGTCGCCCTCTCCTTGCTTGCGTCGAGTTCGAGCACTGGAGAAACAAGGGATTATACGTGGCTATCACGCCAGTGTTGACCAAGAGGCGTGTGGCTTACCTGTGAATGTATTTGTGTTGGTGAAGCTTGAAAAGCCGACGGAAGATAACATGCGAGACTTCGAGCAGCATATTGAAGTGATAGATGAAGTATTGGAGTGTTTTTTGATGACAGGTAACCACGACTACCTATTGCACGTGGTCAGTGAATCGCTCAAAAGCTACGAGCAGTTTATCCGCAAGCAACTAACTCGCCTACCCAATATAGCTTCGATTGAATCCAGCTTCGCCTTCGGTCAGGTAAAAACAAAGACCAAGTTGCCCGTGAGGTGAATGGGCGCTGTTACTTCGGTGCTATGAGACCCAAGCGCTGACCTACGCCAACCGTTTTATCTGACTGTCATCTAATTTTTGTACTTTGATATAACAAATAGCCGAAAAGATATTGAGCGATCGTTCAAATATGTTGAAATTTCCACTATAGTTGATTGGTCAAACAACTCGCAACAAGGAAAAGTTATGAATAAAAGTACCGAATCTCAATCAGATCCAACTCGATCTATCCCCCAAGAAGCATTTGATTGGTATGACGAATATGCACACGGTCTGATTGATCGCAGGGAATTTATGGCTCGCCTATCCGGGTTGGCTGTACTTGGTTTAACCATGACAACATTAACTTCTGCATTGATTCCTAATTATGCGCAGGCAGAGCAAGTCTCTTTCAATGATCCTTCCATCAAAGCAACCTACGAGAAGTTTCCTTCGCCTAAAGGACACGGCGAAGGCTATGGTTACTTGGTGGTACCCAAAGAGTTAGAGGGTAATGCACCTGTTGTATTGGTCATTCATGAAAATAGAGGCTTAAATCCATACGTTAAGGATGTGGCAAGACGACTCGCGGCCGCTGGGTTTATTGCGTTTGCACCTGATGCACTCTATTCGCTTGGCGGGTATCCAGGTAATGATGATGAAGGTCGAGCAATGCAAAAGTCATTATCCAAAGAGAAAATCGAAGAAGACTTTATCGCCGCTGCAAACTTTTTGAAATCTCATGAAAAAAGCACCGGTAAGCTAGGCGCAGTCGGTTTTTGCTTTGGTGGCTACATCGTGAATATGTTAGCAGCTGTCATGCCAGAGCAACTGGACGCGGGCGTTCCCTTTTATGGTACTCCTGCCGCCCCTGATTTAAGAAAGAACGTTAAAGGGCCATTACTGATCCAATTCGCTGGAATCGATAAACGTGTGAACGCGACTTGGCCAGACTATGAAGCTGAACTCAAAGCGAACGAAGCAGACTACACAGCTTACATCTATGACGGCGTGAACCATGGCTTCCATAACGATTCAACAGGTCGCTATGCTGAAGAAGAAGCAGAGTTAGCTTGGAAACGTACACTTGAGTTCTTTAATCAAAAGCTTTCTTAACAGGCAGCTTAACCTAACTCGTTTTCTTTAAATTCCGAGTGACTGCCCTATTCCTTACTCAACAAAACCCCAAAGGCCTCGTACATGCGAGGCCTTTTGTTTTCGCTATCTAACTTTGCTTCTAACAAACCTATTGACCCAACTTTATAAATAGATAGTATAGACATCCAGACACCTAAACGTCTTTTGGTTAATTAAATGGAGTTATTATGAACCGCTACAAAAAAATCACCGCATCCCTATTGGCATTAGCATTCGTATTCGGCGTGACAGGATGTGGGAAAAAAGACGAGGCTATCATCAAGATTGGGGCGACAGTTGGCCCACATGCACAAGTTGTACAGGCAGTCGCTAAGGAAGCAGCAAAGCAAGGGATTAACATTGAACTCGTCGAATTCTCAGATTACATCACCCCTAACGCAGCACTGGACGATGGAAGTATCCAACTGAACAGTTACCAGCATCAGCCATTTCTCGATAACTTTAATGCCAATCACGATAGCCAGTTAGTTTCTATCGGACGCTCAATTTTGATGCGTATGGGCATTTACTCGAACAAGTACACTTCGCTTGACTCTATCCCAGATAACGCACGAATCGCGATTCCAAACGACCCAACGAATGGCGGGCGCGGACTGTTACTACTTGAAGATGCTGGGCTGATTTCATTAAAAGACAACGCTGGTTTCAACGCTTCATTAAACGATATTGTTGATAACCCGAAGAACATTCGATTTGTTGAAGTGGATGCCGCTCAGCTACCCCGCTCTCTTGACGATGTAGATGCAGCAGCAATCACCATGAACTATGTCATGTCGGCTGGACTCGATCCTAAGAAACAAGGCATTTACTTAGAGAAAAAAGACGCACCTTTAGCTGTGATGGTTGTGGCAGCGCGAGAAGAAGACAAAAACAATGAAACGTATAAAAAGATCATCTCAATTTACCACTCACAAGAGATCAATGACTTTTTAGACAGCACTTTCAAAGGCACCATAGAAGCTGCAAATTAAGCTAAATAAATCATTTCAGATTTGGCGTTGCCTGCAACTCAGTAAGCAACGCCAGATTTGAGTGACGTGTTCATCGATGACTCATTCCAACCCTCTTTTCTAATTAGAGAGCAAAGCTTAAGTGACTTAAATCGAGGTTGAAAACTGCATCACCTGAGCGGATTATGTGAGTACGAAATTCAATTAAGTCTGGGTTCTTGGCATGAAGAAAGAAGTGATACTGTTTGATATAAACGAAACGGTTTTAAATTTGGAGTCATTACAGCCTAAATTTAAAGCGACATTTGGCAGTGAGGACGCACTATCGCTTTGGTTCTCAAAGCTTTTGCATTCTTCAACGGTTTACATCGCAACAAACGTAAAGTCTACTTTTTCTGAATTAGCCAATGCAGCGCTCGACGCTATTGCACAACGGTACAAGTGTGATTTAACGGCGGAAAGCAAAGGTGCCTTGTTAACTTCTTTTGCCACCCTACCACCGCACACTGATATCAAAGAGTCTTTGCTTAAATTGCGTAACAACGGTTTTAAAACCGTCGCTTTTTCTAACTCATCCCTCGACCTAATCACTTCTCAAATCAAGAATTCGGGCTTAGAAGACTATTTCGACACCGTCATTTCCGTTGAAGAAACAGGCAGTTTCAAACCAAACTCAGACGTGTATAAATTTGCAGCAGACACTTTAAAAGAGCCTGTTGAAAACCTTCGCCTTGTGGCTACTCACGATTGGGACACTCATGGTGCATTGTCTGCTGGCTTACAAGCAGCCTATATAGACCGCACTGGAATTGAATATCATCCCTTGTATTTGAAGCCCGAGATTAGCTGCAGAACGATGGATGGTGTGGTGGAAAAAATCATTCAGCACAATTTGGAAAAGTAACACCTCAAGAGCTTTTCTCCTGGCTCGATACAGACAAAAAGGCCTCGCACACGCGAGGCCTTGTTTTATCTACAAAGCAGCTTATCCATAACTAATTAACCCATTAGCTAATTAATCAATTAACCGCTCTAAATCCACTGAATAATGTTTAATTCATTCGAGTAATGAAGGTTTGCTCGTCATCCACGAAAGCCACGTAGTCGCCGTGGTAGATAAACACTCGGCCACGCCCTTCAACGATACACGCAAGCTGTGGGTTCAAATCTTCTTCGAGATCTTTACTTTGATACGTGCCGGTGTCTGTGACCACACCGCGGAGTGTCGGCAAAAAACCATAGCTGCGCTTGGCTTGGTCGATCAGGCTCAATTCACTGGCGGTCGAGAAGTAAGATGGAATTGGACCAGCATCTTCGATAAACATCGGTTTTAGTTCTTCAAAAGCTGTAATCACCAGCCAGTCGATGCCGTTAACGTGATGGATAAACATTGTTTATAAATACCTAGATTCTCGATAATTCTGATGCGGGGATTCTATCACTATCAAAGATGGAACGTTGTAGAAATTGAATTACCCAATACTGTAATCCTGAGATATTTCGGGCATTCACCCGATCGACTTTAAACACGTTTTTGCTCTCAACCTTGATCGGCTGAGTTTTTACTCGTGATACTTTCTAGATCCAAAGCGCTCTTATCCAAACTCAAAAACGGGCAAGATTTGCGGCAAAGCCGGATTTTCTTTTACCTTGTTGCCTTTAATCGGATGCATAGCTGATCTTCATTACGAGTTGGACGTATAGGTTTTTTAAACACAAAGGAAATACTATGGCCAACGTCTACGTCAGCATCGGAAGCAACATTAACCGCGAACACCACATCTCACAATCTCTCAAAGCATTGAATGACCGCTTTGCACCGCTGCACATTTCTAATTTCTACGATTGCGAGCCTGTCGGTTTCGAAGGGGATAACTTCCTTAACCTAGTCGTTGGGTTTGAATGTGACCTAACTGTCGCAAAGCTGGTTAAGGTTCTACATCAAATCGAATCAGAGAACGATCGCAAGCGCCAAACCAAAGCCTACGCTTCACGCACTATGGACATCGACATCCTTCTTTATGGTAATCAAGTGGGCGTTATCGATGGTATAGAACTACCGAGAGGCGAAATCACCGAGTACGCATTTGTGCTCAGGCCGTTAGTTGATATTGCCGCACAAGAACGCCACCCCACTCTAGATATCTCATATCAACAGCTCTGGGAAAACTTCGACCAGTTGAGCCAGAAAACCGAACCCATCCCGTTCGAGCTTAATTTTATTTAGCCTTCACATTAATGCGGGACGAACGCCTGAACTTTACTGATCTTTTCTTGAAACAAGCACGTAACTGACTTCACTTTCTAAGGAATGGACACTGTTATGAATCACAACGCCATCATCACCATCACAAACCTGAGACTCAGAACCTTCATCGGTTTCAACGAAGAAGAAAAGTCTAAGCAGCAAGACATCGTCATCAATGCAGAGATCCACTACCCCGCTAACAACCTTTGCCTCTCTGATGATGTAGACAACGCGCTCAACTACAAAAACATCTGCAAGAAGATCATTCAACACGTCGAATCTGGAAGGTTTCTGCTTTTAGAAAAATTGACCAGCGATGTACTCGGCATCTGTATCGATCATCCGTGGGTGCGATACGCTCAAGTGAGAATTGACAAGCCTCATGCGCTACGTTTTGCCGACTCTGTTTCGCTCACCCTGAGTTATGAAGCAGACAGCGACAATAATTCTTAAGGAGAGAGTCATGCTGAATACAGAAGCCGAAAAAGTAAGAGAAGCTTTGCTCGCAAAAGGACTTGAAACCCCAATGACAGCGAGCGAAATGAACCCTGACCAAAAATACAACCGCATCAAAGGTCTGTTAACGGAAGTGGTCAGTACGCTTGGGCTGGATTTAACTGATGACAGCCTTGCTGAAACACCTCATCGCATTGCGAAGATGTACGTACATGAGATTTTTTCAGGGCTCGATTACAACAACTTTCCAAAGATCAGCGTTATCGACAACAAAATGTCAGTCGATGAAATGGTCAAGGTATCGGACATCAACTTAACATCGACGTGCGAACATCACTTCATCACCATCGATGGTTTAGCGGAAGTCGCCTACATCCCTGAAAACAAGATTCTTGGGCTGTCTAAAATAAACCGTATTGTTCGATTCTTTGCTCAGCGTCCTCAGGTACAAGAACGCCTTACCCAGCAAATCTTGGTTGCGATACAGACTCTCGTTGAAACAGAAAACGTAGCCGTGACGATTAAAGCAACTCACTATTGTGTTAAATCCAGAGGCGTCATGGATGCAAACTCTGAAACCTCAACAACCGCGCTCGGTGGTATTTTCAAAACTAACCCTCAAACCAGAGCTGAGTTTTTACGATGAGTGAAACGATACTAATAACCGGCGTGGGAAAGCGACTTGGCTTCGCACTGGCGCAACAACTTTTAGCGGATGGATACAACGTGGTTGGCACCTACCGCAGCGACTATCCTCAACTGCAACTGTTGCGCGACAGTGGAGCCGATTTGCAGCAAGTCGACTTTTATCAACAAAGCAGCCTAGACGACTTTCTTCATTATGTTGGTCAAGAATATAAGATACTCAGAGCCGTCATACACAACGCTTCCGACTGGAAACCTGAGAACAAGAAAGATCCTAGTGAAAATGCCTCACACATCATGCACCAGATGATGACGATTCACGCTACTGTGCCTTACCTATTCAACTTAACACTCAAAGATCAACTGATGTCCGGCGATCAAACTTCAGACATCATCCACATCAGTGATTACGTTGCGGAAAAAGGCAGTAAAAAACACATCGCTTATGCAGCCAGTAAAGCGGCGCTCAACAACCTTACGCTGTCGTTCTCAGCAATGCTGGCTCCCAAGGTGAAAGTAAATACCCTCTCTCCAGCCATGATTAAGTTCAATGATCATGACGACGAGGCATACAAAACCAAAGCGCTACAAAAAGCTTTGATCCCCGCAGAAGCGGGCTTTGAGGAAATAATAGATGGCATCAAGTTTGTATTAGCCAGTCACTACATGACAGGAAGAACCTTGCACCTTGATGGCGGCAGACATTTGAAGTGAAGCCCATGTATCGTGGGCTTACTCAGCATAGAAACACAGAAAACTAGCGACTGCTGTTACCAAGAAACCGCTATAAGCTAGAAACTCTTATGACCTAGAAACTGCTATAACCTAGAAACAGCTAAAAGAATGAGGAAGGCGATTTTCATCGTCCCAGCCGGACAACTCAATATTGATCAATGATGTGCGCTTCTCATTACATAGTGAAGCGATATTGATGATAGGCAGCTGGCTGCGAAACTGCGCAGTAAGTATGACCTTTTGACTTTCACTTAGGCTGATTCGGCATTGCGCCAAAATCGCTTCAGTCTCTAACTGGTGTGCGTTCTCGATAATCTGGATATCCGCGTTGCCTTGATAACAATCTATCAGCCAAGACACGGCAGCCACTTCTGAGCTAGTGAGCACGATGACATCTTTTGTTGCCATAAGCTCGTGGAGTTCAAGCTCTTTTAGTTCAGTTTCCATAAAGTACTCTCATTCAGCAGCAAATACATTAAAGGCGGTTGCCTAATTTAGCCTGCGCCAAATGGTAGCCTCTGTCTATCATCTCTTGTGAGCGATCAAACTCTAAGGTGCCACAGGCATTGCGTGGGAGCTCAAGCGTAATATCGGCAGGGTAAGCGGCCAGCTTTTGGCGAGCAATAGTCGATTGCATCGCATCAAACGCTTGGTTGGCAATGTCGTAGGCCGCAAAATTGAAGCTCATTTTGCTTTTTACACTGCTACCGAGATTATCGATAAAATGAACCACCTTCTCATGCAGGTTACTCTCTTTCGTTGGTAGAGAAACCGGTATCACTTCTTGTTGAAGTATTTCAGGTTCACCCCCTAAGTTCACAGCTAGAGTAAAGTCTGTCTTGTCACCAAAGGTAGGCGCAATTGGCACAGGGTTGAGTACCCCGCCATCAATCAACGCTTCGCCATTAATAACATGAGGCGTAAAGAACAATGGCAAGGAGATAGAAGCGCGAATGGCATCAAACAGAGAGCCTGATTGCAGCCAAACCTCCTTTTCATCGGCGACGTTAGCAGCAACCGCGGTATAAGGGATAGGCAGATCCTCAATTGAAATCTCGCCGATCAATCCACGCAGTGTGTCGATGATCTTGTCCCCTTTGAAGATACCACTCGATTGCCATGAAAAGTCCAACATCATCGCCATATCCGATTGGTCAATACTGGTGACCCACTCTTCAAATTCATCCAACTTACCCGCAGCGTAAACACCACCGATAAGTGCACCAATTGAACAACCAGAGATAGATTTTATCTGATAGCCATGCTCAATGAGCCAACGGATGATTCCAACATGAACCAAGCCTCTTGCGCCACCACTACCCAGTACCAATGAGATCGTTTTTTCCATCGTACTCATCCTTTAATTCATTAGCTTTTTAGTTCTTTCAGCAAAATCATATCACTTAGTTTAACCGTAAGCTGTGTAATGCTTTGAAAACTGCACCACCTGCGTGCCTAAATGTGTCGCGGATTGAGATCGGGCAGCTTAAGTTGATTGCTGAAACTCATAGACTTTAGACTACCGCACTAAACTAAAAGTGAGTCATTCCAGCAAGCCTAAGCGCAACTAGGAATCTGGTTTCCGTGAGCGCTTGATACAAAAAAGGTCGCCCACTTGAAAGCGAGCGACCTCTTGTTATTCATTGTGTTTTCGAGCTCATCCAGTAAGTGAGAACAAAGAGTTACAACACGCGTAAGCACTCTTCTGGCGATAAGCTCAAGAGCGTATTGGCGAAGTTTATCTTCTCATCGCGCCATCTCAATGCTGCTTCTCGGCCGTCTTGTGAGTGTCGGTCGGCCTCAAAATAGCTTTTTCTTGGAAGTCCGTCTGCTGGCGTCATCACCATAGACTGTTCATTCAAGCGAAGCGTAAATAAGAACTGACCACGTTGTCCGGTTTGCGCTGCTGGGTGGTGTAATGTGGTATCACAGCAATAGCGCCTATCACGCAGTGCACGGCATGTGTACTCAAAAGCATCTTGAGCACCACGTCCAGGGAACGCGGTATAAACACTGATGCCATCACGTTGCAAAGACTGATCACCCGCCGCGAGTTGCACCGCATGTTGGATCATCCTAAAGCCCAGAACCACGCCACCAATGCTGTTCAATCCACTGTATTGAATAGCGCCTTCTAAGCTCAGATGAAGTTTGTCTTCCCCTTCATAGAGAAAGAGATCAGGCGATGCCCAATCGCTCTTTGGAATAAGCAGTTGAGTAATATCCGAGTGTTCCATGTTGGTCTCCGCAACAATGAGTGTGTTTGAGCCCATAAAATATCGTAATGAGAATTATTATCAATAGTTTTTAACCAAAAACGTTACCCCAGAAAGCACTCGTCGATGGACGTTATCTGATGCTTGAGCGCCAAGCATTTCTTGTTAGATAGTCGTTTATTACCCATAAATTCATCACCTACAAACAAGCTAGTTCATACTGTTTACCGTCTTTCATATTAGCCTTCGAACTCTACGACTAATGTCTAACTACCTGAGACTATTTGTTTTTTTTGGTTTGGTATAAGGTACTAACAACTAAATGTTAATGAATCTTTAATGATAAGTTGACGCATTGTTTACGCTTCTGCGTGAGTCAATAACGTTTGTTGGAATAACACGCCTTAGAGTGTGAACGAAAGGAATCAAAATGAGCAGTACTTTAGAGTCCGTACATATACAAGCAGATAAGCCTCAAGCCAATGAGGATGAACTCACTTATGAACAACAACACAAACCAAGATCGGAATTTGATTCCCGCGAACAATATTTAGAACATGAATTACAAATCATGTCGCCTAAGCGCTGGCGTCCCAATTTGCCGTTTAAAGATTATCGATTCGAGATAGAAGACACCATCCCAGCGATGGCAGCGACCATTGGTAAAGTTGTGATGGTAGGCGCGATTGCTGCCACCTTTGCAGGGGCTCTCGGATTAAATGAAGACTTCATTCTAGAAAACGTTCGTTATGAACTCCTCATCGCCTCTGTTTTCATCATTATTTTCTCTGGCTTTTTATTGCCGACCGCGAACCTCGCAGGTACACACGGCCCACTCATCCCTTTAATTCCGATTGTCGTTGCAGCAGGCGGTCACCCTATGGCGTTTGGATTGCTGATTGGCGCTTTTGGCCTCATCTTAGCCATCAGTAAAGGTGGCAGCATGTTGGCTAACCTCACCAGTAAAGGCGTGTGTGGCGGCTTGTTGCTCTACCTTGGCTTTGTTGGAACCGCCTCTCAAGTTAAGAAACTGTTCGCTTGGGCTGAAGGAATCGGCATGAGCCACATCGCGTTTGTCGTGATCTTCTGCACCATCATTTTGTACGCGTTATTAGAACATTTCCGTAAGCGCTGGCTAGCCGTACCTCTTAGTTGTTTACTGGGTGGTACGATTGCATTTGCCATGGGTGCCCCATTTGCTTTCCACACAGAGCCAGGCTTGCCCAACATGAACCCTATGTATTGGTGGGGAGAAGATACAGGTTGGATGCTAGGCCTACCAACGATTGAACACTTCATGGTGGTATTGCCGTTTGCGATTCTAGCCGTAGCAATGTGGTCACCAGATTTCTTAGGGCATCAAGTATTTCAAAAGATCAGCTACCCAGAACGTACCGAAAAAGTACACATGAACATTGACGACACCATGACCACGGCTTCAATTCGTCAAACGTTCGGTTCTCTGCTTGGTGGTACTAACTTTACATCTTCATGGGGTACTTACATCGTGCCGGCGGCGATAGCTAAGCGCCCTATTCCTGCTGGCGCTTTGCTCACAGCTCTATTCTGTATTATCGCCGCGGTTTGGGGTTACCCGATGGATCTAGCTATCTGGCAACCTGTATTGTGCGTTGCGCTTATTGTTGGGGTATTTGTTCCATTGCTAGAAGCGGGAATGGAAATGACTCGTGAAGGAAAAACCACACAATCAGCAGCGATTGTTGTATTTTCTTCAGCACTGGTTAACCCAGCATTTGGTTGGGCTCTCACCATGCTGTTGGATAACTTAGGCTTAGTCGGTTGTAAAGAGCGTAGTAGTGAACTGAGTAAAATGAGCCGTTGGGTGTTGCCTGGCATTATGTTTATTGTGCTAAGTGGTGTAATGGCGCTGGTTGGCCTTCTACCGGGGATTCCGGCGATTATCCCGAGCTTTCGTTAAGCTCGATTAATATTTAGTTTTAATAAGAACGCAAAAAGGCCTCGCACACGCGAGGCCTTAGTTCATTAGAGATATATTTACTTCGATATAACATCACACTTGGTTTCATCTAAACCAAGCCCTTTTGCAGCAAGCTTACATTGCTCTTTAATGTCTGTTATCTGGTTATCCCACTGCTGATCAAAAGATGGAAGTGAATTACTGTTGATAGTTGCGAAATACTGATCGCGCATTAATAAAAAGTTTGACCTAATAGCCTGTTGATCAGCATAGACCTTAACAGCCTTAGTGAGCAGCTTTGCGATATCTTTCGGGTCATATGCTATTGACTGTAGTCCATCCTTATCAGCCCCACCGAGAGTAATTTGATACAAAATGTCATAGTAATCACGCTGAATACGATGCACCTGTTTCTGATACCTATCGTAACTGGTTTCTTCTACGGCCTCGTTGAGCTTATCAATATTACCTTTCGTAAATCCATTAAGTAATTCAAAGGTATTGTTTTTTATTAGTTTAGATTTGTCTTTCTGCGATTGCGCAATAATTGAGTATGAAAGCTCATTGAGGCGCAATGCCCTGCTCAATGCTAATTGTTTTGCTTGCGGTGAAATAACAAAGTTGATGATATCGTCCGCATTAGGCTTGGTGTTGGCGTACACTTCTTTAATATCAGTGACTTGTTTCACTTGAAAATCGGACATAAGTGTTGAGTTAGTTAGCACGTCTCCTTGTACAAATTTAGGTAAAGGCCTTGGAGCACACCCGATAACGGTATCTAGGGCTCTCGCGCCTAACGTAAGTTCGTTGCTAAAAACTTCAGTAAGTTGGTCGTTGTAAGGTTGGCACCAAGATTTGTCTGCAACTTCGTTTGTAGACACACATCCAGCGAGTAATAAAACGATTAGTGTTAGATACTTATACATAAGAAATCTCTTTATCTGACGTTGAGTTTAAAGCCTCCCCACATGATGAAAGGTGCTGTTAAAATTATTTTTATCAGTAAAGAGGTCATTACAGGTTAGATTAGCCATTTACAGACAAGTGTGACACCTGTTGTATATTTAACGATGAAGATATAAATATTTCGTATGTTAGGTACTTGGTTTGTATGAAGCATACAACACTCCCCTCAAATGGAGTTCACCGATCTCTTTAGATGAACGATCGAGGGGGAGAACATTCTTTGCCGCTGTACGTATAACTGCACTTGTCACGAGCGGTATTCAGTTCCTCCCCTTTCCCGTTACCAACAAGGGATTGGAGATGTAAACCAAGGGGAGGCTAGGAGGGGATTTGTAGCGGATTCTCACATGCATCCGCCCAAGTCGATTCACTCAAACTACAGAACAAAAAAGGCTTCGCAATCGCGAGGCCTTGTTTTATCTGTGTTCCAACGAACAAGCAGCGAAGCAATTTGAGATGGTAAACCAAATCAACTAGAGAGCCATTCATCCAACACTTTGATGAATTTAGGGTTGATGAGATAACCGATGGAAGCATGGGGATTGCTTTTCCCGTTGCGAATATTGAGGTTATAAATCGGGTGGATGTCTTTCATTCCGCCGGGTATCAGATCCAGTTCGAGCATATCTTTAAAGTCATTTTTAATTTTGCTGTCATGAGAGATAAAATCATCTTCTGCCGATATGTTTATCCATTGCTGAATGTTTAACGGGTACTTCTTCTCATCTTTCAAGCGGCTGCCCTTTAGCCTATCTTTTACGTTTTCATCGCCTAACGGTGACCCGAGCGTGAGCAATAAGTTGACCTTCTTATCCGCACCATAGTCGTGTCTATACTCTCCGTAATGAGACAACTTCCATAACACGTCATAGCTAATTATCGACCCGAGACTGTGCGATACAATCATCACATCATCTTGATTATCAAGCGCTTCCTTCAGTTCAACCATTAGCCTGTGCCTGACATCGCTACCAAAATAGGTATCTTCATTCCAATAGTGCGCCATATCCGGCGCGACCTTCGTTATGAGTGTCTCAGCCACTCCTAGCTTTCCAAATAGCGATGAAAAAGTATCTGCTAACGCCTCTTTTAGAAAACCAATTTTAGATACCTTGTTATACGTTGTTTTATTGAACTGGCTTGTCTTGTACTTTTTGAGTTCAGACAGCGCTTGCTGTCGACTTGCAGGGTCTTCCGTTGGTTTGTCTAACAATGTGTTTGATAGTTCACCGTAATAAACAAAGCGTTTATCGACATCTTTAAAGGCTTGTAATGAACTTGAGTCTCCACAATCTCGCTGCAAGCCATGTTCTATAGCCTCGTACCAAAGTGATTGAAGGGAATCTTTATCGGGCTTTTGAGCGCGACCGTGAATGAATATTATTTTCTTAGCCATAGCAGGACGTCCTAAACACATAGTTAAAATTATTATCAGTAGAAAGCACCTCCTAGATTCGGTCAGCCCCTACTAATAACAGTGGTGCTACTTACGTATCTAGGAGTGGTTGATAGAGCATTTATATAACTATGAGGCCGTCGTTTAAGGACCATAAACGAGTGAACGATGCGATCATCACTCGCAAATTGAAATGAATGTAGCTAGCAAAACCTCCAACTCACAAAAAGGCCTCGCACACACGAGGCCTTAGTTTTATCTATCAACGATTACAGCGCCCTACTTCACTGACTCCACGGCTTTCATCATCATTGTGTGAATGGTGCTAGTAGACTAAAGCCTCCCCCTCTAGCTCCCCCTCGAATGGAGTGACTCGATCTCTTGAGATATATGAATGAGGGGGAGAACATTCTTTGCCGCTGAACATATAGCAGCACATGTAGCGATCGGTATTCAGTTCCTCCCCTTTCCATTACCAACAAAAAGATCGAAGTTGTAGACTGGTCAGGGGTCGCAGAGTAATAGAGTTGATATTGAAGCACCAAGAACATAAAAAAAGTGTTACTCAACTTCCTGAATTCAACATTATAGAGTGAATCTTTTGGACAATAGAAATTGACCCTATTTATCTTTCGATGGAAGTAACGTATGTGTATGATATTATTTGCGCATCGGATACCATACTCTAGAACAGAGCATCACCATCCCGATCAAACAATGCTTTTAATCGACGGAGCCGACAAAAGTGTACAGAAAATATGGCAAGTTAATTACTAATTTATTGGCTACTGACCAAAGCCACTATGTTGACCAGCAAGATGATGGTACATACAGAAAAAAAGCTGGCGTGGTCAACTCTGAACTAATCAAACAAGTTCTTCTCAACCAAAAATCAATAGCAATATATCAAAAAAACAGTGACTTAACGATAAAATGGATATGCTTTGATTTTGATATTTTAAAATCATGTATCGATTCCGGCTTAGTTGCCCGAGGAGAGAAAGAACTAAAGAAAACAATTGATGTCTTTTGCAACACTCTTGAACAAAATGAGATCCCATTTTTACTTGAGTACTCAGGAAACCGTGGTTTCCATGTATGGATTACTTTTGACGAAGCATTAAATTACAGATCTGGGTTTGATATACAGCAGGCAATCTTACAAGATGTTAATCTAAATTTTGATAGTAGTTTAATTGGTATTGATTTATTTCCTCACTCCGCAACACCAACAGGAGGAGTTGGTCTGGGCGTAAAAATACCGTTATCGAAGCACAAAAAGTCGGGATGTTATTCTTACCTATTACCCAACAGGAAAGAAGTCGAAAAAGTTCAGAAAATCGATACCCTATCTGATGCAATGTTATCCGAAAATATAAATATTTTAGAAAATCATACCTCAACCAACAGATCTGCATTAGAGAAGTGTCTCGGTACATTTTTTGAGAGCTATGAATCAGAGAATGTCCAGTACAACAGAATAAAAAGCATCAAGGTTCAAAGAAAGCCATTCAATCTACAAGCTCTGCTGGATTTATGGAGTGATGTTAAACCTCTTAAGAAACTAGCTCAAAAAATTGAGTTTGGAGAGAGTTTAACGCATCAAGAGCGTGTATTAATAGTAGGTTTATTGTGTAATTTGGAATGTAAAGATGAACCTAATTTAAGCAACATTATCTTACACGAAATTTTTAGTAAGCTAGATAATTATGATGAAAAGGTTACTGAATCAGCGGTACAAGCTCTAAAAAATTTCAATTTCCCTATTCAAGATAAGATAGAAAGTACACTATCTTGCAAATTTGATGATTCACTCTCCGTTGAAGAGCTAATAAAACTCTGTATTCCAAACTTCCTTGAATATACAGAGGCCAATTTTGAGTTCTCAAATAAAGACATAGAGATCACACGAGCTGCCGAGTTGAATTACTTATTTATGAACGATGAGGTTCAGTCTAAGATAGTAATTGAAGAGCTTTCTTCAAAAGATAATCGTGAATTTTTAGCGGAATTGGAAGCGTTTATAAATGGATCAAATAACTGGGGCTATTATAAACATGTAAGGAATGAAGAAGATAAAACACGAGAGCTTGTTACATTAAACTCAAGCACTAGAGTTATGACTTCTTGTATTCTTAAGCAAATCGCTTACTACCTTGACATTAAGTCTGATAACAATTCTCACGGTTATCAGATAAACAAAGGTTTTGACGGTGGATATATTTTCAAACCATGGCTCTACTTGTGGCTTAAGTTTATTTCGAATATCACAGATGCTATTGAAAATGAAGCATACAAAGATTTTTATATTGTTAAGACAGATATAAGCGGCTTCTATGATAACATTTCGCATGACAGACTTAAAAGATTATTACTAGGTGATGGTGACTCTGCAATAAAGTATAAAGTAGAGTCAATGAGAAACGAAACAAGCAATAGATACAAAAAATGTCTTAATTCTATATTCAATATGACACAGGAAATTGTTGGTGGCAGCAAAGGTTTACCTCAAGGGCCTGCATATGCTCGTTTCTTTGCAGAGTTATACTTATCTGAGATTGACATAAGTTTTAAAAACAAGTTATCGAACAGTGATATACTTTTATATGAAAGATATGTTGATGATATATTTTTTGTAACAAAATCAAAAGACGAGGCTGATAATCTTTTAAATGAGATTAGCAATAACCTAGGGCTTTTAAACCTAACTCTTAATAGCGATAAAACCGTAGTTTCTAAAATATCGTCTTTTCATAATAAATTCGATAAATATAGATCTCAGTCGAAATATGCGGTAGATCAGGTATCAAAAACATTTGTTACATCAAGTGAAAAACAAAAAAACAATGCTATCAATGAGTTCGTAACGCTTGTTCAGTCTGATTCTTGTCAAGATGATCTATCTTTCATCTTCTCACATCTCGATGGAGTTCCAGAGCTAAATGCAATAAAGACAGAACAGATTCTTCCTGCTCTTGAAAGAGCTATAGGGAGAGGAAGCTTGTTCAAGAATTTGTTTAATTTCCTGTTTGAGCTAAACGACGGATGGGAAGTAATTTATACAATTGACAAGTTTGATACTTTACAGTCTGAAGTATTGACTTCATGCATAATAAACGCTATTGAAACAAATAAAGATAATAGAGAGACGCTAAAAAAAATCATTGAAGCTGTCGAACCTAAACTCACATACTCAAGAATTGTTTGTGAACATATAGCTTACTTAATCACAAGCTTTAGTATAAATATAGAAATAACTAAGATTGAACCAGAGCATTATATTTCAGCATTAACATCCATATCTGATTATAGTAAGGTAAATGCGGTAGATGAATTGATAGCACATTTAGACATCTATATAAATGATATAAAATCTTTTAAGAATGTCATTAAGGTTATTTATATCTTCTGTTTTAATGATAACGAAGTTGATCTAAGTAAAATCGCATCTTTGTTCTTTGCCAAAATGTCAGTAGAGGAAAAATATAATACTTTCTCTTTATCAGATATTGATATTTCTACTTTAGATCCGATTACAACTAAGAAGTTTTATTACCTTCTTTGTCTGTTCTCTGTATCTAAATCGATTCTTTCTACCGATTTAATCGAATCTATGTGGAAATATTGTGTATTTTTATTTAACTCTCTTTCTAATTACAATGGTAATTTCTTTGCTCCTAACTGGTTGGAAAAGTTAGATAAAGTTGAAATTGATAATGCTACTGCAAATTGGGTAATATCTTCAATTGTAGATGGAAACCTTTTTAGAGGACTTCCTGATGACAAAAAGATATTCGAGCAGTACCACAATGCATTATTAGTATATTTATCAATAGATAATAGAAATTGGAACAAAGATACAATTACGAGCAAACTCAATGAATTAAAGACTAAATCAACTTTCTATGATTGGCTTATAGTAAACGAAGGTGTTTCTATTTTCCCCCAAAATAATAAGAAATGGTTTGAAAGAAATATAATAGAAAACGGTACAACAACTCTACGTAAAGGCAATGAAATTCTCATCAGAAAACCTAGCTCATTATTTACTTCTAACAAGAAGGACTTAGAGCACAGCAATGGATTTTCTGAAATTATAGTCGAATATAATAGAGAAAGGCTGACAACATTCCGCCGCCATATAGATGATATTGACATAAGAGCAAGATTTAAGCTTCTAACAATATTTCTTAAGAATATACAAGAAGGAGAAAATATCCCTAGTGTATTTTGTCCTGAGAGAGTAATAACACCAGATGCCGTTTCGGTTTTTTCTAAAGAGTTTTGTTATCATTCAAAGATCATTTCACATGATGAAGTAGGAAATGTTTCTTCATATGAGAACTCAGTAGATAGCTTCATAAACTCATTTTTATCTTATATTTCTGAAAGTGACCCAACTACGAAGAAATTGAAGGAAAAGTATATTAATAATTTGGATATGGATATTGATAAGGTTCAGTTCCTTATTAAATTCTATTCACAAATAACAAATGAATCATGTGATAATTCTGATTTTTTCTTTGATATCGCGATGGCAACCTCTCTCTATATATACCTTTCAAATCTTGATTCAATAACACGTCTGGAAAGGTTTTCAAAACAATACTCAATTTTTCACAACGAAGTGAGTAATCAGGATATTTTCATTGTTGAAGATGATATGAACATCGACGACTCTAACCTTCATTCAGTATTATTTTGCATCCAAAACTCACTTTCTAAAATTAATAAAAATCTTTTAGTTACAATTCCTTTTCATCTTCATGAGGATATTTTAACTTACATAAAAATAATTGAAGAACAAATTTCTAGTAGTCAGCTTGAAAAAGACAATATTACGCTCAAAGACTTTAAGATATCTCAAGTCAACGCTTTCTTGACATCGAGAACAGTAAGAATTGATAACAAAAGTTATGCGTTCAACGATGTACTGATAGTAAACCCTAAGCTCAAAGAAGTCGTTTCATTTGAAATGAAACATCTCGCCTTGATTAATGGTTCTGAACATATTTATTCTTATCAAAATGGCGAAACTGTATATATTATTTCACTAGCTAACTGTTTAAGTGTTATGTACTCAACTCTTCGAGAGCGTTATAACATTCTAATTGAAAAGCAGAAACTTAAATATAGTTACCCTATTATTACATTGTCAGCAAGTGATATAACCTCATTAAATGGTTTTGATGACGCTTCAGTTGTCGTGAAACATCACAATGGTATCTCGATATCAGAAGCAGAAAATCTACTAACAAAATGGCTACACCACCTACCTCAGAAGTTCCATCAACCATTAATTACTTTGATTAGTTCACATGAATGCATGCTAGAAAGTGAAATACAAAAATTCATTCACAAAGTAAAAGAACTAGATACACCAAACAGCAACCTCTTTTTGATCAAAGAAGTAGCCGATTACAACGGTACACACAGGATCCTATATCGCGATAAAGATATTGGCAGAGGGGTTGCTACATTTACCCCACGTTCACTTACCAACGACTCAAAACAAGCTACCCTTATTACAGATCTTGTCCTAACAGGTTCTCAGGTGAAGAGAGCGTTGGAGTTCTATTTAAAAGGCAAAGGTAGCAGGCCGAACGACAACTATTTTGAATTTACTGAAGAAGATCATACTAACCTATTTAGTATATTCTCGAAGCTTGAAGTGCTTAATATTTGCACTGTTCTTTATACCGAACAAGCAATCATAAAAATACAAGAGACACTACAAGGAATCCTCGGGACTCAAATAAAAGTAAATGTCGAAAACGGAAGAGACATTGGTGACAATGCGTTTTTTGGTAGTACAACTAAGATAAATCAACATGAGAAGTCAATTTTCACAAATTTGCTGCTTGATGAATTCGCTTTATCTGACCTGTACGATCATTTATCCCACGCAGGTACATATACTAAGTATAAAGATGAAAATGAAGTCAATAAGATGAACGTTGTTGCTAGGTACCAATCCCTTCCAAAGAAATCGTTTAGCTTTTTAACCTGCGGTACTAAATCTGAGGAACATTGTAAGCCGTTTAACAGAATATTAGAGTTAGCAGATAAGTAAAATTCAAACTGAAATTATTATGTGTATCTAATTTACAACATTAGATACACATGTGTCTTCTAACTTACAACTATCGAACCTTCAATTTTTGCCAAAACAAAAAGGCCTCGCAATTGCGAGGCCTTTGATTTTCTATCTATCAGAAGAGATTAGTCGCGAAGTGCTGCGCCGAATTTCTCTGAGATTGAAGCTACGATAGCATCTACTGAACCAGCGATGTCTGCATCTTCAAGTGTGCGCTCTACAGACTGTAGGCTAAGTGCGATTGCTAGGCTCTTCTTACCTTCTTCAACGCCTTGGCCAACGTATACGTCGAACAGTTTAGCGCCTGTTAGGAATTCGCCACCAGCAGCGATACACGCTTCAACGATGTCGCCAGAAGCTACTGCTTCGTCAACAACTACTGCGATATCACGACGGTTTGCAGGGAACTTAGATACTGCTACTGCTTCTGGAAGCACGCGAGTGTTGATAGCTGCCCATTCGATTTCGAATACAATAGTACGGCCGTTAAGACCAAACTTACGCTCTAGTTCTGGGTGAACAGTACCAATGATACCCACTTCTTTGCCGTCTACTACGATAGCCGCAGTTTGACCTGGGTGAAGTGCTGGGTGCTTAGCAGATTTGAAGCTGTATGCGATTTCGTTTGCAGAAAGCTCAAGAACGGCTTCTAAGTCACCTTTAAGATCGAAGAAATCTACAGTGTTAGTTGCAATGTCCCAGTGCTCTTCGCCACGAGTACCAGAGATAACGCCCGCAAGCATCATTTCTTGGCGCATGCCGTTTTCAGCAGTTGCTTCAGGGATGAAACGTAGGCCTGATTCGAATAGACGAACGCGAGACTGTTGACGCTTCTGGTTGTGAACAACTGTGTTTAGTAGACCTTGGATTAGGCCAAGACGCATTGCTGACATGTCCGCAGAGATTGGGAATGGCAGGATTAGCGGCTCAACACCAGGTACAACAAGCTTTTGCTGTTCTGGTTCTACGAAGCTGTATGTGATTGCTTCGTGGTAGCCACGGTCTACAAGAAGGTCACGAACGCGCTTAAGCGGTTGGTTAGCTTCTTTGTGGTCATTCATTTTAAGTGCCGCTTTAGGCGCTTGGTTTGGAATGTTATCGTAACCGTAGATACGACCTACTTCTTCAATTAGGTCTTGCTCGATTGCGATATCAAAACGCCAAGATGGAGACGTTGCCGTCCAACCAGCTTCTGTCGTCTCCGTATCTTCTACAACAGAAACAGTACAACCTAGGCGAGTAAGAATTTCCACTACGTCTGTAGATGGGATTTCGTGACCTAGTAGGCTGTCTAGCTTAGCGCGACGTAGAGCAACTACGTTTGCTTTAGGAAGATCAGCTTCAGATTCGCTGCCGTTTACTGGCGCAACTTCACCACCGCAGATTTCAACTAGAAGCTGTGTTGCACGCTCCATTGCTGCTGCTTGTAGCGTTGAATCAACACCACGTTCGAAACGTAGAGAAGAATCTGTGTGAAGGCCGTAAGCACGTGCGCGACCACGGATGTGATCCGGTGCGAAGAATGCAGCTTCAAGAAGTACGTCAGTCGTTTCAGTAGTAACACCTGAATCTTGACCGCCAAAGATACCAGCGATTGCTAGTGCTTTGTTTTGGTCTGCGATAACAAGTGTGTTGCTGTTTAGTTCAGCTTCGTTGCCATCTAGAAGTGTTAGTTTTTCGCCCTGCTCTGCTAGACGAACCACGATACCGCCTTCGATCTTAGCAAGATCAAATGCGTGCATTGGTTGGCCTTGCTCTAGCATCACGTAGTTTGTGATGTCTACAACTGGGTCGATAGAACGGATACCACAACGGCGCAGTTTTTCTTGCATCCAGATTGGAGATTCCGCTTTCACGTTTACGTTCTTAACCACACGGCCAAGGTAACGTGGACAAGCATCCGTTGCTTTGATTTCAACAGATACTGTGTCTTCAATGCTTGTTGCAACAGCGTCAACTGTTGGCTCTGTAACGTCTGCGCGGTTTAGTACGCCAACTTCACGAGCAAGGCCGCGGATGCTGAAGCAGTCTGCGCGGTTTGCTGTTAGGTCTACGTCGATAGTTACGTCGTTAAGCTCAAGAAGCTCACGTACGTCCATACCTAGCGTTGTGCCTTCAGGCAGCTCAAGGATGCCGTCAGACTCTACGTCGATACCTAGTTCAGAGAAAGAACAAAGCATGCCGTGCGATGGAACGCCACGTAGTTTTGCTTTCTTGATTTTGAAGTCACCAGGAAGTACTGCGCCAACTGTTGCTACTGCTACAGTTAGGCCAAGACGACAGTTAGATGCACCACAAACGATGTCTAACAGCTCTTCTTCGCCGATATCAATTTTTGTAACTTGTAGTTTGTCTGCGTCTGGGTGCTGACCGCACTCAACCACTTTACCTACTTTAACGCCGGTGAATTCACCAGCAACAGGTTCTACATCGTCAACTTCCAAACCAGCCATAGTGATTTGGTGAGCTAGCTCTTCGCTGTTAATTGCAGGTTTAACCCACTCGCGTAGCCAAGATTCACTGAATTTCATAGTTTTGACTGCCCCGGATTACTTGAATTGTTTAAGGAAACGAAGGTCGTTCTCGAAGAACGCACGAAGGTCATTTACGCCGTAACGAAGCATCGTTAGACGCTCTACACCCATACCGAATGCAAAACCAGAGTATTTCTCAGGGTCGATGCCAACAGAGCGAAGTACGTTAGGGTGAACCATGCCACAGCCTAGAACTTCTAGCCATTTGCCATCTTTACGTTTCACGTCGACTTCAGCTGAAGGCTCTGTGAACGGGAAGAATGAAGGACGGAAACGCACTTCAACTTCTTCTTCAAAGAAGTTACAAAGGAAATCGTTAAGAATGCCTTTAAGTTGTGCGAAGTTTACGTTCTCATCAACTAACATACCTTCCACTTGGTGGAACATTGGCGTGTGAGTTTGATCGTAGTCGTTACGGTAAACACGACCCGGAGCAATGAAGCGGAATGGCGGTTTGCCGTTTTCCATCGTACGGATTTGAACACCAGAAGTGTGCGTACGTAGCATTAGATCAGGGTTGAAGAAGAAAGTATCGTGATCAGTACGAGCTGGGTGATCGTCTGCGATGTTTAGTGCATCAAAGTTGTGGAATGCATCTTCAATCTCAGGGCCAGACTCAGTGCTAAAGCCAAGCTCACCAAAGAACTGTTCGATACGCTCAACTGTACGAGTCACTGGGTGAATACCACCGTTCTCAATGCGACGACCTGGTAGGCTCACATCGATAGTTTCTTCAGCTAGTTTCGCTTCAAGCTCTGCACGTTGTAGTGCGTCTTTGCGAGCTGCGATCGCTTGTTGAACAGCACCTTTCGCTTTGTTGATCTCTTGACCAGCAGTGCGACGCTCTTCAGGTGGAAGTTTACCTAGGCTTTGTAGTTGAAGGGTTAGTTCACCCTTCTTACCTAAATACTGAACTCGCACTTCATCAAGTGCGACTAACGAATCTGCTGTATCAATAGCAGTCGTTGCATTAGCAATGATCTCTTCTAGATGTTGCATCATTTCCTCATCTACCAGTTGGTAGTGTCCGTATCGGATGATTAGTTTTTTTAGATAGCTACACATAGTAATCAAACACGCTACCAATGCCAAATTGAATCGCTAAAAGAACAAGTTATTGACTAAAAACACGGCAAATTTAACGTTAGAAAACAGAATTTCATTGAAATCGATGAAATCAAAGAGAAACCGATACAAAAACGTCACCAAGTGAGACAGTTTGATTACATTCACAGAACCTTGTTTGAGGCGTGGTGTTAGAAAGAGATCAGTAGAAGAGTGAGATTGAGATTGAGAATTGAAACCAAGGAGCGAGGTTTAAGACCACCGCTCTTTGGTTTATTCGTAGAATAATCTGAATTTAAAACTTAACAATTGAAGCTAAAACATCGAGCCTTTAGAAGTAATACTCCAACGCCACCTCAACAAAATCGTCCTTGCGAGCAAAGAACAACAAATCCTCCGGGGTTTCGTTCTCAAACAACCAAGCGTTCAGTCGCCACTTGAGGTTATTGTTAATACGGCTAGATGCTTCGAGCTTTGCGCTGTAGACATCGCTGTTATCTAAATCTTGAGTAATGCCCGTTAGCACCTCGGTCCCGTCTTCATCGTTCAAGGCGAAACGCGCCCCGAGGAACACATCGTTTTGACCGATGGTTTGGGCGTTATTACCTCGGCTGTCATACAGATATTCAGCAATGAAGCCGATGTCCCAGTATGATTCAAGCGCCCCAACCCATGTGTATTCAAAGCCTGTCGCGACACCAGTGTGGTTGTCGTAGCTATCGCGATAAATGCTTTCAAGCTTCCATAACCAGTCGCCGATAATGCCTTGCACATCGAGTCCGAAGTGCTGCATTTGCGCGTAATACGGCTTTAGCTGATTGCCTTCTACACGATAATAAGGGTCGCGATTGGTGCCGCCTAAGTAGCTTAATCCCACATCCCAATCGCCGTACATTTGGCTATAACGCAATGCCACATCGACGTGCTTTTCTTCTCTCGAAGATTCGTAAAGTGCATCGTCCGATACAGGTACAGTCGGCCTTAATCGACCGTCTTCCCCTGCAAAGGTACGCTCACGAAAATACGGCAATAACATGGCATCAATGGTTCCCCAGTCTTTGATCGACGTGAAGTGCACCATAGGCTGACCTAACTTGGATTCACCATCGACCGATTCAATAGCATCGGTTTGGTTTACTACGTCCACTAAGTGCGCTGATTCGGTCACGCCCCAGAACACCTTGCCGACACCCGCTCGCAGTTCGTAATCATCCCAGTAGGTAAGATACAAAGCTTCACGAACGTCACCATGGGTTCGCTCATCGTCTTCGCTGTCTAGGCGATAAAACGGCGTGAAGGTAAAGCTGCCATTGCCCTCTTGTTGCTCCCAGTAAAACTCCGGTTGCAACACCAGTGAGCTTTGCCCTTTATCCTGCCCTTGTAAGCCGTCACTAAAGAACTGCCTGTGTTCAAGGTTTACCTGCCCTGCTAGCTGTGGGGTGACCTGTTCTACGAACTCAGAGCTAAAACCTGCTGCCACACATGGCAACGACACCTGCATAAGCCCAACTGTCGCTGCCAAAGTTAAAGATAACTGCGTTCCTGTTAACACAATCCTTTTCATATTCTTGCCTTACTTTGCACGTTTAAGTGTGTTTTTTTGAAAATCCTTGTCCTTAAGACCGGTCTGGAACGCTAAATCTGTCGTGGTTAATACCGTACTCTTGCCTGTTTGGTGGTTTTGCATCGACATAGTGTGCGCGCGCCAGTATTGGTTTAGGTATTGTTTGTAATCTTGGAACGATAGGGTTTTGAGCAATGCGCCTTTACGGTCGTAAAACTCCACTTGAACTGGGCGGTAATATTGTTGGTCTAGCCATACTTTTTGCATGGTGTAGCCGGAGTTTTTATCGGTCGGAACTTGCTCCAATACAAAGGTATCCACGCCTTCAATTTTGGCGTCTTCAATGTAGTTGAAGGTGTACTTTCCTAACTCGAACGAGCTCAAGTCTTCGTAAGCAAATTCACTGCCCATAAACGGGCCAGATTTGTTGCGTGAAGAGATGCGTTTTACACGTTTCAATGCAGGCAGATACAACCATTGATCATCAGACTTAGTGATGTGTGAATGGTTTAAGAAAGCCGTGCCTTTTACGTCGCGTGGCTCATCAAAAATAGTTAGGCCTTTATCACCATCGTCATCCACTTCTAACGATTTCAATCGCATTAGGCGTGTGCTGCTTTCGCCTTGTTTATTGCGAAGTAGCATTTCCATGGTCGCGACAGAATCGCCCCACCCCATATCAACGGCTTTACGTTGTTCGGCAATCTCTAGGCCTTTCGCTGGATCGGCTAACGCAGGGAAAGCGGCGAATGTGCTGATGCTTAACGTGCTCACTGCAAATAATGTAGTAACGAATGATGGTTTAACGCTTTTCATAAATTTCTCCTTGAGTCAGCCCACCGCAGCAGGCTGACGATTCCTTATTTAGTCGAAGTAGACAGTTCGCCAGCTGGGCTAGATTGCTCTGCTGTAGTTAACTCGGCTTTAAGTGGCTTTGATTCGTGCTGAGGTTTATCTGAGTAGTGAGTCTGTTTGTCGAAGATCATCAGTAAACTTGGTAGCAAGATGAAGTCGACCACCAGCGCAATGAAAATCACGATCGCGCTGAGTAAGCCCATGTCGGAGTTAAGTCTGAAGCTCGACATCGCCAGTACAGAGAAACCAGCCACAAGTACGACAGTGGTGATCCACAATGCGCGACCAACAGTGTGGAAGGCGTAACGAACCGCTTCTTCTGCTGATTTACCTTCCATTCTGGCGCGTTGGTATTTACTCAAGAAATGCACCGCATCATCGACCACGATACCCAATGTAAGGGTGACAACGACTGACAAACCCAAGTTGATTTCGCCCGAAATAAACGCCCATAAACCAAAGCCGATAATCGCTGGGGCAATGTTTGGCACTAGGCTGATGATGCCTAAGCGAACCGAGCGCAATGCAAAGATCATCAAGCCAGAAATAAGCACTAAGGTGATAGGCAGTGTCGATAGCATGCTCGCCATGTTGGTTTCGCCAATGTGAGCAAACATCAGTGATGGGCTCGACGCGACCACTTCATACTGAGATGCATTAGCGGCAAACCATGAGTAGATGCGCTCTTCGAGTTCCACCAATTCCACACTGCCTAGGTTGTCTACCGTAAGTACCATTTTGATCGATGACTTATCGACGTTGATCTGGTTGTTTAGGTCCAACCCATAAGGCAGAGACATCTCATATAGCAGTAGGTATTGCGCGGCAAGTTCACGGTTAAGTGGCAGTTGGTAGTAACTGTCATCATCGCCATGCATGTTCTTATTCAAACGCATGTAAACATCGGAAAGCGTGGCCACATGGTCGGTTTCTGGTTGAACGCGTAGCCACTCAGTAAAGTCGCCAATCGCTTGTAAGAACACAGGATCAGCAATCGCTTGAGATTCGTTGGTTTTGACTGCGATGCTGATGGTGGTCATGCCGCTTACGGTCTCTTCCATGAAATCGGCTGCTTGTCTGAACTCACTTGATGTATCGAAATACTTCACCGATTCATCATTCACTTTGTTGAGTGGAATTAACGCGGCAGCACCCACAATCACAAGAGTAGAAATAGGCAGCAATGCTTTACGATTGGTCACGACAAAGTCACCGAGCTTATCCATGAAGGTCACTTTATCTGCCGCTAATGGATTTGCTGGCAAGCTCTTAACTGGCAAGAGTTTTAACAGCGCAGGAAGCATAGTCACAGAGAGAAAACACGCGATGATCACGCCCAATGCCGACAAGTTACCGAAGTCTCGCAATACGGGAGAATCCGACATGTTCATCATCAAGAAACCAATCGCGGTGGTGACAGAAGTAATTAAGATCGGCATCGCATTAAGCTTGATGCTGTATTGAATGGCTTGTGCTTTCTCCATCCCGCGTTGCATCGCTTGTCTCATGGTCACAATCACGTGAACACAATCGGCAACAGCAAGGGTTAATACTAAGGTTGGAACGTTAACCGTCGCGGTGCTGAGGAACATCCCAGCCCAGCCAGACAAACCCATGGTCGCGACAATCGACGAGATAATCACAACTAAGGTAGCCACCACACTAAAGAATGAGCGCAACATAAAGGTCAGGAACACCAACACCACCAACAGCATTAACGGAACCAGCGTTGAACTGTCTTCTTGAGCCGACATCATAAACGCGTTGTTCATGGCAATGATGCCCGCTTTATGGAATTCGACATTCGGATAATCGGCTTGATACTTAGCGATCATGGTGTTGATTGCTGCAATGACTTCTTGCACTTCGGCGGTTTTATCCACTTCAGGCAATTGCACGGTCACGTTCACAATGGTCACGTCGCCAGAGGCCGATACTAAAGCATTCTTAAGCAGTGGTTCGTTGAGCGCGATCTGTTTTACTTTGGCGATCCGCTCTGGCGTGTGCTCGTATTCTTCGTACAGCAAGTCTTCCACTAAGAGGTCATCTTCAACCGCTTCGGTATGCTGATAATTGGCAAGCGAATCGACACGGCTTGAGTACGGGATCTGCCACGCATCGACCGTGAGGTTTTGAATTAGGGTGAGGGTTTCTGGGGTGAAGACATTGCCATCTTCAGGCGCGACAACAATCGCGAGGTTATCGGTTTTTGCAAAGGTAGTTTGAATTTCGTCGAACGCCATCAACTGTTTGTTGGTGCCTTCGAAGAAGATGTTGTAGTCCCCTCTAAAGTAGAGGTTCTTTGCCCCTAATGCAGAGAGAATGATGATTGAAAAAACCACCAGCAGAACGATAAACGAACGCTTGGTCGGTATTGAGTGCCAACTGTTATTTAGATCCCCGCTATCGACGTTACGGTTATCTCGATTTTGGTGATCGAAAGCGAGCTTCTGGCTGTCATGTTCCATCACAGTCTCCATTTGTGACGATTCGTCATAGTTGTGTCTTAAAAAGCCAGCCGAAGCTGACAAAAACACAATTCTTAGTCATATACTCAAGAAAGCCTAAACCACATTCGGCTAAACTTAAGTTTGTGACGAATCGTCATAAATGGTTATTAATAAACCCACATGAGTGGGCTTAATGGAAGCTATCGACCTACAGATTCTAAGTAGGCAATCTCTTCGCTGAACAGTTCTTGTTCTACTCGACGCCAAGTTTTGCGGTAGTCCCAATCAGTAGAAAGAGGCTGCCAGTTGAGGCCGTCTAGTAGCATGTTCGCGTTGTATAATACTGAATACGGGTCTTGTAACCGCTTAATACAATGACTGTTGGATGCGTTCTGTGACAAGGCATTTGAACCAAATGCGATTGACCAGTTTGCAAACACGATGGCGTCTGAACCCATACCGAAAGGGAACTTTAAGTCACCAGCATCAACTGCTTGGTTAACCATTAAATCAGCTTGTTCAATCACCAATTCTTCCAGTTCATTCATCTCGGCTACGCGTGCACTAGACGCTTTCTCTAGTACCCACGGGCTTTTTGCCATGATCGCACAGGTTGATAGCACCGGCTCCATGCGAACATAGATTCGGTAAGCAACGTGCAGTGCAACGACCTTTTCGCGTGAGTTGCCTTCAAACTCTCCAGAACGAGCAAACATTAATGCTTCGGCCTTTAAAGAGTGAATACACAAGGCTAAAACTACGTCTTCTTTGCTGCAAAAGTGATTGTATATTGTACCTTTCGAATAAGAGCTCGCGGCCGTTAGCTTATCCATCGTAAGGTTTCCGAACCCTTGTTCTCGAACCAGATCTTTTGCTAACAACATCAACTCTACTTCTCGGTCTGCGATAGACTGCTGCTTTTTAGACAACACGCCTTTGCAACCAAAGATACCTTGTTTATCGCCTTTACAACCAAAGCCAAACATAATTTCTCAGTCCGTATTTTAGCTTAGCTATCATCTAAGCTTCGCCAGTATTTAAAACACTCCTATCCAATATATTAACACGAATAGTAAATTCATGTAGTTAACCATTTTGTGACGCTTCGTCATTTCTGACTTATCGTCATAATAGCGCAAATATTGATCATATCAAGGTGTTTTATAAATTAAATGCAGTTTATGAATTGATAGATAAGTGGATGGGGAGTCGATTAGACAATCATCAATAGTCGACCTTAAAAGAAGACCTGTATTTGACCAACAGAATGTGAAAGCGAATTGGTCACTCTTAACCTTACAAAGAATGTCGTCACTTTAAGCGGCTATGCGTATTCATGCCCAATGATTCCTAGCGTAAACCACAAGAATGAATGACTGTCGGCTTACTTTCTGGAGCAGACCTCTCCTTATGGTCAATATTTGGCTTACTAATGCCGTTTTCTGTTAAGTTGCTATAAATTCGGTAAGGGGTGACTTACAATAGTGACAACGACTTACCTTTTTTGAGAACACAATATTGAGCGCCAAATATTCTTATTTAGCTTGGCAAGTGAATACTTCTAGCCCAGCAGAAAAGCTGGTTTTATTGATGCTTGCAGATGGTGCTGATGAACTCGGTTACACCAATGTATGCCTGCAAACGGCAGGTCAGCTTTGTGCTCTCTCTACGTTTGGTTTAGCCGACTGCCTTAAGTGTTTAGTCGACCAAGGTTTTCTCGATAAGGTGAAAGTAGACTATCGAGATAAGAAAGAGATTCACGTTTTCAAAATGCTCATTGAGCAAGAGCAAGCTGCGCCGCACGTTGAGGTTCAACCGACCAATAGTATTCCGGTCTACTCTACTGCACCTGCACCTGCACCTGCACCTGCACCTGCACCTGCACCTGCACCTGCACCTAAGTTTCAGCCTGCTCCGGCGCCAATGCAACACATGCAGCAGGCCCCTCGCCCACAAGGCCGAGGCTCAATGAACAGCAACACCGTTTCAACGCATGATTTGGATGAAGAGATCATTCCAACATGGGCGGAACGTGCGTTTAAATTCTCCGGCCTAGCTGGTGACCATAGTTTAATATGGAAGAAATTTGTCCTCTGGTATAAAGCCAAAGCCAATGAACTAATGCCAATATCACGCATCGAATCTAAGTTGCAGTACTGGTTAGTTAACGAGAAGCAAAATGAAAGACAACAACAGCAGAAGACCTCTCAATATTCAGGAAATGCAGGACAAGCTCAAGGAAATGGGTATCGACAAAAGCTTAGCCCATCTGAACGCTTCAGGCAGCAGCTCATTCAGAAAGGCAAAAAGCCAACCTTCTGAGTCAGCTTCACCTGTTGTTCCTGATGTACTGCCTAAAGATGCCGTAGTACCTGACGTTATTGAAGCGCAAAGTACCGAAGTAAAAGTAGCGACACCAAACGCTGCGGGCTCTGGTGCGTCTCAACAAGTGCCTGTTGTTGATCAAGATCCAGCTGAATTAGAACTGACCGATTGGTGTATCCATGTGTTCGGTTCTTTCCTGAGCGTTTACGAAACACAGTGGGAATACCAATACGGTAGTGAGCCAAGTGGTAAGTTCATTGAATTTGCCCACTCTGTTGATTCAGACGGCCTAAACCGTGTGCTAATGCACTGTCATGAGCGTATTCAACTGGGCAACAGTTGGCCACCACAAATGGGTGAGCTTTGGATCCTGAAAGACTCTTTGACTGAAGAAGAGTTGCTAGATAGCCGTATTCGTGTGTTGTCGCGCACTGCCGTGAACAAGATTGAGAAGTGGTTAATCCAAAACAAACTGTACGACTTAAAGCGTACGGCTGAAAACAAGCTTGATGGCCTGTTTAAGAAATACTACTTGGAAGCAAAGCGTTTAGATGAGAAAGGCATGTTAGAAACGGAATTGCCGCAATTCCTGCTTGCCGCTAACTCAGTGAAGAACTTGAATGATTTGAAACGTGAAGAGTACGAAAGTCAACACGGCAAAGCGATTAACCCAAGAATCCAGAAGATTCTAAACAGTAAAAAGTAGCCGTCTGCCCGCTATCTGTCACAAGAAAGCAGAGTAGCGATTACACGGTTAACAGATACAAAAATGCCAGCTATCAAGCTGGCATTTTTTATGAATTCTACGAACTCTTTAACGGCTATCCGACCGTTATTTACGATCGCCTTACTGATTAATTACAGTAGGTGGATAGTTGCGTTTAGCGTGAATACGCCAGAGTCGTCATCTTTCATTTTGAAGTTTTGGTAGCTAGCGCCTACAGATAGTGGACCAAAGATGAAGTATTCTGCGCCTACACCGTACATTACATCTTCACTTGATTGCTTGAAGCCGTCGCCTTTAAGATCGTAAGAGTGAATACCAGCCTTCGCGTATACATGAAGAGGGCCAAAGTCGATGCTTGGTTTGATTGCTAGGTAAGCTGTGCTTGCATCTAGGTTTGTTAGGTCACGGTTGCCGTACTTAACGCTGTCGAAAGAACCTAGATCCCAGTAACCCGCTTCAATACCGATTAGTGGCAGGATGCCTGTACCCACGTGGATACCCATCGCTGTCTCTTCTTTATTGCCTAATGAGTTTTGACCACCCATTACACCGCCGTACAACCAAGAATCAGCCATTGCTGTTGAAGATGCACCTAGCAGTGCTAGTGCCAATAACGTTTTTTTCATATTCGACCTTTTCGTCCTAGTGGCAGGCCTTGCGTGGTAATAAATTGCCACCAAGTCGCCCTTTTTGTAGTAACTATTTAATTAGTAATGCAATAAGCAAGATTTATACCCAAACCTTGCCATTGCGTCTAGCTTTATTCCTTTAGCAAGCATCAATAGCGTTTTTAACACGCTTATCTGAAACTGGGTAAGGCGTACCGAGCTGCTGTGCGAAGAAGCTTACACGAAGCTCTTCTATCATCCAACGCACCTCTTTTACATTTTCTGGAACCGCGATCCCTTTTTGAATCTTATTCAGCAGCTCTTTGTAATCGTTCATTACTGACTCAACTTTGATCATATGAAGACGATCTTTGTTCGGGTCAATCGGCAGTTTTTCCATTCGACGCTCAATGGCTTTCATATAGCGTAGAATATCCGGCAGACGTTTCCACCCGCATTCTGTGGCAAACCCCTTAAAAATCAAACCTTCTACCTGAGCTTTGATGTCTGAAAGCGCAAATGCCATAGAAAGATCAACACGTCCTTTCAGCTTTTTACTGATGCTGAATGCCGTGGTTAAGATGGTTTCAACCTGTTGAGCAATCTCAACTACGCTGTCACCCAACTCTGCACGCACGTGTTCTTTCAGTGCTTCAAACTGCTCTGGCTCCCAAACTAAACCGCCCTTCTCTTCAATTAGCTTATCAATACCACAAGCGATACAGTCATCGATAAGGTCGAGTACCTGTCCGTATGGGTTGAAATACAAGCCAAGTTTCGATTTGTTCGGCAAGTTAGAGTGCAAGTATTTGATCGGCGATGGTACGTTCAACAAGATTAAACGACGCTGACCCGATTTCATTGCTGAGATCTGCTCTTGCTCGGTTTCGAACAGTTTGATCTCTACGCTGTCTTTAGAATCCACCAACGCTGGGAACGCTTTAACATCGTAGCCGCCACGCTTCTGTTGGTAGACTTTTGGTAACTCACCAAAGCTCCACGTATGCAGGTTCTGTTGTTCGATATCATCGTCTGCAACCTTAGAAAGCGTTTCTTGAACCTTGTCTTTCAGGCTTTCTTTCAGTTCATGTAAGTCTTTCTGTTCTTTCAGCTTACGCTTACGATGATCTACAGCGCGGAATGTTACCTTTAAGTGCTCAGGGATCTGGTCTAACTTCCAGTCATCACGTACCACTTCAACACCTGTCATGCGGCGCAGTTCTTTCTCAAGAGAATCCAACAACGGTGCTTCTAACGGTGTCACACGAGCTAAGAACGCATCCGCGTAGTTTGGCGCAGGCACAAAGTTACGGCGTAGCGTTTTAGGGAGCGACTTAATTAGGCTAATCACCAGCTCCTGACGTAGGCCTGGGATCTGCCAATCAAAACCGTTCTGGTCGATTTGGTTCAAGATAGGCAGCGGAATGTGTACCGTTACACCATCGTTGTCGTCGCCCGGCTCAAATTGGTAGCTCAGCTTTAGCTTGATACCATTTTGGTGCCAGAAGTTCGGGTAATCCAAATCAGTAACGTGACTAGCATCACCTCGGAACAGCATCGACTTTTCGAAGTTAAGCAGTTCAGGTGTTTTCTGGCTGGTCTTCTTCCACCATGTATCGAAGTGACGGCCTGAAACCGCCTCTTCGCCAACACGCTGGTCATAGAAGTCGAACAGTTCATCATCGTCGATCAAGATGTCGCGACGACGCGATTTATGTTCTAGCTCTTCGACTTCTTGTAGAAGCTTACGGTTCTGCTTGAAGAAAGCGTGTTTCGTTTCCCACTCACCTTCTACTAATGCACTGCGTACAAACAACTCACGGCTGACGGTGGCATCGATCGCGCCGTAGTTCACAAGGCGCTTAGGTACGATTGGGATTCCGTAAAGCATCACTTTTTCATGTGCCATTACTGCCGCTTGCTTCTTCGACCAATGTGGTTCGCTGTAGCTGCGTTTAATCAGGTGTTTCGCTAGCGGTTCAATCCATTCCGGTTGAATCTTGGCGATAACACGGCCCCAAAGCTTTGAGGTTTCCACCAGCTCAGCAGACATGATCCACTTAGGCTGTTTTTTAAATAGGCCAGACGCAGGGAAGATATGGAAGCGCGCATTACGGGCACCTTGATACTCATTCTTCTCTTGGTCTTTCATACCGATGTGTGAAAGCAGACCTGATAGCAGAGACATGTGAATGCCATCGTAGCTGCCCGGTTCCGTATTCAGCTTAGTGTCCAATTCACGCATTGCTTGGTGAATTTGGAAGTACACATCTTGCCATTCACGGATACGTAAGTAGTTCAGGTAATCTTGCTTACACTGTTTGCGGAACTGGTTACTCGACAGCGCTTTTTGCTGCTGCTTAACGTAATCCCATAGGTTCACAAACGTAATAAAATCTGACTCTTTATCGAAGAAGCGCTTGTGCTTATCATCAGACGATTGTTGTTTGTCTGACGGACGCTCACGCGGATCTTGAATCGACAATGCAGACGCAATCACCATCACTTCGTGTAGACAGCGGTTGCTTGGCGCTTCAATCACCATCCGCGCTAAACGTGGATCAATCGGCAGCTTAGCAAGCTTACGACCAATTGCCGTTAGCTTCTTCTTGTCGTCGCCATGGTTCTTGTTTTTGTTCGCAGACGGTTCGACAGTCGCGATCGCACCAAGCTCTTCAAGCAGCCTTACACCATCTTGAATATTGCGCTTATCGGGCGCTTCAACAAATGGGAATGCTTGAATGTCGCCTAGGCCTAGCGCTGTCATCTGAAGAATTACAGATGCTAGGTTAGTACGAAGGATCTCAGGGTCAGTAAACTCTGGGCGTGATTCGAAATCTTCCTCAGAATACAGACGAATACAGATACCTTCCGCAACACGACCACAACGACCTTTACGTTGGTTGGCACTCGCTTGAGACACTGGCTCGATCGGTAGGCGTTGTACTTTGGTGCGGTAGCTGTAACGGCTAATACGCGCCGTACCCGGGTCGATTACATACTTGATGCCCGGAACGGTTAACGAGGTTTCTGCCACGTTGGTTGCCAGAACGATACGTCGACCAGTATGAGACTGGAAGATTCGGTTCTGTTCACCCGCCGATAGACGTGCGTACAGCGGAACAATTTCAGTATCACGCAGGTTACGTTTACTTAATGCATCTGCGGTATCACGAATTTCTCGCTCACCGTTCATGAAGATCAAAATATCGCCTTGCCCTTCATCACACAGCTCATCAACGGCTTCAAAGATGCCTTCGATTTGGTCGCGGTCTGAATCACTTTCATCACCACCTAATGGGCGGTAACGCGTATCTACAGGGTAAGTACGACCTGATACTTCAATGATCGGTGCATTGTTAAAGTGCTTCGAGAAACGCTCAGGATCGATGGTCGCCGACGTGATGATCACTTTCAGATCAGGACGCTTTGGCAAAAGCTCTCTTAAGTAACCCATGATGAAGTCAATGTTCAGACTGCGTTCGTGGGCTTCATCGATGATGATGGTGTCGTATTGACTTAAGAAACGGTCATGCTGAATTTCCGCCAGTAGAATACCGTCGGTCATCAGTTTGATTTGCGTGTTATCAGAAATTTGGTCGTTAAAACGAACCTTATAACCGACAAAATCACCCAGCTGTGTTTGCATCTCTTCCGCAATGCGGTTGGCAACTGAACGTGCCGCAAGACGACGAGGCTGAGTGTGACCAATTAGGCCAAAGCGACCACGGCCAAGCTCAGAACAAATCTTTGGTAACTGAGTGGTTTTACCCGAACCCGTTTCGCCCGCCACGATAACCACTTGGTTTTCAGAAATGGCTTTCGCAATATCATCGCGCTTTTGGCTAACAGGGAGAATCTCTGGGTATTCGATGGTTGGTTTGTGCGAGGCACGCTGATTTGCCGTCATCATTGACTTGGCAATGTCTAACGCTATCTCATCGAAGACAACGTTCTTAGATTGTTCGTTTTTAATTCTACTCGCACCAGCAATTCGCTTACTCAAACGGAAGCGATCGCGCATCATACATTCGTTGAGCGCTTTACGAAGAGAGGCTGGGCTATTCTGAGATGCTTTTGTATTGGCTGCTGCTGAATGATCAGCAGGTGTAGCTTTTGGTTGATTAGTTTTTGGTTGTTTAGCTTTTAATTGCTTAGCAGGTCGGTTCGATGCAGGCTTATTCGATTTCGCTTCGTTCTTTGGAGAACTCGGCTGTGCTGCATTCTTGTTGTTGTCTGCTTTTTCCGGAGACGAAGTCAAAGCGTGTCCTATTCTTGTACTTATTAAACTCGCGCGATTATATCACAAGTCTCAAACAAAAAAGCCTGACAGCAAAGGGAAAACCTTTTGCTATCAGGCTGATTAACCACGCTAACACTAGCGAAGGCTATAGAAGCGAGGTCAAATGTAAGTAGTACTTAGTAAACTACGGCTAAAAACGACATTTCGAAACTAACCTTAGAACTCGTACTGGAAGTAAACCGTGTTGTAGTTACTGCCGCCTTTGATTCGACCAAACTGGGATGCGTTTTCAAAGATTGCAGAACGGTGATGCAATGAGTAGCCAAACCATAAGTTGTTCAAGTCATTCTTGCCGATTAAATCACCCACATTCACATCAAATGAGAAGTCTAAGTAGTTCAACAAATGGCTTGCGGTGTAACCTTTACGGTCCATCTCTGAGCCTTCGATATAGGTAATCGAATCGATGTAAGACATACCTTCTGCCACACCTACACGCCACTGAGTTGGCCAATCAAAGGTGTAATACGCTTTGATTGCGATTATGTATTCGGTGCTGCTTGATTGAACGTCTGAACTCCAGTGGTGTGCGATACCTGGGGTCAAATAGATATCCAATGGGAAGCCGAAGATCTCATCGGTTAACGGGTGGCCATAGAAGAACGAGGTCAGCTGGTTGTTGTATTCGTCTTTCTCTCTATTGAACTTCATGATATCGCCAATATTGGATGGCGTTGCCCAACCATGTGCGACACGTAAATACGGCGCATTACTCAGCTTAGGTTTGGGTGCTTTCTCTTTGTCGTTAAAGAAACCAAAGCCAAGGTACAATTCACCTTGATAACGGTCTTCAACAATCGACGAATCGTAAGCGTTATCGTCCAATCGAGTCACACTGGTTGAACCCAATAAGTACAAGTTTGAAACCACATGGTAACGCGTTTCAACACCAACATTTAAGTCAACACCAGCACCAATGGTTTCATTAGACGCGGAGTAATACTGACTGTTGAAGTCAGCACTTTTATAACGAAGTGTCGCGCTCGGGTAAAACTCCCAATCTCCGGTTTCATACTTAGCTTTAGCACGTAAGTTACCGTGGAAGTTGTATTCACTATCGCTCATTAATTCCGTCTCGACAGACCAAGAATCATCAAGCTGGTAGGTCAGTTGAGCACCGAAATCCGCCGTATCGCCTTCGATTGCGTTCTGTTCAGAAGCGGGGATATCAATAAAACGCATGCGGGAGATAGCATTGAAAGACCACTTCTCATCGTCCGTTTGATAGAGATATGCCCCCATCTCGGTACCGTCAATGAATACATAATCGTTCTTGAAAAACAACATCGGTACGAATGAGTTAACCGATTGGTCACCACCAGACGTGTCATAAGGGATGCTCGCAGTACGAAACATCGCAGCGATGCCCCACTCTTGCTCTTCCGCAGCCCACGCCACGCTGTTACCTAAAAAAACGTTACTTAATAAAACCGCCCCATACGAGATGAGCTTCGGTGAAAATTTGTGCTTCATTCTTGTGTAATTACTCTTTGTAATAAATATTGTGTTACTGAATAGACATTTATTAACCATGGCGGCTAACTATTTTTAGGTTTGCTCGGCATTGACCGTTACAATGCAGAATATTCTCGGTTAAATGAAAGTGTTGTGAAAGTTTCCGAATTACAAAACATTATAGATCAGTTACCCAAAGATTCCGATCCAGATATTGTTATGGGTGAGGCGTGGTTGCCCGAGCGTTTGGTGGATACCAACCTAGACGGCGACATGCTATTTCTTAAATTCGATAATGCTCCTGAAGACAATCAAGGGGATGAAGAAGGTCGTGGCTTTGTTGAACACGAAATCGCTATGATTCGTGAAAAATTTGAACAGGTGTTAGACGACACTTCCGATACCAAGACCAAAGCCGATGCCCTATTGGCAATATTTCTAATGGGTCATGAACTTTCTAGCTCGGAAGTTATCGAAGTTCTTGAATCAGCGGATTCTGAAACGACAGAGCCTGAGATTGCAGAGCATAAAACAACAGAATCTGACTCAGTAGAACTTGAAGCATCAGAGCTTTAAACCTTAAAGCCAGGCACGAATAAGCTCGAAACAAAAGAACACCACGACGACTAACCACCAACGATTTTAGGTACCGTATTGAAACCCTCTACGACATCATCTCTTCCCCTGTTACTCGCCGGACCCATTTTAAGAAAAACCACCGCGACTGAAGTGGTACTTTGGCTAGCCACCAGTTCACCTCTTACAGGCAGAGCTGAGCTTCATATTCAAGAAATAGGCAATTCTGAAGCAGAACAAGACCAACCGTTTTATACCTCATCGCTTGAAGAGCATGATTCGATTCAAATCGGTACACATGCTTGGGTAACGCTGATTCGCTTACAAGGTGAGTTTCCGACGAATACGCTTCTTGAATATGACATTCACACAGAGTTAGGTTCACTAAAAGAGCTCGCCCCTCACCTTGTTTACAACGGCAAATCTCGCGTTGAGTTTAAGATATCGACATCGGCTGATTACATTCTTCACGGTTCTTGCCGTAATCCGCATCATCCAAGCAAAGACAGCCTAGTGGCAGCCGATAACAAGATTGCCAATCAAACCGTCGCTGAAAGACCCGATATGCTGATGATGAGCGGCGATCAGATCTACGCCGATCATGTGGCAGGCCCAACGCTTGATGCTATTCAGCAAGTGATTCTACTGCTTGGCCTTGTAGGCGAGAGCTTACCAACCGACTCGCAAATTAAACAAATCAACAGCAGTGACGCTCTGTATAACAGTGAATATCACTTATATCAGCGTCATCACTATTTGCCGCACCATACCGCTTCAGAATCCATGCTCGATAAGTTATTCCCGAATCGTGGCGTGCCGATTTTTAGTTCTACCGATTGTGAAAACCACTTAGTGACGCTGTCTGAATTTATCGCGATGTACTTGTTGGTTTGGTCGCCAACACTGTGGCAATGCGTTAATCGAGAACGTTTAATTGAGAATAACTTCACTCAAGGTGGACGCCAATTAACACCGACTGAGCAGCAACAGTGGCGTGATGAAAGCGTCATCATGGATGATTTCATTTCTGGCTTGCCTCAAGTGCAACGTCTGTTCGCGCATATCCCAACGTACATGATTTTTGATGATCACGATGTGACGGATGATTGGAACCTTACCGTAGGTTGGGAACATGCCGTCGACCAAAACCAGTTCGCCACTCAGGTGATAGGTAACGGCCTCGCGGCCTACTGGATGTGTCAGGGTTGGGGCAACAAACCGGAGAGCTTCGACGAAACGTTCATCGAGCAAGCAAAACAGCTTTTTACTGTTCAAGTGTGTACCACTACAGAAACGCATCATGAAGCCGGTGATAACAATACTACTCACTCTGTTAGCAACATCGAGCCAGACAAGCATCAAGCCTTTATTGAGATGCTGAGTCGCTTTGAAGAGTGGCATTACACAATAGATACCTCACCCAAAGTCATTGTGTTGGATACTCGAACGCGTCGTTGGCGTTCAGAATCTCGCATGAATAAGCCTTCGGGTTTGATGGACTGGGAGGCCTTAATTGAGTTTCAACATCAATTGTTGCATCAAGAGAAAGTAGTCATCGTTTCTGCGGCACCGATGTTTGGCGTGAAGTTTATTGAAACACTGCAAAAGATGGCGACCACAATCGGCAAGCCATTAGTGATAGACGCTGAAAACTGGATGGCACATCCGGGCAGTGCTAATACGCTGATCAGTATCTTTACCCACACCAAAACACCGACCAACTTCGTGGTACTTTCTGGTGACGTTCACTACTCCTTCGCTTATGACATCAAGCTTAGGTATCGTCGCAACAGCCCGAACATCTATCAGATTACCTGTAGTGGTATTAAAAATCAGTTCCCAGCTCCGCTGCTTAAATTCTGCGATGTATGGGACCGTCTGTTGTACAGCCCTCGCTCAGTTTTGAACTACTTCACTAAGCGTAAACGCTTGAAGATCGAAAAGCGAAGCCCTGACAATCAGACCTTCTATCGCCTTTCAAACCGCAGTGCGATTGGTGAATTGAGGCTAGACACTGATGGGAAACCGCAATCGATCACGACACTCAGTGCCGATGGCAAGGTCACGCGTTTTCCGGAACCGGACTAAGATGTGCTCCTTATCGCTCGCGTATCCGTAATGTCAGTTTTTAGTAAAGACGCTTGCGATCACACTCTGTAGACCCAATAGTTATGGTTATAGTTGATAGCTATCAGCGTTACGGAACCCGATACACATTTTAACTGGAGCTCGTTATGTTCAATTCTCTCACATCAATGTTCAAACAATTGATTGAAGGCCAGGACCTAAGCAAAAACCAAGGCACATCACCTAATATCGCCATCGCGAGTTTGTTGTGTGAAGTGGCGGGAGCCGACCATCAGATCAATGAATCAGAAAGAGTCGCTAAACTACAGCTTCTGCAACGCTTGCTGAATTTAGATGAAGAACAAGCAAAGGTGCTGCTCGCGCAAGCAGAGCCGAAAGTAGAGCAATCGGTATCGTTGTATGACTTTACATCACAACTCAGAGACCTATCTCAGCCAGTGCGAATCGACTTAATCAAAGCGATGTGGGAAGTGGCGCATGCCGATGGGGAAATTGACCCTATCGAAGACTCTGTGATCCGTAAAACAGCAGAGCTGCTCTACGTTGACCACAGTGACTTTATCAAAACTAAGCTGAACGTCCTCGGTAAAAGCTAACCAAAGGTTTTCTATTCGCGTCAAGCTTCCGTATTAACGTAATCGATCGCCATACATGATGCCTTTCAGCTCTAACGGCGTGCCTTTTTTCGTCACATAAAGGCCACGCTGGTTTGACACCAATACACTGCGCTTGCCTTGCGTTTGTTGGATGTATAAGTGTTTGATATTGAAAGTCTGTTTATCTTGGGCCTGGTCTTGGTCCAATTGATAAAGGTAGTAGTGATTACCCCAGCGCAAGAACACTCCAAACATTTGCTTGGTTTGAGCAACGTTCCCATCGATGTCGTAACCAATGTACTGCATTTTTACCCGACCACTTTCCAATCGAAGTGAGATTTTTTCCCAGCCTACCATTGGATACTCTGCGGAAAATTTATAGGTACTTTTAGTTGCTAGCCCAGAGATTAAGCCTACATTTATAATCACAAAAAGCGTGAGCAAGATAGGCATCCAAAACTTACGATTCATATCGGTTAGCCTCGCTCATCGTCATTGTCGTCATCACAAGAGAGCGATTTAAACTGATAGCTCATCTCTTTCCAGCGCCCGTTTATCAAAGCAACAGCTTGAATGTTCTGACACCCAACGCCAATGCGATGTAGGTAGAGCGACTCAACACCGAGTTCTGACACGGTATTCAACTCAATGAACAGTTCTTGATCAAAGTTCAAACTGTCGTGATAAACATCCATGCCGCGATAGCTCGTCTTATCCATAAAAAAAGCAAATTGATAAAACAACATGACAAGAAACACGCTAACTACGATTCCTGCGATACGAGATCGATTATGAGTGATAAAGTGCTTCACCATAGACTGATGAGATTGTGGGTACTGTTGCTTTGATTGCCCAGCTTGTCTGTTCATACCAGAAGGCTTGAACTTTGCTACAAACGTTAAGTCATCTGTGGTGGTGGCAATCTCTGAAGACGTCGATTCAACAACTCTCGATTCAACATGTACGTCAGTCGCAGGCGTTGGCGTCGATAAATAACTACCAACCTGTCTCGGGCCATTGAAGCTATACCCTTCCTTTTGAACCGTTAAAATTTTGCAATCACACTCAAGCGAATTTAGTGCTGTGCGAATGTTCTTGACCGCAACATTAAGCGAACTGCCTGTCACCACCCTGCCCGGCCAACAATGCTCAAGCAAAAAGTCGCGACCAACGGCTTTTGGGCTGTTCTTCACTAAATGTTCAAGGATCAGGCTTTCTGAGGGAGATAAGGTGGCCTGCTTGCCTGATTCAGAATCAATGAGTGTGTTATTAATCAGCTCTATACCCGAAGCGTTTAAGGTGATTTTTTCATGGCTATCGGCGTTCATTTCAGCGAGGAGTTCATAAATAAAAAGGTCATCAAAAAGGTGTTTGCTTGGTTGTTCTAATGCCAAGCCATACATAGAAAAGAATGGCGCGAAGTCTAACCAATAATTAAGTGAAATATAAGTTCTACGAGTAACAAGATGAAATAACAACAAGGTGAGTCAGTCACTTAAACTCACTCACCTTAGTACAAAGCCTAGCAGTTAGAACAACTAATGAGGTCTAGAGAGCCCATTATTTATAGGTCTAGTTTAAAGCCCAGTTCACTGACCATGACTTCAGCGAAGCCTAGCTTTACTGCATTCAACTGGTTGGCAACTTCGCGTGCTTGTTCTTCATTTTTAGCCAATATTGCCATTGAGTAGATTGGTCTGATCATCGCTTTTTGGTTTGGCTTCTCTTGTGCTATTTCTTGATGTTTTAAGTAAGCAGACGTAATCACGCCTTGAGCACTCCAATCGACAACCATTTGTAAATCTTGACTGATAATCTCATCGACAATGAATTGATTCTCTGGCTCTTTCCAAGCGAGTTCTACTGCGTAGTTTTTGAAAGCGACTTCGGTGTTTAACCATTTATTACCGATGTCTCTGATTTCAGTCACCTCTACAAGCTCTTTAAATTGGAATGGTAAATTACCAATCAACTCTCGAACGTGCTGTTCGCTGTCCGCTTCAATCACAAACTTAATAATCGGAAATTTCTTATCTCCGATAAAGCTTTCTGATACGAACATATCGTGGACCAAGCCCGCATCAATTAAGTTAGCAAATGCTTTTTGCTGATGAGGCATTGCCTCAAATACCGCTTGAGCGTCATCGGTTTTCCAAGCCACTGACACGCCGTATGCCGCAGCATGACTGTAACTAGAAAATAGAAGGGCTGAAAATAGAAAGCTAAAAATAGCTAAAAAGGTTCCTGGCGCTGTTTTCATTATGTGGTTTCCTAATTAGTCGCGAACAATTTCATACAAGTTAGGGTCAGCAGAAACCCCTTCGATTTTTAAAGGTGGTAGCTCTTCTCTCATCACTTGTATTGCATCATGGAATTGCTTCTTGCTTTCCCATTCAGCGACATTGATAAAGCGGTATGTCGCATCTGAGCTTAAAGAGCGGTGTAACTTGGTCGATAAGTATCCCGGTTGCTGCTTTAATACGTCTCTTGCGCTTTCCCAATACGCTAACGTTGCGGCTTCATGGGCTGGCTCGACTGAAAAAGTGTTTATCAATACAACGGGTTTTGCCGAAACTAACGCACTTAAGCTTAGCGCCCCCAGTGCCAATCCATACTTAATTATGTTCTTCATCCTATTCTCCTTGTTTTGGGTGAGCTAACGCTATCATCTAGCCCTGCCCAATCAAGGTCGAAACCTGCGATTTAATATTAATTAAAGCGCTTCTGATATTTATTAAGAATTAACATTCTTCTCATTCTGTTTGTGTTGATATAAAAACCGATACCGACCACCTATTGAACAAGAGAAATACCAGTCAAATGTCTCTTAATTGCACATTCAACTTTCCTCACTCAGCATTCGTGAAAACTGAATCCAATTCCCTATCCAATCTCATTATCAGGCCATCATTTATTCGTTATCGTCAGATTGATTCTCTAATTGAGATGCTGATATACAATTAATTTCAAACCACATCAAATAATCAAATTTTCCCTTTATTATCAGCAACATAAAAACTGGCGCAGTCATTGCTCTTTAAGTTTTACACGACCTCAATCAATTACGGAAGATTATGATGATGAAATTAAAAACACTCCTCTTAACATCGGTCACATCAATGTCTCTCATCGCCTGCGGCGGTGGAGGTGGAGGTGGCTCAGCAGACAGCGCTGCGAGTCCTGCCGCAACAGCTGCCAATACGACTTTTGTTGATATTGCTGTACCGGACAGTTTTGAGTGGCGAGGAACGACTTCGCGAACAATGAGCGTCAACGTCGTCAGTAGTTTTTCATACAAGGATGGTGAGCCAGCTCCGATTCGCGGCTCCCACATAATCAAACTATACAGCGTGACCTCAGACCAAACAGATCCTCAAGCCTTCTACTCTGGTATGTCGAACCGCGATGGTGAATTGGTGAGTGACTTTAGTATTCCAACCAACTGGGAAGGTTTGGAAATCGTTGCTCAGGTGCGTGGTCAAGAGTGTAGAAGTACCGTTGACCTAGATAACGTCACTACTGATTTGCTAGTTTCTTGCGACATTGTTCTGGATTCTGACTAAGGATAGCTGCCATGAAAAATATTAAAAAATCTCTAATGCTGATGGGTTCAGTCGCTATGTGTTCATTCTCGCAACAGACGTTTGCAGCTGCAACAGAAAACACAACAACCACTAACGGTGATGGCTCAATAACAGTGACTCAAAAAATCGATGCAAGTAGTACCTCACCACATTACATCGCCCCTTCTGGTTATGGCTTCAGCATCTACAGCCGAGCAAACGAAGACTACTCTTGGCAACATAATTTAACGGTTCCTGATGGCGCACAGATTACCGCAGCGACACTCACTATTTACGCTTATGATGTTGACTCAGAAGCACACCACGGGGAAAACGGAGAATACGATAGTATCGCTGTTGACGGTTCTTTACTTACTCCCGGGTTCTTGCAAGGTACCAACAATAACTGGTCGACAACCGTTTTTGACCTCCCTATCGCTTCACTTGACGACAGTCTGGTGAATGTAGACCTAGATATTGATGTGAATAACGATGGTTGGCTAACCACACTGGATTACAGCCTTATCAGTGTGACTTATGTCACCATTGCTAATAACCCTCCTTCTACACCAACTCTAAGTCGCAGCACTGGACTCGGTGATAATGACGACTTGGTTGTGACAGTAACCGGTCCAACACCGGAAGACCCAGACGGTGATTCTGTAACTTATAGCTACCGTTGGTTTGTCGACGTAGGTCAAGGGTTCTATGTGGATGATGAGTTTGTCGGAAAAAATGACAACAGTAATGCCACGTTGCCGGCCAGTGAAACTGAGATTGGAGAACTTTGGAAGGTTCAGGTCATCGCTATTGACCAGAATGGGCTGATTAGTGAAATCGCTGAGATTGAATGGCCTTCACTCGGGGATAGTGACGGTGATGGTGTATCAGATGCCAACGACTATGCACCAAACGATCCGACAATCGCTTTCTATAGCCGAACACCAACCAGTGGATGGTACACATTAGCTTACGAAGATTTATGGCCAAATGAAGGTGACTACGATCTGAATGACTTTGTTAGCCACTACGCATTAGGTGTTTATACAAACGCGAATAACCAAATCACTCGTTTTGATTACTACGGCCAAGCTATTGCTCGTGGAGCGGCTGAAGATAATGGTTTCGCTATTTCGATAGCAGGGCTTGAAGACACGGATGTCACCTCACTGACCAAAACATACAACGGCGCTACCGTGGCGTTAACACCAGAAGCCGGTCACTCAGGCGAATTGGTATTTGTTGTGATTGATAGTGTCGCGGCGATGCTGCCAAGTACAAGCACCTATAGCTTCTACAACACAGAGTCAGGTGATGCACGAAGCTTAGTCGATTACAGTGTCTCGCTGGTGATTGATGGTTCAATTCCTGCGCTAAGCAATACTGATTTTAACCCGTTCATTTACAAACCCAACGCGAGAGGTAGAGAGATTCACTTGATGAACTATCCAAATACGGATGTAGCAGATACTGCAATGTTCGGTGCTGGCGATGATGATACAGTCACAAGTGAAGGTGAATACTATCAAAACACGACTGGCCACCCGTGGGCTCTAGATATCCCAGGTCAATGGTCTCACCCATACGAACGTATTGATACTTGTGAAGCATATGAACATCTAACCACGTGGGCAGAGTCTGGCGGTACACTTCAAACGGACTGGTTCACATCACCGACAGGGTCGAGGGTATGGTAAATAACTCGATCTTGGTCATTAGAATATGAATTAATCTTTAGAAATACCGATAAAAATTAAACCAAAAAGCCATCTACAAGTAGATGGCTTTTCTATGTTTGGGTGTTCACTGCTGCTATCTAGAGCATCGTTAACGCCAACTTCGCGAGGTTATACGCATCGACATAACCAGAGTGCTGACGGCCTTCCCACTCAATATTTTTCGCTTCTTGAGCCGCGCGGTGACCAATGCGTTTTTCTTTCAATCGATTCTGAATCCGATAAAGCGTTGCGATATTTATAAACTCGCTAAACGGAGGTTCGATGCCTTTATCTTTACACTCTTTGTGTAAGATGAGGTCGTCACGTCCCCACGCTGCATAGATTTTCTTTGGGCCACCGAAATTCTTAATCATCGACTTGATAACAGACTCTAATGGGCGACCCTGTTTTTCGATTTTACGAGGTGTAATGCCCGTTAACTCGGCGCAGAACAGAGAGACTTCGTCTTTCTCTGGCTTAACGTAGTATTGCGCTCGCTTCACGATAGTGCCAGATGCTAGATCAATCTCAGCAAGACCCACTTCAATGATCTCCCCTGTTGTTCCTACACCATTTTCGCTCCAACAGCACATTTCCAAATCGAAACACACCACTCGATTGTGATTCATACGTCGCCTAATTCTCTCGTCAAAAATTTCGTGAAATTGTACATGAGCACAGCCAGGAACTCGACCCTTGTTACATCAAGTGCTCATTTAGCCTGCAATTGTGACTCGATTTCGACCGTTTAGTTTACTTTGATACAAGATGCTGTCGGTTCGCTGTTGAATTTCTTCGGTATTTTCATTGCTACGAATAGAAGCGCCAATACTAAGTGTACAGCTCAATTGGCGACCTTTGTGCTCACAATAAGAGCGGCTAACAGTATTGAGGATACATGCTAAATAACGCTCCAACGCTTCGTGATCTGAGATACTCGAAATGATGCAGAATTCATCACCTCCTAAACGGAACAGGTCATCACCATCTTTCAAATTAACAGAGATCAGTTTGACGACGTGAATCAGCAATGCATCACCCGCTGGGTGACCAAATTGATCGTTGATGTTTTTGAACTTATCGATATCAAAACCAATAAGGCTAAATGGTTTATCGCGGTCAATCGCTTTGTCTAATTTCTTATTAAACGCTCGTCGGTTGTAGACCTCGGTTAAGCTGTCATGATTGGCTAAAAAGCGAAGTTCTTCCGTCCTCTCATCTAGCATTTGGTACAAACGTTGTTTCTCACGAATTTGTAGATTAACTATGTAGGCCAGCAATAAAGAGATAGTGGTCCCAACTAAAGCAATGCCGGCGAGTACCAAGTAGCCGGAAAACGAGATGCATGAACCTATCTTATAATCAATTTTCCAATCACGGTTGGTTAGGCTAATGGTTTTGGTAATAAGGTGCCCAGTTACGCCTTCAAAACCTTCAGTCTCAAACAAAATGGGAGAATCTTCTGCTTCAAAACCCGTATCGGTCACTCGCACATATACATTCATATCACCCGCAGTGGACGCCAGTAAGTTCTCAAAGTAATAAGTCGTACGAACCACACCAATCACAACACCGAGCAAATTGTCACTTTCGCCTTCAAATACAGGGTGATACACCAGCATGCCACTTTTCGGTATTTCTGGGTCTAAGCCATCTTGTATTAAACGAACTTTGTCTGAAATATTAGCTTGGCGCGTCTGTTTAATATTGTCTAAAACGCGCTTAAATCGTTCACGAGAAGAGTAGAAACCAAGAACTCTGTTATTTGGTTCGGTATTTGGGTAGATATCAGTCGCAACAAAGGCTGGCTCACCATCTAAGATGTAACCAAAAGCTTTTGATTCATGTTTTGGAATAGTGAATAACTTATATGATGGGTACTTTTCTTCCATCTGAGCAGTTTGTTCTTCAATCTCATCGGCTGTCACTTTTTGCATCCATTGCAAGCCAATTAGACTTTTTGAAACATTAATCGTTTGTTGGGCAAAACGATCAAACTTATCCCAGTTTTCAGGATCATTTGCGTAGAAAAAATTAGCACCAGAACCAATGTAAGCAACATCGTTATCAATAAACGCTTTTAGGCTTAGAGTTTGGTGTTTAGCAAAGCTCTCCAAATTCATGTTCAAGGCACGATTTTGATTAAGAGCCACCAACACAACGCATAACACCGTAATCAGAAAGGTGACCAAAAAAGCAACTACTGGCAAGGTTCTTCTCTTCAACCCTGTCAACGGGTCGATTGTATGCGGCATACATATCTCATGTCGGATTATATAAAGTCATAAGTATATAACGTTAAGAAACCCTGCTCCATTCATGTTTAGTCCTAAATCTGACACAAAATGGGCAATGTTTACCTTCCCCTTACATCAAAGGCTATTATTCAAGCAAATCTCGACTAATTTTCACGCTAACACACTAAAAACCCACTTGAATAAAAACATTAAATACAGCCCTTAAGCCTTGAATATGCTAGTATCCATCCATATTTATAGCTTGAAAGATACCGTTTTGCCTGAGTGCGACAGAGTTTTCTTTCCAACCCGTATGTTCAACTTAACCAATGAATATACCGTTAAATCAATTTAAAGAGAAAATCACTATGATCGTTGATTTGAACCTAATTCCACAAACGTTTGATATGCTTCACGCAGGCCTCACTGCATCAAGCGTTTTACTGCTGCTTATTGCCGTTTCTCGTAAATCCAAAGTGGTTGAGAAAGTCGTAGAAAAACCAGTAGAAAAGATCGTTGAAGTTGAAAAGCCAGTAGAAAAAATTGTCGAAGTAGAGAAAGTTGTTGAAGTTGAAAAAGTGATTGAAAGAGTTGTTGAAGTTGAATCAAAACTAGCAACAGCACCGACCGATTCAGCAATGCAGCTATTATCTATCATGCAGCAAGAAGCACGTTTAATTGACTTCCTAAAAGAAGATCTCACTTCGTTCTCTGACGAAGAAGTTGGCGCGGCAGCACGTGTAATCCACACTGGCGGTCAAAAAGTACTTGCTGATTACGTAAAGCTTTCTCACATCCGTACGGAAGATGAAGAAACACGTATCACGGTAGTAGAAGGCTTCAACCCACAAGAAATTCGCCTAACAGGTAACGTAACAGGCAACGCACCATTCAATGGCACATTGGTTCACAAAGGTTGGAAAGCCACTGACATGAACCTGCCTAAGCTTGCTGAAAATTACGACGCATCTGTGATTGCACCGGCAGAGGTGGAGCTATAATGGAACACCAAAACCACTCTTCATCGCAAGAGCATTCACAAGAGCTATCTTCTCAAGAGCAACATCAGGCGCCTAAATTCAGTATTGGTATCGATTTAGGTACTACACACTGCGTTTTGTCTTACATCGACACAACGAATGAAGACGCTCGCGTAGAGGTAATGCCAATCCCTCAACTGACGGCTCCAGGTACAGTAGAAACTCGCAGCCAACTAGGCTCATTCCTATACCAGCCGCACGAACATGAAATGAATGCGGGCTCTCGCGTTCTTCCTTGGTCTTCTGAGCCAAAAGCGCTAGTCGGTGCGATTGCTCGTAACCTAGGTTCTAAAACCCCAATCCGTTTGGTAGCAAGTGCAAAATCTTGGCTATGCCACGGTGGTGTGAACCGTCGTGATGCGTTCCTTCCTGCAGGCAGCCCCGAAGAAGTTGAAAAAGTATCTCCGCTTAAGACCACTGAATTGTACCTTGAGCACCTTAAAGACGCTTGGAACCACGCGAATCCAGAACACAAACTGGCAGACCAAGATGTAACGATCACGGTTCCTGCTTCGTTTGATCCTGCGGCTCGTGACCTAACAGCAGAAGCTGCACGTAATGTGGGTTTCACTTACCTAACGCTTCTTGAAGAGCCACAAGCGGCTCTTTACAGCTGGATTGATAACAGCAACGACACATGGCGTGATGAAGTGAACGTTGGTGACATCGTTCTTGTTGTCGATATCGGTGGTGGTACAACCGACCTTTCGTTAGTTGAAGTAACACAAGATGACGGCAACCTAAGCCTGAACCGTATCGCAGTAGGTGAACATATCCTACTTGGCGGCGACAACATGGACTTAGCACTGGCTTACCGTCTGAAAATGAAACTGGCTCAAGAAGGCAAAGAGTTGGCTCCTTGGCAGGTTCAAGCAATGACTCACGCATGTCGTGATGCAAAAGAAGCACTGCTTAATGATGCTGAACTGCAATCTGTGCCGATCGTTGTACCTAGCCGTGGTTCTAAACTACTTGGCGCAACACTAAAAACAGAACTGACTCAGCAAGAAGTACAACAAACATTGGTTGATGGCTTCTTCCCGAAAGTAGCTGTGACGGAGCACCCAGTTCAAAAGACGCGTGGCGCACTGACTCAAATGGGTCTGCCTTACGCTCAAGACGCAGGCATTACTCGTCACATTGCCGCATTCCTTTCTAAGCAAGCGAACGCGCTTTCTGGAAATGGCGAAACGGCTCAGCAAGATTTCAACCCGTTTGCAAACATGCCCGGTATGCCCGGTACAGAAGCGCAAGGGTCAGAAGCGCCAGCGGCAGATTTCATCAAACCAACAGCGGTGCTGTTCAATGGTGGTGTTCTAAAATCTAATCTACTTGCTGATCGTCTTTCAGACACGATCAACGAATGGTTGATCAATGCTGATGCAGAATTTGCTAAACAGCTTTCAGGTTTGGATCTAGACCTAGCGGTTGCAAGTGGCGCTTCTTACTACGGCGCAGTTCGTCGTGGCCAAGGCGTTCGTATCCGCGGTGGTATCGCTTCTTCTTATTACGTAGGAATCGAGAGCGCGATGCCAGCAATCCCAGGTATGGCTCCTCCAATGGAAGCACTGTGTGTTGCACCGTTTGGTATGGAAGAAGGCTCAAGCGTTCAAGTGCCTAGCCAAGAGTTTGGTTTGGTGATTGGCCAGCCAGTACACTTCCAATTCTTCGGTTCTACGACCCGTCGTGAAGACGTAGCGGGTACGCACCTTGATCATTGGGCACCAGAAGACCTTGATGAACTTCCAGAGATTCAAGTGACACTGCCAGTATCTGAAGGTCGCCGTGAGGGTGAAGTGGTTCCGGTAACCCTAGCCTCTCGTGTCACTGAACTCGGCACGCTTTATCTAGAAGCAATTGCTGCTGATAACGGTCAGAAATGGCACGTTGAGTTTGATGTTCGTGAAGACTCGAATAACGACTCAAACGAACAAGCATAATGAATCAACGGCACCTTAACGGGTGCCGTTACTTTATCAATGCGATTCCCTCGCCCTGTATTAAAAGCATTTCAAAGACAATAATAAGACCAAGACTATCCATTAACTGGTCATCACTTTGGCAGAATAAGGTTTTGTATGGCAACTCCTCGTTTTTTAGTCGGCATTGACTTAGGCACAACCAACACTGTGGTTGCCTACTGTGAAATCAACGACGACCTACAACATGCTCCCGTTTCTCTTTTCGATATCGATCAACTCATCGGCCCAGGTGAAGTGGTTCGTAAACCGCTACTTCCTTCATTTCGTTACCATCCGGCACAAGGTCAGATCTCTCCTTCCGATCTCACTATGCCTTGGGAACCGAGTTTGGTTGAAGGTGATATTCAAAACGTCATCGTCGGTGAATGGGCGCGCGAACTGGGCGCAAAAGTTGAAGGCCGCCAAGTATCGAGTGCCAAGAGTTGGTTGTCGCACCAAGCGGTTGATCGTAACTCCGATATTCTGCCTTGGGCAGGCGCAGCTGATGTCGATAAAGTATCGCCGGTTGTCGCGAGTGCAAGCTACCTGAATCACATCCGCCAAGCGTGGAACTACCGTAATCCAAGCAACAAACTTGAAGACCAAGATGTTGTTGTAACGGTTCCTGCATCATTCGATGAGACAGCACGTAAGCTGACTCTTGAAGCCGCAGAACTTGCTGGCTTAGGTAAGATTTTATTACTCGAAGAGCCTCAAGCTGTTTGTTATGACTGGTATGCTCGTCATCAACAAACGGCTGCGGAAGAGCTTCAACAGATCCCATTGATCTTAGTGTGTGATGTCGGCGGTGGTACTACCGACTTGAGCTTAATTGAAGCTAAATTCGATGCAAATAACGATACGACTAACGCTGGTCACAGCGAGCTCGCACTCGACCGTATCGGCGTTGGCGAACACTTGATGCTCGGTGGTGATAATCTAGATTTAGCGCTTGCTCACCTAGCCGAGCAACGCTTCAATCAAAACAAAAAGCTGAATGCTTCTAGCCTAACCAAACTAATTCAACAAACTCGCGCCGCAAAAGAGAGCCTGCTTTCTGCCAATGCGCCCGATGATGTGAAGATCACCATGCTCAGTAGTGGTTCGAAGCTACTAGGTGGTACCAAGAGCATTGGCTTAACTAAGCAAGAAGTTCATCAAATCGCTTTGGAAGGTTTCTTCCCACTGTCTGAGTTTTCTGAAACACCAGATAAGCGTCGCAGCGCCGTGGTTGAATTCGGCCTGCCTTACGTTGCCGACCCTGCGGTGAGTAAGCACGTTGCAGAATTCCTAACGACACACCAACAAGTGTCTAAAGCCGCATTGGAAAACTCAGGCTCTGTTGAGTTCGATGACACCAAACCTGCTATTCCTGTGGGTGTACTACTCAATGGTGGTGTGTTCAACAGTGAACTGGTGACTGAGCGTATTACTCAACTACTAGGCAACTGGAACGGTTCTCCAATCACAGTGCTTGATAACCCTCATCCCGATTGGTCTGTTGCCCTTGGCGCGGTTGCCTTTGGTAAAGCCCGCCGTGGTGCACAACTGAAAATCGGTGGCGGTGCTGCTCGTTCTTACTTCTTGCATCTACAAGAGAAGAACAAGATGGGTAAAGCACTTTGTTTGCTTGCCAAAGGTACTGAGGAAGGCCAAGAGATACGCTTAAACAGTCGTCGTTTTTCGTTGACGTTAGGTGAGCCAGTACGATTTAATCTACTGACTTCAACACATGACCAAATAGCTCACGACACTGCTATTCAAAATGGTGTGATGGTCAATGTGGATGCCGACTTGTTCTCACCTCTTCCACCGTATATTTCTACGCTAAAAGGGTCTGGCACTGCAGAACTTCAAGCCAACCAAAAAGAGCGTGTTGAAGTACTGCTCGCTTGTCAGTTAACCGAAGTCGGCACATTGAAAATGGAGTGTGTGAGTACAGAAGATGACTCTAAGCGTTGGTTGCTTGAGTTTGAAGTAAGAAACAAGCAAGGCGATGAATCCGATAACTCTAAACTTCATCCAAGACTTGAAGAATGTAAGGAGCTAATTTCTCGCCTGTACAGCGGTAACAAGAAGAGTGCCGAATCTAAAGAGATCAAAACACTGGCTAAAGATCTTGAAAAGCGACTCGGTAAACGTGATGAATGGGATTTCACTACCCTTCGCCACCTGTTTGATAGCTTTTCATTAGGCCGTAAGCGTCGTCGCCGCTCTGAGGCACACGAAAAGAACTGGCTTCGTCTGGCGGGTTACTCTTTGCGTCCCGGCTTTGGTGATCCAACCGACTCATGGCGCATTGAACAAATTTGGGGACTTTACCAACAAAACATCCAATTCCAGAACCATCAAGGTTGGACAGATTGGTGGGTATTCTGGCGTCGTGTTGCAGGTGGCCTGAATCAAGAACAGCAAGAAAGTATCTTGGCTGATATCGCTAAGTACCTTCACCCAGGTGCAATGAAAAACCCTAAGACTGCCAAAGATGCGCAAGACAATGGTTATGAAGCCATGGTTCGTTTAGCGGCGTCACTTGAGCAACTTGAAGTTGAAGACAAAGTGCTGCTGGCAAGTTGGTTCTTAAGCAAAGCAATTAACCACAACCAGTTTGAGCAAGCGCATTGGTGGGCTTTAGGTCGACTGGCTTCAAGAACGCCTTTATATGGCAGCCAACACAGCGTGATTCCTAGAGAACAAGCTGAACAATGGTTGCCGAAGTTGCTTGAGCAGAACTGGCATAAAGAGCAGATGATCGCCTTTGCAGCGGTGATGATTTGTCGTAAAACCGGTGACCGTCAGTTTGATATCTCTGACGACTATCGCAATCAGGTGATTGAGAAGCTTAAGCAAAGCAAGGTACCTGATTCATGGTTAATGCTAGTGAGTGAAGTGACTGAGCTTTCTGAGAGCGAATCTAAGCGCGTATTTGGTGATGCGTTACCAAGCGGATTAAGCCTGATCAATAGCTAATTTTAAAAGCTGTTCGTTTTATAGACGAATAGCTTTAGTCACGAGTTAGAAAAGAAAAAGCCACTTTCGGTTCGTTGAAAGTGGCTTTTTTATTGGTGGCTAAAGGCCTGTTTGCAAGTGTCTGGTTGGCTAGTATTTTGCTGGCCAGTATCTAATTGATTAGAGGCTCGCTGTTTAAAGGCCTTAGCCGTGTTGCAGTTCATCATTGTTAATGTTTCGTTCCTGTTGGGTTAATCGGAAAATCCGTGTTTTCATAAATATCTGATAGTTTTTTAGGTTTCTTATCCTTGGCTCCTTTTATTGATTGGTTATGAGTTTCGCTTAAAAGCCATTCCTCATGCATTTTTGCCGAATCCAAAAACTCCGGATCCTCCATTGCTTCCCTGCGAAGTTTATTTACACGTTCGAGAGTATCCCAAATCATAATACTTCACCTCCACTAAGGCAGTAATATAAATATAGCCAAACGTCTTAAAACTTCAAGTAAGCCAATGGGATAGCGATCTCAATTTCGTCATTCACCTGATTTTAACGAGTGAAAACCCTTATCTTTAGTTAGCTCAAATAGTGGGTGTTTTACCATGATCTTCTAAGATCATCAGGCATAAAAAAAGCGAGCTCAATACTCGCTTTTTGTTTGTCTGTCTGTGATCGGGTCACCAATACTTGCTCGATTAAATCACACCGAACTTAAGCACGGTTACCGATTTTCACCGTGCCATTTGTCGCAAACCAAAGAGCTTCTGAACGACGGCGACCTAGCAAAATTGGGCCATCATCGTAGAACAAAAAGTTCTTCCAGTGTTTCTTAAAAACTGACCACTTAGTTTCGAGAATGTTATATTTTTCATAACAAAAATAAACAGTTACGTCATCTTGCCAATCAATGAAGTTAAGGATCTCTTCTGGCATTTCAGGCTCATCGGCTTCCCAATTTGCCATCCAGCTGATCTCTTCATTCCAGTTCGATGCTTTGCTTGGCCAGTCTTGTGAACTTAGTCTTTCTGCATCAGGACTTTGAGGGCTTACGTTCTCTTTCCAAAACTGAGATGCCCTTGCCTGTGTCATTGGTTTAATCTTTTCCAAGTCCTCTGCTGGTAATGGCATCGACTGGTGAGTAAAAATCCATTTTCTTTGGTATTCGTCCAAAGTTGTATATGACATCAAAATTCCTCAAATTTCTTCTCAGGCTTATGGATTACCATGCCTATATGCTCTTTTTGATACAGTGACGGTTTCATTTTATCTATGTTCGTCACTGCCTCTAAATTTGTATTTACGTTTAATTGATACTTACGCCTAATGACTATTTGTCTCTAAACAGCGCGCCTATCTTCCCAGTTCGGGTTAACGAGTGCAGTCAGTATATGGTCTTCCCATTTACCGTTAATCTGTAGATAGTCTTTAGCAAAACCTTCGCGAACAAAGCCAAGATGTTCCAACACACCAGCACTGCGCTCATTATGAGGCATATAGCCAGCCATTAAGCGGTGCATGTTCTGCACATCAAACATGTAGTCTTTGGCCATACTCAAGCCTCTGCGCATGTAACCGTGCCCCTGTGCACTTTGCGCCAATGAGTAACCGACATTACAAGCGTAGAACGGGAAACGAGACAAATTACTGAACGATATGGTGCCTAACATTTCATTAGAGTCAGCATTAATCAACAAACAGTAATAGCCTAGCCCCATTTTATGAAGCTCGTTTAACTTAATCAGTCGCTGCGCCCAACTCGCTCTATCAAAGAACGCGTCTTCGCGAATCGGTTCCCAAGGTTTCAGGTATTCTCTGTTAACCTGAAAGTACTCGCTGATCATACCAGCGTCATCGATTTCAGCGGTGCGTAGAATCAGATTACCGTCATTCTTATAAATACGTTCTGGTGTACTCAAATCTTCCATAATCTTGTTCTTATTCGATCAGTTCTTTCTGATACCGTAATCGCGAAGCTTATTCGCAATTGAGGTGTGAGATACATTCAAACGTTTTGCAAGCTTACGACTTGATGGGAAAGACTGATAAAGCTTTTCTAGAATCTGAGATTCATAGTCTTTCATGATCTCATCCAGAGAGCCATCTATGTTTAAGTTCGCCATTCCAGCAGTCATAGCTTCAAGCTGTGGCAAGTGGAATTGCTCAACCGTTAGCGTGTCTGAATCTAGCTCTGTTAGTGCACGCAGAACCATGTTGTCTAGCTGACGAATATTGCCCGGCCATTGGTAATTACCAAGTTGGTCGATCAGCTCTTGAGTCAGTTTTGGTTTTAACATACCTAACTGCTGCGCGTGTTTCGCAACAAACAGTTCCAACAGCGGCGCTACATCGTTTGAGCGTTCACGCAATGCAGGGATAGACAACGTCAGTACATTCAAGCGGTAGAACAGGTCTTCACGGAACGAGCCCGAGTCTGCTAATTCAGAAAGACGATGACGCGTTGATGCGATAATACGAACATCAGCGTGCATCTCTTCTTCTTCACCAACACGGCGGAATGAACCATCTTGTAGGAAACGCAGCAGTTTGATTTGTAGATGAGGGCTCATCTCGCCAATTTCATCTAAAAATACCGTACCGCCATTCGCTTGCTCGAAAATGCCTTTATGACCTTGCTCATGGTTGAATGAACCCGGAGCATGACCAAACAATTCCGTTTCCGCTACGTCATCAGGCATCGATGCACAGCTTAGAATCAAGAATGGGAAAGAAGAACGATTTGAACGGTTATGACACGCTTTCGCCAACATCTCTTTGCCTGTGCCTGTATCGCCTTCAATTAATAGAGGCTGATCCAGCATAGCCAATTTCTTAGCTTGGCTGATCAAGGCTTTATGGCGATTAGAGACGCCAACAAAGTGTTCAAAACCTAGGTTGTTCTGTTCTGGGATTGAATCTGGTGAGTTCAATTCTTGATTACAAGAACGAATCGTCATTACTGCGCTCGCCAGTACCGCTTCGTTGACATCACCACCAAGGTAAATCGGCAGGATCTCAATAGAGAAATCTAAACCATCCAACACGACAACTTCGCGATGACGCGTTACATCGCCTTCGATCCAGCGAGCAAAGTTAAAGCTAGGAACAAACGTCGCGAGCGGTTCACCGATAACTTCATCTTCTTGCTTGTTGAAGAGGTTCAATGCAGCGTGGTTAGCCATATCGACTGAGCCTTTAAGGTCAATCGCAATCACGGGGTCAGGTAGGTTTGCCAGCAGAGCAATCAGCTCTGTGTTATGCCTTTCGCTTGGCATAAATTGGATTTTACGTACATCCTTCACACCTGAAATTCGGCGAATTTCAGCCATAAGTTCACTAAAAGCATCAAAATCGATATCAGGGCAGTTTAGGTAAATAATGCCTTTAACATCAATTTCGATTCCTCTTAAATCAATGCTTTTTGAGGCCAAGATATCGAGCAACTCACGCGTTAAGCCGAGTCTGTCTTCACACAATACTTCAAGACGCACAAATAGTCCTATTATAGGTGTCAGGATAAGTTGACAGTAGTGTGGATTAAGCTCTGAGTTCAGTCAAGAAGAAGAGTAAACATATGTTTACTCTTCTTCTCAAACTATTGAGCTTCAAGTGCTTTATTTAAGCGTAATACGCTTTATTTCAGAAAGGACGGCTTTACGAAGGTCTGCCAATTTTACTTTTCGTTCGTTATGCCAAGGCATAGAGCGAAGCAATGTCATGGCTTTTAGACCCAGTCGAGCGGTTAAAATACCAACACCGAGCCCCTGCCCTGCTCTTGCAGAAACTTTGCCTGCTAAATCCATCGATACGAGGTCCATGCTCGCATCAATCGCGAGTTCACTAACTCCCGCAGCAGCCATGTTGATTAACACCAGTTTAAATAGCTTAATGCGAGACCAGTAGCCCAGCTCAATGCCATACACATCAGCAAGCTTGTCGATCATGGTGAAATTACGCCACGCCACCAGCAACATATCAGCAGCCGCCAATGGACTCACAGCAACCAAAGCCGCGGATTCTGTCGAGAACTTAGTGACGATTTGAGTCGCAACCTTATCTTGTTGGCTCACGACCAACGCATCGTACATATCCAACACTTCTGCATCGCTGTGCGCCGGGTTAATGCTGTTTCGCCACTTATCGTACGAAGGAGACTCAGCGATAATGCCGCCTTGCTTCGCAATGTTTTCACAGAACGCTTTGCCCTTACCGACACTTTGGCTTTGGAGTAGCTCTTCACTCTGCTCTTGCACACTAAAATGATCTTTAAGTGAGCGCAGTTTCCACAGCTCTTTGCCTATTGCGCCTAAACCCAATGAAGCAATGGCAGCAATAAAGCCTGCCCAACCTAACGCAAGCCAATCGGCTGTTTGAATCGCGGTAATGACCGAGTCAATAGCTTGCCATCCGACTAAACCGGAGAAAGCGACAAGTAAGCCCGTTCCAAACCACTTCTTCTTTTTGCTCGGTCGAATCACTTGCTCCAATTGCTGTTCAGCTTCACCATCAAGTTCGGCTTCCACTTGCGGAGCGACAGGGACAAATTTCTCTTGCTCTGTGAACAGTTGTTGAGCGCCTAAATCCGGGCCAACGTCGCTCTTATCTTGCTCATCAAAAGAGGTCTTCAACGGTTCATTAAAGACCTGCTTTGTTTTTAATTCACTCATTTTGATTGCCTCAATTACTTTAACTTGTCACCGATGAGATACTCTAAAACCTTGTCGACTCTTAAATGCTGACAAGGCTCATCAGAGTGTTGCTCCATCGGCCTAAAGCTCGTGAAATCAAACTGGTTTGTTTCCCAATACTGTTTATTGGGCAACTTACGCGGCACCTCTCCCGGATACATGGTTTGAGGAACGTTATCCAAGGTGACACCTTGCAGCGCAGGCACATTGTCTGAACCTGACGAGATATAACCCGCGCTGGTCGCTTGAATAGACGCGATACTCATACAACTCATGTCGATGTGTTCAAACGCCGCCTGCTGCCACGCAGGATGCACCATCTGTTGTAACAGTGACACTAAGTTTGGATGCTGATCCGGAGTCACGTGATCGGCCTTGGTTGCGGCGAATAAGATCTTGTCGATCTTCGGCGCAAACAGGCGTCTTAAGATGTTACTTCGACCGTACTTAAAGCTCTTCAATAGCTGCTCAAGTGCACCGCGCATATCCATGAAAGAGTCGTAACCTGCGTTAAGTGGCTGTAAGCAATCCACCAGCACAATTTGTCTGTCGAACGTCGCAAAGTGGTTTTTGTAGAACGCCTTCACGACCTTCTGTTGATACTCTTCATAACGCGCTTTTAAAACCGCATAGTTGCTTGTTTTCGAGAACTTACCCTCAGGAGCAGTACACGGGAAAAACTGCAAAACAGGCGCGCCTTCAAGCTCACCCGGTAATACGAACCGACCCGGTTGGACCCAATGCAATCCGTTACTTTTACAAGTATGCAGGTACTGGGTGTAACTATCGGCAATCGCGACCAGTTTCTTTTCGTCTGCTTCTGCTAACAAGTCGATGTCACCGCGCATTGCGTTCCACTGTTGCGAGTAGATTTCTCTGTCGCCTTTTAGTGCTGCAAATTGAGATTGGCTCCAGGTATCGAAGTCCATGTCCAGTAACGGCAAATCAAGCAGCCACTCTCCGGGATAATCGACAATATCGAGATAAAGGGTGCTGTTTTTACTCAGTAACTTTTTTGCCCCTTTAGCAGGCTTATATTTGATGGCTAGGCGAATCTCACTGACATCACGCGTCGGTACTGGCCATTCTGGGGGCTGCGCGTTTAGTGACTCCATCGCTTCATCATAAGAGAAGCGTGGAATCATCATATTGTGTTGCGGAATGCGCTTTGCGCCAATAATTCTTCCATCTCTTGCTGATGTAAGCAGTGGCAGGTTTTTGTGGGTAGACGTATGAAGAAGCTGATTAACCAGCGAAGTAATAAAGGCTGTCTTACCCGCACGAGAAAGCCCCGTGACCGCTACTCGAATATGAGAATCCGTTCCTCTGCTTATAAAGTCACTCATTTCTTGAGTTAGGTGTTTCATTTGAACGACTCCGTGATAGTTAGGCTAGCTAATTATGATAATAGAGAGGCAAGCCTATGTTCTTTCCCAGTTGGGATAGTGTGTATGCTTTTGTTGATGTTGATGAGTATGCAATACACATTCTTAATGCTAGATGAATAAAAGCCCCTGACTACATTCATAATCAGGGGCTTTAGAATTTTTGTACGATATCCGACGTCTAATCGTCTTCAATCAACTTGTAGATAACAAACAGTGCAATCTCTGCAATTAACCAAAGCGCACAAGTAATCGTCACGTATTTATTATCAAAGATACTAATCCCTTTCAAGATCAGATCGTAGCCAACAAAAGCACCAATCACCACTGCCAAGATAATCTGTAGGATCTGAATAAAACGAGGCATTCCTCTCTCCTATGTTCTTATATCAAACTATGTGTTTATCACTATATCATTGATAATATGACAAAAGTGCAGATAATGCTGCACTTTGTCTTTAACTTTCTGTCAAAAATTGAAATTCAAACGCCGAGGTTAACGACAATTACGATTTTTGGCGTCAGTTAATTACGCTTTTTCAGCTTCAGCAATTTTCACTTTCCATGTGTCAGGACCGATCTGGTGTGCGTTCACACCGTTAGAGTCAACCGCTACTGTCACGGGCATATCTTCGACTTCAAACTCGTAAATCGCTTCCATACCGAGATCTTCAAACGCAACCACACGTGCTTTCTTAATTGCTTTTGCAACAAGATAAGCTGCACCACCAACGGCCATTAAGTAAACTGACTTATGTTGTTTGATTGATTCAACCGTTGCAGGGCCACGCTCTGCTTTACCAATCATGCCCATGATGCCGGTTTCTTCTAGCATCATGTCGGTGAACTTATCCATACGAGTAGACGTAGTTGGACCAGCAGGACCTACCGCTTCATCACCAACTGCATCAACAGGGCCTACGTAGTAAATGAACTTACCTTTCAGGTCGACGCCTTCTGGTAAACCTTCACCACTTTCAAGCATACCTTGAATACGCTTATGAGCAGCATCACGACCCGTTAAAATCTTGCCTGATAAAAGAACCGTTTCACCAGTTTTCCACTCTTGTACATCTTCTTTAGTAATTTCATCAAGGTTAACACGGCGTGTATTTGCGCCTGCTTCCCAAGTAATATCTGGCCATTCTTCTAGCTTAGGTGGTGTTAGCTCTGCTGGGCCGCTTCCGTCTAATGTGAAGTGTACGTGACGCGTTGCCGCACAGTTAGGAATTAAGCAAACGGGCTTAGAGGCCGCGTGCGTCGGCGCTGTTTTGATTTTCACATCAACCACAGTCGTTAGACCGCCAAGACCTTGTGCGCCAATACCCAGTTTGTTTACACGGTTGAAAATATCTAAACGAAGCTCTTCTTCAGCGTTCTCTGGACCTTTGTCGATAAGCTCTTGAATATCGATGTGTTCCATCAAAGATTCTTTTGCTAGTACCGCTGCTTTTTCAGCCGTACCACCAATGCCTATGCCTAGCATACCCGGTGGACACCAGCCCGCGCCCATCGTTGGCAGAGTCTTCTCTACCCACTCTGCAATATCATCAGAAGGGTTCAGCATAACCATCTTAGTTTTGTTCTCAGAACCGCCGCCTTTTGCCGCGATTTGAATTTCAACTTTGTTGCCAGGAACCATATTAATGTGAACAACCGCTGGCGTATTGTCTTTCGTATTAATACGCTTACCTGCAGGGTCCATTAGAACAGATGCACGCAATGGGTTATCTGGGTTGTTGTAAGCTTGACGAACGCCTTCATCAACCATCTGTTGTACTGTTTGATCCGTTTCCCACCTAACATCCATACCGATGTTCACGAAACAAGTAACAATACCTGTATCCTGACAAATAGGACGATGGCCTTCCGCAGACATACGTGAGTTGATAAGAATCTGAGCGATCGCATCTTTTGCTGCTTGGCTCTCTTCTTTCTCGTACGCTTTTTCTAGGGCTTGGACAAAGTCTAAAGGGTGATAATAAGAAATGTACTGAAGTGCGTCAGCGACACTGCTGATCACATCTTGCTTACGAATAACCGTCATTGCATGCCTCTTTATTGTTCTGGTTCCATGTGGATTCTTGGTTTGACTGTTTTGTCTAACCGGACTAGTTGGCTTAGCTTTTTATTATGTTGAGCTGTATTTAGTTGCTTTAGCAATCGCTTGCATAGCTTTAAACTAAACCATGTGGTTTGCACCGTTCTAATCAAAAACCCATTTTATTTTCAATTTATGATACTCTTGCTTTCTCTCACACGCCATGCAGTGATCGAACTCTTTGTCACAAATTAAACAAATGAATAACAACGAATTTCGCTCTATCCAAATCAAGCCGCTTGAATATCAATCAACTTTAGCTAAACGGCTGTTTTCCCATATTGAAAACCTGCCGTGGGCAATGCTATTACGCTCCGCTTCAGAAAGCCACGTTGACAGTCGATACGATATTTTAGTTGCTCAACCCATCGCCACCTTCGAGACAATCGGTGTAAAAACGACCGTTAATGTTAATGAGACGTGCGAGGTTTCAGAGTCAGACCCTTTCGAACTACTCGACCAATATCAGCAACAATTATTGCCTGCAACTAAAGAGCACGCTGAGTTGCCATTCGTTGGCGGCGCGTTAGGCTACTTTAGCTACGATTTAGGCCGTAGAGTGGAAACGCTTCCGTCTCTTGCAAAGCGTGATATTGAAGCGCCCGACATGGCGGTTGGTTTATATGAATGGGCAATCGTGGTTGATCACACGCTTAAGACAGCATGCATCGTTGGACAAAACATCGAGGCCCACTGGAATTGGTTATCTGAGCAGCAAGACAAGCCTAACTCAGAAGAATTTCGCCTAACCACACCCTGGCAATCGAACATGAGCGAAGAGAGCTACGCCACCAAGTTCGATAGTGTTCAAGAGTACCTATTATCCGGTGACTGCTATCAGATTAACTTAGCTCAGCGCTTCAATGCCCAATACCAAGGCAGTGAGTGGCTGGCTTATGACAAGTTAGAGCAGTACAACTCAGCGCCCTTTTCTGGCTTTATCCGTTTGGCCGACTGCGCAATCATTAGCGTTTCGCCAGAACGTTTCTTAGAACTTAAAGACAACGTGATTGAGACTAAGCCGATTAAAGGCACACGCCCTCGTTCTGACGACCATGTGATTGATGATGCGAACGCGCAAGACCTGGCAAGCGCCGATAAAGATCAGGCGGAAAATCTGATGATCGTCGACCTACTGCGTAATGACATTGGCCGAGTAGCAAAACCGGGCACTGTTCATGTACCAAAGTTATTCGATATTGAGAGCTTCCCAGCCGTGCACCACTTGGTAAGCACGATACGAGCAGACCTTGATGACCAATATTCTGCGACTGACCTTCTGAAAGCTTGTTTCCCTGGAGGATCAATTACGGGCGCACCAAAAGTTCGTGCTATGCAGATCATTGAAGAGTTAGAACCACATCGACGTTCAGCGTACTGCGGCAGTATCGGCTACATCAGCCGAAATGGCAGAATGGATACAAGTATCACCATTCGTACATTAGTCGCCGAGAACAACACACTTTATGCGTGGGCTGGCGGTGGTGTGGTATTTGATAGTGATTGCGCTTCTGAATACCAAGAAACACTGGATAAACTGAGCCGAATTCTACCGGTACTTGAAGATTGCGAAGCCTAGCGTCATTAACTGCGAGTTCCGCGGCTTAATGACGAGTTCCGCAGCTTAACGAACAGCAAAAACTCTATATAAAAAGAAACCGAAGGATCGCAAGATCACTTCGGTTTTTTAGTCTTTGAACTAGAGTACATGACTCACCATGCTTTATTCGCGTGTTTAAGCGACCTTCACCGCAGAGACACCCCACTTCTTAAGCATCTCTTTAAGATCATTGGCGGTGTAAGGCTTACTCAAAATGTCATCCATTCCACATTGAATACAACGTTCGCGTTCTTCAAGTGTCGTTCCGGCGGTGAGTGCCACAATAGATTTAACGTAACCCTTCTCTCTTAGCTTCTCTGTTGCTTCGAACCCGTCCATAACGGGCATTCTGCAATCCATGAATACAATGTCGTATTCATTGTCTGACGCGAGTTCAAACCCTTCGACACCATTGCTTGCAATGGCAGGTTCAATCTCATGTTTACGTAGCATCTGTTGGATGATGATCTGGTTCATCTTAATATCATCAACCACCAACACTTTAAGTAGTGACAATTCGACTTCTGACTCAAAGCCTTTGGTGACACTATCACTCTCTGCCGGAATATCGACAACTTGAAGAGGAATCGAGATGGTAAACGTCGTGCCTGAACCAACAATACTGCTCACCCCAATCTCGCCATTCATCAGAGCCACCAGCTTGCGGCAGATCGCTAAGCCAAGTCCGGTGCCCTCATAGTTTCGGCTACTTGAGTTATCTGCCTGTGTAAAAGGTTCAAACAACGTCTTATGCGCCGATTCAGCAATCCCTACCCCGGTATCTTCCACAGAGAAAACAAATTGGTTTGTGTCCCACTCAATATCAACATTCACATGTCCTTCTTCTGTAAATTTAATCGCATTACCGATTAAGTTCACAAACAACTGTGTGATGCGCTCTAAATCGCCTTGGAAATGGGAGGGAACATTTGACGCAACACTAATATTAAATTCAAGCTGCTTCTCTATTGCTCGATTGACGAAGATACTATCAATCGTGTTTCGCAAGTCATTCAGGGCAAATTTCTTTGGAATAAGCTCCAACATCCCTGCGTTAATTTTGCTGAAATCTAACAAGTCATTAATGATGGTTCTGAGGAACTCTCCAGACTGGCTCAGGTTGTTCACTATTTCACGCTGAGAACTATTCAGTTCGGTATCACTGATCAACTCGGCACTGCCTAGTAAACCATTCAGTGGTGTTCTTAACTCATGGTTGATCATGGCCACAAAGTCACGCGTTGCCCTTTCGGACTCTTCCGCTCGTTTACGTGATTCAATATTTCGGTTAATCGCGAGTTGATGGGTTAAGGCACTACAGATAAGGTCCGTTACTAACAACAGTTGGCTTTGGATAAACTCGTAGTCTTGGTCTAACAACCTGACTCTGACGATTAACGCGCCAACTATGACTTTTTCGACCTCTAAGGGCACAGTCAGCAGGTTGTCTTGCCAATGAGGTTCTTGAATGTCTTGCTCTAACACCTCGACAGTTTCATCACCATAATCATAAGTCTGTAACTGAGGGATGAGCTTGGGAGGTAGAATCAAACGGCTGGCTTCGATTAAGTAACTGTTGGTCACGTTCGTCGTTAATTCAGATAGCATGACATCATCGAGATCATTTCTTAGAAACGCGCGCCCAAAGTCAATCAACAGGTTGTCGATCTGTTCTTGGAATTCAATGCGGCGTATATTCGCGTTGGAGCGCTTTTCTAACTGACGTAAAGCAAGCTCTAGTTGTTGGTTAGCCTCGAAAAGTTCGAGGCTCTTCTGTTCCAACAATCCTTCAGCCGCTTTTCTTGCCGCGATTTGACGCTTGAGCTTCTTCTCTAGGGCAGATGCCAGATCCATATCAATTTTCTACTTTGAGATTAAACCTAACCACGCTTTGGTCATCATTTTGTGGCGTCATCTCCACCGCGATAGATTCACCGTGGTATTCAGCGCATCCCTCGATAAGTCCTAAGCAAACATGAGACATACACCTTGCGCTTTTGTAGTCAAAGATAAGTTGTGCTTCGGTCGTGGTGATAAAACTGAATTCAGGTGGCTCAGCATCTGGATAGAGCTTCTTCACTTCAACGTGAATGTAGCGCTCTACGTGCTGAATAAATTGAAAGGTGGTATTGCTATGAGCAAGACTCGCTTTATTCGGTAAAGAGGCAAGTAAGTTTTTAAATACAGACTGCCCAAACACGCGTTGTAAGCTTGCCGCATCAATATCGGTTTTTTTACTTAGGTTGATAATCAACCTGACAAGGTCTTTGTGGTCGTAACTGCCGACCGACGTATAGATCCCTTCATCTTCTGACATTTCGAGAACTTCTTCCAAAAGCTCTAACCCAAACTTGTCTTCAACAAGCTCTAAAAATTCGGTGAATATGATTCCTTTCATCTCATACCTTTTCTTCTATTTCTTTTTAGAATGGTCCACTAAGTTATTGTTATCAAATTCTTAAACAAAAAATCTACGTTTCGTCACCTAATTTTATGACATGAGTAACGCTTATTCGCCTATATGCACATATTGAATATAGCAAAAATCGGCATTTTGAGGATACTCATCGGTAAGCAACCCCTCATAACATCCAATTCGTAACTAAAAGAAGGAAAGTAAATCAAGAAAAACTCAACATTGGTAATCAACCCACGGTTATGTCTATACTTAAAATCATAATAATCAATATATTGGCTTGATATGAATAAAGAAAACTTCCTTCAACAATTCCAACTTAACCCTACAGTAGGCTATCACCCAGAGTCAGTAGAGCGTGTTTCTCATATCAGTGGCGATCAATTACGTAAAGCGGCAGTAGTGGTAGGTTTAGTTGAAAGAGAAGATGGTTTACATGTCATTTTTACTAAAAGAGCTGCTCACTTAAAGCATCACCCCGGGCAAGTCAGCTTTCCTGGAGGAAAACACGAACTTTCTGACCCTTCCATGCAATTCACTGCACTCAGAGAGCTTCATGAAGAGGTAGGAATTCGATCGGATCAAGTTAAAATTGTTGGGCAATTACCCGCCTTGAGTACCATTAGTAAATTTTCTGTTACGCCGATTGTCGCATTAGTTGATCCTGACTATAAACCCATCATCGATGAAAACGAAGTGGCCTCAATTTTTGAGGTACCCGCTACCTATGTTTTAGACCAAGCCAAGTTACATAGCCACACTGTTAACTTTAAACAAATCAAGCATCGTGTTTTTGCCATGCCCTTCCAAGAGCACCTAATTTGGGGCGTTACGGCGCAAATCATCCAATCGCTGCAGCAACACATAGTGCAACGAATTACATAGCAACTACGTTTTGTTTAATCTCTGTTAACAAAATCCAGACTTTCTATGGAACAGATTTATTAATGCAATTTTACGCAAACGTTTTCCTGGTATAAAACTATACACGCCCCACCAAACCATAAGAAAAACTAATACCCAATCCAAATATAAATCACCTGTAGCACACTATTTTCGTGATCAAAAATCCGTTTTTCGCATATCATGTGACACGCCGTTTCATTACATGATTTAGATCTATTTTTTGCAGAAGAAAATTCTGCAGAATTAGCCCCGACTTATTTCCTGTTCCCAAAAAATGAGTAATTTAACATGAACACAACAACTTCTTCGGCAAATGCCGTTAAAGATTCAAGCAAGTTTAACTACAAAGATTTTACCTGGTGTTTATCACTATTCGGTACAGCAGTTGGTGCTGGCGTACTATTCCTTCCAATCAAAGCTGGTGCGGGTGGTTTTTGGCCATTAGTTATCCTAGCTCTAATTGCGGCACCAATGACTTGGTTCGCACACAAATCTCTAGCTCGTTTCGTACTGTCGGCTAAAAACCCTGAAGCTGATATTACAGACACAGTTGAAGAGCACTTCGGCAAGACCGGCGCAAACATTATTACTTTTGCTTACTTCTTCGCTATCTACCCGATCGTTCTTATCTACGGTGTTGGTATCACAAACACGGTTGACTCTTTCCTTGTAAACCAAATGGGTATGGAATCTATTCCACGTCCCCTTCTTTCTGGTGCACTTATCCTTGCTATGACAGCGGGCGTTGTATTCGGTAAAGATCTGATGCTGAAAGCAACTTCAGCGATGGTTTACCCACTAGTATTCATCCTATTAGCGCTATCTTTTTACCTAGTTCCTGATTGGAACACTTCTATGATGGAAACAAGCCCAGAATGGTCAACAATGCCTTCTATTATCTGGCTTGCGATTCCAATCATCGTGTTCTCTTTCAACCACAGCCCAATCATTTCACAGTTCTCTAAAGAGCAACGTCGTGTATACGGTGATGACGCAGTTAAGAAAACTGACGCGATCACTGGCGGCGCAGCAATGATGCTGATGGGTTTTGTAATGTTCTTCGTATTCTCTGTAGTACTTTCTCTATCTCCAGAGCAACTAGCAACAGCGCAAGCACAAAACATCTCTGTACTTTCTTACCTAGCTAACGTTCACGAGTCTCCACTTATTTCTTACATGGGTCCTCTAGTAGCGTTCGCAGCAATCACTTCTAGCTACTTCGGTCACTTCCTAGGTGCTCATGAAGGTCTTGTTGGTCTAATCAAGTCTCGCTCTGGTTCTTCAATCAGCACGATTGAGAAAGCATCTCTAGCGTTCATCGTTGTTACAACTTGGATTGTTGCGGTAGTTAACCCAAGCATCCTAGGTATGATTGAAACAATGGGTGCTCCAATGATTGCAGCTATCCTGTTCCTAATGCCTGTATTCGCGATGCAAAAAGTACCAGCAATGGCTAAGTACAAAACTTCAGCACCTGTGCAAATCTTTACAGCTTTATGTGGTCTAGCGGCTATTAGTTCTGTAATCTACGGCGCTCTTTAATCTCAGCTGCTTTTTATAAGATGACATCCATCTTATATCGCGAGATTAGACAAAAAATATAATGATAATAAATGAGCCTCCCTACTCGACGTGGGAGGCTCTCTTTTTGAGGTAATCGCTATGATTAGTGTATTTGATATCTATAAAATCGGTGTTGGTCCATCGAGCTCACACACAGTTGGACCAATGAAAGCGGGTAAAGAGTTTATTGATGACCTACGTTCAATGGGAAAATTGCGCGACATCACTAAAATCACCGTGGACGTATATGGATCACTATCACTGACAGGGAAAGGTCACCACACAGATATCGCAATCATCATGGGTCTTGCTGGCAATACTCCTGAACATGTTGATATCGATTCTATTGCTGGCTTCATTGCTCGCGTAGAAGAAACTGAACGTCTACCTGTTGGTATGCACTGTCATACTGTTTCGTTCCCTAAAGATGGCGGAATGAACTTCCACACTAGCAACCTTTCTCTACACGAGAACGGCATGAGTATTCATGCATGGGTTGGTGACGAAGTTGCATACTCAAAAACGTACTACTCAATTGGTGGCGGTTTCATCGTTGACGAAGAGAACTTCGGCAAAGAAGAAGAAAACCCAATCAAAGCACCTTACGAATTCACAACAGCTGAAGAGCTAGTTAACCAGTGTAAAGAAAGCGGTCTTTCTATCAGTACACTGGTTATGAAAAACCAAGCAGCATTCCACTCAGACGAAGAGTCTCGCACTTACTTCGCTAACATCTGGAAAACGATGCGTGAGTGTATGGATCGCGGTATGAATACTGAAGGTATCCTGCCTGGTCCACTGCGTGTACCTCGTCGTGCAGCAGCACTTCGCCAACAGCTAATTACTTCAGAAAAAACAACCAATGATCCAATGACGGTTGTTGACTGGGTAAACATGTTTGCTTTCGCAGTAAACGAAGAAAACGCAGCGGGCGGTCGTGTAGTAACGGCACCAACAAACGGCGCATGTGGCATCATCCCTGCTGTACTAGCTTACTACGATAAATTCATCCAAACAGTGACAGAGAAAGATTACATCCGTTACTTCGCTGCTTCTGGCGCGATCGGTGGTCTTTACAAGCGTAACGCTTCTATCTCTGGTGCTGAAGTTGGCTGTCAGGGTGAAGTTGGTGTGGCATGTTCTATGGCTGCTGCTGGTCTTGCTGAGCTTATGGGTGGTAGCCCTGAGCAAGTATGTATGGCTGCAGAAATCGGCATGGAGCACAACCTAGGTCTAACGTGTGACCCAGTTGCTGGCCAAGTACAAGTACCATGTATCGAGCGTAACGGTATTGCTGCAGTTAAAGCAATCAACTCGACTCGTATGGCGCTTCGTCGTTCTTCAGCTCCTACTGTTTCTCTAGATAAAGTTATCGAAACAATGCTAGAAACAGGTAAAGACATGAACGCTAAATACCGTGAGACATCTCAAGGTGGTTTGGCAATTAAGGTTGTTTGCTAATAGCCTCTAACACAGCTTGCTTGGTAACGAGCAAATAATAAAAAAGGAACGCCGATGCGTTCCTTTTTTTGTATCTGAATTCCGGTCACTTATATCTAAGATGCTCAATTCGCATCTTAGATAATTGACCAAAGAACTAGATCACTTGTGAGATAAGCAGGAAGCAACCAAACAGCAGTGAGAACAACATCATTGCGCTGCCACCTTCTGCTCGGTATCGGTCATCAGCAACTTTCATGAAGCGTTGCTTGTGAACCATAACCAAAGGAACGAATACAGCAAGGAAAACCAAAATGATGCCAGCGTAGTTCAGCACTTGTAGGAACTTATCTGCAGCAAGCAACGAACCCGCCAACGGTAAGATGAAACTAATGCAGTACGTTACCGCTGTATTTTGGTTGAACATGTCTTTGTTCTGGTTGAACAACGCCATCGCCACACCAAAGAAAGAAGTCAACAACGCCAAGCCAGTGAAGGTAGACAGAACGTTACCCACCCAAGGAGACTGAGCCTCAAACGCCGCCATCAAGTCAGAGACATTCTTAAAGCTTCTGAATTGCTCTTCACTCAAGTTACCCACTACCGCAAACAACCAACACAAGTAACACACTAATGGGATCAGAGAACCAACAATCACCATGTTACGCAGCTGTTTGTCTGTCGCTTCGTGGTTGTAAGAAACCAAGGTTGGAATCACAACCATAAAGCCAAAACTGGTAAACAGGATGGCACTGGTTTTGATTAGATCAACGTGGTCATGACTGGTCACCTGCATCAGGTTATCTTGAGTCATGCTTGGCGCCAAAAACGCCATGGTTGCAAACAAGCTCGCTAACATCACGAAGAACAATGCACGGTTCAGTTTATCAATCACACCTGTACCACTTGCAACTACAGCACCGGCAAGCAAGGTAAACGTGATTTGGCTAGAGGTTGCTGTAATGTCTACACCGAAGTTAGACAGTAACTTACTCAGCAAGTCGCCCGCGCCCAAAATGTAAGCCATTAATAGGCAAATCAATAACGCGTAAAGTAGGCCGTTGGTAAGCAACTGGCCTTGTTTGCCCAAGGTTTTTCGAGCAATAGAGTTCAACCCTAGACCGCCACCGGCTTTGATGGTCGCTTCTAAAAGTAATAGAGCTGCGTAAGTGGTACCGAAACAGATCAGAACCATAAGCAGTGTGCCATAAAGCAATCCGAATTGAGCTAATACCATTGGGATCGCGAGCATACCAGCACCGAGAGCGGTACCAGCGATAATTAGGGAGCTACCCATCATTTTAATATTCATTATTTTTAACTTATTTGTTTAGTTTTTATAGGTGTGAGTCTTCGTGCATCAATTGGATGACAAAGGAATTCAGATAGAAATAAAGTTATAAAACGAATAACAATAGGAGCGATAAGCGGTAAAGAAGCGTGCAGAGACGTTGTCGAACAGGGCGTTCAAAAGGGAGCTTGTCTTAAAAGAGGTAAAACGAGAAGCGTGAGTAAGCGTTAACTGATGTGGTGAACCTTCCGTAGGTTCAATAATCGGCGATGTAATCTTGAATTTCATGTATGTGTCCAATAATTGATTCACATTCCATAGTATTTGAAGCAGCGTATCCGTTGCTGCCCTACCTCTAGCATTAGAGGTCTTTTCATCTTATCGAATGAGACTCGAAACACAACGCTATAGCCACATTTTTTGCTATTAAATTGAACAAAACAGCCATTTGGATACAAATTAACCACCAAACCACGTAAAACAATAATCATTACTGATAAGAATCCAAGCTATAAATTCACCAACACCATTAACTACAATGCCTGTGCAAAGAACGTTAAAAAACACATGACAGCCGCATAAACGGCGTTCTTAGCGAAAAAAATCACAGCCAACGCCCTAGCAATAGACCAAAAGTAGACACAAACTCATTTGAACCTCAAATGTTGAATCAATTGCTACACATTATCGCTACATCACAGAAACATAACCACAACCGGAGTGTGGTCACACAATTCACTATACCCCATAGGTAGTAGGGTTTCTTACACGTAAAGTATGCGCGTCATTATAATGAATAAAAACAAACACCTTATGCGCTCAACAATCACTTTTAAAATCCTAGTGGCCCTCGCCATCGTGTTCACTTTCTTGCTCGCGATATCGACCTATTTTCAATATTCACAGCAAAAACAACTTGTTAATTCAGTGTTGAGTGAACAACTTCACGATAAAGCGAGTAACTATTTCGATAGCCTCAATATGATGATGCTGACTGGTACCATGGCACAGAAAGAAACCCTACGTCAGAAAGCATTGGCACAAGAAGGTATTGAAGACGTTCGTGTTTTACGCGCCGAAGCTGTCAGCAAATTATACGGCCCAGGTAATAACAACCAAACACCCGTTGATGATATTGATAAACGAGCGCTAGCAGGCGAAACCGTTATCGAACCTTTTTCGGCTGATTGGGGCAAAGGCCTAGTGATTGCCCTGCCAATGAAATCGAGCGAAAACTATCGCGGCACCAATTGTGTAGCATGCCATATGGCGCCAGAAGGTGAAGTGTTAGGTGCTATTCGCTTGGAGTACAATCTTAGCCATGTCAATTCGCTGATCAACACTCAAACCATGGCTGCGATTGGCATTATGGCGGTGATCTCCTTTGCGGGCTTTGTACTGACGATGGGGCTAATTCGTAAGATCATTGTTCGACCTCTTCAACAGACGTCTCGTTTTATGACGCAAGTTAGCAGAGACAAAAACCTATCAACCCGCTTACCAGCACAAAGCAAAGATGAGATTGGTACACTCGCCAATTCGATTAACTCCTTCATGGGCACGGTTTCTGACAGTTTAGAGAAAGTACAAGATACTTCACACAAACTGAATGCGTCTGCGAACCAACTGACCAGCGTTGCACAAATTACGGAACAAGCGGCGAGCGATCAGCAATATGAAACGGCAGAAGTACAAAACAATGTAGAAGGGATACAAGCTCAACAGGTTAATGTGGAACAAGCGACGTTAACCGCATCCGACCTCATTAATCACACCGCTGATGTGGCATGCAAAAGTGCTAACCAAGCACACGACGCAAGCAGTGACATAAAGAACCTAGTCAGCAGCATAGAAGAAGTGAAACACAAAATACTGACACTCAATGAGCAAACCGGAGAGGTCTCTTCAATATTGAGTGTGATTCGTGGTATTGCCGACCAAACCAACCTCCTTGCACTTAATGCAGCCATTGAAGCCGCTCGTGCCGGCGAACAAGGTCGTGGCTTTGCCGTTGTTGCTGATGAAGTCCGTCATCTCGCGTCACGAACGGCAGAAGCAACAAGCAGCATTGAATCGATTATCCATCAGTTCCAGCAAGGCAGCGAAGAATCGTTGACCTCTGCTGACCATGTTTGTGAACAAGCACATCAAAGCTCGAGCGATATCGATGCCCTGTCTGTTGAAATGAATGGTGTTGTAGAAGAGATGAAGCAAGTGTTGGCACATGCACAGAACATTCAACAGCAGACCCAATCCACCACACAGGCTACTAAAGATGTTCAGCAGAAAGTCGAAACCATCACCTCTCACGCCAACAACACGTCGCAATCCGCGGCTGAAACTCGCAACATCAGCAATGACTTAGAAGAGCTATCTGATCATCTTGAATCGCTGATCAATCAATTCACATTGTCTCAGTCAACGATGAACTCACAACCGAACTCCAAGACCAGTATCAAATCTTAAGTTGAAGAGTTACTTTACTTTCGACCAACAAAAAAGCGCTCTGCATGAGCGCTTTGTCTTCTTTACCTATCTTTGCTGAGGGTTCGAGATCGGACTCAAACCAAACAGTGACTAGTGCGTAATTGAAACCGCCGTTAACTCTTTATGCTTATGGTACATCGCGTGTTTGACTATCAGATTCGCACTCACGCTATCCATTCCTGAAACTTCAACGTAAGCGCCCTTTTTACGGAACTTGAACACCACCTTATCAAGCGCCTCAACAGAGGTATTATCTAAGAATGACGCATCCGATATATCGATCGTCACTAAAGAGGTCGCGTTGTCATAATCAAATAGGTCAACAAACGCATCTGACGAAGCAAAGAAGACATGGCCTTTTACTCGGTGAATGGTGTGCAGTTCGTTAGTCACTACTTCATCGGATATAAACACCATAGATTTGCTGGCATGTGCATAAAACAGAGCCGACAGCACCACGCCAACCGCCACACCTATCGCTAAGTTATGAGTAAACACCACCACCGCCACGGTTGCCAACATGGTTACATTAGTTGGCAGTGTATGGTCTTTAAGCTCAACAACAGAACGCCATGAGAATGTGCCGATAGAAACCATGATCATCACAGACACTAACGCCGCCATCGGTATCAGCTTCAACCAATCAGAAACAAACACTACCATTAATAACAAAACCACCCCGGCGATCATGCTAGATAATCGGGTTAAGCCGCCAGATTTGATGTTAATGATCGACTGACCGATCATCGCACACCCCGCCATTCCACCAAAAAGGGAAGCCACGATGTTCGCAACGCCCTGCCCTTTACATTCATTGTTTTTATTACTTTCAGTATCGGTCAGATCATCGACTATGGTTGCTGTCATCAAGGATTCCAACAAGCCAACTAGAGATAGAGCAATCGAATATGGAAGGATGGTTGCGAGCGTATCAAACGTGAATGGAATATTAGGAATCAAGAACACTGGCAGTGAATCCGGAAGCTTGCCCATGTCGCCAATCGTTCTCACATCTAATCCGAACAACAAACTAATGATTGTCAGGGTGACAATAGCGACCAGTGGAGAAGGTATCGTGCGACAAAACTTTGGAAAATAAGGAAGCAGATAAATAATCGCTAAACCCAAAGCGACTAACACGTAAACACTTGAAGGGACATTGATCAATTCAGGAAGTTGGGCCATGAAAATTAGAATGGCGAGCGCGTTAACAAATCCTGTAATCACCGATTTGGAAACGAAGTTCATTAGGTTGCCGAGCTTGAGATATCCAGCCGCGATTTGAATGACGCCAGCAAGAAACGAAGCGGCGAGTAGATATTCTAGCCCGTGGTCTTTAACTAAGGTGACCATTAATAGCGCCATTGCACCTGTTGCACCGGAAATCATTCCCGGACGACTGCCAACCAAAGCAGTGACGACACAAATACAGAACGAGGCATAGAGCCCTACTTTAGGGTCAACGCCTGCAATAATTGAAAATGCGATAGCTTCAGGGATCAATGCAAGTGCAACCACAATCCCAGATAATGAATCTCCTTTAACGTTTGATAACCAGTGTTTTTTTAAATAATTAAGCATGTAATTCTCTTTTACTTGTACAGCCAGTCCTGCCTTGTTGAGACATAATTTGATCGACTGTTTTTCTTGAATGAGCGAGCGCTCGAAAAATGCGGGTGTAGAGAGAATGCAGGGGTTAAGGCGGCGTAATTAACACGTAGATATTAAACTCCTCTTGTTGCTTTAGTGGGAAATTAAGAAGGTGTTCAAGTCCAAAACGACTGAATCCGCGCCAATATAGAGTGAGTCTCAACACAATCACACTCCCATTATTGAAAACAAAGGTTTCGATTGCGCCTTGCTCGTTCAACAGCTCACATAGGGTTGAAAGGTAAGGCGGACGCGAAGATCGAACAAAAAACACACCCTCAAACGGTTTTATCGTCAGTAGACACAATATTTCTTTCACCAAGCAAGAATAAAGGTTGAAGCTGTCGGTATGACAGGTAATATGTTCAATCGATTTAAAAAGTTTATACAACTTAATGTTTCGGCTAATTATTGTGCAAATGTATGTTTGTTTGCAGCAATGCCAGAGACTTTGAGTTGAATTTGTCCCTCAATGGAGAATGAAATCAACATGACTTACGCGCCTGTAACAGACGTACTTGGCGGCAAGCTAGCGGTAGACAGTGAAGTAACTGTTCGCGGCTGGATCCGTTCACGTCGTGATTCCAAAGCTGGAATCTCTTTCCTTGCCATTTATGACGGCTCTTGTTTCGACCCGATTCAGGCCGTGGTTCCTAATAATCTTAATAATTACGAAGACGAAGTATTAAAGCTAACAACTGGCTGCTCTGTTGAAGTAACTGGTAAGATTGTTGAGTCTCCTGCGAAAGGTCAAGACTTCGAACTAGCAGCAACTGACGTTAAAGTTGTAGGCTGGGTTGAAGACGCTGACACTTACCCAATGGCTAAGACACGTCACTCTATCGAATACCTTCGTGAAGTTGCTCACCTACGCCCACGTACAAACGTGATTGGCGCAGTAGCACGTGTACGTAACTGTCTATCGCAAGCGATTCACCGTTTCTACCACGAGCAAGGCTTCTTCTGGACTTCAGCTCCGCTTATCACTGCATCTGATGCAGAAGGCGCTGGCGAAATGTTCCGCGTATCTACGCTAGACATGGAAAACCTACCTCGCACTGACGAAGGCAAAGTTGACTTCAACGAAGATTTCTTCGGTAAAGAAACTTTCCTAACAGTATCTGGCCAACTTAATGCTGAAGCTTATGCTTGTGCATTAAGCAAAGTTTACACGTTCGGTCCTACGTTCCGTGCTGAAAACTCAAACACAAGCCGCCACCTAGCTGAGTTCTGGATGGTTGAGCCTGAAGTTGCGTTTGCAGACCTTGACGATGTAGCGAAACTGGCTGAAGACATGCTTAAGTACGTTTTCGCAGCTGTTCTTGAAGAGCGCCGTGACGACCTTGAGTTCTTCGCTTCTCGCATCGACAAGCAAGCAATCACTCGTCTAGAGCAATTCGTAGACGCTGATTTCGCACAAGTTGACTACACTGACGCAATCCAAATCCTGCTAGATTCTGGTAAGAAATTTGAATTCGACGTTGAGTGGGGCATCGACATGTCTTCTGAGCATGAGCGTTACCTAGCTGAAGAGCACTTCAAAGCACCTGTTATCGTTAAGAACTACCCGAAAGACATCAAAGCTTTCTACATGCGCTTAAACGACGACGGCAAAACAGTTGCAGCAATGGACGTACTTGCACCAGGCATCGGTGAAATCATCGGTGGTGCACAACGTGAAGAGCGTCTAGACATTCTAGACGAGCGCATGATTGGTATGGGTATCGACCCTGAGCACATGAGCTGGTACCGCGACCTACGTAAATACGGCACAGTGCCTCATGCAGGCTTCGGTCTTGGCTTTGAGCGTCTAGTGTCTTACGTAACAGGTATGGGCAACGTTCGTGACGTGATTCCATTCCCACGTACACCACGCTCTGCAAACTTCTAATTCGATACTTAGTCGAAATTAAAAGTTAAAAACAAATAAAAACCTCCGCACTTGCGGAGGTTTTTTTATGTTCGGAATAAAACGAGACGACGGCTGCTTCTGCGTACCACCATCTGAGATTCGTTATTCAAAGGCTAATCTACATCTTGGTCGATAGCGTATTTTATTGCGAGACCGCAGATTGCCATCATAACGAACGGGATAGCCGCAGTGGTGTATTCCGCCCACGCCATATCAGCGAATGCTTTTGCCAGCAGTACGTGGCCGAGAATAAGCAGAAGCGCGCATACAATCGCGACGATAATCAGCTTAACTTCATTTCCCATAGTCATTTTCAACATAACGGTATCTCCAATATTTGGTCTAACTGTATTGAATCACAACTCTTTGTTGTACAAGGCGTACAGTTGCACCACAAACAACCCGTACAGTTGAAATGATTGTCAGTTTTATGAGTGACTTAAGATTTTACGAATGCGTAAGTTGATGTGCCAGTTTGCCAAGCAAGATAAGTGCTTGTTCCTTCTCTTCTGTGAGTTCATAAGAAAAATTCAATCGTATCGCGTTATCCACTCTTCCCTGCTCACTGAACAGATCGCCTGATGCGACGCTAATATCTTGCTCGATAGCCAGTTGATGAAATTGTTGGCTATCGAATTTTTCAGAGAAACGAATCCATATCAAGTAGCCACCAGCTGGTTCTTCAATCTCTATTGAATGCGGAAAGTACTGCTTAATGACATCGATAAATCGCTCTTTTCTGACTAAAAGGTTTTTACGCAGTTTACGGAGGTGATTGTCGTAGCTTTCATGCGTTAAGAAATGGGCGACGCCAAGTTGAACAGGAGTGCTGCTCGATAGCGTAGAAAGAAGCTGTAACTTTTGAATCGCATCGTTAAAACGCGTGTTCACAACCCAGCCTACTCGATAACCCGGGCACAAACTTTTTGAATACGACCCACAAAGCAAGACGGAATCGGTCTTGTCGAAGGCCTTAAGTGGCTTCGGCTTATGCCCTTCGTAATAAAGGTCGCCATACACGTCATCTTCAATAATGTAGGTTTCATGTTGTTCTGCAATCTCTACCACACGGCGCTTTGCCTGTTCCGACAAACTGGTTCCCGTTGGGTTTTGAAAAGTCGTCATCAACCAACACGCTTTTATATCTTGGTTTTGTAGTGCGTTTTCAAACTGCTCTATGTTCAATCCATTAATTGGGCAAACATCAACTTCGATAGGGTTAAGCCCTAGCCTCTCGACAGCCTGCAGAGCGCCATAGAATGCGGGAGACTCTATCACGACGTTATCACCCGACTTAGTGACCGTTTGCAGGCTCAAGTTGAGCGCTTCCATAGCACCCGATGTAATCACGATGTCTTGATAATTAACCGTAATGCCTTGTTGCAAATAGCGCTGCGCGATTTGTCTTCTCAAGGATTCACTGCCCGGTGGCAAATTATTGATCACACTGGCGCCAGTCATTTTCCTACCTGCGCTGGCAAGGTTTCGAGTTAACGTCGGTAAAGGGAAAAGGTCTGGATCAGGAAATGCAGAACCGAAAGGAATCACACCTTCGGCTGAACTCGACTTCAAGAAATCAAATAAGCGGTCATTAATGGCTTTCTTTTCACTAACGAGTGGCTGTGCGTAATCAACGCCTTCCAGTCTTGGCGCAACAAAATACCCCGATTGAGGCTTAGCGATAATCCACCCTTCGCTTTCTAGCAACTGGTAGGCTTGTAAAACAGTACTATTGCTGACGTTGTAATTACGACAACTCATGCGCACAGAAGGGATCTTCTCCCCGGATCGCCACGTGTTATTAGCGATCTGAGTTCGAATATCCTTTGCAAGCTCTTCATAACGCGCCATCTAATTGTACTACCTAGAGAAATTCCAATAAGCCGGAGATTTTATCACTAACGCTAACAACTATTGCTGCTATCCATATGAATGAACCTAATTTCTATAATAGTGTGAATCAGTTCACAGATAACTTTGTAAGCTTTGCTAAGTTTGTATCCAAGGCAGGAGCTAAGTTGGCTTTCTACCTCAATAATTTGATGTAACCCAAAAACATGCGAGATAACAATGAAAAAAATAGAAGCAGACCAATTAAGTTATAAAGGAGAGTCAAACGGTGTTCACAGTTGGACAACACCGAGCGGCCAGCCATATTACTGGCACCCAGATTGGCTTCATATTGCTGAAGATGCGACAGGCTCACATCCAAAACAAAAGATCGATATCGATCAAGACCAAACACCAACGGAAAAACACGCAGTGTCTGCAATTCTGAAACACCTTAACCAATGGGCAGCAGACAAACTAGCGTCTCACCCTGAGATTGAAACAGGTTCTATCGAAGCTGAAATCAACCTGAAAAAGTAATTGTTTTAAAGTAGATAGCGAAATCAATCACTCGCGATTCTAACCCAGAACGCAGACTGAATAGCCTCAAACCTCGACCGAGGCTATTCAAGTATCTTCATAAGAATGCTGCAATAACCCCCACCTAGCTAACAAATCACGAACACAAACCAGTTTCTTGTATCAATCCACCAAAGCTATCGATAGAATTCCCGATCTTATTCACGCTAGCTATGTTAACCATTCGCAATTATAACGTCGTGAATCAATGAATGCGTAAATCTAATAAGAATGAGAACAAAGGCTTATCGATGGATACTTCAAATTATAATCAATCGCTAACGACTAAGTTATACGTTGCCGCTGGCGTGCTTTTTGGCACCTACGGCAGTCGGGTATGCCCTATGCTCGAAACCCTAACAACTTTGGAAATTTTCACTCAAGTCAGTATCGTTTTCGTCTTGGTTTGGCTAACTCGCCATTTCCTATTAGCGAAACACGCATTAGTTGAACAAGGTCGATTCGCACAGCTCGATACTTTGCTATTTTTTGCTGCGAGTGTCCCTTTCGCGCTTTACTACAACCTAAGCTACGACTTCACCATCGATAGTAATTTGAAAGTGCTATTCGGTATGACACTGTTTGGCTTCTTTACCGGAACCATTCTCCAACTGAACGCCAAGTTGACTCAAATGGATAAAATGGAAGCGTCTGGAGAGTTTGATTTTCAACTGATTGGCGAGCGAAGCTCTTTAGTTAAACAGATGATTGGTTTGGTCATAGTGCTTCTTATCACCCTTACCACAATGTTAACGATGGTTGCCGTTAAAGACATCTTCTGGTTAGAACATAACCCTGGCCGCTTATTGGATGGCTCTGGCAAGATCAGTGTGATCAAAGAATTCATTTATTTGGCGGTGGTACTGGGTGGCTACGCAATCATCATCATGACACTTTGGAGCAAACTGATTAAACGCATTTTGCTTAGCCAAGAGTGTGCATTGAACAAAGTAACCAAAGGCGAGCAAGGTGTTCGTTTACCTATTTTCGGTTACAACGAGCTGGGGTCAATGGCATCAATGACCAACACCATGCTTGATAGCCTTGAAACAGCACAAAACGAAGTTAAGACCACTCGCGACGTCGCGATTGTCAGCCTATCTGCACTTGCTGAATCTCGAGACAATGAAACGGGCGCACATATCCTAAGAACTCAGGAGTACGTTAAGGTTCTCGCGCAAGAGCTCAGCAAATCGGAAGCTCACGCGACCTTATTAACACCCAACTATATCGAACTGCTTTATAAGTCCGCGCCACTGCATGACGTGGGCAAGGTGGGTGTGCCTGACAGTGTGTTATTAAAACCGGGCAAATTGACTAACGAAGAATTTGAAATAATGAAAGGTCACCCTGCTATTGGCGCAGAAGCGTTATCTATTGCAGAGAGACAGTTAGGAAGCAGCTCTTTCTTAAGAGTCGCGAAAGAGATTTCTCTCACTCATCACGAGAAATGGAACGGCAGCGGTTATCCAAATCAGTTGTCTGGTGAAGAGATTCCGTTATCGGGTCGTTTAATGGCATTAGCCGATGTTTATGATGCGCTCATCTCGAAGCGAGTCTACAAGCCAGCCTTTACTCATGAGCAAGCGAAACAAATTATCTTAGAAGGTAATGGGACACATTTTGATCCACAGGTTGTCGACGCCTTTCTAGCGGTTGAACACGCGTTTGTTTCGATTGCTGCAACCTATAAAGATGGCAAAAATATCGCGAGTGAACTCGAACGCGAAAGCCTTATTGCTCAACCCGCTTAATCTCTTCAAAAATCACTAACTTCTTGCACCCTATAGGTTAATCCGTAGGGTGTTTTGTTATCAAATACCCTCTTTAGTCAATAAATCTAATTGAAATGGATTTTTTTTAGCCTTTCTGTTCACTTCGTATTGTCTTAAAAATTCCATACAGGTATAACTACCCATAGATACTATCCCCTCTCAATTGACATGGATGAAGATTATGTTTGAAAAAGTGTTAGCTGCTCCCGCCGATCCTATCCTCGGCCTTACTGAAGAGTTTAAAAAAGACTCTCGTGCAGAGAAAATCAACCTTGGTGTTGGCATCTACAAAAATGAAGATGGTCAAACACCGGTACTTAAAACAGTAAAGAAAGCAGAAGCTGCACTTCTTGAAAACGAAAAAACCAAATCTTACCTAACGATTGAAGGCACAGCTGAATACGGTCTAGCGGTTCAGAAGCTTCTTTTCGGTGCAGATGCAGAGATCGTAACATCTCAACGCGCTAAAACAGCACAAGCTCCTGGTGGTACAGGTGCACTTCGCGTAGCGGGTGAATTCATCAAGCGCCAACTGGGCGACGTGAAAATCTGGATCAGTAACCCAACTTGGGCTAACCACAACGGCGTTTTCGCTGCTGCAGGTATCGAAACGGCTCAATACAGCTACTACAACGCTGAAACTAAAGACAAAGATTTCGCTGGCATGGTTGCCGACCTAGAGAAAGCTTCTGAAGGCGATATCGTTCTTCTTCACGGCTGCTGTCATAACCCAACAGGTATCGACCCAACAACTGAAGAGTGGGAAGTACTGGCTAAACTAGTAGCAGAGAAGAAACTGCTTCCTCTATTCGATTTTGCTTACCAAGGTTTTGCAAAAGGCGTTGAAGAAGATGCGGCTGGCCTGCGTATTTTTGCTCAGTACAACAAAGAAATTCTTGTTGCTAGCTCGTTCTCTAAGAACTTTGGCTTGTACAACGAACGTGTTGGTGCATTCACATTGGTTGCAGAGTCTGTAGACGTAGCAACAACAGCATTCTCTCAAGTTAAGAGCATCATCCGCTCTATCTACTCTAACCCACCAGCGCACGGCAGCGCTGTAGTAACTCACATCCTTGGTGATGCTGATCTACGTGCTGAATGGGAAGCAGAAGTGGCAGAAATGCGCGACCGTATCCAAGAGATGCGTGAGCTATTCGTAACAACCCTGAAATCAGAAGGTGTTGATGCAGACTTCACATTCATCGAACGTCAAAACGGCATGTTCTCTTTCTCTGGCCTAAGCAAAGAGCAAGTAACTCGCCTAAAAGACGAATTCGCTATCTACATTGTTGGTTCTGGCCGTATCAGTGTTGCTGGTATGACTAAGTCAAACATGGGTCCTCTATGTAAAGGCATCGCTGCGGTTCTTTAATCGTAAAGCGAAACCCGTATTTGCAGTCCAGAAACCTGCACTTGCAGACCAATAGATATGCAAAAGCCAGCGATTAAGCTGGCTTTATTGTGTCTGCCACTTGTTCTGTAGTTAAAGCGCTAAACGCTTCAATAGGTTAATACTCTAAGAAGAACTCAACACCTAACTCATTAGTTCGTTCACTGCGAATCTTACCTTCACCATCTCGATGTTGGTATGACCCACCAATCGCAAACTTGTTGGTCACTAGATAGCGTAAACCTAAGTGATAGATCTCTTCATCAAACAGATCACTTCGATTCACTTGCACACTACCGTTGGCAATCCAACGTTTCGCAAAGCCATAGTTAAGCTCAGCTTTTATCCCTTGGATGAACTCAGTGTCTGAAGATTCAGTTCGGTTGGTATCATTATCTTCAACCTTACCTTTAGTGATACCAAGCAGGTAGTAAGCCACTATATCTAAATCTTTCTTAATGCTGTAACGGTAACCAAAACCTGGCATCAGCGTATCAATTCGAGTTGTGGTGTCATCAGGGTGAATGAAGCGTGCGCTGTAGTCTCCCAGCAGCAACCAATCATCCGTCATCGCGTAACCGACGCCTAATCCATACGACGAGGCATTGTTATTACTGCCTGCATCTTCATTTAAACTGCCCGAATGCGCTGTGGCATAAACATGGTCATAATCAAGAATATCCGCCGCGTTAGTGTCCGCCCACAAACTTGGAGAAAACAAAAAAACCGCAGATACAAAACTAAGCTTCCACTTCGACATTCCTATCATCCTTAAACTGTCACTCCATTAACTGAAAGGTTAGTCTATCCATAAGACTTTAAAAAGGTTTTAGCTCACAGATTGATTTGTGACGGCAAAATATTATCAAATGTTGTACCATGAAATCATACAAACCAATGGATGATCATTATGGATGCTGAGTTATTAGAGATTCAAAACTTTCTGGCACAATACCCCCCTTTCACAGAACTCCCTGAGGAGATGTTGGCGAAAGTGACCAGTAGCGTGGAAATTTCTTATTACCGCCAAGATACCCCTATCATTCACTTTGGTGATCAAATTCATGACTTTTACATGGTTCGAAGTGGCGAAGTAGAAGTCTACCGTCGCAAAGGCGAACTCTATAACCGCCTTGATGAAGGCCACTTATTCGGTCAAATGGGCCTGCTGACCAACAACAAGGTGCGTTTCCCAGTTAAAGCGACTGAAGATACCCTCCTCTACTGTATCCCCGGGCCTATTTTCCAAGAGCTTTATGACAACTATGATTCATTCGCCGACTTTGTCGAAGTAGAAGATAACGCACGACTGCGTCAGGCGAACTTAGACAGCAACGACGCTAATGACCTAACAACATCCAAGGTCAAAACGCTGCTGACCAGCGAAGCGCCGATGATCGAAAAAACGCGCACTATTCAGCAAGCTGCGACCATGATGGCGCAAGATAATGTTTCGTCTTTGCTAATCATCGATCCCGATATCGTTGAAGATGATGAAGATGACTCAACCCCAGTGATCGGCATCATCACTGACCGTGACCTTTGTACTCGTGTACTTGCCGAGGGCCTGGATCCATCGGATGAAGTATCTAGCGTAATGACCGCTGAGGTTATCTCACTCGATCACAATGCTTACGTATATGAAGCCATGATGACCATGCTTCGCTACAACGTGCATCACCTGCCAGTACTAAAAGATAAGAAGCCGATTGGTATTATCGAAGCAACCGATATTGTACGTTACGAATCTCAAAACTCACTGTTGTTGGTAAGTAGTATCTTCCAACAACAAAGTATCGAAGACCTGAAAGTACTTTCCGAACAAGTAAAAGACAGCTTTGTACGCTTGGTTAATGAAGATGCCAACGCCCACATGGTTGGCACCGCGATGTCAGTAATTGGCCGCAGCTTTAAACAACGTATTATCGAGCTGGGTGAAGAAAAACTCGGTAAAGCGCCGATTCCGTATTGTTTCCTTGCGCTTGGCTCTATGGGACGTGATGAGCAACTGCTTGTCACTGATCAAGATAACGCCATCATTCTTGATGACACCTACGACGAAAAAAAACACGGCAAGTACTTTGAAGAGCTATCAACCTTCATCTGCGACGGCTTAGACCAGTGTGGCTATGTATATTGTACAGGTGACATCATGGCGACGAACCCAACTTGGCGCATGACACGCCGACAATGGGAAGAGTGCTTTGCTGATTGGATTGATGATCCAAACCCGAAAGCGCTGCTGAACGCCTCTATCTTCTTTGATTTAGATGGCGTGTATGGTCGTTTGAAATGGGCTGAGCAATTGAATAGCTTCATCATAAGGCGTGCACGTAAGAACAACCGCTTCTTGGCGTGTCTTGCTCGTAACGCGCTCAACCGCACTCCGCCACTGGGCTTCTTCAAAGATTTCGTGATGGAGAAAGATGGTCGCCACAACAACTCGATCAACCTTAAGCGTCGTGGTACGGCACCGCTGGCGGATCTGATTCGTGTACACTCTTTGGCTGTCGCTTCTCGTTCTAAAAACTCATTCGAACGTTTAGATGACATTATTGACGCAGGTATTTTGCCAAAAGGCAGAGCACAAGATTTAAAAGACGCCATGGAGTTCATCTCTCTGGTTCGTATTCGTCACCAAGCACACGATGTCGACAACAATATCGAGCCTGATAACAACATTGAACCAGAGAACCTGTCTGACTTCGAACGACGTAACCTAAAGGATGCATTCCAAATATTAAGTAATGCGCAAAACTTCCTTAAGTTCCGTTATCAAGCCAGCAATAAGTTTAAGTAGGGTCTATGAACAAACTATTCAGATCACCTGCGGTCGATTGGCCATTTAAGTTTGCTCAGAAACTAGAACGAGCAAGAGACGAGCGCTTAAAGCACTTTTATAGCCAGCCTCTTCCTGCGCCTGATACGCCACTTTCAGAAGTGATGTTCTTAGCTGTCGACTTTGAAACCACGGGGTTAAACCCAAACAAAGACGGCATCATTACCATTGGTTTAGTGCCGTTTACACTAAATCGCATTTACTTACGACAAGCCAAACACTGGACGCTGAGACCAAAGCAGAAGTTGGAAGAAGAGTCTGTCGTGATTCATGGTATCACTCACAATGACATCATTGATGCGCCAGACCTTAGCGAAGTGTTGGGCGAGATATTAGAATCAATGGCGGGACATATCCCGGTGGTTCACTATCGCCGTATCGAACGTGATTTCTTGGATAACGCATTGAAAGTGCGACTCGGTGAAGGCATTGAGTTCCCAGTCCTCGACACGCTCGAGATTGAATCTCAGATCCAAAATAAACTGGCTGGCGGCTTATGGAATAAGCTAAAAGGTAAGAAGCCAGCTTCAGTGAGACTGGGTCAAAGTCGTCGTCGATACCACCTGCCCGACTACACACCACATCATGCACTAACTGACGCTATTGCGACCGCTGAGCTTCTCCAAGCACAGATAGCTCATCACTTTGACGCTGAGATGCCTTTGAAGAACTTCTGGCTCTAATTGCCAATTAAGACTGACGTTAAACTGAACGTATAAACATAAAGCCCACTAACTTCCATTAGTGGGCTTTATTGCTTTTTGTCATCAAGGCTTATGATGCTGCTGTAGGACCAACTAAACGCATCTCCCAATCTTCAACTTCGCCCGTTTCAAGACGTCGTGCAACGAGCGCCCCCCAAGATTCGACTAACGGAAGGTCAGCCATCTGACTTAACTCTTCTCTATCAAGGCTGCCAGTAAATACCGCGCCCATGATACGAGCTAACGACCAATCTGGGTAAGGTCTTTCACACAAAATGATCTCGTCGCCCGCGCCAATATCACCTTCTTCCAATACTCGGAAGTACCACCCCGTTCGAAGTGTCTCTTGCAGTCTTCTTGCCATATCGTTTTGATAAAATCGCACATTGAGCTTCCAACAAGGCATACGTCCCTGTGAGACTTCCAATAAAGTTGATCCGATACGAACCTTATCTTTCAAACAAATAGATTGTTCCGTGATCCCGCTTGAACTTAGGTTCTCGCCAAATGCACCTGCAGATTGGAAGATGTCTTTGTCACCCAGCTCTTGCTGCCAAACTGGGTAGTGCTCGCTCGGGTAGATATGAAGAGCTTTTTGAATGCCGCCATGAAAGCGAGGGTCGCCTTGTTCATCGTTGGTAAAACCCAACTCTGTGGCGTGCTGGCGCTCCGACAAAACCTGCTTATCAATGGCACTGTTTGCACCGTGCGCAAAAGTAACGGTTTTACCAGCCAATACACTATTTACTACACCTAACTTCTTCATATCTCTTCCTTCTCACCTGAAACTTATTTGCTGTTTTATACGAGCTAACGCCAACTTATTGCTCACCCAGTGATTTAAATACCGGAACCGCTGCTAATACTTCAATGTGGTTTTCAGTGCTCTTTAGATAACGTGTTTCGCTGTTCGAAAGCAATACATGACGCTGATAACCTTCTATTTTCGGTAACTTAGCCAAGACCGTTTCGAGCGATGTTTCACACTTATTCTGGTTAATGCCTTCAATATCGACTTTGAATAGTAGTTGGTTTTCTTTCGATATTTCAACTTGATATCGCATACGTGTACCCTCTCCACTTCATTCACTCTGCCGGGCATGATAGCCTAGTCTCACTACGTCAGAATAGGGACATAAAGACAGTTAACCATGCCAACCCGCCAAATAGATTCTCACTCCGGAATCATCACCTCAAATGAGATGATGGTCGCCAACCCGAATTCGCCCGCGTTGGTGAAGACCATCGACATGCCCAAGGGATACGTCGATGCAATGCACCAACATACGTGGCATCAAGTGATCTTCCCGATCAAAGGCCTACTGCAAACGAAAACCGAGCACTACCAGCATCTTGTGCCCCATACTTCTGCTTTGTTTATGCCTGCGGGGGTTCAACATGAATCTATAGCACTCAGCCATACGACGTTTGTCGGTATTTACCTTAATCCAGCCTTTGGTATTAAGTATGAACCTCAAGTTCGAACCATTACCCTGACGCCGTTTTTGAATGAGTTATTGCAGGAAATTCGCAGACAGTGCGAAGGATTAGTGAGTGATGAAGAGGTATCGCGATTGCTCTCGGTATTGCACGATCAGATCATGAAAGACAACGTTCAGACCTATCAATTGTTACTGCCCGAAGACCGACGTTTGAAGCTTATCTTTGAAGCGCTGACAGAAGCACCAACGTTGAACTTTTCGTTGAAGGAATGGGGAGAGAAAGTCGGCGCATCAGAGCGAACCTTGTCGCGCTTATTCTCAAAAGAGTTCAATACGTCATTTCAGCTATGGCGACAACAAATTCGACTGATTTATTCGTTGTCTTTGCTCGATGAAGGGTTCTCAATCCAAAGTATTGCTGACCAAGTCGGTTATCAAAACGACTCGTCTTACATTAAAGCCTTTAAGGCGTCTTTTGATGTAACGCCACAACAGTTTCGCTTCAATGGTCAAAGAAAATAATTAGGCCTCTATATTTTCACCTTCTATAGGAAACAAAAGAGGAGCCAAAGCTCCTCTTTTCATTGGTAAACATCGAACTCGCTTATTAAGCGTATTTCTCTTCGAAATCTTTCATGAAGCTAACCAGCGCTTGAACGCCTTCCAGAGACATTGCGTTGTAAAGTGAAGCTCTCATTCCACCTACTGCTCTATGACCTTTTAGCGATTTCAGACCTGCAGCATCAGCCAATTCCAAGAACTTGCCATCTAATTCAGGTTTCGCCAGTTGGAACGGCACGTTCATTCTAGAACGGTTTGCAGTGTGAACATCGTTTTTGTAGAAAGCTGAGCTATCGATTGCGCCGTAAAGCAGCGCTGCTTTCTCTTTGTTCACCAACTCCATCGCTTCAACGCCACCTTGAGCTTTTAGCCACTTGAACACAAGGCCTGACAGGTACCAAGCGTACGTTGGTGGTGTGTTGAACATTGAGTCTTTTTCAGCAAGTACTTTGTAGTTCAGAATACTCGGCAACACGTCGTTTGCGAGTTCGAGTAGATCATCACGTACGATTGCAATGCAGATACCCGCTGGGCCAATGTTCTTTTGAGCGCCGGCGTAGATAACACCGTACTGAGACACGTCGATCTTACGAGACAGAATGTTAGATGACATATCCGCAACGATTGGCTTATCCGTTTGAGGAAGCTCGCTAATTTCAATACCATCGATGGTTTCGTTCGGACAGAAGTGTACATACGCCGCTTCTGGGTCGATTTTCCAATCTTTAGCCGGAACAACAGCCGCTTTACCATCGATTGACGTCTTCGCGTTGAATACATCGATCTCGCAATATTTGCTCGCTTCAGTCACTGCGCTTTCTGCCCAGTAACCCGCATCGATGTAAGTCGCTTTGGTCGCATCACCTAAAAGGTTTAGAGGAACAGCAGCGAATTGAGCACGAGCGCCCCCCTGACAGAAAAGAACTTTGTAGTTGTCTGGGATGTTCAGAAGATCACGTAGGTCCTGTTCGGACTCGTCAGCAACTTGAATAAATTCCTTGCTGCGATGACTGATTTCCATCACGGAAGTCCCTAAACCATTCCAATCAATGAAGTCCGCTTGCGCTTGTTTCATTACCGGTTTAGGCAGTGCAGCTGGGCCAGCACTGAAGTTGAATACGTTATCTAATGTAAGTTCCATGGGGATGATTGCTCCTGCTAAATAATAACTATGCAAGTAATACCATGTTTTACCCAACATAAAAACAACAAAAGAGGTCTTAAGACCTCTTTTGTTTTGTACCGTATAAAATGTTTAAACTTAATCAGCTAAATCACCTTATCAGTATTAACCTTTGCTCTGTTTATTGAACAAAAATCGGCATAAGTAGAGCGATTAATGGAATTTCTTGTCCATTTTCGAACACTAGGTTTCCATTTTCTAAGTCAGCGCTGATTTCATAACCACTTTCTGTTTCCTTAATCATTTCCATCACAAGCAATTCATCGATACCTTCGCGGATGAATGGATACTCTTCAACAAGTTCATTTGAGAAGCTAGAGTGAACGTTACCCGTTAATGCTGGCATGATCATCGAAGGATTGCTGCTGATGTTTTCCGTCCCTTCCGGTACGCTCACCAACCACTTAGATTCAAACTGCCCTTTACCTAGATCTAGTGACATGTTGTTCATTGAAAGGTCGAAACCTTTAGCAAACAGGATATCAATAAATGGAATGATCTGTGCAACGTCTTCTTGCGTCATCACAGGATTAGATTGGTAAATCTCGAAGATTTTCTCAAACGATTCACTATCCAATTTCGACACTTCAAAATCGACGTTTAGGTTGTTCAACTGGCCTTCATTGGTCTCTATATTTGCGATATCCAGCTTAAGGTTGCTGCGCAGGCGCTTAGTTGCTTCATCTAGATGCGATTCAAAATCGTACTTAGAATTTTCAATGGTCATGAAAGGCTGCATTGCAGAATCTGAAACCAAGAAGCTATCGATAGTAAAATTCTGAGTACCTAACCAGTAGCCTTTCGCTTGCTGCCCTGAACCCACACCTTTCAGGTTAGAAAGCGTTACCTCTTCACCGGTTTCAAAATCAATTTGAACTGAAGGGATTGAAAGCTCGTAATCAACTTGCCCTAAAACAGTCGCATGGCCAGAAAGATTCGATTTAGTGATCGATACCGAAGTGCCATTCTCATCAGAACCTTGATGATTAAACTGGCTTAACTCGAAGTTAAAGTCAGTGTTGCCGTTTAGCTCAGTGCTAGTTGTCAGAGTTAGAGGCAAAATATCGGTATTCTCAAACGTCGACAGTGCATTTAGGCTCACCAAACCGTGGCTAACTGCACTATTGATGACAAATTCACTCGGCAGTCCATCAATCGCAAGTTGCTCTTTCAGGTTTTCATCCGTCACAGTTAGACGAGTGGTTACGTTGGAAGACAGGTAACCTCTATCGTATTCCACGATCTCAGCTTGAATGCTTGAATTGTTAAGCTTTGCAACGCCATCAGTAATCGCGTTTTGTCCAATTTGCCCAACCGCTAGTGGCCAACAAAGTGCCAATGAGATTGCTCCGCCGATTGCGCCAATTTTTCTTAACTGTTCCATGAGTTCTCTTTCTACACGTGTCTGTTTTTTTTAGTCTAACCCATCAGTAGCAAACAAGAAACATTGAGTTAAATCAGTCTATTGCTCGATACTTCGATTGCCTCAATAAATTAACGGCTAGCTCTCATCCTTATTCGGCGGTTCTTGCTAGGCTAGAAGCGTCGCTACTATTAAGGTTGAGCTGTGAATCAATACGCTGTTATCTGTTTAGACAATAATCCGGTTAGCATTGAAAGAATACGTTCGGAGCTGGCTCCGTTGGCTTCTGTATTCGATATTTATACTGCCGAGAACATAGAAGACGCACATCACGCATTAGAAGATATCCATGATCACAACCAAACCGTTGCCTTGGTGATCACTCATCATCATTCTGAATTTAATGGCGTACAATTTCTTATTGAACTTGAACAGCTACCCCATAGTAATACCGCAAGAACGATATTAGTCAGCGCCTCGTCAGACATTCAATCCATTCTAACCGCTGTGAATGAAGGTCGACTCAATCACTGTCTAACCAAACCGGTTCAAGATCAGGTTCTATTCAAATCAGCGCAAAAAGAGCTGACTTCTTTTGTTATCCAATATGACTCAGAAAACCTGCTCTCTTACAGTGATGCATTGGATCAACAGCGCTTACTCAGAGCGCACATTGAACAAAAGATTCACTCTTTCCAATCGGGGTTCATTCACGACTACCACCAGCTTTCTGATAATGCCCTCGCTGAACGTGTCGTCAATGCCTTACAAGATGTGTTTTCAAAAGATGACAAAACTAAGGCCATTCGTGACTACTCCCCCGAGCATCTGCTCACTGTGGAAGGCGAAGACAATCGTTTTTTATGGCTGATCATTGAGGGTGAAGCGGCTCTTTATAAGAAAGATGAACTTGGGCAACAGCGAGAAGTGGTTCGTCACTCTAAGGGAAACATTGTCGGCGGGATGTCGTTTGTGACTGGTGAGCCTTCGTTTTCTACCGCGATAACCTTAACGCAAACACGCGTTATCAAGCTGGATAAAGATAGCTTTGCTCAAGTGATGCATTCAAACAATACCCTGCTGCCACTATTTACTAATCTGCTGCTCCGTCACTTCAATCGCCGTTTGCAACGAAGCATCACCAATAAGATCAAGCTGCAACAAACACTTGAATCGTTAGAGTCCGCACATCAACAATTGATTGAGAAAGAGAAGATGGCGATGCTGGGTCAACTTGTTGCGGGAGTCGCACATGAGCTAAATAACCCGATTGCCGCTATCTTACGAAGTATTGAAACTCTGTCAGAACATCTCGACCAGATATTGGCAAACCTATCCGTTCCAGAGTCCAATAAAGGGACTGACGTGCTAGCGCATTCAAAATTAGCCAAGCCACTATCAACAGCTCAAGAAAGACAGCTCGTAAAACATCTGACCTCAACGATCGATGACCGAGCTCTAGCAAAAAAGGCAGTGAGACTAAACCTAAGCCAAGATTCTACGGTGCTAGACACATTAAAAGAGTCTCCAGTAGCAGGCAAAGAGCTGCTCAATGACTTAGAACACTACCACTATGTGGGAAACTCTATTCGCTCAATTCAAGTGTGCAGTAAGCGTATTGCCGATATGGTCAAAAGCCTAAAAAGCTATGCCAGAGAAGATGAAGAAGTTCGCCACTACACAGATATCCACGAAGGGCTTGAAGATACCTTAGTAATCTTTGAAAACAGGCTCAAACATCACCAACTCGAAAAGCATTACGACACTGACTTACCGCCCTTATTGTGCCAGTCGCTCTCACTGCAACAAGTGTGGACCAACCTCATTTCCAATGCGCTCGATGCCCTTTCTGAACGAGGGAAAGTGTCCATTGCTACCTCCCAACAGACTAAAGGCGACGACACGTTTCTTGTAGTGCAAATTTCCGATACTGGACACGGCATTGCCAAAGAAGACATCAACACCATTTTCAACCCAAATTTCACGACCAAAAAAGAAGGCAACTTTGGTTTAGGGATTGGGTTATCCATTTCTCAACAAATCGTTTCGGCTCATCAAGGTTTTATTTTGGTGGAGTCAGAGGTAGGTAGCTACACAAATATGCAAGTGTGGCTTCCATTCAAACAAGAAGGAGCACCTCATGAATAAGTACCTAATTTTATGTGTCGATGATGAGCCTGAAGTTCTCAACAGTGTCCTTCAAGACTTAGCGCCATTTGAAGAAAACTTTATTGTTGAAGGAGCCGAATCGGTCGATGAAGCCAAACAAGTAATCAAAGAAATGGGCCAAGATGGTATTAAGCTCGCCTTAATTTTATGCGACCACATCATGCCGGACAAAACAGGGATCGATTTTCTGATAGAACTCAACCAACACGACGTGACTAAGCCAACACGTAAGCTGTTGCTTACCGGACAAGCTGGACTTGAAGATACTGTCACGGCCATTAACAACGCTGCGCTGGATTTCTATATTTCAAAACCTTGGCAAGGCGACCAACTGAGAGACACGATTAATCAACAACTGACTGATTATGTCATTGCCAACGACAAGCAATTACTTAACTGGACTTCCATCTTAGATACCGAGCGTATACTGACTTCAATGGCCGATAAACGCGCCAGCTTTGGTGAATAGCGCTAATTGATTAATAGACATTAAGAAAAGCGATATCCGATATAAGAACCGCCCTAACACATACAAATTTTGAATGATTAGCTGGTCAATTTTTCTTATTCGCCCTAAAACATGAGATCTCCGTTACAGACTGATCCTTAATTTGCTTGTTTTTTAACTAAATGATTAAGGATTTACATTTTAATGGATTACTTTTCCGTGAGTTAGATTAAACTGTCTCAATGTTTATGGTTTGCCGATTTGTCTCAAACCAAAGGAATTAACACTAATATAGGTTTACGGTCGTTATGCGCAAAATTCTACTTACTACCGCTATGCTATTGGCTTCTGGTCAAGCACTAGCTGTTGATGAACAACCACAGGTAATGAGCAACTTTAATTATGATTACTTTGAAGCACGTATCGGTGCTAGCCCAGTAACATTTGGTGGTGCGTTCAGTAAGTCAATTCACCCAAACGCTCACGCTATAGCACGTATCGATTCAGAATTTGAAGGTGATTACGACTCAGCTGTAGGTCTTGGTTTCCACGCTCCATTAAACAACTGGGCAGACCTAACAGGTGAAATGCTAGCTCGTATCGTTCAGCCTGAGAACTCAAGCTCTACTGATATCGGTATGGAAATCAACATTGGTGTTCGCCAATGGCTTGGTCCACAACTAGAAGTTGGTGGTAAAGGTGGTTACGTTTCTATCGATGACAACGATGATTGGACAGGTTCTGTTTACGCGCGTTTCCACTCTACAGAGCTTTTCTCTCTAGGCGCTGAAGCTCGTATTAACGACTTCTACGGTGATCAACTTATGTTCACCGCTCGCTTCAAGTACTAAGACTTAAAGCCAAACTAGCTCTTAATGAGCACTTAGCTTCTCAAACTTGCTAAGACAGAAACAAAAAAACCGAGGACATTCCTCGGTTTTTATTTATTAACAGTAATCTTAAGCATATAAGGCAAACTTCTTTAGTGGCAGCTCTTTAGTAATTGCTGCTTGCGTGGCTCTTGTAATAGTTTCCAGTGAATACCATCAATTGCACCCGCAAATTTCCAAAGTAGTTTTAGGTCAACATCGTTTCCGTACGCTTCGCGAACCTTATTAAACACTTCAGGCGCGCCCAACTGCATAAACATTGAAACATCATCCACACCCGCCTTTTTAACCATGCGCTCTAACGTAAGCTGCATGTTTGGTAGATCTCTTAATCTACGGCTAGCTGATGATTTCTTGAAGCTACGCTGCTGAATTGAATTATCGATTGAAGTACGAATAATACTATCCAATTCAGGATGTTCACATGTAAACAGATCCGTAATGTCGTAATAGTTTACGGTAGCTGTTGTCTGTTTTTTTACATGACGATACTTTTCACAATCAAGACCCGTCAGTTTTTTATCTAATGACTTTCCACCTCTAATGAATAAACAACCTTCACTCAACAAAGCGAACATAGCGTCATTTTGAAAGAGGCCAATACCTCCAAACATAGAACGTTTTTGATGCTCACCAAATTGATTCACGTAATTAATAAATGCTGTCTCGGTCATATCCGTTGATCCTTAATCAAATTACCCCGATTAGGTTGATCACCAGACAAGCAGCTTTTTATGCGAAAAATTTTTAATCTATTTTGTTATTCTTTAGGTGAATATTATGATTGCGTTTTCCACCTTTAAATAAATGATACTTCGAAAAGAAAAATAAGTCTGGACTTAGTTCACATCAATCAATTGTGTATTCCGGTTTTTCATGATTGACATCACAGTAAACTATCAAACTACACTCAAATTTGAACACCTAGTGATACACCGGTTCAAATTATTATAGGTTATGTAGATGGGTGAGTATTGCCTCGCAGCATCGTGGCTTGTAAAATGGCAGGACCGACCTGTTTTTACTTTTTATATGAATCATTTATCGTTTTTCTGGCTACCACAAAATAAGGCTCTTCTCTTAAAGGGCCTAGAATCAGAGTTTGCCCAACTTGTTGGGCATTCTATCTCAGCGGGAAAAATAACACTTCCTCCTATCCCTAACGTTGTACTGAAGATCCAAACGCTTTGTACTCTTGAATCGACCGGGATTGCTGAAGTTGCCGAGTGCTTACTCGAAGACCCAGGCCTCACTGCTATAGTCATTCGTGTGGCTAATTCTGTCGTCTTTAACCGACGTAATATTACTTGTGTTGACATAATGACGGCTGTATCACGCCTTGGCATATTAAGAGTGCGTGACATCGTGACAGCTCAGGCTATTGAGCAACTCAAACACTCCGTAAACCTCAGTAAAGAGTGTAATAAGTTATTGGTTCAGAGCGCTTCTGTATCAAAAGAGCTAGGCGCCACTATGGTACTAGTGACCAACGGTTTTAAAGAACTCTCCCCTATTGAATACCGTTATCTTGAACATGAAAAATCACTGCTTGTTGGATTATTGGCTGACATTGGATTGTTCTGTTTGGTTAGCGAATACCACCTTTACCTCGAAAATGGCAATTACCTAGATCACGACATCGCTCTACAAATCTTCCAAGGCCAATGTTCTGCTACCAGTAAATTGGTGCTTAACCGTTGGGGCTTCGACAGCGACTTCATTGATGTGTGCAGCAATACCATCAATAACCATGAACAACGTGAAGTGTCTTACTTGGATATCGCTCGAATCGCTAACCACCTGCTGATGTTCAGAAACAAGGATGAGAACATCGATGATCACGAAGTTGAACTTAACGTGACGGGTGCAGAGGTGCTTTATAATTTAAGCAACTTGAGCAAACATGATTTTAATGCAAAGCTAAGCGACGTGATCAATACTAGCGGCTTCTAAGTCACTGTTAAATTACGAATAAATGTAATATGAAGTAAATGCAATGGGGAAAGCATGTTTACAGGGATGATCTTTATATTTGCGCCACTCGTCGTGGGGTATCTTTTTGCAATTTCGAACGCTCAGACATTAGAATTTATCAACCGCTCAACATCTCGGTTGATCTATGTAATCCTGGCGTTAATGGGGCTAAGTTTAGCCGCCCTTGATAACCTAGGCAGTAACCTACAGACAATACTTCTTTATACCGTCACTTTCTTTGTCTGTTTAAGCGCATGCAATCTAATGGCGTTGCCTGCAATCGATAAATTACTGCCACTGAAAACCGACAGTAGCAAGAAGAAGCTTCCCCTCTCTTCGATGGCGATGGAGTCTGCCAAACTGATCTTGGTGGTGGGTTCAGGGTTAATCGCTGGCTTAGTGCTACCTATTGGCCTCGATTGGGTTGACACCGCAAGCGAATGGATTCTGTTTGTTCTTCTGTTCTTTATCGGCATTCAACTGCGTAATAGCGGACTAACACTTCGTCAGATTTTACTCAACAAGCACGGTATGGTTATCGCAATCACAATTATCATCACCTCAATGTTAGGTGGTGTAATCGCGGCTTATATCCTAGACATCCCTCTGTTCAAAGCCTTGGCAATGTCTTCTGGGTTTGGTTGGTATTCTCTGGCTGGTATCTTAATGGGTGACGCCTTTGGCCCTGTCTATGGCGGCGCTTCTTTCATGCTTGAACTGTTAAGAGAATTGGTTGCCTTGGTACTGATTCCAGTGCTGATTCGTAGCTACCCGTGCACTTCCATTGGTTATGCTGGTGCTACTGCGATGGACTTTACCTTACCGGTCATTCAAACAACAGGCGGCGTTCGATGTGTGCCTATCGCTATCGTCAGTGGCTTTATCCTAAGCTTGCTTGTTCCGATATTGATGTTGTTCTTTGTATCTCTTGCTAACTAGATCGCAGGAATGGCGTTTGTTTTAGATTAGAATGCAACTCGAATACCAATGCCCGAGACACCGATACAGTTACCGAAATAAAAAGACACTAAGTGTCATTGCTCAACAAATAACGATCACGGTAACCTGTAACGACAAAGTTATAAAAAGAATAAACTTACAAAAGGAACCACTATGAAACGCCTTTGCGTCGCATTACTGCTAGCTTCAACTTCTACTTTCTCTTTTGCAGCAGATTCAATGTCTGAAACAAACCAGTGCCAAGCAAAAAAATATGATGCGTACATCGACGCATCTTTGAATTGGTATGCCGACCTTGCTGCATTAACCTCTGAGCAATACCCAGAACTAACAGAAGTAAGTGAGTGGTTCCTAGAAGGTCGTAAGCACCACTTCGAGCTTAGTCGCGCTGCGGTAAACTACTACCTTGTGAACGATTCAAGCAAAGTTGCAACAGAGCAATCAGTAGAAGGCTGGCTGCAACTAGAGCAACACGACATTAAAACACTATCAACACGTGATGATGAACTTGGTCAAATCGCGAAAACAACGTTCGACGACCGCCAATCGACACCTCACGCTCAAAACTACGAATTGCGCTCTGCCTTTGCTGAATTGCTTAGCCACCCTAAGCAAATCGACACAGCGCTTCAACGCTACAACCAGTCGATTGCTAAGCTTGAAGCAATTAAGTGTAAATAACCCTTTATTTACTATGCTTTTGTGAGAAGTTGGATTTCATAATTAAGACGGGACATTGTTCCCGTTTTCGTTTAGATTGTCCCGCTCGCGTCAATATTAGAAAAATAACTCGCTTGCTATGGTTACGGAACAAAAAACAGCAGATGTTAGCTTCGACAGTCTTCTACGTATCTTCACGGTACCTGAAGGCCCAGATTCAACACTCACTCAAATTGAAGACAAACTTTCACGAAACCTGAATCAATTCTTACGTGAACATATTGTGGCTGAAGAAAAGCCGCTGCGTGAAATTGAGAAAGATTTTTCAAATGCTCATATACCAGAGCAGCCTGAGTTTGTTTCTGAACATACTGAGCATCTCCTCGATTCTCTTGTGTCTCATTCGGTTCACACGTCTTCGCCAAGTTTCATTGGCCACATGACCTCTGCCCTGCCGTACTTCCTGATGCCGCTTTCAAAAATCATGATCGCGTTGAATCAGAATCTAGTAAAAATCGAGACCTCAAAAGCTTTCACTCCCCTAGAGCGTCAAGTTCTGGGCATGTTACATCGCCTGATTTATCAAGATAGCGATCAGTTTTATTCTCGTTGGATGCACAGTGCAAACCACTCTTTAGGTGCGTTTTGTTCTGGCGGTACCATCGCGAACATTACTGCGCTTTGGGTGGCACGTAACAATGCACTAAAAGCGCAAGGTTCGTTCAAAGGTGTGGAAAAAGAAGGCTTGTTTAAAGCCATGAAGCACTACGACTACGAAGGCCTAGCAATCTTAGTCTCTGAACGCGGTCACTACTCTCTGAAAAAAGCTGCAGATGTTCTTGGCATCGGCCAAGAAGGTCTAGTATCGGTTAAAACGGATAACGACAACCGCATTTGCACTGACGATCTAAGACTAAAGATCGAGCAGCTTAAACAGAACAAGATAAAACCTTTCGCCGTTATTGGTGTGGCAGGTACAACCGAAACCGGTAACATCGACCCGCTAAGAGACATTGCTGAAGTGTGTGCCGAGTCAGATTGTCATTTCCACGTTGATGCTGCTTGGGGCGGTGCGACTTTGATGTCTAACAATCATCGTCACCTGCTTGATGGTATCGAATTAGCTGATTCAGTCACGATTGACGCGCATAAACAGCTTTATATCCCTATGGGTGCGGGTATGGTTCTGTTTAAAAAACCAGACGCAATGACTGCCATTGAACATCATGCTCAATATATTTTGCGTAAAGGGTCTAAAGATCTTGGCAGCCATACGTTAGAAGGCTCTCGCTCAGGCATGGCCATGCTGGTTTATGCTTCGATGCACATCATCAGCCGCCCTGGTTATGAGCTACTGATCGACCAGAGTATTAACAAAGCGCGCTACTTTGCCGACCTAATTAAGCAACAAAATGATTTTGAGTTGGTATCAGAGCCTGAACTTTGCCTACTGACTTACCGCTATGTACCTGAATCAGTTAAAGCTGCACTGCTTAAAGCTGAGCCTGAACATCGTGTCGAACTGAATGAGTTGCTCAATGAGCTGACTAAGTTTATTCAGAAGAAGCAGCGTGAAACAGGTAAGTCTTTCGTGTCACGTACACGCTTAAACCCTGAAGTCTGGGCACATCAGCCAATCATCGTTTTCCGTGTAGTGTTAGCGAACCCACTCACTGGCAACGACATTCTTTCTTCGGTACTTGAAGAACAGCGCGAAATATCGACACTAGCCCCTAACTTGATGGGTAAAATCACCAAATTGGTTACGCAAATCAATGCATAGTCATTCAATTTTAGTTGCATCAAATTGAAAATTTCTTTCTTTTTGATGTAACTAAGCTGTCAGTTCGTACTCAATTTGCATTCTTTTTACTCAAAATCTCTTCCAGTTCTGTAGTTTTCTAAAATTTTGTTGAGGTTTGTCATATTCTTAAGCATTCATGCCGTGTTTTTGTATTAGTAAATAGTATGTTGGGTTTATACTGACTCTATGGTGCTAGTTAGCTTGATATCTATTTGAAGCAGCGGTATTTACATGCCAAAGAATATTTTGAGTCATGTTTTACTGATATTTGTTTCAGCCATACCCCCTGGTAAAAAGATATTAACTAGCAAGTTGTTCTCTATACCCTTGTGAACACTATGAATACATTAGAAAAAATACAAAAAAACCTGGAAAATTTCAGCAAGTCTGAGCGTAAGGTAGCCGAAGTAATTATGGCTTCCCCTCAAACTGCAATTCATTCTAGCATTGCTACCTTAGCTAAAATGGCTGACGTGAGTGAGCCAACAGTTAACCGCTTCTGTCGTCGTTTAGACACAAAGGGCTTCCCTGACTTTAAACTTCACCTAGCTCAAAGCTTGGCGAACGGTACACCTTACGTGAACCGTAACGTTGAAGAAGATGATGGCCCAGATGCTTATACACACAAGATTTTCGAATCGACTATGGCTTGTTTAGACGTTGCTAAAAACAGTCTCGACGCGATGCAAGTAAACCGTGCGGTTGACTTGCTGACTCAAGCAAAACGCATTTCGTTCTTCGGACTGGGTGCTTCTTCTGCTGTAGCCAAAGATGCTCAAAATAAGTTCATCCGTTTTAATATTCCGATCACATGTTTCGAAGACATCGTGATGCAACGAATGAGCTGCATTAACTGCAGTGATAACGACGTTATCGTTCTTATCTCTCATACAGGCCGAACTAAAAGCCAAGTTGAGATCGCGAACTTAGCGCGTGAAAACGGCGCGACAGTTATTGCTATCACAGCAAAAGATTCTCCACTAGATAAAGCGAGCTCGCTGTCTATCTCGTTGGATGTACCGGAAGACACTGACGTTTACATGCCAATGGCAAGCCGCGTTGTTCAGATGACGGTTATCGACGTGTTAGCGACAGGCTTCACGCTTCGTCGTGGTTCTGGCTTCAGAGAGAACCTAAAGCGTGTGAAAGAGTCACTTCGTGATTCACGTTACGAGAAATACTCTCAGTTCTAGTCTGCCTAGTCATGAACTGAAAACACATGACCAGAGAACAAGTTGAATTAAAAAACGGAGCCTAGCGCTCCGTTTTTATTTGTCTGTATAAAATGACTTATACAACGAAAAAGTTTAAGACCGCTAAATAGTCCAGCTATTGCCCTTCTCAACCACACTGTTTTCAGACGCATAAGAGTTAATAATAGTAAAACTAGACTCGACAGCAGGCTCTTGCCCAACTTGATTCATTGAAGCCTCTTCATGCTCCCCCTCTCCACAACTGCACTTCTCGCAAACCTGCTTGAGAATATGTACGAGCCTCTCTTGGTTCAATGGCAAAGGGTTTCCTTTAATCGCCACTGACTTGAGCGCATCGGCAGACACCTCATCAAATTGGGCTTCACAGACACCAAATTCCAGTAAGTTGGGTAACTTAAGCGTATCAAGCACTTCAGATAACCAAGTAATTGCGTCTTCTTGTTTTGCTTCTACGTTACCTGTCACTATCTGAGCGATTCTCTGATAACGCGTTAGGATGTCACTTCTTTGCTGCTCTTCCGCGACAGCAATGTTTTCTAACATCACAAACGGCGCTAAACGTGCGGTAATCACACTATGAGGCGCAGAAATCTTGCCTCCTAGTGCCGAGGCTAAACCATGAGCAGCACCAAGCTTAGCATTAGTGATTGCCATTCCACCAAGCATTGAGGCAAACGCTAGATCACAACGTGCTTGTGGTTCATCATCAATACATGCTCGAACCACAGATGCACTCAATTTACGCAACCCTTCCTCGCAAATCATATCGGTTAGCGGGTTAGGTTCACCACACACATAGGCTTCCATTAAATGAGTAAATGCATCCATCGCTCCACGCCCTGATAAATACAGATTGGTGCCATGAGTTAAAGTAGGGTCGACAATCGCAACGTCAGCCAGCATGTCAGGGCTTCTAAGGCTGATTTTTACTTGGTCTTGGCCTGATTTCAGCACCGCGTTTTTAGTGACCTCCGCGCCGGTACTCGCTGTGGTTGGAATAGCGACAAACGGTAGAGGTTTGGTTTTAAGAGGAACATTACGCCCGACCACTTCAACATAGTCATACAAGTTGCCTTGATTAGGTAAAACCGCGGCTAACGCTTTTCCCATATCGATGGCACTGCCACCACCCATCGCGACGACCATGTCTGGCTTAAATCGACGAGCAGAAATAGCCGCCTCTTCAACCATTTTGATATTAGGTTCACCGGAAACGGCAATGTGTTGATACCGCATACTCTGCGCATCCAGATAGTCAGTAACAATTGAAGTGCGCTCTAGTGTATTGCCTGTAACCAATAGCACGCTGTAGCCGTATTGATTAAAGAGAGACAATGAAGCGGAAAGTGCTCCATCACCAAAGATGATCTTTGTAGATGTCATAAATTGAAACATGGTGCCTCCTGCGCCTATGACCGAACAAAACTGCGAACTCTTGGTTGTTGGAATTTATCCTTTATATCGTACATCTGTATTAAGATGACTCGTTCTGTATGAGCTTTTTTTGACAAGGTGCAACTTGTCGCATTAAAGATGGATTAATATCGTATTTTTAGAGGTAATTCACACTCTTAAATTAAGGGTAATCAATCCAGATACCCATCAGGAATCAGCATGGATCCTTTTTGTGACCATTATTTGCTCTGATAGACAAAACCTATTGTATTAAGAGGTAATTCCATCTTTATTTCCCCATGGCATTGAGGCATAGTTGGTTTTAAGAAATTTTGAGTGGCATTCACTAAAGAATAGTTAACATAATCGAGTTAACGAGCCTCATCCCGTATTTAGGAGAAATTAAATGTTTGTAGTTATTTTTGGTCGCCCTGCTTGCCCATTCTGTGTTCGTGCAAAAGAGCATGCTGAAACTCTTAAAGCTAAACGCGATGACTTCAACTACCGTTACGTTGACATCCACGCTGAAGGTATCAGCAAGGCAGATCTAGAGAAGACTGTTGGTAAACCTGTAGACACAGTGCCACAAATCTTCATCGACCAAGACCACATCGGCGGCTGCACAGAATTTGAAGCATACGCAAAAGAAAACCTAGGTCTTTTCGACTAAGCTAGAATTACACGAGAATCTAGGCTAAGGCCTTAAACAGCTGACCCATTTAAGCGTTAGACTGTACGATTTGTAGAAAGCCCGCTCACTGTAGCGGGCTTTTTCATGACCAGTTTCCATACGAAATAAGAATAAGGTCAAAATAAAGTAAATTAGCAAAATATCGCTTATAATTTATTTATATTTAGATACAATTCACCTCTCAAACTTACCCTGTGTTTCACGCCAATTATTGAGCGACCACTGTGAATATCGACGTTGTTTTTCTGTTAGAACAAAACCCCATTCTCCTCATCTTTGTTGTTTTATCTATTGGTTTAGCCATTGGTAAAATTCGTTTCGGTAGCCTCCAACTCGGTAATTCAATTGGTGTTCTGATTACTTCTCTTGTCATGGGACATCTTGGTTTTTCTTTTAACCCTGATGCACTCACCATTGGTTTTATGTTATTCATCTACTGTGTGGGCATTGAAGCAGGGCCAAACTTCTTCGGTATCTTCTTTAGAGATGGTAAACATTACCTAATTCTTAGCCTTGTAGTACTTTCTACGGCAATCGCTCTAACCTATTTCAGTAGTCATTACCTCGGCCTAGGCTTTGGATTGTCTGCCGGCATGATGGCTGGCGCTCTTACAGCAACACCAATCCTTGTAGGTGCGCAAGACGCCTTGAATTCTGGGCTTGCTGAAGTGCCAAGGAATATGGACTTGAGCCTGATTATCGAAAACCTTTCTGTCGGTTATGCGATGGCTTACTTGGTTGGCTTAATCAGTATGATCATGTTCGCTCGATTGATTCCAAAGCTACAAAAAGTAAATCTACACGACTCGGCCGAGCAGATAGCTCAAGAGCGTGGTTTAGGTGCATCTGGTCAACGTAAGGTTTATCTTCCTATCATTCGTGCTTACCGCGTGGGACCTGAGCTTATCTCTTGGACCGACGGTAAGAACCTGCGTGAATTAGGTATCTATCGCCAAACAGGCTGTTACATCGAACGTATTCGTCGTAACGGTATTCTTGCCCACCCTGATGGTGACGCAATTTTGCAAGAAGGCGATGAGATCGCATTGGTTGGTTTCCCAGATAGCCACGCTCGTCTAGATCCAAGTTTCCGTAACGGTAAAGAGGTCTTCGACCGTAACCTTCTCGATCTACGTATCGTAGAAGAAGAGATCGTCGTTAAAAGTGACAATATCGCAGGTAAACGTCTTTCAGATCTCAATCTGTCTGAATATGGCTGTTTCCTTAACCGCGTAGTTCGAGCTCAGATTGAAATGCCGATGGACTTAAACATTGTGCTTTCTAAAGGTGATGTCCTACAGGTAAGTGGTGAAAAGAGTCGTGTTCACGGCCTAGCAGAGAAAATTGGTTTCATCTCGATCCACAGCCAAATGGCAGACTTGATGGCTTTCTGTAGCTTCTTCATTCTGGGTATTTTGTTTGGTTTGATCACCATGACATTCGGTCAGGTATCGTTTGGACTAGGTAACGCGGTTGGCCTGCTTCTATCAGGCATCATGCTTGGTTTCCTACGAGCGAACCACCCTACCTTTGGTTACGTGCCTCAAGGGGCGTTGAATATGGTCAAAGACCTGGGTTTGATGTTCTTTATGGTCGGTATCGGGTTGAGCGCCGGTGGCAAGATATTTGAGCACTTAACCCAAGTTGGCCCACAGGTCATTGGTATTGCTCTGGTGGTGAGTGTACTGCCAGTATTCTTCGCTTACTTGGTCGGCGCTTATGTGCTGAAGATGAATCGAGCTCTATTGTTTGGTGCCATCATTGGTGCGCGAACCTGTGCTCCAGCAATGGACATCGTAAACGACCATGCTCGCTCAACCATTCCTGCTCTGGGTTATGCAGGTACCTATGCGATAGCCAATATATTGATGACCTTAGCAGGTACTTTCATCATCATAATTAGCTAGCTTATTCAGCGTTATAGATTAGATATTTTAAATGCACTAGTTCTTGTTTGGATTAGTGCATTTTTTATGACTTCTTTTCTCTCACTTATTCTTAGAGATCGTCGTACCTCGAATCGCATATCTGCTTTTAAGACAAAAAAATAGGCGCTCAATGAGCGCCTATTTCGTTTGATTCGATTCTTCGAATTAGATGTCAGCTACATCAAATTCAACCGCTGTATCAACGTCAGCTTCGTAATCAACACCTTCAACACCGAAACCAAATAGCTTCAAGAACTCTTCTTTGTACTCTACGTAGTCAGTCAGTTCTTTCAGGTTCTCAGTTGTGATTTGAGGCCATAGGTTACGACAGTGATCTTGAATGTCTTCGCGAAGTTCTAGGTCATCTAAACGTAGACGGTTCACTTCATCAACTTCTGCTGCGCTGCCATCTTCTTTGTATAGACGCTGGCTGAACATGCGGAAGATCTGTTCCATACAACCTTCGTGAATGCCTTCTTCACGCATCTTCTTGAACACCATAGCGATGTAAAGAGGCATAACAGGGATAGCCGAGCTTGCTTGAGTCACAACAGACTTAAGAACAGCAACGTTTGCAGTACCGCCAGTTTGGCCTAGCTTCTCGTTCAGCACTGATGCTGCACGGTCTAGATCCATCTTCGCTTTACCTAGCGCGCCATCCCAGTAGATTGGCCACGTTAGTTCAGTACCAATGTAGCTGTAAGCAACAGTTTTACAACCGTCAGCTAGAACACCCGCTTCTGATAGAGCGTTGATCCAAAGTTCCCAATCCTCACCGCCCATTACAGTAACAGTGTCTTTGATCTCTTCTTCAGATGCAGGTTCAACACTTGCTTCGATGATCAGGTCTTTGTTCGTATCAACAGCCGTTGATGTGTATGTTTCACCGATAGGTTTTAGAGCTGAACGAATCACTTCGCCAGTCTCTGGCATTTTACGCACTGGAGACGCCAGTGAGTACACAACCATATCGATTTGACCTAGATCTTCTTTGATCAGATCAATTGTTTTCTGTTTCGCTTCGTTAGAGAAAGCATCGCCGTTCAGACTTTTTGAATACAGGCCTTCTTCTTTAGCAAGCTTGTCGAACGCTGCTGAGTTGTAATAGCCAGCTGTGCCCGGCTTTTTCTCAGTACCGGCTTTCTCGAAGAAAACACCGATAGTTGAAGCGCCGCCACCAAATGCAGCCGCAATACGTGAAGACAAGCCGTAGCCACTTGAAGAACCAACAACTAGTACACGTTTAGGTGCGTTTGCGATTGGGCCTTGAGCTTTTGTGTAAGCAATTTGTTCTTTTACATTAGCTTCACAACCGACTGGATGTGTTGTAGTACAGATGAATCCGCGAATTCGAGGTTTGATGATCATATTCAACTTCCTTAAAAAATCAGGTTAAGGATAAAAGTTTCGTACGCAAATGGCATCTAATTTCTGTAAAAATGTGGTGAAAATGCAAGTGGTTGGAGCACTCAGCTGATATTTGCTGACTAAGTCACCATTTGTTAACGCTTCTACTGAGACTTCTACGACAAAAACAAAAAAGGCACCTTATTAGGTGCCTTTTATCATTTCGTTATCTAAGCAACGCTATTTAGCTTAGGTTTTAACTCTTTTCGCGTCAAAGTTTCACTAAAATCATGACTGAAGTGGTCAACTTGAATCGCAGCGTAACGCAATTTATCAGCAGCCACAATTTGGTCGACTTCTTCTTGGGTTAGCACATCAGCAGCAAGCGCTTGAGCCAGTTTGTCTGCCAACAAGCCTTTACGAGCCACTTTGCCCTCTTTCACCGCTTTGAAGATCTTACGCTCCAGAGGCTTGATGCTGTACATCGCATTGAAAGCGTTCTCCATAAGGCCAACACTATCATCCTCTTCCTTGCCGATGTAGCAAAGGTGAGTCAGACGTTCACGGTGTGCGCCCGGAGTCATCAAGCTTTCAGCTAGTTGAACGGTTAGGTTATCACTTGGTTTTTCGAAGTGGTTACCAACAGGGAAGACTAGCCCTTTCAATACTTTCCCAACCATCTTGTTCGGGAAGTTACGGTACGCTTCTTGTAGTGATTTAGCCGCATTGTGGAAACAGTGTTGAACCGCGTAGTGTACGTAGTCTAGGTCCGCTTGTTGGCGGCCTTCGTCTTCATATTTCTTAAGCGCTGCAGACGCCATGTATAAGTAACTTAGACCATCACCTAAACGTGCTGAGATAAGCTCTTTACGTTTCAGTTCACCACCTAGCGTCAGCATTGCGAAATCCGCACTTACCGCAAGCGCACGGCTCAAGCGAGTTAAGTCTTGATAGTAAGGCTTCGTTGGACCGCTCATATCCGCTTTAATGAACTTAGAGCCAGTTAGTGCTGCGCCAAACGCGCCAAACGTGTTCTTAGTCGCGTGACCAATATGCTTGAACAATAAATTATCGAAGTCCTTCGCGCCTTGCTTCTCGTCTGGGTTTGCTGCCGCTTCCATTTCGCTTAGCACGTATGGATGACAACGTGTCGCTCCTTGACCAAAGATCATCAGATTACGAGTCAGGATGTTCGCACCTTCTACTGTGATAGCAACTGGAATGCCTAGGTAAGGCGCAGCCAAGTAGTTCATTGGACCATCTTGAATTGCACGACCTGAGTGGATATCCATTGAGTCATTCAGAATAGTACGCGCCATTTCTGTCATGTGATACTTCGCGATAGCCGTTACGATACCCGGCTTCTCTTTCATATCAAGTGACGTGGTTGTCAGTGTACGAGTCGCTTCTAATAGATACGTTAAGCCACCAATACGACCTAAACTATCTGCGACACCTTCAAACTTACCAATCGACATACCAAACTGCTTACGAACATAAGCGTACGCGCCGGTCGTTTTCGCCGTTAGGTGGCCCATCGCCGTGCCAAGTGCGGGTAATGAGATACCACGGCCTGCAGACAGACATTCCACCAGCATACGCCATCCTTTACCTGCGTAATCTGCGCCACCGATTAGCCATTCCATAGGAATAAATACATCGTGGCCGCGTGTTGGACCATTCATAAACGCAAGACCAAGTGGATCATGACGCTCACCAATCACAACACCTTCGTGGTCAGCTGGGATAAGTGCACAAGTGATACCGATGTCTTCTTTGTCACCCAGTAGCTTTTCTGGATCGTGAAGTTTGAAAGCCAGACCAAGTACCGTTGCCACTGGTGCTAGCGTAATGTAACGCTTGTTCCAGTTAAGCTTGATGCCTAGTGTCTCTTTGCCTTCGTGCATGCCCATACACACAGTACCGACATCCGGAATGCCACCCGCATCAGAACCCGCTTCAGGGCCTGTTAATGCGAAACATGGAATATCTGTACCGTCAGCAAGACGTGGTAGCCAGTAGTCTTTTTGCTCTTGAGTACCGTAGTGAGACAACAGCTCACCAGGCCCAAGAGAGTTTGGAACCATTACCGAAACCGCAGTACTGATACTGCGAGTCGCAATCTTGGTCACGATAGTTGAGTTGGCGTGTGCCGAAAACTCACGACCGCCGTACCCTTTCGCGATAATTAGCGAAAAGAAACGCTCTTTGCGTAAGAAGTTCCAAACTTCCTCTGGAAGGTCTCGGTCTTCTTTCACAATTTTGTGGTCATCAAGCATAGCGAGCAAGGTTTCAAGCTCATTGTCCATGAACGATTGCTCTTCTGCTGTTAGCTGAGGTTTTGGGTATTGGTGCAGCTTAGTGAAATCTGGTTTACCAGAAAACAGCTCTCCGTCCCACCACACGCTACCCGCTTCCATCGCTTCTTTCTCGGTGCTAGATAGTGGTGGTAGTACTTTTTTAAAGAGTTTAAAAGCTGGGTCACTTACCCATTTTTGTCTTAGAGAGCTCATAGTTCAGATCCTTTTGTTCACTATATTGGTTGTGAATGTTTCGCTTTTTATTGTTTTAATCTTCTGCTGACATGCCGGCAGCTAAATATGGAATAAGAATATCGACCACTGCCTTCGCATCTATCTTTCTGTCATAGTCATTCTCTGCAATTTCGACCAAAGCCTGACTTGATGCCATGGTGAATACACAAGTCCCTAAGGTGAAGTGTAATCGCCAAAATAACTGTTCTTGAGTGAGGTTTGGATTCGCCTTCATTACTGATGTCGTAAACAAAGAAAGTACTTCGCTATAACGAGTAGTAATAAACCAACGCAGGTGTCCTTGCACATCCGTATAGCCTCTACCGATAAGTAGCATGAATCGGCTTGTACCATTTGGCCTAACATCATTCAGTGCTCTTAGCGGCTGTCTCAGTGACTCAAACACGTCACTCATTGAATACGTTTCGTTCAAGTTTAAGTTCACTAATGCATCTTGCAGTGCGGGCATAAATGCTTCTAAGTAACGATTGAGTACCGCACGAACCAGAGTCTTCTTATCGCCAAAGTGATAGTTCACTGAAGCTAAGTTGACATTCGCTTTACTCGTTATTGTGCGTAAAGAGGTGTCATTAAAACCGTGCTCAGCAAATAAGCCTTCAGCCACATCTAAGATTTTGTCTTTGGTTGTACTTCTTGGTGCCATTTCAATCACTCGTATTAAACAACTGTTTGAAATATACGCTTAGTACATTTATTTAACAAGCAAGCAACATCACATTTTCACAAATTGGTCGTACCAGTTAGTCGCTTTATTCACTAACCGATTGAATCGGAGCATGTTTACAAAAAAATAAAAAAATAATGAATTTTCTGGGAACTGAAATTGAAAAGGAGGGTCATAAATTATGTAGAAAACAGCGTATTTAGAAGTTTAACAGGCCGTCAAACTTGTTCTTCTCACTGCTTTCTTAATTACTGCATTTTCCTTATTAACTCCTATACTTGTATCCGCCCAAACCACGTTGGTTTGGGCTTTTTTTTGTTTGTTGTTTAGGGTGAAACCTTACTTACCCCTTCTTCACTGCTACAACGACAAACTAAACAGCGCGTTCGATTCTTTATATATTGTCATTTTTTCCTAAAAATCGAACTACCACGCTTGGCACATTGGTCTCACTGAGATACGTATTTCAAACAACCTCCTAACCAACATTTACCAATCTCTGCCCAAGCCGAATTCTAACCTTGCCTTTATTTTCAAGACATCGACTCGAAGCTTGTCACCTGTCACTACTGGCAAATTAATCAATAGAGATAGAGACTTACATTCGAAATAAAGCCAACAAACTTAGCAATTTCTTGCAGATGTCCTAAGCTTCGTTTAATACCCTTCTCAATTAAGTAGTTAAACGCTAGTTGGGAGGAGGCGGGAGCTTTTAAAAGTAGAAGGAGACCTACTTTGAGACTGTTTAAATTACCCATCATCTGTTGCTTGGCTATTGCAACTCCACTCTCTGCTCAGACTTTAGAACAGGCCGTTGCCATTACCTTGGCTACCAATCCTGAAATAAAAAGTATTTTTAATGAGTTTGTGAGTGTCCAAAAACGAAATGATGCCGCAGGTGGAGCTTATAGGCCGAGTATCGATCTTGATGCTGGTATTGGCTATGAAGGCATAAACCCTGCGCCAAACAACGGTCCTGATACCGATCTCACACGAAAGGAAGCCACCATATCCCTCACTCAGTTGCTGTGGGATGGTTCGTCGACTCTCAATGATATTGACCGTACTGCCGCAGAAGCGGAATCGGTTCGCTTACAATTACTCGCGGATGCCGAAGACAAAGCGCTAGAGGTCACACAGATCTACCTGGATGCAGTCAAAGCAACTGAAGTTTTAGCCCTTTCGGAAAGTAACCTTGCTATCCACAAGAAAATCTATAAAGACATCAAAAAACGTGCAGTCTCAGGCATAGGCTCAACCGCAGATGTATCTCAAGTAGAAGCTAGGATTGCAAAAGCGCACGGCAATTTATTAGCCGCACAGAACAACCTAATTGATACCCACACTCAATTTAGAAGAATAGTGGGTCAAGAACCACTTGGCTTAGTTTACCCAAGAGCCGATATTTCTATGATTCCTCTGTCATTATCAGACGCCCTTGTTGATGCTTTGGACCAACACCCGGTAATCAAAGTCGCAACTGCAGATGTCGATTCGGCGCACTTCCAGTACAAACAATCAAAAGGGGTTAACTACCCGACTTTCTCTATCGAGGCATCTCAATCATGGCGCGATGATGCGGGAGGCGATGAAGGTTCGAGTCAAGAGACGTTGGCTATGTTAAGAATGCGATACAACCTCTACAACGGTGGTACCGATAGTGCCAATTCAGAAGCTGCAGCTTACCAACTTAATAAAGCGAAGGATCTAAGAGATCGTGCTTATCGACAAGTGGAAGAAGGCCTTCGCCTATCTTGGAGTGCATTGGACCTGACGTTGCAACAAAAGAACTTCTTGTCTGATCACGTGGATTCGGCGTCAGAAACCGTTATCGCTTATGAGAAACAATATCGAATCGGCAAACGTACGCTCCTTGACCTGCTTAACACTGAAAACGAATTGTTTGAAGCCCGTAAAGATTACTTAGATGCGCATTACTCTGAACAGTACGCTAAATACCGTGTAATGAACGCGACAGGCTCTCTATTGAACGCTCTACTGGTCGACATTCCAGACGAGTGGACAACGGCCGTGGAGTATTAATGATGAAAAAACCTTATTTATTGCTTTCCGCATTAACGATAACGCTATGTGCATGCTCTAGCCAAAATGAAGAGCCCTACATAGAAACGCCAGAAGCGGAGCAAATTTCAGACCTGCAAGACGATGATAACGATGGGGTGGTCAATGCACGAGATACCTGCCCAAGTACACCTAGAGCGTCATTAGTTGATAATGAAGGTTGTGGCGAGACTATTCGCTCAGAAGAAGTCAGACAGCTGAACATCCTCTTCGCCAATGACTCCTATGAAGTTAACCCTATCTTCTCAGATCAAATCACTACCATGGCTGAGTTCTTAGAAACCTACCAAAGTGCATCGATAGAAATTCAAGGTTACGCCAGTAAAGTCGGCGCGAGTGAATACAACTTAGAGCTATCAAAAAAACGCGCTCACCACGTTGAAGATGAATTGTTGTCGAATGGTATAGACCCGAGCCGAGTAAGAGTTGTCGGTTACGGTGAAAACCGCTTAGAGAGCGATGGCAACGATGCTACTTCTCATGCACTGAACCGTCGAGTAACAGCAACGGTTGTCGGGCTGAATGAGCAGATCGTCGAGGAGTGGACCATATTTACCACGCTAGAAAAATAACGTGACACTGTCATTCTGCTCATCCAAAACGGTCTGCAACTCAACCTTTCAAATAAAGAGTTGAATCTAGGAGTTTTAGATCATCAATAGCTAACCAAACTAAAAACACTAGCAATTAGGATCAATAAAGCCGTGATAGGAAACCCTATCACGGCTTTTTTGTTCTTTGTTGTCACATGAATCGGGGAGGATGATTCTGTGACTCGCCTTGCTACTCAGAAATGAGCTTGTTAATCAGTGAATAGGCTCGCCGTTAAACGAGCCTATCGCTAATTATAGTTTTACTTCTTGTTGCTTTGCTGTTTTCGGTAAAGAAACGCTTAACAGGAAGTAACCCAAAATTGCAGCTGTTGTAGACCCCATCAGGATGCCTAGTCGAGCTAGTGTGTCAAAATCTGCGTTCGTTGGGCCAAACGCTAACGAAGAGATAAAGATAGACATTGTAAAACCAATACCACACAGCACAGATACTGCGAAGATGTTCATAAAGTTCACACCTTCAGGGAGCTTAGCGACACCCAGTTTCACCGCACCCCAGCTGAATGCAAAGATACCAAGAGGCTTACCAACCAATAGACCCATAGCGATACCAAGCGGTAGCATACCTGTTAGGCTTGAGATTGAGATACCTTCCAATGAAATACCTGCGTTTGCAAAAGCAAAGACTGGCAAAATTGCAAAAGCGACGTATGGGTGCAGAGCATGCTCTAGGTGTTTCAGCGGTGAACGCTCACCTTTATTGCCTTTCAGTGGAATAGCAAAACCAATTACTACACCAGCCAATGTTGCGTGAACACCAGACTTCAATACTGCGAACCACAGAATAGCACCAACAATGAGGTAAACGCTTAGCTTAGTCACATGCTTGTTGTTTAGCATAAACAACACACCAGTCGCGATAAAGCCAACTGTAAGTGCTAGCGTTGATAGGTCGCCTGAGTAGAACAGTGCAATGATAACAACAACACCTAGGTCGTCAATAATTGCCAGCGCTAGCAGGAATACCTTCAAGCTTACCGGTACACGGTTACCAAGAAGAGCCATAATACCCAGTGCGAATGCGATATCAGTTGCTGCTGGAATAGCCCAACCTTGAAGCGCTTCAGGGTTACTTGAGTTAAATAGCACGTAAATAAGTGCAGGAGCTAGCATACCACCCACAGCTGCGATAGCTGGGAAGATTGCTGTCTCTTTAGACTTTAATGCGCCTTCTAAAAGTTCGCGCTTAACTTCTAAGCCGATAAGAAGAAAGAAGACAGCCATTAAGCCATCGTTAATCCAGTGAGACACAGACATACCAAGAACGTAACTGTGAAGTACGCCTTGGTACATTTCGTTCAGTGGTGAGTTTGCTACAAACATTGCGATCGCCGCAGCGATGACTAGTATGATGCCGCCAGCAGATTCCATTTTAAAGAAGTCACGGATGACGTCGGTCATGATTTCGCCCTTATATTTATTATTTAAATAAACGAATAACAAAGAATAGCCACGAGTTTATATCCAAGTTTAATTGATAGATAATCACTTCTTCGGATGTTTAACTTCGGTTTTTCCTACAAATACTAAACAATACGTCGTATATTCCATAATATTGTTATGCGCCATGAATTAAGTATAGATGAGATTATCGAACCTGTATGCACAATTCATTGAGGCTGAAGAAAAGTAGAAGGCATAAAAAAAGGCTATCAAATGATAGCCTTAGGTGTTTTTTAGTAGCCGGTTAACTGCATAAAACCGGTCGCTTCATGGCTCCCACTCGCCCTTATTGGCCCTTCCCAATATGGTATGACAAATGGAAGCCACATATCTCTGCGTATAATGCGTGTCGTCAGGTTGATATCGTGCTTAGGGACATTAATGATCCATTGCAGGGGCATCCGTCTTCCATTCATCAACGTTGTATTTTGCAACGGTTGAATGGAAATATCAGATTCCGTTAATTGATAAACTTTGCCTGAGCGCGTTGCTAATGTACCGAATACGTAAGGCAGTTGTTGGTTATGACGATAACGGTTAATGCTCAACGCAGTACCGTCATCGAGGTTAAATACAAACCAATCCCAACCTTGTTGGCCCACACCAAGTAAGCCGCTGCCCCACTCTTTATGTACCCACGCTGTTCCTTCCACTTTTTTAGCAACGCCGTCTAAGTTCAATACACCGCTCAAAGATAAAAATGGGGCGCTGAAGTTATAAGACGCGACAGGCAATAAGTCGTGTTTTTTCTGATAGCCGTTCTCACCGTTGAGCACATAGGGCCCTTTTGCAATGGTGTCGAGCTCAAGTCCAAACGTGTCAGTTTGCACTTGAAGGCGTCCAGGGAATGGTGTGTTGCCGAGTGCGCGCCAGTTCCAGTTATCAATCCAAAGTCTGAATGGGCGATTGGTCATTCCCGCTTGGCCAATACCGCCACGAGCCATGCGCTGCTCTTTCCATACTTTTGACTTAGAAGAGACCACTACGTTTGAGATATAGACTTGAGGGCTTTGCCACCCAGGAGTTTCACGTTCGTCCGTGGCGATACGGAAAAAGCTCCACTGAACCGAATAGTCTTTGCCGTCATCACCTTTCAAAGACGCAAAGTAATGCCACCACTCATGTTGAAACTCTGGGTGGAACTTAAAATCTTGTGGTAGCGAAACGTTGCGGTCTGGCAATACAGGCTCGAACACATTGAAGTGTTCATTAACCAATACTGAGTTAACTTCATTCACGCCCTTTTCACCAGGATCGATGAAATAGGAGTAATATCCCCAAACACTTAAAAAGATGCCGAAGAAACTGATTAATAAAAGAGAAGACAGGATTCGTTGTCTTACCTTCGTTGAACTATTCATTAAAAACATACTAAAGCGCATCCCTCAATGACTTCATCGGAGTGTTCCGAATCATTCTCATCACTGGTAAAGCACCAGCTAACATCAATGCTGCCATGGCCCACGCAAATGTCTGCAAATAGTCCCAAGGAATCACTTGTAACTCGAGTGACCAGCCAAAAGACTGCTTTATCACGATATCAACAATTAGGCTCGCTAACGCTAAACCGAGAGGAATCGCAATTAAGGAGGAAATAAGCCCAAACACAAACAGCTGTAAGCTACCTGTCAGAATCAGCTCTTTCGCCGATACCCCTAAACAGCGCTGCAAGGAAATATGCCTCTGTCGAGACACTTCACCCGCAACCGTCGCGAAGAAAATACCGAAGACAGCGATAACCAAGGTGATGTTTCCTAACGTATCTGCAATCGCGAACGTCCTATCAAACACTCGCATCGCTTGACTGTGGATATTGTTGTTATCAAAAACACGCTCCGAGCCAAGCCTGAATACGTTTTCTAATCGGCTGCGAAGCCCTAATGAATTAACATCGTCTTTGAGTATTACGCCAAGGCCCACATTGCCCCGCCCTGCAAACCCATACAGCCAGTTTCGATGTGACATCATAACTTGATGGTAAGGGTTGCCATAATCGTAATAAACGCCGACCACCTGCCAACCAGAGCCGAGGTTGTCATAGAGGTCAATGTAGTCGCCTGGGCGAATCCCCAGCTTGAGAGACATCGATTCACTGATCAATACACCTTTAGAGTGATGTAAGTGATACCAGTAATTCGGAATACCTAATTTAATGGTCAGTGCTTCTAGTTCACCTTCAGAAGGACCTGTACTGACCACCTGAATGCTGCCGACTGGAGACGCAAGATCTTTCTCCCAACGCCACCAAACCGAATCCACTTCAGGCTGGTCAGATAGCCAGTTACTCATACGAGCAGCGGCGTTGTTGGTTGGGTAAATATAAAGATCGGCAGCCAAGCGCTGTGTTAGCCATTTATCAGTGGTATCTCTAAAACTACCGACCATAGTTTCTACACCAATATTGGCTGTTAAGGCCAACATAAAGGCCATCGTCGCCACACCGCGGTAGCTCATACTTGAAGCTGCATCAGCAAAGAACCAACGAGCACGAACCCAGCGCAATGAATAAGAAAGGCTGTTAAATAACTTCCACATCAAAAACGGGGTAAATAGAGCCACACTAATCAGCATTAGTGCGATAATCGCAAAACCCGTTTCCTGAGTCTGAGGGGCTTGATACACAGCGACAGCTGCAACCAAGAAACCGCAACCAATCAAAGCCTGCCAAGTGAACTCAGTACCAGCAAAGCGCATCAAAGATAAGCGAGATGTCAAACGAATCGGCTGTGAACGAAGCAGACGAACCAGTGGCCAAGCACACGCTAAAAACGCACCAAGTAACGCCATCAACAAGCTGTAGCCACTCCATCGCCAATTCCAGTCGATCGTTAAGCCAACGTTGGCGTCGTATAAGTCGCCTAAACTTGAAGATACCGCAGGTAACAATTGGTTAGCTAACATGACCCCGAATACATTACCGCAGATCCAGCTCAATACGACCAATAGCAGCAACTCTAAGCAAAGCGCTTTAGCCAGTTGCCATCCCGATACACCTGTTTGTCTTAAGATTCCGACTAACGGCTGGCGCTGAATAAATGACAGCGACATGGCTTGATAGAAAATGAATAAGCCAACCACAAACGACAGCATACCCATCGCTTTTAGATTTAAGTGGAACGCACTGGTTAGCGACTCAAGCTCTGCCTTAGAGCTACGAGAGATCGTTAAACCATTGGGTAGCATGTTTTTAAGACGCTCAAACTTCTCAGTGGACATGTCTGAACATGCAATCACTGAAAGCCCGGCACTGCGTTTAAGCATTCGGAGCAATGAGATATCCGCAATCAGCCTTGTACCATTAATTATATTGTCTTGATCAACAGCCACAGGCCCTAATTCAGATCCATCCATCAGATGGATGTAGTCACCGTGCTTCCACTCCATGTGTTCAGCGAGATCATCACTGACAAGGATTGGATATGGCGGTTTCATTAAATTTAAGGTGGTGAGATCTTTTAACGCAACGCCTGGCTGAAGCATAGACACAGGGTCTAAGCCAATTAGCATGAAGTTCGCGCCGTTTTCATCAGTGATACGATGGTGGTCAAAAGGAGAGCACTGTTGAAAGCCTTCACGGCGAAGTTGAATATAAAAACCTTGCGGAATTTTATTGGCGTTGTGTTTTGGTCGAATACGATAAGGAAGAGGATTCGAAAAGAGTTTTTCGCCATGCGCATAGCTTTGCTTGGCGTGTTGATTGATAGCAGTAACACCAACCAAAAGCGATACGCCGAGGGTTAAACCAAGCCATACCAAAATAATCTGCAGTGGGTAACGTCGATAGTGACCGAGTAGCGCCTTAACTACGGGCCATGACATGCAGTTGCCCTCCTTGCAGACGGATACGACCATCCATATGGAGCGCTACTTTTTCACTGTGCGTCACCAGTAGCAAGGTACACTCTAACTGACGAGCCAAAGAAGTCAGCAAACGCATTACCGCTTCAGCATTACGTTCATCTAAGCTTCCTGTTGGTTCATCGGCCAACAAAATTTTAGGTTCCATATACAAAGCACGAGCAATTGCCGCACGTTGTTGTTGGCCACCAGACGCCTCTTCAGGATAACGCCCCAGTAAAGGCATCAAGTCTAAAGCGGAAAGAATCTGTCTCCAGAGTCCTTTATCTTCCGGTAAACCCTTTAATTGTCTGCAAAAACGAATGTTATCGGCAATATTAAGCGTTGGCAGTAAGTTGAACTGCTGGAAGATATGGCCAATATTATTTCGGCGATAAGCAGTACGGTCACGTTCAGTGGAGGCGTGCATATTGAAGTGGGGGAAAGCAATTTCACCTGAATCCGCCAGGTCTAAACCCGCGATAAGATTCAGTAACGTACTTTTACCTGAACCACTCTCTCCCATTAATGCGAGTTGGTCACCTTGGTTTAATGTTAATTCAGCACCTTGTAAAACAGGGTGAAACTCCCCCCCATCGACATAGCCCTTACATAGGTCTGACAGCTTTAACATTAAACAGCTCGCATTAGTTAGAATTTGGAAGGAGAATCTACACTAATTCCCTGTTAGGAGGAAGTATTTTGAAAGATAGATCACACACCAACGATAAAGTGATGCAATTGGTGCGCCCGACTTCAACTTCCTATCAGGTTTTTAATCCATTTTCTTGTTTTCATGCGATAGAGCGACCCACCCCACTTAAGCACTTCTTCCGTTAGGAAAAGCAGATATACCCACTCCGGTGGAAACTTAAAATAGATAGCCGCGATGGCTGCCAGTGGGATACCAATCACCCATTGAGCAATCAAATCTTGATAGAGGCAGAACTTCACATCACCGCCCGCTCTCAATACACCCACAATCACTGTCATTGGGATAGAACGGATAACAATCCCGACACTTAAAATGAGAATAAACTTCTCTGAGAGTGCTCTGGTTTCTTCCGTTAGTGCGCTAAAGGCATTAAGTATTGGCGTTTGAACGAAGTAGAGAAAAACGGCCACAACGATACTGGTTAAGAAACACAGAATCGTTAAGCCCAATGCCTGATAGTAAACCGCTTCATTGTTCTTCGCGCCAAGTTGATTACCCACCAAAACGGCGGCAGCGTTTGACATGCCAATTAATAAACTCAATGAGATAGACTCAACAGGCGTCATTACTGACAGTGCCGCCAGACCTTGAACGCCAGATTGTCCCATAATGGCGTGGTAAGCAAATAAGCCACCTGCCCATGCTAAGAAGTTAAACGTGGTCGGCAGAGACAACTTCAAGAAGCGAACGACTTTATCGATCGAAGCTGCCGCTTTAATATCGCAGAACTTAAAAGCTAATAAATGCTTAGAGAAATAGAGATAACCAAACAAAGTCACGACTTCAATCGCCCCACTCAGCACCGTCGCAATCGCCGCACCTTTGATTCCAAGTGCAGGAAAGCCCAAGTTGCCGAAGATCAGCACCCAGTTTAAGAACACATTAGACAGGATGCCGATACCGCTAAAGAAGGTGCTTAGTCCAGGTTTGTGCATCGCTCTCAAACCTACGGCCATACTGCTGACGCACGATACCGCTAGCATGCTAAATGAGGTAATTACGATGTATTCAACGCCTAGGTTGATGACCTCTTGAGAGTCGGTTGTCACGCCCATGATTTGTGCAGGAAATGAAACGAAAAACGCAATGGTCAGTAACGCAAACAGTGTCGAAACCAGCCATGTCAGTGCGGTACTTTCTCTCACACCCTGCCTATTACCCGCCCCCCAATATTGAGCAGTAAGGAGAGCGCCGCCCGTGGTGACACCCACCAGCATAATGGTCGTCACGAACATTGCTCGGCTCGCTACACCCACAGCCGCAATGTCTGCTTCGCCAAGTTGGCCCAACATCAACACATCCACCAAGCCTCGGCTTGAAAACATAATGCTCTGCAAGGTGATAGGCAGAGCAATCGCAATAAGCCTGCGAACAAAATCACCTCGTGTGTGATGAATAATTGAAGAGAGCAACATATAGAGAGACCTAAACGGAACGTATTGATGAATAAAGATAAATATCGCGCTATTATATCAATGTTCGGTTTTTAACCACAGATATAAATGGAGTAACAATGAAGAAAGTACTGGTTTTAGGCGCTTCTGGATATGTTGGTTCGCAACTCCTCCCTCTCCTGCTTGAACAAGGCCATCAAGTCACGGCAGCAGCAAGGCATATCGACTATTTAAAGGCACGGACCGAGCCTCACGAAAACTTATCACTTGAATATCTTGATCTTGCAGACCAAGTCGCAACACAAGCATTAGTCCCCGACTTCGATCTTGTCTTCTTTTTAGTTCATGGGATGGCAGAAGGCCACGACTTTATTGATTATGAACTGAACTTGGCACGTAACTTTGTTTCGGCTCTAGGACCAAAGAATCAACACGTCATCTACCTAAGCTCCCTTCAACCTCAGACTGGTGATTCAGAGCACCTTCAAGCGAGAAAGAAAACCGGTGAACTGCTTCGTAAAGGACCAGTGCCAGTTACAGAACTTCAAGCAGGTGTCATCATCGGCCCTGGTTCTGCGGCATTCGAGATCATGCGAGATTTCGTGTACAACCTGCCTATCATGATTGCGCCAAAGTGGGTTGACTCTAAAGCGAACCCGATTGCCTTGCAGAACCTGAATCACTACCTACTGAAACTTGCACAAGACACGCCTAGCGAAAGTCAAACCTTCGAGGTTGGCGGGCCGGATATTGTCTCTTATCGAAACCAGTTTGCTCACATTGCCAAAACTGCCGATCGTCCACTTAGGCTGTGGGCAACATCGCTACTGACACCAAAGATTGCTTCATATTGGTTAGGCGTCGTAACTTCGGTACCGTCCAACATAGGCCGAGCACTGCTTGCAGGCTTAAAGCATGACTTCATCGCCAGTTCAACCACCATCAGAGAAAAGTACCCTCAGAAGCTTGTCTCGTTCGAGAGCATGGTTGAACAAGCCATTCACGCTGAAGGAAACTTTGTCAAAAGCAATGTGTGGGGCTTTGATAAAACCGCATTCAAACGTTGGCAAGCGGGATACGGTTATTACCCGAAAAAAACAGGCGCGAGTATCACTTCAACCGCGTCATTAGAATCGCTTTGGCACGTGGCTCAACAAATCGGAAGCCCAAAGCAAGGTTACTTCTTCGCTAACGCTTTATGGCGAACACGTGAGTGGCTGGATGTTTTGTTCGGTGGTGGCGTACCCGTTCGTCAAATGCCAGAAGGCCCCAAACTAAAAGTCGGTGACAAAATCGATTCGTGGAAAGTCATTCGTTGTGAAGAAAACCAGTTTCTATCTCTGCTTTTCGGTATGAAAGGTCCTGGCTTAGGGCGACTCGAGATTACCGTCTCTGACAACGGAGATTCTCGCGAACTGAACATTTCAGCTTGGTGGCACCCTAAAGGCTTTTTAGGATTGCTGTATTGGTTTGCGATGATGCCAGCTCACCTGTTTATTTTTAAAGGCATGGTGAAGGCGATTGAGAAGCAGGCTAAAGAGCAGATGCGAGATTCGAGTGACGGGATGCGAAAAGATTAAAAGCAGATGCGGGATTCGAGTGGCGAGATGAGAAGAGATTAAAAGCAGATTCGGAATGCGAGTGGCGAGATGCGAAAAGACTTAACAGAAAATTAGCGACACGCGCTATGAGAGGCAAAAAAAGAGCGGATAATTCCGCTCTTCGTATCTCTCATCTCGTATCCCGAATCCGCTACTAGCCAATAACGCTAATCGGGATCTCAGCCAGTTGGTTGCCTTGGTTAGCAGGGTAAACGATGTATTCACCGTGATACTTCACCGCAGACTTATAATCCGTTACTTTGTGAAGCATGAAACCCGCTTCCATCGCCGCTTGGATGAACTCTGCGTGGTTACCACGTACAAACCAGTTCATCGGCTTAACCATCAACTCTCCGTCGAAAGAGTCGTCGCACTGTTTGCCACACAGAGCAAAAGAATGCTCACCATCGGTAAAGAATTGAATCTTGCCGCCAGTCGTTAGCTCATCTTCACTCGATACGCTCCAACCCATCTCGTACATTTTGTCCATGAACGCTTCAACATGCCTGTCTTTTAGCGCTTTAGGCTCTTCGCCTTCAGGGAAAAAACGTCCGTAAAACGCAGAAATACGTTTAAAGGTAAAAGTTAAATCCGAGTTGTTGCCTTTTGAGCGACCCTGTTTCTGCCAGCGAACTAAGTCTGGCACAATCACACGATCATAAGCTTGAGATTTAATCGCTTTTGTCACCCAACGAACAAGGTAAAGGTTATTCGCGATAGGTGCGTCGATCGCTTTTCCAGCCTTATGCAAAGCATACAGCTCGCCCAACGCATCGTTCACTAACTTCTGAATTTCAATATAGTATTTTGACATTATGCCTTCTTTCCTAATGTCCAATATAGTAATGCTGACAGTATTGCACATGCTGCCATCACCATAGCCATTGGCCCTGCAGTGTCACTTGGTAGCATGGCAACAATTGCCCCCACCACAGAACCAGTACCAAATCTTAATGTGCCCGCAAGCGAAGAAGCTGTGCCGGCCATATTCGGGTATCCGCTTAAAAGTAGCGCCATTGAGTTACTACCAATGGTAGACAGTGTGCCGATAAACAGCATCACGAATGGCACAATTCCCCACAACCCGATATCTAACATCCAACCGACTAACAAACCTAAGCCCGCAAACAGTTGAATGCTCAAGCCGACTCTGAGCATAGCGTGAGAGCCCACTTTCTTAACGATTCGACCGTTGATGCTCGTCATCAAGATCATAGCAACAATATTCAAACCGAACAGATAGCCAAACAGATCAGGGCGAACGCCATAGATATCAATGTATACGAATGAACCTGCCGTTAAGAACGCAAACATCCCTGAAAAAGAGAATGCACCAGAGAAAATCAGGCCCATCGCAGTTGGGTTCTTACACAGTCGAGCGTAGTTACGAATCGTCGTTTTAAAGCGCAGTGGTTGTCGGTTTTCTGCAGGAAGCGTTTCTGGGATCTTCATCGATACCGCTAGAATCACGATCACTGCAAAAATAGCAAGGACCCAGAAAATTGAGCGCCAGCCGAACCACAACGCTAAGTAACCACCAATCATCGGAGCAACCAATGGCGCAACTGTCATCACCAAAGTAACGAAAGACATGGTTCTTGCGAAATCTTCACGATCGAACATGTCTCTTACCACTGCTTGAATAATAACGGCGGCGGCAGCACCAGCAAAACCTTGCGCGGTACGGATGTAAGTCAGCGCTTCTATACCGTGTGTTGTCGCGCTCACCATAGACGCGATAGCAAACAAGAACACACCTATAAGCAATACCGGCTTACGACCGTAGCTATCGGCCAATGGGCCATGCAGCAGCTGTCCCAGCGCGAAACCTGCGGTATAGGCTGTTAACGTGATTTGTACCTCACCCGCCGTCACACCAAGATCTTTGGCAATGGTCGGCATCGCTGGCAGATACATATCAATGGCTAGCGGAGTAAGTGCACCAATCGCACCTAGAATCAAAAACAGCATTAAGCCTAATTGAGGTGTTTCTGGTTGGGAGCTTGGGCTCTGTGAGGTTGATGTTTGCATGGTTCTCCGAATGTTCAACTGATAGAGCTAGGGACTTACGTGAACACGCAAGTCAAAAGATTGGCTGAGACTTTCCTAGTACCAGTCAACATCATCAGCCGACGCTATCCATGGTCGGCTTTACAACGAAAGGGCTATTTCCAGCAAAAGTTGTTTCTTGCTAAGAACAATTTCTTCTCAAGAGCAACTTCTAGCTAAGGACTACTTCCAGATTGAATCGACTTCTTCTTGAGTTAGGTAACGGTATTCACCTAATTCTAAAGACTCGTCCATCTCAATTTCGCCAATACGTTCACGGTGCAGTGCTTCTACCTTGTTACCAAGTGCTGCAAACATACGTTTAACTTGGTGGTATTTGCCTTCGTGAATCGTTAGCAACACTTCACGCTCTGCACGAACATCTAAGTGTGCCGGAAGCGTTAGGCCATCTTCACTCTTAAGCTGGATGCCCTCTTTGAATTTTTCAACGTAATCATCTTCAACAGGTTCAACCAGCCACACACGGTACGTCTTCTCGCACTTGTGCTTTGGCGAAGTGATACGGTGAGACCACTTACCATCGTCGGTAATCAACACAAGACCTGTTGTATCAATATCTAGACGGCCAGCAAAGTGCAGCTTGTCCATTTTGATTTCATCAAGTAATTCAAACGCGATACGATTTGCGCCATCTTCATGCGAACAAACAAAGCCTTCTGGCTTATACAGCATGATGTAACGTGGGCCGTGAACATTCAGTTCATTGCCTTGCCATTCCACAACGCACTCTTCAGTTACCTTGAGTGAACCGCTTTTTTGAATGACATCATTTACTGTCACTGCCTTGGATTTTAATAAGTGTGTTGCTTCTCTTCGAGTGACGCCTAATGCATCGCACAGAAATTTATCTAAACGCATGAATACCTCAACTAATCTAAGTCGGGTATTATAGTCACCTTTGCTCAATTAGTTGAGCTATTTCACACTATTTGTTTTCCTTCTTACAAGACGCGATATGTATACACTCCGCCCGTACCAAGCTGATTCTGTAAAATCAGTGATTCATTACTTCAGAAAAAACCAAACTCCGGCTGTGCTCGTGCTTCCGACAGGTGCAGGGAAAAGCCTTGTGATTGCAGAGTTGGCAAGGCTTGCGAAAGGTCGAGTGTTGGTACTTGCTCACGTAAAAGAGTTGGTTGAACAGAACCATGAAAAGTATGAAGGTTACGGGCTGAAAGGCTCGATTTTCTCTGCGGGTTTAGGACGTAAAGAGACCGACCAACAAGTCGTGTTTGCTTCGGTTCAATCGGTAGTTCGAAATCTCGATTCATTCTCTAACCAATTTTCGTTGTTGGTTATCGACGAATGCCACCGTGTTCCCGATGAAAAGACCAGTAGCTATCAGAAGGTCATCACTCACTTACGCGAGAATAATTCTGGCATCAAGGTGCTTGGATTAACGGCTACCCCATATCGTCTTGGTATGGGGTGGCTTTACCAATACCACACACGTGGTCAAGTTCGCTCTGAAGAACCTCGTTTTTTCAGAGACTGTATTTTCGAACTGCCGATTCGCTACTTGTTGGACGAAGGCTTTCTCACACCAGCACGCATGATCGATGCGCCCGTGTTGAGCTATGACTTTTCGCAGTTAAAGCCCGCAAGCACTGGTCGCTACAAAGAAGCAGAACTCGACATGGTTATCGAACAATCGAAACGAGCGACCCCGCAGATTGTCGATCAGATCATTCACCTAGCCCAAGACAAACTTGGCATCATGGTGTTTGCAGCCACCGTTCGACACGCGCAAGAGATCCTCGGCTTATTGCCAGAAGGGGAAGCCGCGATTGTGATTGGTGATACGCCAACACTCGAACGTGACCAAATCATCAACGACTTCAAAGAACGTAAAATCAAATTCTTGGTCAACGTATCGGTTTTAACCACAGGTTTTGATGCACCACATGTCGATTTAATCGCGATTTTACGCCCAACAGAATCCATCAGTTTGTATCAACAAATCGTTGGCCGTGGCTTACGCCTATCTCCGGGTAAAAAAGAGTGTTTGGTGCTCGACTATGCGGGCAACAGTTACGACCTTTACCAACCTGAGGTCGGCGACCCTAAACCCGATTCAGACAGTGAAATCATCACCATCCCTTGCCCGGCGTGCGGCTTCAATAACAACTTCTGGGGCAAACTAGACAGCAATGGTTTCCTGCTTGAACACTTTGGTCGTAAATGCCAAGGCTACTTTACCGATGAAGACACGGGCGAACGCGAACACTGTAATTATCGTTTCCGTGCAAAATATTGTGGTGAGTGTGGTGCGGACAACGACATTGCCGCACGTATTTGTCATGAGTGCGATGCAACCTTAGTCGACCCAGACAAAAAGCTTAAGGAAGCGTTAAACCTCAAAGATGCGTTGGTGTTTGAGTGTTTAGAAATGGACCTCAACGTACTTAAAGACGACAAAGGTAAATCACAACTTAAAGTCACTTACCGTGGTGAAAACCAAGCGCAAGTACATGAGTTTTGGTCATTAACCACCAAGAAACAAAAGCAAAATTTCAAAGACCAGTTCGTTCGCCCTCACCTTGCGGACAGACATCGTCCTTTTGAAGAGTCCTCACCAACTAAAGTGGTTGCTCACCAACACAGATTCCGCCCACCTCAATTCGTTATTGCACGTAAAGTTGGACGTTTTTGGAAAATGAGAGACAAGATATTCGAAGACGAACTCCAGCAGCGTTAAGGTTAAGAATAAAGGTAAGTCTTACGTTCTTAACACTTGCCGGTTAGTCTGGCGTATTAAAGCATTCGCCATTTAAGCGTTAAGTTTTTCGGTATCAAATTCTCATTATTAATCAGGTTCACTTTCTGTTCAGAATTACTTTTTTATACTGAACGCTATCAACCTTCTCTAGGATTCGCTATGTTTAGTAAAGCTATGATTTCTTTGTTTTCTATAAGCTTAAGCTTATTTGTTTCTTCTGGCGCATGGGCTGACTCACATCATAATGGTCACGACCTAGTACAAGACGTTCACAAAGCAGGAACCCGTATCGAATTCGAAGAAGATCAAGACGAAGTCTATGAAGCGGTTCGAGAAGGTTATATTCGCCCTTTCTCAGAAATGTATGCTGCGGTAGAAAACGATCTTCATGGCCGAATCATTAAAGTCGAACTAGAAGAAGATGATGACATTTGGGTGTATGAGCTAAAAATTAACTTCCAAAATAACATCATCAAAGTTGAATATAACGCCGAAACGTTGGACATGCTAAAGATTGAAGGCCGCAACTTTAAAGACGCAATTAAGCACGGCGACTAATTAAGCACAACGAATAGTTAAGCACGACGAATAGTTAAGCACGACGAACAGCCACCACAAGAATTAAGAAGAACAATTATGAAAATTTTAGTCGTTGAAGACGAGCCTCGCTTGGGCCAACAAATTCTAGAAACCCTTGAGGGAGCAGATTGGGTTCCAGAACTTTCTCAAGATGGTATTGACGCACTCTACCGTGCAACGTCAGAAGAGTGGGACGCGATTGTCCTCGATTTAGGTTTACCTAAGCTTGACGGCTTAACGGTATTAAAAGGCATTAGAGACGAAAACATCAACACGCCAGTGATTATCTTAAGTGCTCGTGACACACTAACTCAACGTGTAGAGGGTTTAAATGCAGGCGCAGATGATTACCTGACTAAACCGTTCGAAATGGTTGAGTTGATTGCTCGTATTCGCGCTCAACTACGCCGAGCGTCAGGCAGTGCTGCACCTATACTTCAAATCGGCGACCTAAGCCTAGACACACGCAGTTCTAAAGTGTTGTGGCAAGGCCAAGCAGTAAGCCTAACGGCACTGGAATATAAAGTTGTCGCGTATTTCATGCATAACCAAAATAAGGTTATCTCGCGCACAGAACTGGTTGAACACATCTACAAACAAGATTTCGACCGCGACTCAAACACAGTTGAGGTTTTTATTGGTCGTATTCGTAAGAAAATTGCACCAAAGATCATCAAAACCGTGCGCGGCCTTGGCTACCAACTGAATGCTGAATAGCGTAGCGGTCAATTTGGCGCATCACAAATCAAGCACACTCCTCAATTAAGTGGACAGCCTGTTCTGATCATCGCAACACGATAAGTCACGATGAGCAAAGGCAGGCTGGAAATGCATGAATCTAAAAAAACGAACACTTAAAAACATCAGTCTAAAAAGCCGCTTGCTCCTTGCTGCGGCTTTTTGGCTAGGTGCGATGATATTAGCGGCAGGTGTCGGGATACCGAAACTGGTTAACGATTACCTCGTCGATGACATGAAGCAGCAGCTTGGCTTAACCATGGATGAGTTAACCGCCAATATCGAAACCAATGACAGTGGTAACCTGATCATGGCAGAGCGTCTGTCTGATCCTAGGTTTAACCAGCCCTACAGTGGTATTTATTGGCGCGCCGCGACCCAAGATCAGATCATTCGATCTCGCTCGCTATGGGATAAAGACCTCACCATAAAGCGTTCACCAATTCACACATTGGTGAAAGGGCCTGAGAAAGAAAAGCTGATTTATATCGAGCAAGATATCTACCTGCCTGAATTAAGCGATCCTGTCACGATCACCATTGGTATTGATGAAGATCCGCTAGAATCCACACTAACCGAACTGACCGGCCAAGTCTGGCTGATTCTAATGTTGTTGTTTGTTGGCGTGCTTATGTTGATCGGTATTCAAGTGAGTTGGTCACTATTACCGCTCAACAAGATGCAACGCGAACTGGTGATGTTAAGAAACGGCGAGCAACAAGGGTTAAGCGATAACTATCCAAAAGAGGTTTCTCCATTAGTCTCTGATCTCAATGCCCTGCTCTTCCACTATCAAGAGTTATTGGAACGAGCTCGTAACCACGCTGGAAACCTATCTCACGCGTTAAAGACGCCACTATCGGTTCTGAAAAATGAGATAGAGCGACTTCCAGAGGATGACAAGGCGCTGTTACAACAGCCCATTCATCAGATTCAAAACCAAATAGACTATCACCTTGGTCGAGCGCGCATGGCTGGTGCAATGAATATTCTTTCAGTGAAATCTTCACCTTGTGAGCGTGTCGAAGCTATCTCAATGGCGTTTGATAAAGTTTACGCTGCCAATGAAGTCACCATGATTAATGAGCTAGACTCTGAGATTGAAGTGGCGGTAGAAAAAACCGACCTTGATGAAATGGTCGGTAACCTACTCGAGAACAGTTACAAATGGGCAAGCAGCATTATTCGTGTCCATTCAAATGAACTCGACGATGGCAACATTGAATTGGTGATTGAAGATGATGGCCAAGGCATTCCAGAAGAGAAACTTGAGCAAGTAACCAAACGTGGCGTTCGACTTGATGAAACCACACCAGGAACAGGCTTGGGGCTTAACATCGTAAATGAAATGGCACACAGCTACCGTGGCAGCTTAACGCTCAGTAAAAGCTCAATGGGCGGCTTAAAAGCCTCTCTTGTTCTAAAAGTGTCTCAGGCTTCTTAAACCAAGGGATTCATATCCTCATTAGCCCTTCGATAAAGATCAGGAGTTTGCATATAACACGCAAACTCCTGATTTGGCCTTACATGGGTCTCACTCAAGTAGAGTTAGTTCATCGAATGCAACCCAATAATATTGCCTTCTGTGTCGCTAACTACACTAATAAAACCATGCTCACCAATGTCCATTTTGGGCACTTGTAAAGAGCCGCCATTGGCCGCGGCCAAACTTGCTTCTGCCGCACAGTCTTCACAAGAGAAATAAACCATGGTGCTGTTGCCTCCCGCTTTTACATCGGACATCTTACATAAAGCACCAGTTGCACCATAACTCTCCATCTCGCAAGGGAATACCCACATCTCAACATCGATTCCTGTTTCATTGTTCAACTTTTCCAGCGTCACTTTAAATACTGATTCGTAGAAAGCTTTTGCTCTCGACATATCATCAACATAAATTTCAAACCAACCAACCGGATTCATTTGCATAACGTTGTCCTTAGCTTTCGCCGCTTACTCGCCCTTAATGAGCATAGTCAAAATAGAACAAGTTATAACCTAAGCATGGCGTAAGAGAAGGTGATGTTTGGATAAACATGGCAAGCAGACATAGCAAAGCCTTGTTTGATGAGGGTTCAAACAAGGCTTGAGTTTGTTGATATCTAAAAAAAACAAAGAACTACGAAGAAAGGTTTCGTTGATTCGACCTTATATATCACTCTGGACATCGTTCACCGCGACATCTAAAGCTTGTGAACTATCACTAAGGGTTGTCGCTCCAATCATTAATACCCGACCATCTGTATAATAGTCATGATCCTCATTGATCACTTCCACCGTTGCTAATGGGTACTTATCTAGTTCGATGTCTGGTAGTGACGTTCGTATCTGATTAGCGAGCCTATCTCGCTCTTCATCAACATTAGGGTTAATGTTATGAAGTACGGTTACAATGCCTGAATAAGGCGTGACTTTAAGGCCATCATCATAGCTAATTGCACCTAACCACTGAGGCTGGTTAGTTTTAGTGTCAACACCAGCGCGCCACCAGCGAATATGGCTGCGCTTCATCAGATTACCCGGCAATTGAAACGCCATATCTTGTGGCTTGTCTCGCCAATACAAATCAGACACAGGTGGTGTTTTGTCTCTAAGTAATGCGAGATAGCCAGCCCATTCAATCTCATTTCGAGAGAAGGTTTGATTCTCTATCCAGCCTAATTGCTTCATTAAATCTCTTGGGGTTGCTCCAACATAAATTACGTTGATCGCTTGCGCTGAATAGAATGACGATTTCCCTGGGAATGCTTTATAGGTAACCGAGTTCCAGTCTACTTTGTTTATTTGAGCCGTCTCTTGTTGATTCTGAAAGTCGTCCGCTTTCCAAAAAAAGTGAGCGTAGTTCGCAAACAATACCCACGCCAACAACAGCGCACTCGACTTAAGTACCAAGCGTCGCCACTTCATTCGATAGCCAATAATGGTAAAAACCAATACCGCGAATACCCCGACGATCAAACTATTATGCTCAGAGATAAATATCTTAAAGCTATTAAGCCACGGAAAATTTTCAACGCCGTGCGCCAGTAACATCCCCCAAGCAATGAACTGTCCACCACCAAGAGCCAAGCCGATAAACGCCAACACACTGAAATTGCGCCAAGGTACACGATGCGAACCCGCTATAAATGGCACAACCCAAGCGATAGGCCCTAATAAACGAGCAAAAAGAATGATGTATGTGCCTTTGCGAGCAACCAGACAACGGCAACGCGCAATTAACCTTTTGGTTTTAGGACGAAACTTAATGAGCCTCCGTTGCGCCTTAGCACCGTATTTATAACCAATAAAATAACTGAGTTGGTCACCAAGCAAACCACCTAACATCACCAGTACCAAAGCCGTCCATGCACCTGAATACAGCTGAAAGCCCGCCGCGATAAAAAAGGGCTCTCCCGGTACAAATAGGTTTGGGCCAATGAGAGCATCACCCAATGCCCCCAAAAATAGCCCTAGTCCATCAAACATAACAACCTCAATGCTTACTGTTCTTTATAGTGACCAAACTTGTAGTTCATCTCGTTGTTACGCATTTCACCTCTAAAAAAGCGTCTTACGTTGGCTTTAAGGTAAGTTGAGCCTGTCTTCACAACGCCATCTTGGTCTAAGCGACGTGGGTCAAAACCAAAAGTCATATTTAGGAATCTAAATCGCCATGTTTTGCTCGCACGTTTTACGTAGTCACAATCTTCACACAGTACGATCTCTTCATCGAAACCACCGATCTCATCATGCGCTCGTTTCGTCGAGAAAATACATGCGCCAATCGCCGTCGGGAAAAAAAACTGGGTAGTAAACAAGCCTGCGTTAAATAGCCCGTAACCAAACTTATGTACAAGCGGCAAACCTTTCGAACTCATGTAAACACCCGCAACTTCAAGTTTCTTCTCTTCTAGTTCATAAAGCGCTTTCGCAAGAAAGTTTCGAGGCAAGCTCACATCAGCATCTAAGAAAAGGATTCTGTTGTATTGCGCCAATGAAGCACCTGTGTTTCGGCCAAGGCTCACACCACGGTTTTCCATATGATGAACCGTTAATTTTGGCAACGCGTTTTCATAAGCTTGTGCCACTTCTCTTGTGTTGTCTTCACTGTTTGAGTCGACAACAATCACTTCAAACTCTTGGTGGGTTTGCACACTCAACTCTTCCATTAAGCGACTAATGCGTTTTTCTTCGTTTAGCGTAATTACGACAATACTTACCGGTTCCATATTTTCACCTATTCATTCTGCTGTTTAATTAACACTAAGATTAACGAACCAAGCCTTAACCAAGTCTTAGGCAAACATTCATTTTCCGTTCATTAACTTGATGATTTAGCGGTGATATAAATAGATAAGAATGGTGATGTAAAAGGGGTTAAAATACGCTAAACAAGCGTTAGCGAACGTTTTATCTCCAAACGAACCCATTATCGAAGGAAATTCACTTTGAGTGGGGCTTCTGACTTGCTCAGATTGGAATGTGATGTTAGTATCCGCGCTCGCTTAAGCATGAACTCGTTTATGCCTAAGCATTACCACACACTCAAGGTCGCATTGAGGTGTGAAGTTAATTTTTACTAATTTGAGAGTAAAACTATGAAATTTGAAGCAGTAGTACGTACTGAACTAGGTAAAGGTGCGAGCCGCCGCCTACGTCACGCTGGTAAATTCCCAGCTGTAATCTACGGTGGCGAAGCTGAAGCTGTAGCTATCGAACTTGTTCACGCTGAAGTGATCAACCAAATGGATAAGCCTGAATTCTACGAAGCAATCACTCTAGTGGTTGACGGCGCAGAAGTTAAGGTTAAGCCACAAGACGTTCAACGTCACGCGTTCAAGCCAAAAGTTGAGCACATGGACTTCATCCGTATCTAATTCCCTACCAAGGAATAAGATTGGATTAATCCAGCCTTCTGCATAGAAAAGATAATCGATCTTACCAGTCGAGAAATCTAGAAATTCGAAACCCCGATGCTACCAACATCGGGGTTTCACCGTTTTTGAGCCCTCAAAAACGTCGTAAATCTCGCGCAATACATTGAAACTAATCAACTGTCCTCTTCCCCACTTTATCCCAGTCTTGCTTGGGTGGATTAAGGGTGGATTAAGGGTGGACTTATACAGTAGTTTTTCTAACAGTAAGACTAGACCGCTTTTTCGCTAGGTTCAACATACTACTCAAACAAAAAGACAAAACCGACTAGCATCTAGAATGTTACTTGTATGGCCTTGTACGCACTTAAAAACGAATATCGTCATCAATAATGGGACGACTCCTTTGGCATAACTAAAAATCGCTGAGAGCCGCCTAATTACATTCCTGTGTATTGGACAAGACGTTACCACCACGTAATACACTCCAGGCTAATCAAACAACACTGAAAGGCGATCAAGAAAACACTTCTAGCCTTTCGTTCATTCTTAACACCACCTTCCAACCTAATCCTTCAACTCTCATTTAATGACATAACATGCCTGAACTACCCACCAGCAAGTAAACCTAATAGTTCAGTATTGAGAACTTTAAAGACCTATAGGCAATCACTGATCCGCACACTCACTTTCAAAACATAACACTCGACTTCCCTGACCAAAAATCACGGATTCGGAATCCGAATAATTAATAGGACGTCTATACAAACCAAAAATATTGAAGAATTTGGGTCCAAGAATTTGTGATGGTGGGGCTCTGGTCGCATCACAAGCATAAACTCCCGCAACCCCCACCCTCATGCACTCTAGGTGACACTTTTTTGGAAGAAATCTCAATCCAGATTCTAGTGCTATTTCTTGAAAATCAACGGCGTTTTGAAGGAGAAAAAAACGAGTAACTCTAAGATTTTCACTACAACTCGTATAATAAACTCGTAAAAGTGAGGTTGCCGAAGCAAAATTGTAGCGGATATCCGAATTCGCGAATAAAAAGGAGTAATATTGAGATGGTTGCAGCTATGAAAAAGAAGCGGCCTGATTAGCTAACTTTCCTTAGGCTCTTCTTTCTAGAATACTCGTAATGTCTTTTTTGAGTTCCTCTGAAAAGCGTTCAAATTGTTTCGGATCAACCAAACCTTCCGAACACATCTGCATGAGCTGGATAAATGCTCGGCTTCGAGAATGGCCATCAAAAATCAACTTCATTTGCTTTTGAGATTCTTTGGAGTGCTGACACATAAAGTTGAACCTTTCCCCTACAGGTTCTGATTCATCAGTAATCGTTTTGATGGCTTCATCTAGTTGACGAGCACAAAACACTTTCGCTGCTTCACTCTTTATTTCGCAAAAGGTTTTCCAATCAGACTCTTTGATATTCATACCAACCTCCATATAGTGTTACTTTTTAGGGTAGAACATGACACCATAAAGAGTTGCTATATTTGGTCTGGAACTGGTGTAGTTATTTTAGACACCTGTTGCTCAGCCTCATAAGCATGTAGTTTCCTAACATATGCAATCAAACCTGCGACAAACATACCACCGGCCATTGCTGGAAAAGCCTCGATGAAGAGTTCAAAAACGTAAACATCCTTAAACTCTGAGTTCTTTATCAATGGTATTGGCAAAAACAACATTAATCCCATTAAAAACAAGTGTTGCTCAAATCTAGCTAGTCTACTCCAAACCGCTTTCACCTTAGGAAATGACTTATATAACCCCCAAAGATTAAAGCCTACATAAACAACTGGAATCAAAGCAAAAATAACAACTACTACGAAAGTAACATAGTCCATAATTATCTCTATTATCCGTAAAAACATAAAGCACGGTTGAGGTGTAAACAACGCAATTCCAAAGCTGCTGTGTACCACCTTAAACACAACAACACAGCGCATAGTAAAAAAATATCTAGTGTTGTGAATCACTCTTAAAAAGAGTGTTGACCCTAGAGTTTACCTGATGCCCATTTCTTTCTACCTTCGGACAATGGGTAATATTCTTTACTTAAATAATCTTTTTCCATCTCGAAGATCGTCACTTTTTTAGTGTCTCTACCTTTATATGAAACTCTCGTGAACTGACTATTTTCACCTCTATCTACCCATAATTCATCAAATTGCTGAATCGCTGACTCAAAGAAAAAACAAAATTTAAGTCTTCTGTTCTTATCTTTACTTTTACTAGAAAGAAAATTAATCAAAGTTGCATAAATGTAGGGTAATAAGTTCGGCTCTAGATTCGCACACGCGTACACTCTAAGTTTTTTAGCTTGATCGAGTATTAGAATGAACTCTTTAAAATCAAGGAAAGGAACTATTTCATTTAACCGCCCCCAGATTTTGTCTATATTTTCACTGGCGAACTTTTTATTTCTAGCTTCAGCAATAGGATCTGCTTGAGTTGGTGTTCTTGATATGTATGGTCTTGCAGAAGGATCTTTGGTTGGGCAAAAATCACTATCAATGTGATAAAAGTGGCCATCATCTTTTTTATGCCCACTTCTAACATTCATTCTTCTTTTACAAACTGGACATCGGCCGCCTAGCCAATTGTTGGGTAATTGATATCCTTCCTCTGCTGCTAATGTAACATAATCAGAAAAACTAATAGGTCGATTGTTATTTAGGGTGTAAAACTTCGTTCATTCTATAATCCTATCCTAAAAAGCATCACGCCAGATTTATAGGTGAGTATATGTGTGCCAAATTGTAGCGAAGCGAAAATGGCACACGTATTGAAGCGGTTTGTTATGCCTTTGCTCTATTGAGCCACTTCTTTGGAGCTTGTGATATCTAAAACTAGAGATTTTGCATCTAATATTTGCTTACGAACCGAAAAAGGATCTTCTAAATAAAGCATTGCTACCGTTGTTGTTCCAGTACCAGAAGAAGCTATACTCCCATAGCCAAAAATCCTTCCAAATAGTGATTGTCTTACAAGCAAGCCTTCGCCTTGCTCTAGCGGTATTTCAAAGGTGTTTCTCGATATTAGCCCTGTTTTACCGATAACCCTTTGGCTTGTGACCACAAACTCTGAAGAAATAGAATAGACAACATATATGACACATTGAAACAACATCGCCAGCACTATAAATGCCATAAGTATGTAGCCAAAGTTGCCTATTAAACTAACCAAATAGCAAAGCGCTACTGTTAGTATAAAATATGCTAACAAAGGTTTTTTAGATATAGAGGCAATGAAGCTGACACTTTCATCGGCCCTTAGTTGTTGATTCAAGAATTTACTTATATTTGCCATGCTGACTCCGTTCATTTTAGCACTAAAGCATTAGGCTATAAGTAAGCATGCACACATACAATCAGTAAGCTAATTCTTACAAGCAATTTGGGATTCACAACAAACTATGTGCGCAGAGTCATAACATCATGTTATGACATAATCAATCAAATACCAAAGCCGTCGAGTCAAAACAGTTGCGACTCTTCACTCCTGGTTTAACAAACGATTTTCCAATTAGAATACATAAAAGGCGTGAGCGACACTAATAACCAAAATATATCAGAATGCTGTAAAAACGAAGTCCAGTCTTAGATATACAGATCCCAGAATCAATCTTAAATGCTCTTGTTATGCTGTTTCATCAGCGGGGTTGTTCATTTTTGTTGTATACATCAATACCTTCACACTTCATAGATTCTAATGTGTGGGTTTCATTAAAGACCAAGCTTTCATTTCTGTAATAAACAACATCACATACTCTTCCGTCCCATTGCTTTCTATACTTGAATTTCGCACTAGTTTCACGTCCGATTATCGCTTCCAAACGAGTACCATCCGCCAACTTAAAATAGGCATATAAGCCACCAAACCTAGGTTGATCTTCACCAAGAAATCGAACCTTAGTCTCTGAATAAACAAGCTCACCGTGCGTGTTTAGCACTGCAAAAATAAAATACACTAGAACGAGAAGAGCCCAAGTCACAAACCCTCTTACTGTAATTTCACGAGTCATTTAATCCTCTACGCATCGGTAACAGCATAACACCCCGTTAAGAGGTGAGCAACGCAATACCGATGCCGCCGCATACCACACCTTAAACACTAAAACCAACGCATAGTGAAAATGCCACGCGTTGCAGAATCACTCTTAAATGCTTGTATGGATAATAAGCACTCCAATCGGGTAATGTGAGACCCAGGCTTTAGCTGCAACTAAAGCTTTCTATGTAGCAGTTCGTTTAAACGCTGGCTCCTCTATCGAGAGACCGATAACAAACATGAACGCTACATAGGACTTCAAGCATAAACCTCGAATAGTCGACTGGGTCTCGAACCCGCATTATGCAAGCATGAGTTAGCTTATTATGAATACCAAAATCAATCAAAGCATCAACGTTGGAGTTGATACCGGAAAAACACAATTAGACATCCACATCAGGCCACTAGATCTATTTTTCTCAGTAGAGAACAATGATAAAGGCATCAAGAAAGCACTCAAAACGATTAAAAGTCATAATCCTGAGCGTATAGTTATTGAAGCAACAGGCCGATTTGAAATGCCTTTTGTTCTTGCATGTGCAGAGGCTCAACTACCTATTGTCAGAGCAAACCCTGTCCACATAAAACGATTCGCTGGTGCTATTGGCCGCAGAGCCAAAAATGATCGTTTAGATGCAGAGTTGATCGCTCACTATGGAGAAGCAATCAAACCAGTTCTTACTGTCATAAAGCCAAAAAACATACGCCTAATGAGTGACTTAGTCATTCGCCGAAACCAGTTGTTATCCATGCAAACAATGGAAAAGAACCGAATCCAGATACTTCCCGCTTCTCTCCATCCGACTATCAAACCGGTGCTAACCACGATAAAAAATCAAATCACCAAGTTAGAAGAAAAGCTCGTTAAACTCATTAAAGATAGCCCTGAATACCAAGCTAAAAACACAATATTGCAGAGCGTTCCAGGAATAGGAAACATTGCCGCTGCATCAATAATTAGCAACGTACCTGAACTTGGCTACATCACGAATAAACAAGCAGCATCACTGATAGGTGTAGCTCCAATCACACGTGAAAGTGGTCGCTACAAAGGTAAGCGCGTAATCCAAGGCGGTCGAGCGCAAGTACGAACCGTTTTATACATGGCGATGATGTCAGCCATGCAATGTAACCCCGTATTCAAAGCGACTTATGCTCGACTTTTAGCTGCCGGAAAGCCTAAGAAAGTCGCAATAATCGCGTGTGTTCGAAAGATGGTTGTGACCCTTAACTCTATGCTGAGAGATGGCGCCATGTGGGATGAAAATACAGCCAAAAACTAATCATTGACGCCATAGTCGTTTGTTAGGGCAGAATTCTCAAGATAGACGCTTAGCTACAGCGTAGCCTTTAGCAGTTAATTGAAACCATACAGAGCCTGCTGGTTGCCCAAAATTACCTTCAAGGACTTGGAGTAATTGTTTTTCTCTTAATTCCAGTATTTCCGCGCTGACACCTATTGTTTCATCGTGCTTATATGGACTCTTAACTATAGATTCAGGCTCTAAGTTGTATTCTAAGATTCCTTTAAATGTAGGATTGCTTAAAGCTAACTTTAAAATTGCTCGTTCTTCTCTAGTTAATTTTGTAGGAACCCAAGACTTGATCACTGGCACTGCAGCAATACATGCAGCAACAGTACCTACTACCAACAAAACAGACTCTAATACTTCTAAACTCATAGCCTTTCCTTTGTGCCCTAACACCTTGTTAATTGGTGAGAAAACCCTGGCACCAAACTTTTTATGACCACCTTAACCACAAAAGCTGACCATTACAAAAATGCCGAACGTTTTTGAATCCAGTTGAACAATTTGTTATATGTCAGTTCTCCAAAGCTTAGATTTGTTCAAATTTAAAAGGCGAACATGGCGTGCCTTGGTGATACTTTAATTGCCAAGATGTACCTGTAAAAACCCAAATAGAACAACGTTTTGCGTAGTCACTGACTTCACCTGATTTGTCGACAATAGCTGACTCATACTTTAACAGTTGGACAGATGGTTCAAGTTGAATACATTCATAGCTTTGCGAATGAACACGAGTATTTGAAGGTTCTTCAGTTTCCATCATTTTAACGATAGAAGAATAGTCATAGCTATTCCCAGATTTACCAACTTCTGAAAATTGCGGGTGAATCAAACGTTCTCTATCGAGTTGGTTATGTCGGACGTCGTACTGATGAAGTTCAATTTCTTGTTCAACTAGTAAGTCCATATATTCTCCATACTTGATAAGGCATATAACGCCCTGTTAAGGTGTGAGCAACGCTATACCGAAGCTCCCTCATACGACCTTAATCGCGAAAACCAACGCATAGTAAAAATGCCACGCGTTGCGAATCACTCTTAAACAGTTTGTTATGACAATCTCGGTCAAACCTCACTTCGAACTATAAACGCTAGGGTAAATGTACTTTAAGGAATATTCATCAACATCAATTTTTTGGCGAACCTCACTATCAGCAATAATCTTCCTTCTCTCATCGGCAAATTCGATTGTTGTTTTAACCACCCTAAACCCGATAATGACCGGAAGGAAAAAGGTCCAAAACAACTTATTGAAAATAGAAGCACTTTCACTTCTAATTTTTTGTCTAATATCGTTAAGTCGAACTTTTGAAATCTCCAACTTACTCAAAGTCTCACAATGAACATATATTGTTGTAGATAAACTTTTAGCTATTTTCTTTCTATTATCTTCATTGAAATTGACTAAGTCATTAATCTCAGAATCAAAATCATTACATACTTCCAACTGGGACAAACTAAAATCACTTGAATTACAGACTACGGTACTTATATTATCTTTACTATTGTTTGAGTTTACGATTTCTTCTTTAGAGCAAAGAGAAGACATTGCTTTACTTGTATTGCTCAACACTTCATCAAATTTTCGTATCTCACTTTGTAGATTGTCTTCCACAGAGACCAAGTTTCCTACATTTAGCACGTTCAATGAAAGTAGAACAGATATAAAGCTCCCTATATACCAAAAATAATCATAGGACTTTATTAAAACTCTTCGTTCAATTATCCCCATAAACCAGTTACGACCGCTAATGACTGAAAAGAATAGTACATGCCAAAAAATTACAGAGAGCAGGCCAGATAATAAACCAAGTAGAACCCATTCTTTGCCAATCAACCAATTAAGATCATACTCTTCGAACATTGGGTATAATACAACCAACTCCTTCGCACCACGAAATAAAGGCAGAAGTTCCACAACGAAAAAGGACACACAAACTATCCCAAATAACCTTACAACGCGCTCAATTGTATAACCCTTGACCAACACATGCTCCAATAAACTGAAAAATAAGGAAAATTCATTCTAACAAGGAAATTGAAACTATACACCTTATTGTCATAACGCCCTGTTAAGGTGTGAGCAACGCAACACCGACGAAGCTCCCGCATACCACCTTAAACACTAAACGCAACGCATAGCGAAAATGCCAAACGTTGCGAATCACTCTTAAACAGCTTGTTAAGTTTTATTTTCAATTACTTACCATCTTAAAATACTTTACGTATTTGTTAAATGTAGATGTAACTAAAACGTCATCTTGACCTATTACAGACCACGTATAAAAATGACCACCCTCATACAGGACGGCAGCACTCTTATGCATTTTGACCCCTTGATAAGTCATGGTGATTTTAAAGTACGCCCCGCGATTACCAGCAATTTCCCCTAAGCTTTTAAACGCGACTTTCCCATTCATGGCTATCGCAGATCCATTGATAAAGCTGTCGATTGCTCTATCTATAGTTTTTGAAGAGTACACAACCTTATTTTTCTGTAAGGTCGATGTAAACAAAAGCCCCGATTGATTATCTACGTAATTGTACCCCTGATATTTTTGCCCATCATTATTAATAATGCCTATATCTTCCGGCACTCCTGGAAATGGAGCTTCGATGAGGTTATCTAATGTATAAATTTTGTATTGACTAGCAAAAGCGCTAGCCGAGAAAAAGAGAAAAAGTACAGCTGTAATAGTAGACAGATATACTTTATTTAATGCTTTCCACTGTAATCCCATCACTTCTAAAAATACCTCAACATTATAAATTTACTTTTGAAACTTAACGCCGCGTTAAGTAGTGAGCAACGCTACCACCTTACCTAAACCATTGCACCGTAAACACTATACCCAACGATGGAATGAAAAATGCCAAGCGTTGGGAATCTGTCTTAAACGCTTTGTATGGATAATAAGCACTCCAATCGGGTAATGTGAGACCCAGGCTTTAGCTGCAACTAAAGCTTTCTATGTAGCAGTTCGTTTAAACGCTGGCTCCTCTATCGAGAGACCGATAACAAACATGAACGCTACATAGGACTTCAAGCATAAACCTCGAATAGTCGACTGGGTCTCGAACCCGCATTATGCAAGCATGAGTTAGCTTATTATGAATACCAAAATCAATCAAAGCATCAACGTTGGAGTTGATACCGGAAAAACACAATTAGACATCCACATCAGGCCACTAGATCTATTTTTCTCAGTAGAGAACAATGATAAAGGCATCAAGAAAGCACTCAAAACGATTAAAAGTCATAATCCTGAGCGTATAGTTATTGAAGCAACAGGCCGATTTGAAATGCCTTTTGTTCTTGCATGTGCAGAGGCTCAACTACCTATTGTCAGAGCAAACCCTGTCCACATAAAACGATTCGCTGGTGCTATTGGCCGCAGAGCCAAAAATGATCGTTTAGATGCAGAGTTGATCGCTCACTATGGAGAAGCAATCAAACCAGTTCTTACTGTCATAAAGCCAAAAAACATACGCCTAATGAGTGACTTAGTCATTCGCCGAAACCAGTTGTTATCCATGCAAACAATGGAAAAGAACCGAATCCAGATACTTCCCGCTTCTCTCCATCCGACTATCAAACCGGTGCTAACCACGATAAAAAATCAAATCACCAAGTTAGAAGAAAAGCTCGTTAAACTCATTAAAGATAGCCCTGAATACCAAGCTAAAAACACAATATTGCAGAGCGTTCCAGGAATAGGAAACATTGCCGCTGCATCAATAATTAGCAACGTACCTGAACTTGGCTACATCACGAATAAACAAGCAGCATCACTGATAGGTGTAGCTCCAATCACACGTGAAAGTGGTCGCTACAAAGGTAAGCGCGTAATCCAAGGCGGTCGAGCGCAAGTACGAACCGTTTTATACATGGCGATGATGTCAGCCATGCAATGTAACCCCGTATTCAAAGCGACTTATGCTCGACTTTTAGCTGCCGGAAAGCCTAAGAAAGTCGCAATAATCGCGTGTGTTCGAAAGATGGTTGTGACCCTTAACTCTATGCTGAGAGATGGCGCCATGTGGGATGAAAATACAGCCAAAAACTAATCATTGACGCCATAGTCGTTTGTTAAGCATCATTCACTATTGATACCCTAAATAATCTACCCAAGCCAGTTTGCTTGTAGCTTCAACATCAATTTCAATGTAATTGTAACGAACGAAGTCTAATAATTCATTTAGACTTTTCTGAAAGTCTTTACCTATAACTACTAACTTATCGTAATCAGATTGGCGATTAGGTTGATAGCTTGAATGATCAAACGTGCTGTCACCTTGAAGATCTGAATTGTAACAATGGTAATAGCTCAAGCTACATTGCCATTGTGTATAAAGGTTAGTTACTAAATTCTCTAAATTTTTATCATATAAATGAAAATAGCTACTATTGTAAACGGCGTTATAGCCTTCCCAAAAATGCGTACTTCGGCTTGATATTTTATCAGGAAAATTCATCAGCAAATTATCAATAGTTCCTAAGTGAACTTGAGAAAAAAGCCATTTAAAATTAACTAAATCGCGCTTACGTTTAACTTGTTCTTCAGATTGATTGACAGAGAGATACCTTTTTTCTGGATTATTATCGATAATCAATTTCAAAGCTTCAGTAATTGTTTTATCCAGTTTAGATATGCCATTTTTATCATCCTTTCCTGCTACTTCATAAACTAATGCTCTATGTCTATCAAAGTCGAATGGTAAATCATTTACTGAACCATAGTGTTCGTTAAATACTAAGATGATGCGTTCCCAACCTAAATACGCAACAGCATACCCGAGTTCGAAGATAACATTGGGATTAGATAATCGTTTGGGATTTGAAGAACAATCGACAAAGCTCACATCTGCAACAAAGATATCGCTTTGTTGAATCTTTCTCATGATTGTTTCAGGAATATTGGGGCTTCCAGGTTGATTACTAGTAGCTTCATCAATAACTATATGATAGTTATTTTGACCCAATTCAGCTGACGCTTTATTAAGTGCGCCACGAATGGCACCTTGATTTGTTTTTTTATCTAAATCACTCTGCCATGAGTAAAATACTAAGCTTTTATTTTCTTTCGTCATAATTTTCCTATGATGCTTAACGAATGATATGGACTCCCTCTACCTGACACTCTGCGTGCCATACTTACTAAGTACACACTGAAGAACTGGAGGTTACTATGTCCACCATTCAAACTATTGGCGTTGACCTCGCCAAGAATGTGTTCAGTATTCACGGCGTTGATGCATATGGCAAGTGCGTCCTACGCAAAACTGTCAAAAGAAACAAACTCTTAGAAACATTCGCGAAGTTACCGCCCTGCCTCATCGGTATGGAGGCGTGCTCTGGCGCACACCACTGGGCGAGAGAGCTACTGAAACTCGGTCATAACCCAAAAATTATGGCGTCCAAATTCGTTATTCCATATAGACAAAATGAGAAGAATGATGCCAATGACGCAGAGGCCATCTGTGAAGCGGTATCTAGACCCAAAACACGATTTGTCTCTATCAAAAGTGAAGAGCAACAAGCTATGCTTTGCCTGCATCGTATTCGGCAGGGGCTAATTAAAACAAGAACAGCGACCATTAACCAACTCAGAGGTTTGCTTTCCGAATTTGGCATTGTGATGCCGCAGGGTCGCTACTCGGCTCAAAACACCATTGGTAGCGTTCTTGAAGATGCAGAAAATGGTTTGCCTATACTCGCTCGAGAACTACTTCAAGATCTATCGAACAAGATTCAAAACCTTAACCTAGAAGTATTGCACTATGATCGCAGAGTCTCTGCTTTAGTTCGTGAGATGGCTTCAGCCAAAGCCCTCATGGATATTCCAGGTGTCGGTGAACACAGTGCAAGTGCCATTGTCGCGACCGTCAATGACGCCAAACAATTTGGCTCTAGCCGCCAATTTGCCGCTTGGATAGGGTTGGTGCCAAGACAATACTCAACAGGTGGTCATGTTCATCTTGGTCGCATCAGCAAAAGAGGCGAAAAACATATTCGCACTCTACTTATTCATGGCGCAAGAGCCGTTATTGCACGATGTAAAGAGAAAACCGATCGCAACAGTATTTGGTTAAATCAACTCGTTGAACGACGAGGTTATAAACGAGCAGCTGTCGCCCTAGCAGCAAAAAACGCTCGTATAATATGGGCATTATTAACAACAGGAAAAGAGTACAAGATTAACTATGTAAGCGGTTAACACTCACCGAGTCAAAGCAATAGCAAATGATGACAATACGACCAGACCGAGATGCCTAAACCTGTTTAATTGGGAAGTAATAAATACTGTTTAACGAATGAGGCAGGCATCAAGCGAATATCATCAAGGTGACGGAACGAATCCGATTAAACACCGAATGTAGAGCTGCTGTCCGATCCACTGTTGTCAGCGGGAGTTATTGTTGACAAAAGAGGGAGTCCATGTAGCCCAATTAAGTAGCTGACAACGCAACCTATACACTCAAATTTAACACCTAAATCACTGAAGCTAAACCGAGTTGAAAATGCCAAGCGTTGACAGTCTGCTTAAATTGCTTGTTATAAATTTTGTCTGAACTTGATGACTTACCAAATCTTCCACCACGGTTTATTTATTAGCTTAGGGAAGTTGATTAATTTAGCTTGGTCATAACATGCCCCGCATAAAAGTGTAACTTTTGCAAAAGCCAAGATCTCAGGAGTCCATTCGCCATTCGTGTCTTTAACCTTACTCTCACATTCTGAGCACCAAGCATCAGAACGTTCATTTCCTGGTGTTTCAGACCACCAAAAACCTCTTGCCTTTTTATCTTCGAGTGATTGCACAATATGTTGACAGACAAATGTTTCTTGTTGTTTTCCATGAACACTACATTCAATAAATCGATTACTCATACTAGTTTCACCGCTGATTTATAACGCCGCATTAAGGTGTGAACAACGCTACCACGAAACCTAACCTTACCACCGTAAACACTGAACTCAACGATGGAATGAAAAATGCCAAGCGTTGAGAGTCACTCTTAAATGCTTTGTTAGCCTACTTGATTTCTCATGATGTAACTCTGTTTAGGTTATACATATTATGGTACTTACCTTGATTTGACTCATCATAGGCAACAATATCAAGTTTGAACTGATGAGAGTGGACAAAAGCTTCACGGACTTTGATTCCGTATTTTTTACATTGTTCTGCTACTTCTTTTTTGGTGCTTACTGACATTTGGCAACCAAGAATTACAGATTTAATAATGCTCGGATCAACTGGATAAAATGGAAAGTCTAACTTAGGGAGCTTTCTAGCTAAATCCAATGGTAGTAGCAAGCGCTGCTCATCTTCATACTCCCATTCTGGAGATTTGACGAACCACGACTCTGTGTCATATTCAAGTTCGCTTGGTTCAACATATGTTGGTCGTTCAATCTCATACCTGACTTCACGAAGTTCCCCGATATTTTGATAATGGTCTTCGACTGCCTCACCAAAACATATACCTGCATTTTTATATTGTCCGTTAAAGAACTCTGCATTTCGGTCAAACTCGATACATATGCCCTTATGGTTACTCGCATAATGAGCCCACATAAGCAAGTTATCTTGCTTAGTTGTAAAGCATAAAACACCAACACTTGCTCTTACTCCACACTGGGCATCCCAAGCAAAGTCATAGTAGGATGCACCGTCCGACAACGTACTAGAGAGAGACATTATCAGTTCATATTCTTCTTTATCAGCTGAGCTTAAATAGTTGCCCATTACCATCTCAAATGGATCATTAAACTCACCAAATCGAGAAACTTTCAAAAAGAAATTATCGAACAACTCTGGTCGGTACCCCATATACTTAAAAACAGAACTCACTTACTTCCTCCAAAGTTCATTAAAGTTGGCTAACGCTTTGCTAAGGTGTGAGCAAAGCAATACCTTATCCTCCGCATAATACCTTAAACACATAAACCAACGCATAGTAAAAATGCCACGCGTTGCGAATCACTCTTAAGCAACTTGTCATACCGCTTGGTTGAGGCTAAAATGACCAAAACAAAGACCACTTAAGAGACCTATTACATGACCACTAGAATTTTAGCCGATGTTGCTGCAAGCATTACTGAATTAAAAGCTAACCCTATGAAAGTTGCAACTAGTGCTTACGGTGAACCTGTTGCTGTACTGAACCGAAATGAGCCAGCATTTTATTGCGTACCAGCCGAAGCGTACGAAATGATGATGGACAGACTCGAAGATCTTGAACTACTAACTATTGCGAAAGAGCGTGAATCTGAAGAGAGCATTTCGGTAAATATTGATGACCTATAAACTCGACTTTAAAAAGAGCGCACTCAAAGAGTGGAAAAAGCTTGGCTCAACGCTTCAACAACAATTTAAGAAAAAGCTAATCGAGCGCTTAGATAACCCGCATGTTCCGGCTTCAAAACTCTCTGGAGCTGACAACATGTATAAGATTAAGCTTCGCCAATCGGGCTACCGTCTCGTCTACAGAGTTGAAGACGATGTCATCATTGTAACCGTCTTAGCAGTCGGAAAACGCGAACGTAGCGATGTTTACCGTAAAGCTATGAAAAGGTTAGATGATTGATTACGGTATAACAGCTATATTAGACAGAAAAATTCTGCACTTAAATACAGAATTATTCTGTCTAGTATCTCAATGACGTAAACGATACCCCGTTTTTATGAAAACTAACAGTAACTTAAGCACTACAGCTCCCTTCCTACATCCCAAAATACAGAATTTTTCTATATAGCATGAATTGATGTGCCAAACTGAAACCTATGTATGCATAACCAGTTAAAGTTTAATGAAAAAATCACCATTTCTATCGTATATACAAGAATATATGCTTGGACGGCACTATGCCCTTCGTACAACGGAGGCGTACATTTATTGGATTCACCAATACATTCTTTATCATGATAAAAAGCACCCAAAGAGCTTAACTTCTAGACATGTAGAGGATTTCCTAACGCATCTGGTTGTTAACAAAAAGTCAGCGAGGAAAACGCAAAGTCTGGCTCTCAATGCGTTGGTCTTTTTATACAAAGAAATTATTCAAGAACCCATAGAACTTGATATGCAGTTTCGGCGCTCAGATAAATCAAGAAAATTGCCAACAGTCATGACTCCAGAAGAGATTGGAAGGCTATTCAATCACTGTTCACCTAACTACAAATTACCTTATCAATTGATGTATGAATCAGGGTTACGTTTAATGGAGTGTCTACGCTTACGTGTACAAGATATCGATTATGCGTACAAATCTGTACGTGTATGGCAAGGGAAAGGAGGTAAAAACCGCATAGTGACAATAGCTCCAGAGCTTTTCCCCGCTATCAAACAACAGCAACAGAGATCCGCGAGTTACTATCATCAAGACATGAATGACACAGTTTTCTCTGGTGTATACATACCTGAAGCTCTCGCTAGAAAATACCCGAGCGCAGAAAGGAGCCTAAATTGGCAATTCCTCTTTCCCTCTAGTCGTTTGTCGCCAGATTTACAACAGGTGAGCTACGTAGACACCATATTCACCCAACAGCACTTCAAAAACACATTAAGGTAGCAGGCCAAAAAGCCAACATTGAGAAAAACATCTCGTGTCATACTTTAAGGCACTCATTCGCTACGCACCTTCTTCAAAGCGGAGCGGATATCAGAACAGTTCAAGAACAACTTGGGCACACCGATTTGAAGACAACGCAAATCTATACTCACATCATTGATAGAGGCGCCAATGGCGTTGTTAGCCCACTATCAAGAATATTCGTGAAATAACGATAAATGAAATTCGGATTCCGAATTCTGAAATGACTTCATAATCACGAAACAGGGCACTATCACCTGCTCTTAGGGCTGAGGCCTCTAGTCACTCCAAAAGCTCAATAACAATTTATCTGTGTGTTTTTCTCTGCAGCAATGGCTGCGTATCACCTCTTATTGTTACGCCACCATTGCCTATTTACAACTTTCATGGCGCTCACAACGCCCTAACACGCACAATAACAGGATGCCTAACAAACACATTATTAAACAGCAGGTTGCAGGTTTCCTACTCTCTACTTCGATCTTTCGAAAAGAGATATTTCACAATTTTCATCAATAACAGTGTTCGAAAAAGAACATATGTCTCAAAAACATACACACCATCAATATGAACAAGACTGCATGGTAAACTGCTTTTATAAAAAAGCAGGAATAAATAATGATTACTAAGGATAGAGATTCAAAAATCAACAACAGTCTTCAACAGAAAGCTGGCGCAAAAGTAGAGCAAGATGTCGCGTTTTACTTACGCAGAGAGTTTGGCGATGCAAATGACGTTTTCATTATCAATGACCTACGCATACAGTTTAAAAATGAAACTGCTCAGATCGATCACTTAGTCCTTTATAACAAAGGATTTATCATTATTGAGTCGAAATCGATTCGTGGTGAGGTTAAGGTCAACAATCAACTCGAATGGAGTCGAACCGTACGAGGGAAGTGGACAGGAATGCCCTCGCCTATCGAACAAGCTAAGTTACAAACCAAACTATTGAAAGCACTTTTAAATGACAACGCTAAGTCGTTACTAGACCGGATTGCATTTTTACAAGGGTACTTTGGTGGTCGCTGTTGGGATCAACTCTGTGCCGCGTCCAATGACGCTCTAATCGATCGAACGTCTATCCCTAAAGATATATCGAAGAAGCTCATTAAAGCTGAATCTATTGGTAGCTGCGCTAAGAGTCTCATCAAAAAGCACCGCGTAGGTTCAATACTAAATCCGAATCCTACGTTTAATCGTGATGAACTGTACCGCCTAGTTCACTTTCTAAACGAACAACATGTGCCTACGTCTTCTCCGGCTCCCAAAGTACATATCGAAGAATTGAGCAAAACTGAAAAGGTAGACTTGGTTCCAGCTCAAGAAACAGTTGAAGAAGCTAAAGTTCCACAAATAAGGCATGGTTTTAATTGTAAGAAGTGTCAAAGCCCGCAGACCGAGCCGAGGTATGGAAAGTATGGGTATTACGTCTACTGCCCACAATGTAAGGTGAATACTGCAATGCGTATTAGTTGCCATTCTTGCCAATCTAATTCAGCTAAAGTCAGCAAGAAAAAGAACACGTACTCAATTGCATGCTCTTGTGGTGAAGGAACTCAAGTCGTATTTCCATAACCCAATTATTCGGAATCCGAATTACAACGCAATTTAGAACGATGCGGACTCAAATTCGGATTCCGAACCCCACAAAACTAAACAACTAACACAAATCACTTCTGTCTACTACAGGCAAAGGGAGATAATGAGACTACTACAACTGTCATAGCAGAAATGATAGAGACGAACCTACACTACCTAGTTTTGAGCTATGTGTCACCACTATGCATCACAGTAAATCAAGACCATTGCTCGCTGTTTGATCCTACAACACACTCGCCATCAACTCGCACTCAGCATCGACTGGTTACATCAGAAAACTGCTCTTTTGACAGTTGCCTTACCGACACAACCACTGGTTGTCAGTAGGTAAGATCTTGCTTTGCCAAGGTGTAGTAAACTCACCTGTCACATCCGTGATTTTTTGGTCTACGTGGATAAGCAGCTAAAAAGTTTTACGCGATAGGGTTCAGCTTAGGCTTTTAATGCATCGAGGTATTGAGAGTCCATTTACTGCCTTTCTTTTTGTCTTAAGCTGACGAACATTATCACGATACCAATGAGGAACAGCACGCCCGAATGTGTGGCATGGAAAGTTAACTCAGCTTTACTTGCACCGGTAAATAAGGCGTACCAGAAAAATGGACAAAAAAGACCGAGCAATGCGATGTTTCTTCCAGTTCGGGGTTGCCCTGAAATATCCCCCCTATTAACCAATGCATAGAAGACCCTAAACATATGGCTGTAAGCACACCATTTGGTCATGTTTTTCATTGCAGTTTTCATCATAATTCCTTTATCAACACTCAATTTGTCACCATTCTATCCAAATCCAACTCAATTTCATAGTTGCGCATTTATGCATATATTAGAATGTGAGTGTTAGCTCACTCAGCCTTTAATTTAACACTAGCTAATAAACACATAGATTAAGGTGATTTTATAAACATGGGCTAACTAAGTATCGTATTGGGTGAATTTATTCACGTGGGCGCGCTAATCATAGTGATTGTAGTGGACAAATGAATTTGGCCACTTAACTGGCGGTTTAGAAAAACGCTAAACGAAATTTATCCATTGGTTGAAAGAGAAAGGCTCTCACAAGATTCACTGAAGAAGTATCGATCAACAATGAAGAAACTCTATGATGATTTAGCAACAAGACTCACACATGATTTAAACTTGGAAATGTTGAATACATTCTTAAACTCACATTATGGTGAATTTTCATATAAGAACTACAACAACCTCAGCGACATCAATAAAAGCGTTCAGTTACTCAGTTGATCAATCATTTATACTTAGCCAGTTCCGTTAGATCTCGACAAATCGTTTCACGAGACACGGAGAGCATCTCGGCAATTTGGTTCACCAGTAGTGCGCCCTGCTGACCAAGCAACGCAACGATATGCTTGTGACGTTCTAACTTCAGCATTTATTCCTCTCTGTTGTTATTATTATCTCTTTGCTGCAATCGAATAATCTCGTCATTCACCCAGCCTAAAAGTTGCTTGGTCGCTTTGGATAAGACTTGATTTTGTCTAACAATATAGCCAAGGCTCGTACTACAAAAGTCCGCTAAAGGCGTGACTTTAGAATTTAAGTGATGCTTTGTTGAGATGGCAAACTCAGGAATGATAGCGACACCGAAGCCGGCTTCAGCCCAATCGATTTGAGCATCAACACTGCCTACTTCCATCACTCTGTAATTCGGTAAATTGAGTCTAGGTAAGCCTTCATCGATGAAATCACGCGTTCGCGTATCATGCCCGAGTAAAATCAGGGTTAACTCATCAGCTTCTGGATCTGCTTCTGACTTAGGCTTCTGTTCTCCTTTCACCTCAGCTTTAAGTGCAAGAGCCTGCTTATAATTGCCATGCGCATTATTTAAATCAAACCCATTACCCAACGCGCACCAAGTCAGCTCTTGCAGCTGCGTAAAATGCAGTGACTCATTGAGCTGGTCTTTGGCTATGACAAAACCGAGGTCAGCTTGCGCATTTTTGACTAGGTTAGATGCCTGAGATGACGTGGTATTCAATAGTGTTAGGTCAATACCCGGATATTCCGCCTTAAACTTCTGGAAAGGACGAATGAGTAATATCCGAGAAATAATGTCACTCACAGCAATGGTTAACGTTCCTTTTTTAAGATCATTAATTGCATTGAGATCCGCCTGACATATTTGCAGTTCCAATAATGTTCTATAACTCGTTTCTAATAACCTTTCACCCGCTTGAGTTAGCTGAAATGGGCTTCTCTCTATCAACTTAATACGCGTAAGTTGCTCTAGTTGTTTTAAGTGCAAACTTACATTAGGCTGAGTCATATGGAGTGCGTTAGCCGCTTTACCGAAATGCTTATATTCAGCTAACGTGACAAACGTTTTCAACAAATTAATATCAAGCATCATCTACCCTCGCTAGTTCCCTATACCTTATATGAATTATTTATCAAGATGTTGATTATAATTAACTTTTCTTATTTATTTGACGAAGCTAACATTATTCCTCAAACAGTCAGGAGAAAATTTATGACATCTATTGTTGTCAGTGGAAACTGGGGCGACGTTGATTTTTAGCAGACAGTGCTTCTGTGAGTGTCCGCTTTCAAGGCGGAAACGATGCAGGTCATACCGTTATAAAAGACTTCGGTACACACGCTGCTATTAAGATTAAACGAACCGTTGCGCTTATTCCCTCAAGAGAAGGAATCACCTTCTAGGAGAGAGGTCACCCTCGTAATCTAGCAGTGGATTGCCAGAAGTTATACGGCTCAAATAATTGCTGGAACGAGCGGTATGAATACCACAAACGTTCACTCTCTGAAACAGCGACGTATCGAGTTAAACAGTGACTAGGAGGACGATTGAGCTTAAGAAATAATAGTGCACAGGTGGGAAAACTTACGCGATGATAAAAGCGTTGAACAAGCTAACTAGGTTATATAGGCCTGAAACTTGTCATTTTTAACAAAGAAACACACGAAACGGGTGACTCTGCCTTTAAACTGAATTACGCAACGAAGCCTTTTTATGATGAAAACACATAAATGCAATGCTGTAATGCTATGATTTAACGAAATAAAATTTTCATTGATATAGCCTTTGGATTTACAACGCGTATGACCAGTTCAACTAACAGTTTCATTAGCGCTCAGCAAGTTGCAGACTTAGCGGGAGTATCTCGTTCAGCTGTTTCTCGAACATTTACCGAAGGGGCAAGTGTTTCAGCTAAAACAAGGGAACGAGTACTAAATGCCGCTGCTGAGCTTGGGTATCATGTAAACCACCTTGCCAAAGGCTTACATGACAAAAGCAATATTGTAAGTTTGATCACCACAGATATTAACACGCCATTTCAATCTCGTTTCATTGACACCCTGTCCCGAAATCTCCAGAAAATTAATAAAGTCACCATGCTAATTAACACCAAAAGTGACGATGGAAGCGTAACCGAAGCTTTAAATCAGACATTGAATTTTCGTGCTGAAGTCTCCGTGGTTTTATCGGGCCAACCCTCCAAAGCACTTATTGATCAATGCATAAGAAATGGACAACGGGTTATTTTAGTCAACCGTAACTATGTTCATCCCGACGCCGATAATATTCGTGTTGATAACAGTGGCTCAGCTAAAAAAGCGTTAGATATTCTACTTAGTCAAGGGTGTAAGAATATCGCTTTGGTCAATTCAGATATTAACTCCTCAAGTCTTATGGCACGTGAGACGGGCTTTTTGAATGCCGCAAAGCAAGAAAAATTATCGATTCAAGTTCTACGTTATGGCGATTCTTCTTACGCTTCTGGTGCGCTTCTCGCTAAGCGTTTAAATCGACATATTGATGGCGTATTTTGTGTGACCGATCTTCTTGCTTGTGGATTGATGGACAGCCTGAAATCTCAAGGTATTAATGTGCCAGAGGATATCGCTATCGTCGGTTTTGATGACATTGAGCAAGCAAGTTGGGACAGCTACCAACTCACTACATTTAGACAACCTATTGATAAAATCACATCGCATATCATTGAGCGCATACAAGCTACAACTGACGCGCCTAATATTGATTACCAGTACACACTTGATGCGGTAAAACGTCAAACCACCAAGCAATAGCCACTATGCTGGCCTCTTGGGTAACAGTATGAGTCAATCCAGAGTTGTACGATTCTAGTAATCATTACTCATTAAACTTAAAAAGCCCCTTATTCTGGGGCCTATTAACAAATTAAGTACTATAAACCGAGCTAGTTCAATTGTTGAAACCATGTTCGTCTAGCAAATCTAACATCGCATTGGCCTTTTCGATTGCTTCGATTAGACTCGGCTTTGGTGTCTCAAACCATTCGTCTGATCGTAGTTCTCGTCGTTCGCGAACTGCGTCTATTGCAGATTGTAATGTCGGGTATAGCTCAGGTTGTTTTCTATGCATAAACAAAGAGGCAATCGCGACCGATCGACTTCTTCCACCTCTGCAATGAATAAGAACGTTGCCCTGCTCTCTTGTTGGGTAGCTAGGTTTGTTTGGCAATATTTGGTTGAATGCTCCATCAAGTAGATAGTAACCCGCTAGAATCATTTGATGTGGATTACCCGGGCCGTCAATAAGCCCCATTTTGTATGTGCGAACGCCTCCACACCCAGCGGCAAGTTTTGCTCCTTCTTGCTCCAAGTATGGGGTGTTAACGTAATTTATATCTAGGTTAACGGCACAATTAACAATGGTAGTAATCCCAAGCTCTTTATGTAAATCCTGGTCTCTAGCTGAATCGTATCCACCTAGATACAGGTTCTGTCCATTTGAACCAATATTATTGGCCACTAAATGTGCTGCATCGCGTTCATAAACAGGAGATATAATCATTTGGGTTCCTTAAAAAGATTAAGCACATTGCTCTATTTCAATTGATACTTTTTCGGCAACAGCTTCTGCCAATGAAGGGATAACAGCAAAAACCGGACCTCCTTCATGCCAATCGGTCATTTGCGTGTAATTGTTAACTACGCCACCAGACTCTTTAACCAGCAATAGTCCAGCTAAGCAATCCCATGGGTTCATATGCAACTCCACATAACCATCGGTTCTTCCTTTGGCGACATAAGCCAACGCGAGGGCGCCAGAAGCACTTCGTCGGACATTAGCGCCTAAATGACACAGCTTCTTATGTACAGAGAAATAGTTTTCTTCGCTTGAACGTTGATTCCACCCAAGTTCAAAGCTTGCTTCATCAAACGAATTCGTTTGGGCTACTTGTAAAGAACAGCCATTGAAGTTCGAGCCTTTTCCTTTTTCTGCTGTGAACAACTCATCATGTATAGGATCGAATATCAGCCCCAACTTTGTGTCGTTGTCACATACATAAGCTATTACAATACAAAAGTGTGGAATGCCTCTGGCGAAATTTGCTGTACCGTCAATGGGGTCTAAAATCCACGTATTTGAACCGATCTCACCACCGGTTTCTTCTCCGTAAACAGAATCATTGGGAAAAGCAGCCATTAAACGTTCACGGATCAGTAGTTCAACAGCAAGATCAGTCTCCGTAAGAAAATCCTGTGGCCCTTTATATCCAATTTTATCCGGCGTCATTGTTATAAAAGCTTGTCGAGCCAGCTTGCCCGCTTCTTTTATTATTTCGATCGCAACTTGTAGTCGCTGACTCAAATCAGCGCCTGTTTCATTGTTGATGTGTGTTTCTACTGCTTGTTGCATGTAAACCCTTATTAAATGGTGGACTAAGCTTTAACTTAGCCACCTATTCATTTCGCTATTCGCTAGAGCAAGTTATTTAAGCACTCAATTATCGAGTGAAATTAATACGCCAAATATCGGCCCAATCCTGTCGGTTATCAAAGTCATCCATGCCTGTCGTCGCATTGTATTGCAGTACATGTGAATAAACGTTTTGAACGCCCGATGCTTCGTTCGGATTTACCGGTATAGATTGATTTCCTGACATTTTTCCATCAACGGTTTGGTTGCTAATGCCTTCTTCAGTCATAAGAAAATGCAGAAATAGTTTCGCGGCATTAGGACTTTGAGTCTTGGTTGATACGACCCCATAACCAGGAGTTGACCACCCAACAAACGGAGACATAGTGTCACAAATGCCAAGGTGAACTTTACCCTGAGCCACGTCACGGTATTTAGCGGTAGACATAAATCCGACAAACGTGTCGGTTTGGCCAGGAGCACCTACGGTATCACCTGCTGCAGAATCAGAGTCTGTTGGTAAAGGGGAGTTTTTGGCGAGTGCTTTTACCCAACTGACCGTTGCCGACTCTTTGCTTATATCCAATGGCTTTCCAAAGTATTCTTGGTAAGCTTCTGCGATAGCCTTGTCATGATGCATCTCGAGTTGGTTAAACCAATCAAGAAAGCTCGCTTTATTCAAAGGATCAGGTATTGCGACTTTTCTATTCCATTGTGAATCGGTTAGAGCCCAAATATTATTCACAGGGCATTCAGAATGAACTTCGGTATTGTAGGTCCAAACAGCAGGGTCGCCAAAAACCACCAAAGGGTCTTTTGCATAATCGGCAATGTCGTTTGCAAGAGTTGGTGAAACCCATGACTCAACCACATCCATTGGAAGCAATTGAGCAACTGTTGCTGAAGCATCTCCAGTTATAATCACATCTCCACGAACATTATTCGCTCGATATTCACGTATCATCATTTCAACTTGAGCAGAACTGCTTACCTTAGTACCTACCGCTTGAATCCCGTATTTTTTAGTGAAATTTTCAGCTGTCTGAACGATCTTTCCTGAAGGAGCATAAACGGTTATTGGTGCTTCATTTTGAGCTGCCGTAATTAACCGTTCTAAGTTTTTGTCATCTTCTGTCGACGCAAGCAATGCTGTAGGGGCAAATGCCGCCGCCAACGAGATTGAAAATACTGTGGTTTTAAAAGTGTTCATTTTCACAATATGAGTCCTAGTTCGTCATTAGTATTAGGTTCAGGGGTATGTACTTGATGATTGCTTATGGAAGGCCAGTCAATTCGCAAACCATCAGCATTAAACAAAAGAATATCTTGAGGAGAAATAGACAGGTTCATGATGTCGCCCTCCACATAAGTAGTTGGAGTTTGCGTATTAATATGTATCTTATGATCGGCGATGGTAAGTTCGAGAATCCAACTGCCACCTGTCGGTAAAATACTTTCGAGTCGAGCTTTTAAGTTAAGTACCTTACTATCTTGCGCATGTTCGGAATCAACGATCTTAATTCGTTCTGGACGAATACCGACAGAACAGTTTGTTTCTATATTCCCGAGGTGGTTCTCTAAATAATGTCTAATGAATTCACTGCATAGTGATGGTTGGTCTAACTCCACAATATTGATTGGCGGTGTACCAACAAACTCTGCAACAAATCGATTTGCAGGACGATCATAAATATCGTTTGGGGTACCCACTTGTTGCAACTCACCATCTTTCATTACTGCTATTTTGGTAGCGAGCGCCATTGCTTCCCATTGATCGTGTGTGACGAAAACGATGGTTGTATTGTAAGTAGAGTGAATACGTTTTAATTCAGTACGCATTTCAAGTCTAAGTCGAGCATCTAGATTTGATAACGGTTCATCCATCAACAGGATATCTGGTTGAACCGCCAACATCCTCGCTAACGCCACTCGTTGTTGCTGGCCTCCTGAAAGTTGTGACGGATAACGAGAACGATATTTTTCAATGCTCAATGTTTCCATTACAGACTGAATAATATCCAGACGCTTTTTTTTATCAAACTTTCGTAATTTGAGGCCAAATTCGATATTTTTTTCCACTGTCATGTGAGGCCAAAGTGCATAGCTTTGAAAAACTAAACCCAGCTTGCGCTTTTCTGAGGGCAGGAATACGCCATCCTCTTTAGAGTCAACAATGGTATCGCCTAGCACTATCTTTCCAGAAGATACATTTTCTAAGCCCGCGATCATTCTTAATGTTGTCGTTTTTCCGCAGCCAGAAGGGCCAAGGATACACATGAACTCGCCTTCATTAATCGATAGATCTAATTGATTAACAGCCTGTCCTGCCCCACGTTCAAATTGTTTACAAACTTGGTTTAAGTGGATATTTGGCATTAGCTTCCTAGTCCTTCTGCAAGATTGGTTTTAGTGAGTTTTTGAGTAAAATAAGTGCCAATAAAGGCGATAAAACAAATAATGAGTACCACCGCATTAGCGGCTTGGGTGTAGTTGTAATCAATAAGTCTTAATGCATAGGTAGTAAGTACATCTGTCGATGGTACGGCCAAAATAATGAACAGGCTTAACCCATTGATACCAGAGATAAAAGGCAACAGTATCCCTGTGACCAATGACCCTTTTTGAATAGGCAAAACAATGTGACGCATTCTCGTCATCCACCCTGCTCCGGCCATTTGCGCCGCTTCTTCAGGGTCTTTACCCAGCTGCATCATTGCCGATATACCGGCACGCGAAGCGTAAGGCATCTCATCGGCAATTAGCGCTAAAATAAGCAAGGTGACAGTGCCGTATAGTGCTGGCATGGGACCTCTTTCCACTGCAAATAAAGAGAGGTAAGCCGCAGCAAAAGCAATTCCAGGCACCAAATATGGAAAGAAAGTGATATGACGTAACGCGGTACTTAGCACTTTAATTGGGCTACGTACGACGACATAACCCACTAACAAACCTAGTACCCCTGAACAAATAGAAGCAATACTTACGATCCACAATGTATTCCACACTGCGCTCCATAAATTTGAGCTAAGTAAAATGCCGCTGCTCTCAGCAATCGTTGAAAGGCCAGAACCAATCCAATAATCAAAAGTAAAATTAGAGAATGAAAAATCACCTGGAATTCTCATCACAGTAGAAAGCGCGAGTACCGTCAGCGGGACTGCTACTGAACCTAAAAATACCGTGGCTGACAATAAGGTTGCAGGTAATCGCCACTGACCAAGTGGACTAGACTTATGCATAACGCCCTTACTACCAACCGTCACAAAGCGTTTTGCTTCTTTAAGGAGTAAAGCGTCTATCAGCAGTGATACAACACCAAAGAACATGATAGCCCCTGCCAATACTGCCGCTACGCCGGTTTGTCGCGATTCAATGCTTCGATACAATGACGTTGATAACACTTCATAATTAACAGGTAGACCGAGTATGTAAGACACACCAAATTCACCCAATACCTTAGCAAATATAAGTACACTCGCTGACATAAGCGCTGGCATCATTAAAGGAACGATGATCTTAAAGGTAATAGTTCTTGGCTTAGCGCCTAGTATTCGCGCTGAATCCTCAAGTTGTGAGTCAAATGAACGCAGTGCGTTACCGAGGAGTAAAATGACAAATGGAATGTAATTTAATGAAAGTATGACAATGATTGGCAGTTCACCATAAGCTAACCAGTCAGGCGTTGTTATGCCTAAATTTTCTAACCAACCTTGTTGACCGCCCGTGGTACGATTTCTAAATATCGTGGACCAGGCCATAGCGAACGTCCATGCTGGCAACATGTAAGGAACAATAAGCGCAGTTGCAAACCACTTTTTTCCAAACATATCACTACGGCTCACCAGCCAAGCCAAAACACTTCCTAGACTTAACGATATTACGATTACGCCTAGACTAACGCGTAATGTGTGACTTAATGGCAGCCAAAAAAGCGATTCTGAAATAGGTGACAACAACGTTCGAACTAAATAGTAATCGGTCCACTCTCCTGTTAAATGACCAATTCTACGTTCATCGCCAAATTGCACTTGCACAGCATCGAACAATAAAGACAGCACAGGCACAGCAATAAAATAGCCGAAGATGACCAATAGCAGAAAACCCATAATACTGGTTGGGGTCTGTGCAATAAGCTGCAATCGGTATCGAATTGATTGAATGCTAAATTCTTGTTTTAAGCTTTGTATTACCGCGTTCAAAAGTCCACCTCTTCAATTTTGCACAGCTGTGCAACTGAGGTGAATCGTAAATTATTTATATTTCACTTTCATAAGGAAACAATGACAATTTAATGACGATGAATAGCCGTTCGCGTTAGAGGTAATAGATCAAAGACTATTAGCTTATTGGTGTTAAAGCTGCGAAATATGGGAAAACGAATAAGATCTTGCATAATTTAATAGTCACACATGATTTAGTCGTGTTAGCCGTTTCAATAGAGAGAGAAAGTTCTTGAGCAAGTTACGAGGCTTACCGCCCGTCACTTCTTCAACAATTGCTAGTTAAGCCGTCGTCACCTTGAGTAAACCTATAGATCATTCCCCCTAATACCTATGATAGCCAGTTATCTAAACTTGTTTTCAAGTCCAAGTGCTTAACCATGTGTTTTACGCCCGCTTCTTTTACAGCCTGAATGACATTTCTGCACTCTTGAATCGCACTAAGCGCTCAGTTGTAAGCAGCACTATGTTGTAAGCAGCATTGAATGGCAATCAACATAGGTTAGATGGGTAACTCTCCATCAAAACATGGAGAGAGCAACCTGTAATATAGCCCGAACATCTTCACTTGCTTCGCCTTTCATCATCTGAGATTGCGCAAAGCTGATTTGAGAATAAATGTAGATTGCGGCAAACCGACTATCCATATCAGCGGCCTTAAATTCAACCTTCTCTTTTGCCCCATTGATCCACTGTTCAAATACCTTTATTACATCGTCATAAGTTCGATTAATTTGCTCCACTGTATCTTCGCCTAAACACAAACGTAACTCCTTCATATTTGTGAAGAGGCAGCCTTTCGGCATGTCAGAGTCTTGAACCTCACTTGTGCTATAGAAGGCAAGATCCTGGAGAACCTCATTAAACGGAGCCTCCTTACTTAAAAGGTCGAGCATTGGACTGAGTACCGTACTCTCGTAGTGCTCTAGCACCGCACACATCAAGCCATCTTCCCCACCAAATTCACGATAGATACTCGGTTTGGATACGTTTGCCAGTTTACACAATTCATTTATCGATACCTGATTGATACCGAGTTTCCAATAGCTTTGCTGTGCAATCTCTAACACATGATTACGGTCGAATTTTTTGGGACGACCACGAGATGCCTTTTTTTCTTCATTCATATTTTAGTACCAACTGGTATTTTATTGTTGACAGTTAACTATTCCACAAATAATATACCACCCAGTACTTAATTAAACAAGACACTTCAAAGGTATCTATCTATGGCAAAACAAATCGTCTTACTTACTGGTATATCAGGCTTTATTGGCCTCCACATTGCAAAACAACTTTTAGATCAAGGTTTTCACGTTCGTGGCTCTATTCGTAGTCTAAAAAAAGCGGAGAACATTAAAAATACATTAGAGAAAGCATCCGCAGATGTCAGTGAATTGTCATTCATTGAGCTAGACCTCACGTCAGATAAAGGATGGGATAACGCCGCAAAGGGGTGTGACTATGTTATGCACGTTGCCTCACCGTATGCAGCTGCAGAGCCAAAACATGAAGATGATATGATCAAGCCTGCTGTCGACGGCTCACTTCGAGCGTTACGTGCAGCGAAAAAGGCGGGAGTTAAGAGAGTGGTATTAACAAGCTCTACCATGACAATGATGGCAACAATGAAGAGTGGCACATTCGGCCCTGATGATTGGGCAGATACCCGCTCTAAAGACATTGGCACCTACGCAAAAAGCAAAACGCTAGCAGAACAAGCAGCATGGCAATTTATGGAAAAGCAACACTCTACAATGGAGCTTGTAACGGTTAATCCTGGTGCAGTATTTGGGCCTGTATTAGGTGATGATATTACTGGGCAATCAATGACAATGATTGATCAGATGCTACGTGGAAAAATACCAATGATCGCCGATGTGACTATGCCTATGGTCGATGTTCGAGATGTGGCAAACATCCATGTACAAGCAATGATTACCGCTAAGGCTTCAGGTCAGCGCATTATTGCGTCTCATTCAGAGGCAACTCGTCTTGCAGAAATTCCAAAAATACTCAAAGAACATGGTTACAAAGGCCCAAGCTCACGCATCGCACCAAACCTATTGTTACGCTTTATGTCTCTTTTTGATAATGAAGCAAAAGGTATGGTGGGTTTACTAGGCATGAATGTTCGAGCAGACAATAGCCAAGCACTAGAGCTATTTGATTGGACGCCTCGCCCGTTTTCAGAAACTGTACTTGATTCTGCTAAAGCAATTAAAAAAATTCAGGAAAACTCATAATCCTCTCGTTGTATTGGGGACTCGTTAATCACCGTTAACGGGGGGGCTCATAAGTCACAGATTCGGGAGAGCTATTGACCTTTTCCTATCACATACGAAAACGCCCAAAATTATTAATTATGAGCGTTTTTCAGCAAACTTGGTTGAGGTCAATTGAGATTTAAAGTGTCATATGCAGAATTGGAGGTGGTATCCCCGCATCTAAGTGTTGATTTGGGATAATGGTTGGGTATCCCCTCTTTTAACGATGCTTGTACTGAGTCGGACAATAACCTCTCGAAACGTCCGAACTGCGCAGTTTTACATGCTTGGTCGAGCGCCCAGAAACACGTGAGCGCCACAGCTTAAAACTGCCAAGCTTGAGATGGCTACGCATAAAACGAATCACTTGCGATTCATTCAAACCAAATTGGTGCTCTATTGCCTCAAATGGCGTTCGGTCTTCCCACGCCATTTCAATAACTCTTGATTCATTCTCTTTAGATAACATCATGCATACTCTTCCTTTATAATCTGGGAGAAATACGCTCGTTCTAAATTTAAAGATCACTGAACAAAAACTTCGAATTGAACGCGTTATAACGTTCAATAAGACAACAGACTAAAACAAAAAGCTCGCCATGCAATGACGAGCCTTATTGATTATGGAAGCTTAACGGTTATAAGACCCCAAGCACTAACCGATCTAGCCATTAAGACACCTGATCACGTAAAGCCAATTCAACGTTTTTCAACACTTTGAACTCTTCTCGAGTACAACCACGTGCCACGGAAACCCAATGGTCGCCAGTTTCATCGGCTCCTTTAAACTCTGCACGCAACTCATATCTTCGCCATGTAACGAACGCCAAGATAAAAGTCAGTGCGAGCATCGGTAAACCGAACTGAGGAACAAATGCCCAAGTCGCAGCCGAGAGGACTAAAGCCAACGAAACAATATTGATTGCGTTTTCTTTAAGACCCAATTGACGAATTTCTAACTGTTTGATTTTACGTAAACTATACACATCTTTCTTAACTCGAAGTTCGTTAGAGCTCACCTGAAAATCTGATGCTTTGTATGACCTGCGAAGTCGCACTAAATTCGCTAACCTACTACGTGTTTGATTCTTTTTCATCGCCTTTCTCCATGTTATTAAAGGTTAGTAAAAACTAATATAATCATGAAGTTAATGAACGAAGGCTTATTTTATAAATCAAAATAATGTTAAAATCAAGCCTATATAATTAATAATAATTATAACAACATCAATTAACATGCGGAATATAGATAAAGAGAGGGCTTATTAATGAGTTTACCCATTATAAATCGGCGTACTTTATTTAAGCTGGATGTAATCCAATAATAATTGCAATAACCGACCGAACAAACTAAGCAGCGGGCATGATTCCCCTTGCTTTGTAACCACTTATTTCAACCCGATTTTTACGACAACTTTCATGTTCAAGGAATGCTGAACTGTGGTCACATAACGCTCTACTTATCATAGGTAGCATAATCCCTTCGCCTCTTATCCATTCGAGTTTCAAATACCAAAATCATTCAATTAAACATATCAACACAGCTTATCTATTAAGCAATTGATCTCATAATGTAGAATCTGTACGCTTACACTATGCACACGGTTACTTAAAGGAGATCAAAATGAACGAACTACTGACATGCGCAATGGAACAGAAACAACGAACAACGGTGACGAGTTTATTCGCAAGAAATGGATTTAAGATCGCAACGACTGACTTTGATGATGTGACTTTCGAACGTGAAAGTGTGTTGGTCAACGTTCGATTTGATTCCTCCTCTAACGTCGAATCGATTTCGGTTTTAAACGAGTAGGATTTATCACCTCAAACGTTAACGTAAAGCAGGCAATGGCAATCAACCTAAGGTGTGGTCAAGCATCAGCTCTCTTCATTAAGCAAATACAATTGTAAAATTGTGCTTATTGCCTGTTTTTCACGCCATTCTTAAAGTGCGCTATCTGCCAACCCTCGGTTAATCTATGTTTGAAGTTAAAATTGGACAACACAACGAACTCGTTATTTAACGTATTATTTTAAATCTAATGCTTTGGATCAATCTTGGAAACCAATTGACTTAATCACGTGCTAGCCTGTACTAGCTTGTGAGTTAATTGGTTACCAAAACACCTACGGCAATTGCGTCTGAATCTCAGATAACACCTCATCTAACCCTTCACCTAACGCCTCAACAAGTGCTTCATAACCTGCTTCCTTCAACGGTACCTTTGAATCGAAATCAGCACGTGCAAGCTCTTCACCTTGTTCACTTAGCACCCAAGTTCCTTTCACTTCAGCATTGCCAGTATAAGAGCCATTGAACTGCTCAAAGGTAATCGTCAGCTCTTTATCTACAGCACCCGGAGCATTTGAACTGTTGACCCTTTCTTCAAGTAGCCCCTCCAGATTTTCCGCCCATACATGTTTGCGCGCAGAGACTAATTCATTTTCAGACTTGCGATACGCAATCCCTATTGTGTCGAGGTAATCCGGTAGCTCTACTCGAGTTTTTACCTTAAAGATGGGTTTATCTAGCGTACTTTCCGGCAAAAGATAGGCATTAGTGCCATCCGTAGGAGTCGCACATCCGAAGAGCCCGACCGATATAACCAGTGATATCAATAGCTTTCTCATTATTCCACTCCCTTAACTGGAATCGGGTCTTCTTCTACTTCGCTACCGAACACTAACGCATTCGGTTTATCGTTCAGCACTTTAATCAGCGGGCGAAGCTCTTTTAACACATGTTCTAACTCTTCCGATGCACTGAGCAATTGTTTGTAGGCATCTGAATCATCGTCGTAGCTCTCTAATGTCGCTTCAAGTTGCTTCATGGTTTCACTGAGATCCTTTGGTAACGCTTTTGCGCCCTCGCTATCCAGCAGTTCATCCATACTCTTTAAGGTGCTGTCTAATGAGGCAAGTGAGCCATTTAAGTTAGCCACCGTTGCGTCTAATGGTAACTCGTTAATCTTGGTTAAGAAGTCTGTGATCTGCTTTTGAATCTCGGTCAGGCCACCAGCCACAACAGGGAATACAGGATAACCATCAAACTCTCTTGGCTCGTAAGGGTCTTCGTCTTCATAGAAGTTTATATCAACAAACAATGCGCCTGTGAGCAAGTTGCCCGTCTTCAAAGTCGCCCTTAAACCCTCTCCCATTTGAAGGTCGACTCGTTTGGCAAAACTTTCAGCATTCACAGCCTTAAAGACTTCTGAAACCCGTTCTATTTCCAGCTTGATTAAGATGGGAATGCGGTTCGAGACTTTGCCATCTTTATCCATCCGAATCTGCAACGGCACTGTATCCACTGTACCAATTCGAACGCCACGATACTCGACAGGCGCGCCCTTCTTTAGACCTCGAACCGATTCTTCAAACAACAATACGTAATCAATAGAAGTGGTGTATTTTCCTTGCAAAACTGAGTCGTAATTATCGTAAAGTGTATATTCTTGTAAGTTCTCTTTGATCTGCAGCCCCGGCTTGATGCTCTCTGCCACATCAAAACTAACGCCGCCCGTTATTATGCTTTCTATCGACGCGAAGTTAACATCGAGGCCATTCGCACCAAACTTCACATCAATCCCAGAGGACAACCAAAACTGAGTTTTCTCGAAGATCAGCCCGTCATAAGGAGCAAAGATAAACAGTTGGTATTTACCTACTTTATTCTCGTAATCGAAGCTTGTTTTTTCGACACGTCCAACAACAAAACCATGATGCAATACAGGTTCACCAACGCTCAGCTGATTTGCTTTATGGTGCGATAACACCACACGAATACCTTTAGTGTCTGGTCCTGCGACGGGAGGTGTGTCTAACACATCGAACTTCAATTGAGATTCACTGGATTTTCCTGGCTTCAACTCGATGTATGAGCCAGATAAAATGGTTTCTAACCCACTAATTCCATCAGTACCTATGTGTGGCTCAACCACCCAGAATTGAGTCTCTGTATTGATCATACGAGAGGCTTTCTTGTCTATTTGAGCTTTGGCGATGATGTATTCATAATCTTCACTTAACGCAACTTCAGTGATGGTTCCAACGTGCACGTTCTTTGATTTGATCGCCGTTTTTCCTGCTTCAATCCCAGAAGCATCTGGCAAAATCAGGGTGATCTCAGGTCCACGATTGTTGAAATACTGGAACAGCATCCAACACCCCACCAGTACCGCAATAATCGGCACAATCCAGACCGGAGATAGTTCGCTTTTTTTTGATACTTTCGCATCTGAAGTAGTTTGCTTTTCCATATGTCCCACACCTCTTTGGGGAGATTACTTCCATATAATCCGAGAATCGAAAATCATCGCCGACAACATCGTAAAGATAACAACCGACGCGAATGACAGTGCCGCTGGCCCAGGATAAATAGCCATAACACCATCGAGTTGAACCAAGGCAACCAAGATCGCGACGACGAAAATATCTATCATCGACCAACGGCCAATAAATTCAGTAACGCGATAAACTTTAAGGTAGCGGTTCGCCTTTTGCTCCGTAAGCCCATGTACCCTTTTGGCATTCCAGTACAGGTAAGCCAAGGCAAACATCTTTGCCATCGGGATGAAAACACTCGCGATAAGAATGATAAGTGCCACGGGGTATGAACCCATATTCCAAAGTAAGGTTACCCCTTCCATTATGGTGGAACCTTCACTCGTCCCGAACGCAGACGTATACATCATTGGATATAGGTTTGCTGGAATATAGAAAACGACAGAGGTAAACAACAGCGCCCACGCTATCTGCAGGTTTTTGATTGGTTCAAAGCGATGTAAGTGCGTGTGGCAACGTGAGCAGTGATGAGTGCTCTCACTGTAGCTGTGTACTTGTCCGCAGATGTGACAGGCTAGATGCTGCTTATTTTGAAAGATGCTGCCTACCATTTGATCTTGCGAGGTTTTCGTTGGTACTAAGCGATCCCATAACCAATCAAAGTCCACCAAAGATATCGTCTTCACCACCAGCATGGCGTAAATGCAAAACGCCCAGAACGACAGGCCCATGGATACATCAGCCAAAGACGCGATCTTAATCAAGCTCACCAACACACCAATTAAAAACACATCGACCATCAACCATGGCTTCACCCAACTTAATGACTTCAAAGCCAAAAACGTAAAGCGATTGGATGCGTAATGAACATGTTTATTTCGGTCAACAAGCAGATAGAACCAGAGAGACAAAACTAAAAAGTACGCAGGTAAAAGAATGACGGCTAAAAAAAGTAAGATTGCGATCAGGCTGTTGTCCATTCGATTCATCACATCGACAGCTTGATACAAAGTAATTTGTTGGCTAATCCCTTGAACACTGAACGACATGTAAGGAAAAGTGAGGCTCATTATCAACGTAATAAGACTGGCGACCGCATAAGCCATCACACCCTGCTCTTTGTGATGCCCGACACTCGACAAGGTATGAGAGCATCTTGGACAAGACGCTTCGCTGCCCGCAGACAACTCTTCGAACTGACTAACCAGTCCGCACTCGTGACATGACTTAGTAAAGCGTTCAGGCAAAGACGTTCCCTTTGATGTTAATAAGCAACTAGACACTCTAGGTAAATATAAGTAAGGGTTGGATTTTTTGCCAATCTGCACCCTATGAAAGGGACGCGATATATTAGAAATGAGAGGTGGAAAGACAAAAAGGAGATGACCGAATGGCCACCTCCACGTTAAGTATTCACAAGTTTCGTTACTGGCTAAACAAAGCCTAGTTGTGGTTATTCTCTAACTGGTAGAAAGTCACTTGCGCATAATCACTGTCAGCACTTGAGTTATCTTGCAAGTAGATACCTGCTTTAAAGTACATGTAGTTATCAGCATCGTCATAACCGCTGTTACTCATATTCACTTCTTTTGCCGCTAGCTCTGAACCATTCTGGCTAATCGTCGTGATCAATTTGTCGCCTTCGACAACAATGGAGTACGAGAAGGTTTCATCTAATGCAATGCCATCACTTGGGTTGCTGGTGTTATTCAAGTCACCGTCAGAAGTGACCATGTTACCTAACAAGTTATGCCAAGTTTCCTCGCCGCCAGTCGATTTCGAGGTTTCATGAGCAAAGTAGATCGCGCCTTTGTCGTTCCCTGGCAATTTATGGTAGTACAGGCGAATCGGCTCGTTTTTCTCAGCGTGGATCTGACCGATCACGATTCGACCAACTTGCTCTGTGTTTGAGGTCGTGGTCGTCACATGGTTGATGGCCAGCGTTGCATTCAACGTACCGTCAATACCACCAAAGTCAGCCTGTTCACTCGATGGAATAGACGAAAATGCCCAGTTGTTATCTTTACCTGAGGTAGAGTAAGAAGTGTCACCACGACGCAGCATTTCTCGCAGTTCCGTACGCACATACTTAGTTCCACTCGATGTGGTCACGCCTTCAACTGGTGTATAGAACACCAAGCCGCCATCACTGCCTGTATAGAAGAACTGATCTTCATAACCAGCATCAAGCGCGTTCTCTTTAATAGAAGTTGCGTAACCATCTCCTTCATCAACAGGGATGCTTACATACCAATCGAGTAAGTCAAAGTTGCCTGATGGCGGTAGATTTGGATCAAGACCGTAGTCAGGGCTGTCATTACCACTGATTTCGACTTCAGTAATGTTTGTCCAAACACTTTCCGCGCTGTTTTCAAATACTTTGATACGAATCCAGCGAGCTTGAACATCTGTTACGTCATAGCTTTCAAAACCTGATGTGCTGCCACTGCTGTATCCATAGTAAACCTTGTCCCAGCTGCTTGAGCTTTCATCTGCTAATGCTCTGATCTCGAACTTATAAGTTTGTTCTTCTCCTTTACCCCAAGCTATCGCGACGTCTTGAACATTTTGTACTGATCCTAGATCGAGCACTAAATTAACAGGGGCATTTTGAGCCGCCCAACGCGATGACCAGTCAGTGCTGCCATCAATCGCATTTGATGCCGGGTAAGAGTTATGAGCTCCACCCCAGTCTGATGCAGATTGGATGTTCAATGTTTCAGCCGATACTCCACAAGAAGCCATCGCCAAAAGAATTGAGCACGACAGTGGTTTGCAAAACTTAAAGTTGCAAGGGTTAAAAATCATACAAGTCTCCATGATATATTTCACGTATATTGTTTATTCCATAGTTTGTAGGGTGTTACCGAAGTAACGGAAATCACTATAGGACAATATTTGTACGACAAGTTGAACAAACATCACGATCATGAATTATTATATTACAAATAAATAACTATGTGACATGTACCATTCTTATACCAAACACATCATCTAATAAGGCGTCTATATAACTCGAAGTTTTTACGCTTTGTTGTTAGCCCCTTTTGTTACTCTCACACAGCACGACAACGTCCGGCGATCAGCTTTTAATGAAATCCTGTTTAAGCTTATCTTCTAACGCTTGAATACATAGCTTGATGGCGATAGGCGTGTTAGAAGCGAACGGGTTTAGCGCATAAACCGTGTTAGTCGGTAGTTGGTAGCTTGGCATTATGTCGACAACCTCATTCGATAACTGAGAAAGGTAGAAGTCTGGGATCACACCAATACCAACGCCTGATTTGATTAAGGCAAGGCAACTATGAAATGAGTTAGTGGTACAACTGGCTTGTTGTTGATAGACAAAGTCTTGTTCACCTCGAGAACTAAAGTGATGAGTCACTTGTTTTCCTTGCCAAGAGTTGGCGATGTAAGGAAGCGATTCAAGTTCGCGTTCTCGCATGCTTTCTATGCCACACAACACGTCTTTAAACTCGCCTAACCGTTTCTGCTTAAGGTTGCTGTCACGCGAGCTGCCCACTCTTACCGCAAGATCAATATCGTGTTCCATGAAATCTAAATGTTGATCATCACTGATCAACTCAGGCTTTAACTTGGGGTACTGCTTCATTAGGTCGGCAATAACAGGCGCAACCAGCAAATCCATTAGTGCATTGGGAGCTGTAATACGAATCCGACCTTGGGGCTCTTCCAGTTCAGCTTTCGCCAAATCCCACGCCGAGTCAGCAATCACGTTGATGTCTTTGCAACTCAAATAAAAGCGCTCACCCATGCTTGTCAGAGTTTGTCTTCGTGTTGTGCGCTTAAGAAGCGAAGCGCCTAGCTCTTGTTCCAGAATTTTTAGGTGCTGACTGACGACAGATTTAGACAACTCTAATTTTTCAGCCGCAGCCGATACTGAGCCCTGCTCTACGATATGAGCGAAAATCGACATCTGCTTTAGCTTACTCATCTTATTGTTCTCTTTTTACATACAGTATTTTCTATTATCTCTGTTTTTCATTTCAATTTCCAAGACTAAACTGAATCCAACTTATCGAAAGACCTAATCAAAGAAACAGTGTTTGAAAGAAGACTGCTATGGAGAGAAAGCAATGTTAAACAATCAAGTATTAGAAGCATGTAAGCAAGGCATTAACGCATGGCAAAAAGCATTCAACAGCCAAGATGCAAAAGGTTGTGCAGACCAATACACTGAGGCTTGTGTGATGGAAGCTCGCCCATTCGGCACTTTTGAAGGCCGTGAAGCGATTCAAGCATTTTGGCAAAACATCATTGACCAAGGCTTCAAAGACGTCGATTACACAGACGTTAAATGGGAAGAGCACCCAGAAGGCGGATACATTCTTACCGCTAGTTGGACAATGAACAAAGCGTTTGGTGTTGTACATCGTGAACACTGGGCACTTGAAGCGGATGGTTGCGCTCGCCTAGTAAGCGACGACTTCGAAGTTCAAGGCGAACGCTAGAGCTATAATTAAAAGCTAGATACTCAAAGATCAGAATCGAAACAGAAAAAAAGCCAGCAACCCAAATTGGATTGCTGGCTTATTAATGTTCACTTTTGTCGCTTTTCACTTAATTTGAAGGTGATTCAGTGACTCTACACAGTCACTCAACCCGCTCATCATTTCAAATTAAAATGTCTGGTAAGACAAAGCAAATACAAGTCAAAGTTACAGTGCCGCTTTCTTCGCTTCTGTAATCCAACCATCGAACGTGCTTTGGTTCGCTTTGATCCAACCGTTTACGTGCGCTTCGATATCCGCAGAGCTGTTCTTGCCTTTACTCATCATCATGTTCTGAGCACTTACATCATTAATGTTAAGTTTGATGATTTCGAAAAGCTTCGCTGCTGATGGGTTGTTCTTAGCAAACTCTTTGTTCGCAATAATGCGCATTGAGTTCATTTCGAAGCCGTAGTTTTTGCCGTTAGACAACGTCGTATCCACGTTCGAACGCTCGCCAGGAAGTGCTGAGAAAGGTACTTCTAACCAAACTACATCTTCGTTAGGCACCAATACGCCACTTACCCAGTAAGGTGTCCACGTGTAGTAAAGGATTGATTCACCTTTTTGGTAACGAGAAATCGTGTCTGCAATGATTGCAGCGTAGTTACCTTGGTTATGAGTCACCGTATCGTCCAGTTTGAATGCAGAAAGTTGATGTTCAATCACCATCTCACAACCCCAGCCTGGGTTACAGCCTGTTAGGTCTGCTTTGCCATCACCGTCTGCATCAAACAGCTTCGCGATTTTCGGATCCGTCAGCTGACCAATGTTAGTAATGTTGTACTTTTCAGCCGTTTTCTTATCAATCAGGTAACCTTGAGCGGCACCACTTACATATTGGCCTTCACGGTAGAATTTGTCATCGCCACCTGCCATTGTGTATTTGTCAGCATGAAGTGGGAACCAACCTACCGTTAGGAACGTTGCGTCACCTTTTGCGATAGAGGTGTAACCTACGTTGTAATCCACTTCTTGAGTAGATTTCACGTCATAACCAAGTTCTTCTAAAGCACGGTTAACGATCAATGTTTGGAACGTCTCTTCCGCTACAGACGATTGAACAGGCTGAACTGATACGCCCTCACCCGGTAGGCTTGCTGCCCACACGTTAGTCGATACAGCTAATGTCGAAACGATGCTTACTGCGAGTTTACTCTTCCATGAATTATTCATTGGTGTTTTTCCTTAATTGAAGTTCTGATTTGTTACCGCGATTAAGTACGTTCAGTACAATGGAAATAGGCCCCATGCGATACCAGCGTAATTTTGTATTACCAGCGTTGACACCCAATACTTGAGTGATGCGATCTAATAAGATGGCTAAGATAACGATACCTAAACCACCAACAGCGGCCAGTCCCATATCTAAACGGCCGATACCTCTCAGTACCATTTGACCTAGACCACCTACCGCAATCATTGATGCGATAACCACCATAGATAGCGACAACATCAGTGTTTGGTTTACGCCCGCCATGATGGTTGGCAGTGCTAGTGGCAATTGAATTCTATAAAGCATCTGCTTTTTACTCGCACCGAATGAGTGGCCCGCTTCGATCAACTCTTCCGGTACTTGCTGAATACCCAAGATAGTCAAACGTACAACAGGAGGAAGTGCGAATATGATAGTCACCACGACACCCGGAACGTTACCGATACCAAACAGCATTACGATTGGTACGAGATAAACGAAAGCTGGTGTGGTTTGCATTGCATCCAGAATGGGACGAACGAATTTAGCCGCCGTGTTACTTCGGGCGAGCCATATCCCCATGGGTAAACCAATCAATAGACAAAAGAAGACCGATGTCATCACCAATGAAAGCGTGGTCATTGCTTCAGACCAAGCACCAATCAGACCAATGAATGTCAAAGATACGGCCGTTGCAACGCCAAGCTTCAAGTTTGAAAACTGCCACGCCACTAGAAACAAGATGATCAACATGAATGGTGCTGGCGTAGACACCAACGCCGTTTCAAATGAACTTAGAATAAAATCGATAGGCACACGGATCGCTTGAAACAATGGTCGTCCGTGTTCAACGAGCCAATTCAATCCAGACTCAACCCAAGTATCAACAGGCAGAACGGCTTCTGCAAAAGGATTAAGTGGATCAAAAGGAATGGTTTCTACGGTTTCGCTGCTTAACCAATCCGCAGATGGCGCAGTTTCCGTTGTTTGGCCCCAAGGATCACTTGCTGGCTGAGTAGAGGGAGCTGCTTGCGACCATGGGTCATTATTTGTTTGTTCCGACGACATGATCTATCCCTTATCTAATGTTTGTAGCAGTCGTGACTTAGTCACCACGCCAAAGTAATTACCTTGCTCGTCCACAACGGGAACGGAATAAGGCACACCGCCAACAAGGCCAAGCACATCATTGATTGATAAATCTGGATTCAGAGTTAAACCATCATCTAGCTGAGCGCTAACCAATGATTTGTTCTCTTTGTGGGCTTTGCGAAGGGAATCGATAGAAACAATGCCTGAGTAACGACTGCTCTTTTCAACCACGATGCCGTATTCACGGTCGTTATCCATTAAGATTTGCAGAGCGGAGGCTGGACCATCGTGTTCAGATTTCTTAAATACCGCAGCTGGCTTCTTGCGTGCAATGTCTTTCACAGTAAGAACACTTGCTACATTCACACCACGGAAAAAGGCTTCAACGTAGTCGTTAGCTGGGTTATTTAAGATCTCGTCAGGAGTACCCACTTGAACCACTTCGCCATTTTGCATAATCGCGATTCGGTCACCGATACGCATCGCTTCATCCAAATCATGCGAAATAAAAACAATCGTTCGTTTATCGTCATTTTGAAGTCGGATTAACTCGTCTTGCATTTCGGTACGAATCAGTGGATCGAGTGCAGAGAACGCTTCGTCCATTAACAGAATATCGGGGTCGCAAGCTAAAGCGCGAGCCAAACCTACACGCTGCTTCATACCACCAGACAATTCATCTGGGTAAGATTCTGAATACGCGCCAAGACCTACTCGCTCTAACGCCTCAAATGCTGATTGCTTTCGTTGTTCAACTTCAACACCTGCTAGCTCAAGACCAAACGCAGCGTTTTCAATTACTGTCATGTGAGGCATCAATGCGAAGTTTTGGAAAACCATTGAGATGTTGTTGCGGCGGACTTCGCGGAGTTCATCTTCTGAGATGTGGGCAATGTCTTTGCCTCGAAGAAGCACATTGCCTTTGGTAGGTTCAATCAAGCGGTTAAGAAGGCGTACTAGGGTTGATTTGCCAGATCCTGACAGTCCCATTATGACGAAAATCTCGCCTTCTTGAATGCTAAGAGAAACATCGTTAACGCCGATCGTTAAACCTGTTTCTTCGAAAATTTTATCTTTGTTCGCGCCTTCATTAATCATTGTAAAAGCACGGTCAGTGTCTTCACCAAACACCTTGTACAGTCCCTTAACTTCCAGTATGGGATCCATGTAATTTAATCCTTTCTCAGTTATTTAAACTTAAAAATGGTTATTTAAACCCGAAAAACAATTAGCACTCTAAGTAATTACCAATTGTAAATCAAGGAGCTCCGTTCGGTAAAGCAAGGAGATAACCAGCAATCAGACCAACAAATACAAGTACAAAAAACAAGCATAACCACAACAAGGTACTGATAATAAAAGGTATAAATTAAAAAGGCATACGACCAATATTATGTATTACTTACCCATAGATTATTGAATATTAATTTTACATTTGACTAGTTAATAGGCTGGATAAACCAAGAAAAGCCACAATTAGTTCGTGTACAAATAATTCGAATACAAACTATTTATTAAGATTTAATGACGTTTAACAAGCGAAAGTTCGCTCGGTAACAAAGATAAAATCGACTCTAAACCTCTACCTAAAAACCAAAGGTCAACAGGCTAAAGCCAGCGAGTCGAAATCAACCTTTTCAACCAAGAATTTTAATACATCACACCAACTGTGATACTTGCTGCAAACTCTCAATTGGTGATTACCTAAGCTGGATTTCAACTTGTAGAGTATTCATTGCTGAGCCACTCTTTATAAAAGAAATAAACATTTTCCCGTGACGAAATAGAGAAAAAGACAAGGAATTCGAATGATAAAAATGTTGGTGTGTGACTTTGACGGTACGCTTGATGGGGGCTCATCTCATGGCGTAAATCAGTTATTTGACTACCTAACTGAACAACCTGACATTCGCTTTATCATCGCGACGGGAAGAACATTACCTTCGATTCGAGTGGGTTTGGAATCGGATAACTACCCGAAGCCACACAGTATTATTAGCGATGTGGGCACGAAAATTCATCATGTTCATTCCCAAAAACCAGACCATGTGTGGCATAACCAACTGAAGGCTTCTTGGAACAAATCAAAGGTAGAAACGGCTCTCGCATCACTTGATTTTATGGGTGAGCGCATAGAAAACCATCAAGGCGACTACAAGATCACCTTTGAAGGTAAGCTTTCAGAGCCTCAACACGAACTGATCGAATCTAGCTTGGAGATGCACGGGTTGGATGTTCACCTTACTTACTCTCATGATTGGTACTTAGACATCACACCAAAAGGCGTTAACAAGGCGACTGCGATTCACCACTTACTCGAACAACACGATTTAAGCATTGCGGAAGTGTGTGTCGCAGGTGACTCAGCCAACGACACCTCAATGCTCACCATTGAGGGCATAAACTCGATATTGGTCGCCAACCATTATCCTGAAGTTGCTCACTTATCCGACAGAGACAATGTGTACACCAGCACAGCAACACACGCTGAGGGTGTGTTAGAAGGGCTCAAATACTGGCAAGGGCGAGCGTCGAGTACCCGATAAACGCCAGCTCGTCATTAACAACAGATTTGAATCACAAGGTTTCCAGCTTTATTTCCAGCCTGGAAGCCAATTTTGATTATTAGTAAGCTCTCGCCAATTGATGTCTTCTTCTCGTTTGGTCATTACCGCCTCTATCATGCAGCGCACTACCTCCCCTTCATCAAACTCGACTTCTGTGACCATGAAGTGCTTTTCTTTCTTCACAGGGCTAACGGCTGTCCATTTGCTACGAAATAGCTTCTTTGGGTTGATCCGATTCATGGGCTTCTCTCTTGCTTTGATGTCGTTGATTATTATGAGTTGTCTGCTCGACACACAGTAATAGTCTTTCCATCGCAAAAAAGATCATAAAAAAGCCAGCGGTTAGGCTGGCTTCGTTCAATTAGCTATTTCTCGTTAGAGATTAACCATTTTTAGGTGGATCAAATGCCGTCAGTTCTAATACTGGGCCTGTGTATTTTTCAATTTTCACAAGCGCAGAGTTCGCCGCACAGCCATTTGCCAAACGAGAGGTCGGAATATCCAACGTAAGTACGTTACAGCCGCCGTTTTTACATAGTCCTGTATCTTTATCTAAATCTGGCCAACCACCTTCATGGATACATACAGAGCCTTGTTTGATGCCATCAGTCACTAATGCACCAACCAATACTTGGCCACGACCATTGTGTGCACGAACCAAGTCACCCGTTTTAATGCCACGCGCTTTTGCGTCTTCAGGGTGAATTGAAATCGGCTCGCGGTCTGCGATAGCGTACTCTTCACGAATCTTCGCGTAGTTGAACTGGCTATGTAGACGGTGCGCGGCGTGCGCCGTCATCAATTGCAGTTCGCCATCTTTTGCATTGCCGGTGTACTCTGTCGGTTCTAACCAAGTAGGGTGCGCTGGACAATCGTCTAGTTGGTAACCTTCAATCGTTCTTGAGAAAATCTCGAACTTGCCACTCGGTGTACCTAGTGGGCTCATGATTGGGTTCTCACGGAAATCAGCGTAACGAACGAACTGTGCGTTCTTCTCGTTCCATTTCATCTCAATCAGTTGGTTATCATCCCAGAACTTGCTGAAGTTAGGCATTACGATGCGTTGACCACGACCACCTTGCTGTGCTGTTTTGTAGAAACCGTACAGCCATTCCATTTCGGTCTTGCCTTCGGTGTACACATCACGGCCACCCGGAGCAAGCAACTCAGACATGTCCGCAAACACATCAAAGTCATTACGCGCTTCACCTTGAGGCTCAACGACTTTCTTCATTGGCACTAGATGCTGGTTACTGTAGTCACCTGTCATCGTCATATCATTACGTTCAAACGATGTAGTAATTGGCAACACAATATCCGCGTGTTTAGCTGCTGCTGTCCAGTAAGGTTCTGAGATAACAATCAGCTCAGGCTTTTGCCAAGCTTTGATCAAGCGGTTGGTATCTTGGTGGTGAGTAAAGTTCGCACCGCCTGCCCACCAGATCATTTTGATCTCTGGGAACGTTAGGTTGTGCCCATTGTGATGGTAGCTTGAACCTGGATTTTCTAGCGCTTCAACAATACGCGCGACAGGGAATGCATTCACAGCTCCTGATACTGCCCAGTCGTTACCTGCTGATGAACCACCACCAAGCGACGCTGAAATCGCAGGAAGTACACCTGCATCACGAGCAGGGTTACCACCGTTTGAGTAGTGGTAAGAAAGACCGAAACCACCACCAGGTAAGCCAACTTGACCTAGCATTGTCGCTAGCGTAACCAACATCCAGTGACGTTGTTCACCGTATTGTTGACGCTGCATACCCCAGCCAGACATCAGCATAGTACGGTTCTTACTGAAGATATCAGCAAGTAGCTCAAGCTGCTTAACTGGCACACCACAGATCTCAGACGCCCACTCAGCAGATTTTTCAACGCCGTCTTCTTTACCCATTAGGTAAGCTTCGAATACGTCATAACCTGTTGTGTATTTGCCCAAGAATTTTTTGTCGTGTTTACCCTGCTTCACTAATGTGTGCGCAATACCCATCATCATGGCTACGTCAGTCATTGGGTGAGGAGCAATCCACTCAGCGCTATCGCCAAAGAACTCGATAGTTTCAGAACGCATTGGATCAATCGCGATCACTGTCTTGCCCGATTTCTTCAACTGGTGGAAGAATTCAAGACCTGCACAGTCCGTTGAGCTCCAAGCGATCTTCAAGGTATTGATTGGGTTTAGCCCCCAAAGTACCACCACATCACTGTGCTCAAGGATGACTGGGTAAGTCGTTTGTTGTTCATACACTTCAATCGAACCCACCACGTGCGGCATGATGACCTGAGCAGCACCTGTTGAGTAATCGCCTAAGTGACCAGAGTAACCACCAGCCATGCTCATGTAACGTTGTAGAAGTGTTTGCGCTTTATGCAAGACGCCACTTGAACGCCAACCGTAAGAGCCTGCGAATACCGATTCAGCTCCGTGCTCTTTACGAATACGTGAGTGTTGTTGATGAATCAGTTTGTACACTTCATCCCAAGAGATGCGAACAAACTCATCGCTACCACGTACACCTTCAGGTGCCGATGGGTTAGCCAAGTAGCCTTTACGGACCATAGGGTATTTAACACGCGCTTTGGTGTGTACTTGGTCAGGGCCTGTAGTTTGTAGGCTGTTCGGAACGGTTTGTGCCAGTGCATTCGTGGTCGACACTAACTTGCCATCTTTCACTTCACACAGCATTGGTCCCATACGGCCTGATGTTAGAACACCAGAACCGCGCTTGTCAGAAGCCATTGCGCTCATCGGCGTCAAGGATGTGAATGCCAACGCACCAGCAGTGATACCTGTGCCTTTCATAAATCCACGACGGGTCATATTAGTCATAATTTTATCCTTCTAATTCTCTTTAGTGACCAACAACGTCTTTCGCGTGGTTTTGGAAGTACTTAGTCAGCAGCTCAAGGTTTTGCTCAGAAATGTCGGTACGGTCGCCCATACTTTTCGCAACAGGTCCCCAAGCATTCACAGTGAAGTGGTTTGAAGGAATCTTCGCGTGACACGTTGCACAATAAACATTGTCCAACTCTTCTGCGTAAGACCAGATTGGGTCTAGGCTATCGACAACTGGATCAGTAATGTCACCCGTTAACGCAACAGAACGCCACTCGTTACCGTAAGCATCGGCTTCGTATTCACCAGTAATTAGTGCTTCTTGACCTTTGTCTGTCAGTGTCGCAACAATTGCACGTTGACCTTCACCGAAGTAAAGCACTTGCTCTGCGCCTCTCATTTGGAAGGCATTCAGAGTCACCGTACGGTTGTCGCCTTCAGCTTTAACTACTTCAAGTTCAGCCGTTGGGTTTACGCTACCGAATTCGCCCATTGCGATATCGGTTACTGGGTAAACCACTTTCGCATCTGCTGGCGTGTTTTTGGTAAAGGCAATCAGGGTATCGAAGGCTTTGCTGTCTAGCTGAGCTTCAGGGGCAAAGTGCGCAACGCCTTTGTGGCAGTCGATACACGTTTGGTTGTTCTCTTTACCGTAAGCGTGCATTTTCGCCGCATCACGAGATTGCTCGAACTCTTCCATTGCATCGAATTCGTGGCAAGAGCGACACGTCGCTGAGTCATTCTCACGGAATTGAGCCCATACTGTTTCAGCCATCTCTTCACGGTGTGCTTCGTATTTCTCAGGCGTGTCGATCTTACCTGAGATGAATTCGTGGTAGATGTCTTTAGACGCTCTTACTTTAGTGATCACATAGTCAATCGGATCCGTTGGGATGTGGCAATCGGCACATTCAGCTCGTATGCCTTTTGCGTTACTGAAGTGAACTGAACCTTGATACTCTTTGTGGGGTGCTTCCATCGTGTGGCAAGAAACACAAAACTCAGTGCTCGATGTATAGTGCATAACGGCTGCAGTTCCCCCTAAGGTTAACCAGCCAATACCTATACCAACCGCCGCTATTAGTGCGATATAACGTTTTTTTATTGTCATAATTCTTAATCATCTTCAACAATTGGTTACAATTCAGATCAGAATAATACTTTAGGGGTAGGTCCGTTTGATTTGGATCATCAATCGCAACCTGAGGAACAAAAAATGGCCCTTTCTGAGAGCTTGATTTCACTTTGAAAAATTAGTGGCTCAACAACCCAACCACCCAGCAAATACAATGGTCACATTTGATTTCAATAACTGATTAATTCAACAATAAAGAAGTTAAACTCGCTCCCAAATCAAAGAAGTAAATTGTAAATCTAATACAATGTCGGCTAACTCTTTTCATAAACTCTTCACTCCATGAACCAGACAGAATTCCAGCAAAAAATAGCGAGTTTCACCTCCATCGAACAAGCGCTTGATTACTTTGAAATTGGGTTTGATAGCAAGTTCATCGAGCAAAACAGAATCGAACTCGTTAAACGATTTAATGGTTATTTGATTCTTGCGAAACCTGATGATTGGTTTTCTGGACGAAGGGCGCTAAAAAACGCTTATTGCAAGGTGCAGCGTAGCAAGTTAGATCGCCACACACGTTCTGCCTGTCGTGGGTGTACCACTTGCCAGCGTCGATAGTTGGAAAGTGGGTTGTTCAAAAATAGACAACGAAAAAGTAGATAGTTGAAATAACATCTCATTACGATTTAGTTAGTGGTTTGCTCGAAAAAAAGTGTGCTAGTCTTACGGCAACTCAACTACGAGATAAAAACTACAATGAAAATTTTCAGCAATTTCGAAAGCGGCAACATTCACGTCGTTTCAGCAGATTCACCACAAAACATTCAACTGACTATCCCAGCAGACAACCAGACTGAAATATCTCAGTGGTTTCATTTCCGCTTAGAAAGCGATGCTCAACAAGCACACCACTTCGAAATCGGTCAACTGGCAACGTCTGCATACCCTGAAGGCTGGAAAGATTACGATGTGGTTGCATCGTACGACCGCGAAGAGTGGTTCCGTATTCCATCTCAGTTCGATGGTGACACGCTAAGCTTCGACATCATTCCTGAGCACGATTCAATGTACTTCGCGTACTTCGCACCGTACTCGTACGACCGTCATCAAGATCTTCTGCACAGTGCGCAAACGCACCCAGCTTGTAAGCTTGAAACTCTAGGCCACACGCTAGACAACAATGACATCACTTTGCTAACCATTGGTGAGCCAAGTGAAGAGAAGAAAAACATCTGGGTTATAGGTCGCCAACACCCTGGTGAGACTATGGCTGAATGGTTGATCGAAGGCCTGTTGCAACGCCTGCTTGATGAAACTGACACAGTTGGTCGTTCACTGCTAGACAGCGTTGTTTTCCGTGTGGTTCCTAACATGAACCCAGATGGCAGCATCCGCGGTCACCTTCGTACTAATGCGATTGGCGTTAACCTGAACCGTGAATGGCAATCGCCTTCTATGGAACGTAGCCCAGAAGTATACCTTGTTCGTGAGCGCATGTTAGAAACGGGCGTTGACCTGTGTCTAGACATTCACGGCGACGAAGCGATTCCATATAACTTTGTAGCAGGTAGCGAAGGCACGCCTTCATACAACGAGCGCATTGCTAAGCTAGAGAATCACTTCAAGCAAGCACTACTGACTATCACGCCAGAGTTCCAAGATGAGTTTGGTTACGATAAAGACGAACCGGGCAAAGCGAATATGACGGTTGGCACAAACTGGATTGGTGAGCAGTTCAAATGCTTAGCTTACACAGTCGAGATGCCATTTAAAGATCACATCAGCCACGCTGACGAACTGTATGGCTGGTCTCCAGAGCGCAGCGTTGCATTTGGTCACGACATGCTAGCCGCAGTTTGGGCAACAGTAGACGAGCTATAGAGTAACTAAGCTCTTGGTTTGTCCCTTGAATAGACATAACAAAGTCCAGCACTTGTGAAAGTGCTGGGCTTTTTAATCTCAGCTTAGAATCGAGTAATTTGGGGAATGGGCTATTTGGGCTTTAAGGCATCTAACCCTAAAGCTTTTTAAGCCACTCTCAAGCTTGCAAAAAATACTGGGTATCGTTGTCTGATGTGGCGTTGTTCAGACACCATATCTTTAAAGCTTGGACCTTGTGATAACTGAACGATCACTTCGTCCCCTTCTTGTCGCAATACAGCACCGCTAATATCGATACTGGTGTTGTCATGCAACCTTAAGGTACCTGCCATTGAAAAGCCGCGATAAACAGGAATGATGTTACGCATCATCAGGCGCACGCCCTTTTCAGATACTTCACTGACATGAAAAAGCTCATCCTTAATTCGCATCACCGGGCGTGCCTTTTGAGGGTACTTTAAGCGGTAATATTTGCGTTTCTGGGTGAATGAATCTTCACGCATTAGTGACTCCCTGTCTCTGTTATTCGGTCAAGCAATAGACTTTAGCTTCAATTGGTTTTAAATAAACACATTCATCAAATTAATGCCTAATTATTATATCGACTTTATAACCTAATGCTTTAGGCATTTATGCAGAGAGACAAGGATTCCCTTAGATTCAGTGAAAAGTGAGATATGAGTCGTATCTGTGCCGCTACTATCTGGCGTAAAAACTTAGAGCTGAAACAAGGCCAGCTGAATGCTGAAACCCAAAAATAGCACACCACAAACCATGTTCATTATTTGTGAGGTACGCTTTTGAACCAACAAGCGCTTAAACGTATCCGCCATTAAGATGACGACCAAGAACCACGTCGACACCACTATCGCTTGAATCCCGCCAAGCATTAAGCTGTCTGACACAATCGTATCTGTGGTAACGAACTGAGGAAATATCGATAGATAAAACAGCACAATTTTAGGGTTAAGTAGATTGGTCAATAGCCCCTTTAAAAACTGATGATAAAGCTTACTTCCCGACGCACTCACCACAGAAAGCACACCCTCTTGCGCACGGAATGCCGCACGGAAATGGTTGTATCCAAGCCAGACAAGATACAAAACCCCAGCCCACTTTAGACCTTCAAAGGCCATGGGAGTATTCGACAGTAATAGGCTTATGCCGTTGGCCGAGATAAAGGCGTGAAAAAAGAAACCACATGACACGCCCAGCACGTTTACAAATGCGAACAGCTTCCTTTGAGTTAAGGCTGTACTTAATACCAACAGCGCATTTGGGCCCGGAATAATGGCAATAAAAAACACGATAACAATAAACAGCCAGATACTGTCCCAACTCATTTCGATCTCATTTCATGAACATTTTTAGGGCAGACATTGTACGTCCATTCAGTGCCATTACAATATGACAAACGCTTAATTATCTCGTATGGCTAACATACGTAATTCAAGCATATAATGAGAGCGTTTATCGTGTTACGAACAAAACTGATTCTCTAACATTTGCTGCCCTGTTAGACTCCACCTCCCTTTTGATACTTGGTTCATTTATGTCATTTGATAGCCTAACCCTTAACGCAAAAACCGTCTCCGCCCTCCCAGCTCAATTCAATAAGCCGACAGAGATACAGCAAGCGGTAATTCCTACAATTATTGCAGGGAAAGACGTACTTGCATTGGCTCAAACGGGCAGTGGTAAAACATTGGCGTTCGGCTTACCTTTGCTGAACAACATCAACCATGATGTAAATGAACTGCAAGCGCTTATCATTGTTCCAACGCGTGAGCTCGCGTCTCAAGTGGCCGAATCTTTAGAACCGATCGCGACAGAGCTAGATATCAGATTCGTAACGTTAACGGGCGGCGTGAATACTGATGTTCAACAGCAACAATTATCGACTAAACCGCAACTAGCCATCGCCACACCAGGCCGATTACTTGCTTTAATCAAAAGTGGCGAACTGGATTTAACTCAGAGTTCATCATTAGTTCTTGATGAAGCCGATCGCCTGATCGACATGGGCTTTTGGCCAGATATTCAAGCAATTACCGAAGCACTACCGAGCAAACGCCAGTCACTGTTGTTCTCTGCGACACTTCCACCCGAATTAGTAGGTCAGGCTGAAGAACTTCTTTCAAATCCAGTTAAAGTCACGACACACCAAGAAAACAGCGTGGTCGCGACTATTGAAGAAACTCTGTACTTAGTGAACAAAGGCAGTAAAGCTCAAGCGCTCATTGCCCTACTCAATCAACACATATGGCCGCAAGTATTGGTATTTATTGGCGCAAAAGACAATGCCGATGCATTAACCAAGCGATTGAATAAAGCCAAAATCAGTGTGAGTGCGTTGCATGGAAATAAGAGCCAAGAAGAAAGAGAGCAAGCATTAGAAAGTTTCAAAAATGGCGAGACTCGCGTGCTTATCGCGACAGACGTCATAGCTCGAGGCATTCATATTGATCAGTTACCTGTCGTAATTAACTTCGAATTACCGTCTCACGCAGCAACTTACGTACACCGCGTTGGTCGGACAGCAAGAGCAGGAAGTACTGGTTACGCGATATCTCTGGTTAGCCACAGTGAAAATGAGCATCTCAATGCAATTCGCACCCTGACCAATAAGCCGTTAGTGCTGCAACCGTTAGAAGGTTTCCCTGTTACAGACAAACCTGCATCTGAAGTGACCGCTCGCAAGCGTCCACCTAAAGATAAAATGGCGAATCGAAGAACAGCCCAAAAGAAGAGCATCAAGCAATTTAAAAGCAAACCAAATAGCTCAAAGTAACCAGAAATAGCGCTAAGCAACCAGAAATAGAATAATCAGCTCAGTTTGAACTGGGCTTTTCATATGCAACAAAACACAAATTTACACACAAAAACTTCCCTGAAAATGCAAACTTAGATGACACTTTTGTGAATTATGACGCCAACGTATTGATTCTTGGTTGCTCAAAAAAAATACTCTTAAATCACATTGACGCCCCTATGTCTGGCAACTAGATTTTTCTATTAGTGTCTACAACAGGAGGTCATTGAAATGAAACGTGCTAGCTCTACATATCGATTACAACTGATTAAGGAAGTGGCAACCCGCCGAGATCGTCAACATTCTAATGACCCGATGGCAAACTACATACAAACCCTAATAGATAATAAAGATGATTGTGATACTTCGGTTGAACGCAACCAGAGGTTCAGTGGCAGTCATTTTGATGAGCACATAGGTGGTTGGGTAAGCGACCACTGGGGTAACAAGTAGGACAACGAGAGTAATCCAACCAGCATAACCGCTGTAGAATTCGTCTCCGCATTAACCTATCATCTGCAACAATTCCCTATCCTAGAGTAAGCAGAAAGTGTCTGAGTTAAAAAGAGAAAAAGAAGTGATGGTTGCCTTCCAAGTGATACCTCGCGTTAAAGAAGGCAACAACTTCGAAGTGGTTGATAGAGCCATTGAAGTTGTGAAAGCTGCCGATGTACCTTTCCAAGTCGGTGCGATGGAAACCACGATGAAAGGTGAACTCAACCAATTACTCGATATCGTTAAAAAGGCAGAACAAGCTTGCTACGATGCAGGGGCTGTAGAAGTGATCACGAACATTAAGATTCACAGTAAAACCACCGAAGCTGATGATACATTTTGCACGTACCATCGTGGTGTAACGAAAGCGAATCACATGTTTGTTTAATCGCATTTTTGTTTCTGAAAACTGAACTTTAAGAAAGACTCTGAAGAACCAGTGGTGTTATTGGAAAGGCATGTCTGAGAGGTGAGAAAGGATTTCCATTCGTTCTTCTTCTGACATCGAATGCCAATCACGCGGAGCCTCTTCAGGGTCATCTTTCGCCCCGATCGGTTTTCGGTCAAGTGCTTTCACTGGCTCTTTTTTGATTTTGACGTTCTTTTTATTCATACCGACATCACTCCTTCAGGTACAAAGGTACCTACCTTAATATTACACCCCAACCATTATGTAAAGTAATAGTTACCTCGGAGTTAAATAAAATCTTGATACTTTCTCTTTAACCAAAAAGATCTCTTTGGGGACTTGTATTTCCCTCTTCGTCTACCGGCTGACCAACTAAGTTGTTTTGCTTCATTATTTTTCTTCTATAGCGCTGACGACACAACTTTATCACGTGCAATTGTTCTGACGGTGTCATCGACATCCAATTAAAGCGCTCTTCTCTTTTGCGCATACAACCATTGCAATAGCCTTTGTCATCGCTTGAACAAACCCCAACGCAAGGGCTTGGAACTTGGAAAAACTCTAACTGCTCCACCACGTCTCCTTACACATTCAAAACTATGCTTACTATCTCAAAAATAAGCGATTAATTTGTCGCCTAGCTCATGAAATTCATACTAAACTATGACCTTATACTGACACATATAGTGTTTTGTAAACTATACTTTGAACCCATCAAGTTACACTTATTCGGTAACTTCGTTCTTTCCTTTGGAGCCTTATAATATGAAGTTTAGTTCAAAAAAATTACTAGCAGTAGCCGCTTTACCTATGATGCTAGCAGCATGCACAACAACAGGTGACAACGCGATGCAAGTAACACCAACCGATCTACAGCACCATAATTGGGAACTTGCACAAATTGATGGCAAGGACATTGTGAAAAGCGAAGACCAAGCAGCTCCTCGTCTAGAGATCGGCGAAAAAATGACTGCGAACGGCATGGCTGGTTGTAACAACTTCTTCGGTCAAGGCGAATTGAAAGACGGTCAATTCCGTATCAAGCAAATGGGCATGACAATGAAAATGTGTCACGGCTCTGCGATGGAAATCGAACAATCGGTTTCTGCTACTCTAAGCGAGTGGAGCGACGTAACCCTAACAAACGATACGCTAGTACTGAAAAACGATGTACACACGCTAACGTACACGATTCGTGACTGGGTAAACTAATCCGTCATCGACATCTGATATTGATTTAAGGAGCCCCCAAGGCTCCTTTTTTATTGCCTGCTCAAAACCTAATCATTAAAAACGCTACTTATCGCCTTCTTTTCGTACCAACCTCCAATAAATATCAAAAAAACCTCATTTAGATGCAATTAATTCACCGCTTTAACGGTCTGTTGGTAGGATGGCAAAGGCCCCTAGTAATTGATTGAATTTACTGTTGAATTAGAAATTATTTCAGAAACAGATAGAATAACTATTAGGGCGAGTTGATCTTTCGAACAAAATTCAACCGCGAAAGGTCAACACGCCCTAGGGAGTTCAAAAATACAATGCTCTTGCCCGTTCACTACCAAATGGAAAAGTTTATGAACAAGATAGTAAGTACGTTAGGAATCATGGCAACCGTTGCATACAGCGCAACCATTTATGCTGATGAAGCAACATCAACCGATAGCTGGAACCAAATTGAACAGCAGGCAGAGGGAGAAACTGTCTACTTTCACGCTTGGGGCGGAAGCCAAGAGATCAATCGTTACCTACAATGGGCAGGCAAGAAATTACAGAGTGACTACGGTGTTACCTTAAAGCATGTAAAAGTAACCGATATTGCAGAAACCACGACTCGCTTACTTGCTGAAAAAGCAGCAGGGAAGAACAGTGAAGGCAGTGTCGATATCGTCTGGATTAATGGCGAGAACTTCCGTTCGATGAAAGACAACGCGCTATTGTTTGGGCCATTTACAGAATCACTTCCAAATTGGCAATATGTCGATAAATCTCTGCCGATTGATGTCGATTTCTCAGAGCCGACAGAAGGCTTAGAAGCACCGTGGGGTGTTGGGCAACTTGTGTTCATTCACGACCAAGAGACGCTGCACAATCCACCACAATCATTCTCTGAGATGTTGAGCTACGCTCAGGCTTTTCCGAACCGAATAAGCTACCCTCGTCCACCAGAATTTCATGGCACGAGCTTCATTAAGTCTCTACTGATTGAACTAACAAACAATAACCCTGCGCTGGCTCAGCCGGTTTCAGAAGATAACTTCCAAGCGGTAACAGCGCCACTTTGGGCTTACTTAGATAAATTCCATAAAGTGGCATGGCGTGGTGGCAAACAATTCCCAGCAGGTACATCAGAAAGCATCCAACTTCTAGATGATGGACAACTCGACCTCGCGATTACCTTCAATCCAAACTCTGTATATTCAGCGCAAGCAAGTGGCCGTTTAGCCGAAACCACCAAGGCTTATGCTCTAGAAAGCGGCGCTCTATCTAATATTCACTTCCTTGCAATCCCTTGGAATGCCAATGCAACTTCAGGCGCTCAAGTGACCATCAACTTCTTATTGAGCCCAGAAGCGCAATCTCGCAAGGGTGACCTTAATGTTTGGGGCGATCCTTCAGTATTGAACAGCAAGTACCTCACTGGCAGTGCTAAAAATACTCAGCAATTTAAGTCGGTTGATGAACCACACCCAAGCTGGCAAAACGCGCTCGAGAAAGAGTGGCTTAAGCGATACGGTAACTAGTCTTCATGCTACGTGCTCTATATTTTGTTGTTATAGCTGTGTGCATTATCCCAACCATTCCTGGGGTAGCGGGAGTGGTGGCTTCGTCACTGAGTTTCATCCCGCCCCTAGGTTTAGATGAGCCAACACTCAACGGTTTTGACCAAGTATTTCAATGGGAAGGGGCTTGGCACTCTATTGGCTTAAGCCTAGGCTCAGCGATTGCAAGCAGCTACATAGCCTGCTTCCTGACCTTTTGTATTCTTCAAGCCTCTTGGGGAAACAAGTTTTGGAGAAAGATAGAGTTAACACTATCGCCAATGCTTGCCGTTCCACATGTGGCTTTCGCTATCGGCTTTGCTTTTCTGTTCAGTCCGACGGGGCTTGGCGCAAGAGCCGTACATCACTTGTTCGGCGAATCGGCTACGAGCTCTGAATTAGCGTTATTGGTGAAAGACCCATACGCGTTCGGCTTGATCATTATGCTCGCACTCAAAGAAGTCCCTTTCTTGTTGTTGATGAGCATTTCGATACTTCAACAAATTGATGTAGAGCGTATCACTAAGGTAAGTGCTTCTCTAGGTTATAGCCGAGCTCAGATTTGGTGGAAATGTATTTTCCCACAATGGTTTACCAAACTTAGATTCCCAATGCTGGCGGTACTCGCTTACAGTGTCTCGGTTGTCGATATTGCTCTGATCATTGGCCCAACTAACCCGCCGACCTTTGCCGTTTTGGTATGGCAATGGTTCAACGATCCAGACCTTAACCTACTCCCGCGAGCTGCTGCGGGCGCGATCGTTTTATTTGGTTTAGCTTCGTTGATCATCGCCTTGGCGCGTTTAGTGGAATGGGCGATTCTTAAGTACTTTCGAACTTGGCAGTATTCAGGCAGAACAGGCGCAAACCTTCCGGGGAAAACTGTGTTTACTGTGCTTGCTGCGCTGTCATTGCTGATCATTCCATTGATGGTGATTTGGAGTGTTGCCCAACGTTGGCGCTTCCCTGATTTACTGCCGAGCCACTACAGTATGCGCTTCTGGGAGTTCGAGTGGGACGGCATCATGAGCACCGTTGGTCAAAGCTTATGGATTGGTCTGATTTCGGCTTCAGTCGCTCTGTTACTTGCGCTGGTTGCTCACGAATACAGAATCAAATACAAGTGGCAAGTTCCGGGCTTTATTATCGCTATTCCAATGTTGATACCGCAACTCTCGGTGTTGTTTGGTATGCAAGTCACCACGCTTTATATTGGCAGCAGCGCTTATGAGTTCTGGGTAGTTTGGGCACACGTATTCTTCGCCTTTCCATTTGTATACTTGTCTTTAGATGGGCCTTGGAAAAGCTTCAATGATGGCCTGATAAAAGCCTCGCTGAGTCTAGGTAAATCACCATTTCAAAGTTGGTATTCCATTAAGCTGCCGATATTGCTGCCTGCCATCGCCTTCGCTTGGGCAGTCGGGATCAGTGTGAGTTTGGCTCAGTACCTGCCGACATTAATGCTCGGTGCAGGTCGCATTAGCACGATCACAACAGAAGCTGTTGCCCTAACCAGTGGGTTCGACCGCAGGGTAACGGCAATTTATGCTATCTGGCAGGCCTTGTTGCCTTTGTTCTTTTTCTCTTTAGCGATATTGGTCAGCCGACTTCAACTCAGATATCGCCGTCTTACTTTTAAAGGTTTTCTAACGAATGAGTCTGCACCTCAACGACCTCGCCATCCATAAAAACGATGGTGTATCGCTGTTTTCAGCGCTAAACGTAACATTAGAATCAGGCCAAGTATTGGCTTTGATGGGGCCGAGCGGCTGCGGAAAATCGACCTTGTTGGACGCCGTAGCGGGTCACTTGAATGATGAGTTTTCGTATTCTGGCACCGTTGTTTTGAACGACATTCAGCTAGACGGCTTGCCATCGCATCAACGTGAAGTCGGAATTCTGTTTCAAGATGACTTGTTGTTCCCTCATCTAAAGGTATGGGAGAATTTGGCGTTCTCTCTACCTAATTCAGTTAAGGGTTCGGCTCGCCAACAACAAGCGATGACCGCATTAAAAGACATTGAACTGACTCACTTAGCAGGGTCATTCCCTGACCAAATATCCGGTGGTCAACGCGCAAGAATAAGTTTAACTCGTATGTTATTGGCGAAGCCGAAACTCGCCCTACTCGACGAGCCGTTCAGTAAGCTAGACCAAGAGTTAAGAGCGCAATTTCGCGACTGGGTGTTTGAGCAGTTGAGGAAAGCCAATATCCCCACGCTGATGGTGACGCACGACGACGCAGATGTGCCTCAAGGGGCGCAAGTACTGTCTTGGCCATGGAGAAGTAGCAATGCTGGATAAGTACTCTATCAAGGTCATTAAGTGGCCCTTAAATCAGTCAGCTAAGTTGTTGAACCAATTTGGTATCACGGCTAATCAAACCACGCTATTCGGGTTTCTGGTTGGGTGTTTAGCATTTCCTGCGTTAGCATTTCAACAATATGAGTGGGCGTTAGGCTTCATTATATTCAACAGAGTATGTGATGGGCTCGATGGCGCTTTGGCTCGAATACAAGGCATCAGTGATGCGGGTGGCTTCCTCGACATCAGCCTAGATTTCCTATTCTACTCGCTGATCCCTTTTGGATTTGTCATTGCCAACCCAGAACATAACGCCATTGCCGGTGCATTTTTGATCTTCTCTTTTATCGGCACAGGCAGCAGCTTTTTAGCGTTTGCAGTGATGGCAGGCAAACGAGGCATCGAGAACCCTGTTTATAAGCACAAGTCGCTCTACTACATGTCTGGATTAACTGAAGGCACAGAGACCATCACCTGTTTCATCGCCTTTTGTATTTGGCCTCAACACTTTGCGGTTATTGCTTATACTTTTGGTGCGGCATGTTGGTTGACTACGTTTATGCGTATTTATTTTGGGTTCCAGACCCTCAAAAATCAAACCAACTAGTCTCAGTCTCCATTCCTTACAAACTAAAACGCCGCTCTATATGAGCTAATGCCGTTCGGATAAGCATTACTGCTTGAACCTAAACGGATATTTGGCTGGAACAAAGAGGACTGAACGTGGAAACGTTCGGTCCTTTCTTTTATCCGGAAGAATGAAGTGACTCAGACTTTCTCTCATCCTTTTAAGTTTGACTGGTAGGGTTCCGTCTGGGCTTAAAGCTAGCCAACGTAATTGCGCATCAATAAGGTTAATTGCGGCGGTAAAACTTACCCTAGTTGCTCGAACCCCGGCTTCTGAAGCTATCTTAACCATCTCTAATCGCACTAAGTTATAGGCAAGTAATACGCCCCAAAGCTCTTGCTTCACTCCGGCAGAAAAACGACTTCGTAAAGTGACGTGACTTTGCAGTTGAGTCTGTTTAATTTCACCATAACCTTCTTCTATCTCCCAGCGTTGCCAATAAATACGCAGCAGGCTTTCTAGCGAGTATCTACTAGGGTCTGTAAGTGAAGTAATAAAACCTTTTATCTCACCTTTTGGCTCTTGATATAGGACTAATCTGGCTTCCCAACGTGCGGGTAAATTCGGATTCTGCCGTTGAGCTTGAGGAGAGATAGGCATTGAGATGAGCATGTCGTTCTCAGCATATTTCTCCAACACTTCATAGCGTAGCTTACGTTTTGCAGGCATTAACCAGTGAGCATTTTCCGCACTCTCTTGCCACGACAACAAAAGGTCTGCCGAGAAATAACAACGATCAAATAAGGTCAATGAGTGTGCGGGGATATCATTGAATAGGCGCTTGGCTAGGGTCGTTTCACCGACATGACAACCATCAAAAGCTGCCCCCATAATCATTCGTGTTTCTGTTGACATCAAAGCGACTAAACGAAGTTGAGGGTAAGGTTTCAATTTTTTAGAGATGAACCCAAATTCTTCAGCGTTCTCTGTGGAATCTTGACACCTAAATGTTGTCCCATCGACAGCAAGAACATTAAGCCCTAAGTCTTTGTCTTGTTGAAGGATATCTTCGCGCCAAGCCTTTACCGTTGTGTGAAACAGAGCCGCTAACGGACTCTCATCTAGACGTCGGCGTGAATCAGTTAGGACACTGGGTGCAACACGAGACCAACTATCTTCAGGTTTAGGCTGAAGTGCGATGTCTAATGAACTGCATACCTCTTTGATAGACATGTTGCGTTGCAGTCCCATCCAAATAACTAACCAGACAGCTTGCTGAGCGGGAAGTCGGCGTCGTCTTATGCTCGCTTTATTGGTTTCAAGAAGAGCTTGTTCTATCCACTCAATCTGAATGGCGTCGACGACAGATTCATAATTGTCGGCATCTTCAATGGTCTCGTGTGCCATTGCTAATTCTTGTTCAAGCATAAAAAAAATCCCCATCAACGTTGTTGATGGGGATTATCTGCTAACTGCAAGATCGTTCAAGTCTTCTTAAACGATCGGCATTAGCTCTATATGAGCGGCGTTTTTTCTAACTGATGTTTAAAATCAATTAAGCGTCAGCACAAGCGCTAATCTTAAACCTCAGAACCTTAAGACTTGAATCAAGATCGACATCGACAAACTCAGGCGGGTTGTCTAGACGCTCAATAAACTCAACGTTTGGCGCTTCTTCTGCCATCGTTTCAATAAGGAAGTTAGGAGAAACCGCTGGTGAGTTAACACACGCGATCACTTCACCACCTTCTGTTAAAAGCTCAGGTAATCGACGTAAGATCTTTTTGTAGTCTTTTGTGAGCGCGAAGCTGCCTTTTTGGAACGAAGGCGGATCGATGATAACGAGCTCGTAAGGGCCGCCTTTCTTGATTTTTCCCCACGACTTAAAGATGTCGTAACCAAGGAAGTTAACCGAGCGCATGTCGTGGTCATTCAAACGGTGATTATCGCGGCCTTTGTTTAGCGAGCCACGTGACATATCCACGTTCATGCACTGGCGAGCGCCACCAGCGATAGCTGCGACAGAGAAGCCACAAGTGTATGCGAACAAGTTAAGAACATTCTTACCCTTGGCATTATCTTGTACCCACTGACGACCGTTACGCATGTCTAGGAACAAACCGAAGTTCTGATTACGGCCAATGTCGAGCTGATATTTAAGACCGTGCTCAACCACGACTGGAGAGTCGTTTAGCTCGCCCCACAGCACTTCTGAAGGCGCACCATCGGCATAACGGTGTTGCAGAACAATACTTGTGCCCTGCTTTGCTTGCCAGATGTCTTTATTAGTCAAGTCAACCAATCCAGCTTTAAGAGATGACAAGAACTCATCGTCTACTTCTTTGAATACGTTAACCAGTAATTGCCCATCAACCCAATCACATGTCAGTTGCTCTAGACCTGGCCAAAACTTACCACGACCGTGAAAGATACGACGCAGTTCATTCGGTACTTCATTAAGTTGCTGTTCAATATGACTAAAAAACAGAGGTAAAGCTGATGCTTCCATTATTTCACTCACTTAGTGTTTAGCTTTGGCCAAGTTAATGACCAAGGTTCAAGCCAACTGTCCAAACCGTTAGAGACGGTTTCTTGATGCCACTTATCTCCTAAAGAGTCTAAGCTCCTTGGGTCGCAGGCATATTCGTAGGCTTGTGATTGATAGGTAAATCGAATCGCGAAGGCATGCAGATAGCCTCTGTCCGCCTCACTCGATGGGTTGTAAATAGGGTCACCAACAATAGCGGAACCGATCGACTTCATCGCGACACGGATCTGGTGAGTTCGCCCAGTATAAGGTTTACATAAAAGTAGACGCTCACCGGGTTCAGCCGTTGCTGATAAAAATTGGGTAATCGCTGGTTTTTCTTTACTGGTCAGTAGTTTCCAACTGGAGCGTCGTGAACGCTCCATATCTCCAGAAATCAAACCCTGCTTTTTCTTCGGCTTCTTAGAGCCAATCGCAAGGTAATACTTCTCGACTTCACGCTTTGCGAAAAGCTGTGAAAGCTCACTCGCCGCTGAAGAATTCTTTGCTAACAGCAGAATGCCTGAGGTCATTTTATCAAGGCGATGAACGAGATACAGCTTAGGTTCATTGGTTGCCTTAGCCACTTCTTGAAGCAACATAGTATCGCCATCGTCTTTGTGGACGCTGACACCGGGGTGCTTATTGATAAGTAAAAAATCAGAGTGGTTCAGAAGAATATCGAACATGTAAAGGCTTACTCCATTGTAGAACGTGGAGTATACCGTGTCTGAACCCAGATTCCAGCTACGAAAAAGCCCAACTAACTCAATTAACATTGAATCATTGGGCTTCTCTTTATTTGTCCGCTTTCGGTAATCTGTTTTTAGTTCCGATTGAATACGGACTAAGCAAGTTTGAACTTACCGACCAGTGCTTCTAACTCAGCAACCTTAGCATTCAAACCTGAAGTGTTTTCAGAGCTACGCGTCGCCAGTTGCAAAGACTGCTCAGAAATATCACTGATCGCCGTAATATCAGCCGCAATCTCTTTAGTCACAGCCGTCTGTTCTTCTGCCGCAGTCGCGATAGAGTTGACCATGCTTTGTACATTGCCCGCACCGCTAACAATTGCTTCTAGAGCGGATACCGCCCCTGTACTTTGCTCTACACCAATCTCCACCAAACGACAGTTGTCTTGAGTGTAAGTGACCGCTTCTTGCGTACCCGACTGAATAGATTGAATGATGCCAGACACTTCTTGCGTCGCTTTGGTCGTTCTCTCCGCTAACGCGCGTACTTCATCGGCAACCACCGCAAAACCACGGCCGAATTCGCCCGCACGAGCCGCTTCGATTGCAGCGTTAAGAGCTAGTAGGTTAGTTTGCTCAGCAATGTCTTCGATTACCTTGATAACACTACCAATCTGCTCACCGTGAGAACCCAGAGTGTTCATTTGCAGCGACATATCGCTCATTTGAGTCGACACTTGTTGAATACTCGCTACCATCTCAACAATCACGTTACGGCCATCTTCTGCAGAAGTTTCAGAGCGGCGCGCTTCTTCATAAGTAGAAGTACCTTGTTGAGCCACTTCAGAAATGGTCAAGCTTAGCTCTTCAGCAGCCGTTGCTATCAGGTTTGCTTTATCAGCCTGAGCTGATGCACCCGTCACGATGTCTTGGCTAATTGACGATAGCTCGCCAGTCACCGATTGAACTTGGTGAGTCACTGAAGAGATAGAACCCAGTAGGTCGACCAATGATTTCTGCATCTGGTTAATCGACTTAGCCAGTTCAGCCAGTTCATCACCAGAGTCATCAATAATGTCGCCTGCCGTTAGGTCACCATTTGCTACACGTCGCGCGACTTGTTCAACACGAGTTAGGCGGTTGGTAATAGAGCTAGACAACACATACGCAATCACACAACCAAATACGATCGCAATCGCAGACAACACCATGATAGTGCGCTCAATGGTAGTAAACGTATCGGTTAGCGTAAGCAGTGATTGCTCTGTATCTGCACGCTCACTTGCTGACGCTTGATCAAGCAAGTTTTCAATTGGAATCAAGTTGCTCTCATACAGAGAACGCAGCTGTTGAATGTTGGCTAGTAGCTCAGATTCATCATTGATCTTAGGCACAAGTGTCGCTTCAAACTCTTGAGTGAAACGTTCCATGAGATCTTCAATTCGCTCAATACGACGATGATCTTCTGATCCTCTGCTTTCCAAACGCTTTGCTTGCGCGATGGCTTGAGCAAATTCATTCTTATTCGAGCGGTAGTCATTAAGCGCATTATCAACTTGGATAATCGCTCCCAGCGCATCTCGGTAGACATCCCCGGCTTCATCGATCAAAACAAGATAGGTAACAGTACCCGGTACATCGTCCATTCTGATCTCATCAGCACTTTTATGAGCGCCAATAACCTCTATCCATACAATACTGACTAACGTGACAAGCACCGCCAATATCGAGCCAAAACCGGCATACAGTTTCTTTCTCACTGACAATTTCACACAACACCTACCTAAATAAATACGGACCAAACTGCCCTAACCAATAAACATATCGGCTAGTGAACGGATAACTTTAGTGAATGCATTACATTTATTTTTCGATGGAAATTAAGTGCTTAAAACGAAAAAAACGGGAGCCTATGGCTCCCGTTTCTTAACTTACTTTAACTCGCGATTGTAGCTTCTTAGAGCTAGGTTTCTTAGAACTGTAGCTTCTTAAAACTATAGCTTCTTCGAGATAATCGCAGAGCCAGCAATAATACCAATACCTAGTAGCATGATTGCACCTTTACCGCTGTCGAAGCCAGAAGAGATACCCATGAACGCTACGATAGCGATAGCTACTGGAATGATGTACTTAACTAGTGTGTACCATAGACCGAATAGTGGGAAAGAAACTTCACCGTCGTTAGTGATTTCTTTCTCTAGGTCTGCACGGTTTAGTCTCCAACCAGCGAAGATACATACCAACATACCGCCAACTGCTAGGAAGATCTTATCAGTTAGTAGGTCGAAGATATCGAATGCGCCAGTACCGAACAATGTAGGACCGAAGCCACCAAGTGATAGAGAAGCGAAGATACACAGAATCGCCATTACTACACTTGCAGACAATACTGCAGTCACACGCTTCATACCTTTCTCATCGATTAGGTAAGAAACAACAACTTCAAGTAGAGATACTGAAGAAGTCAGTGCCGCAACACTTAGACCGATAAAGAACATTAGAGCGAAAAGAAGACCAACTACGCCGCCCATTTCAGCGAATAGCTGAGGAACAACAACGAATACTAGACCAGGACCAGCTGCAGGTTCCATACCGAAGGCAAACATTGCAGGGAACATTGCAACACCAGCTAGGATAGCAACACCGGTATCCATTGCCGTAACCATAGCTGTAGTTTGAACTAGGTTCTCTTTCTTCTTAAGGTAAGAACCGTAAGTCAACATACAACCCATACCAAGACTTAGTGAGAAGAATGCTTGACCTAGTGCTGCTAGGATTACACCGCTGTCTACTTTAGAGAAGTCAGGGCTGAATAGGAATTCAAGACCAGCCATCGCGCCCGGAAGCATGATGCCTTTGATTGATACCACGATCAGGATGATGAAAAGAAGTGGCATCAGAATCTTACCCGCTTTCTCAATACCACCAGAGATACCCTTCATAACAATAACAATGTTAAGTAGTAGGTATGCGCCCATCCACATAAGTGGTTGAACTGGGTTTGAGATAAAGCCACCGAAGCTGTCACCGATTGCTTCAGGTGCATCTAATAGACCACCAGCAATCTTACCGATGTATGCGATAGACCAGCCACCTACTACAGGGTAGAAACCCATGATAAGTAGACCACTGACTACGCCGATAACACCAGCGAACGTCCAACGACGGTCAGTTGTTTTAAATGCGCCTACTGCTGATTTTTGCGTATGACGGCCAATAGCAAATTCAGTCAGCATGACACTGAAACCGATGAAGATTACAAAAAACAGGTAAATTGCAACGAATGCACCGCCGCCACTTTCGCCTGCTGTGTAAGGGAATTTCCAAATGTTACCTAGACCAACAGCAGAACCTGCTGCAGCCATTACGAATCCTAACTTCGAACCCCAGGTATCGCGGGGTGTTGTGGTTGTATTACTAGTAGCCACGTGTACTCCAAACTTTTGTGTTATGTGATGTTGTGTTTTGCTTTGGGTGGCGTCTTTAAAAGATAAGGCGTATAAAAAAATTTACACACCTAAAAGATTTGATTGACGCTCGTTATCTGGCAAGTAAACCAGTTTAAGAATAAAATTGGAAGCCCGAACCGTACATATTTCGTTACCAATGTAAATTTTTATGGTTAAATGCCGTCTTTTCATACAAAACAATCGTTTTCGTCTTAAGTTAACCAAAACTTAACAACTATAACCTGTTTACAGCTTTAGCTCTAATTTGTAAATAGTTGATTCCTTAAATTCCCATATCCGTAAAATAGCATTACTATCTAAGTGTCTCTTTTTTCGAGTATTCAATGTGGAAAAGCTCTACCATTTTTTAACTTTAGCTTCTGTCGCTTTGTACTGGGTACTTGTAGCCGGTGTGACTTTCCGTGTCGTACTAAAACGACGCTCTGTGAGTGTTTCTCTCGCGTGGTTGATGGTTATCTACATTATCCCAATTGTAGGTGTCGCTTGTTACTTCCTTTTTGGAGAGCTAAACCTAGGTAGAAAGAGGGCTGAGCGTGCACATCGCATGTTTACTCCGTTTGGTGATTGGTTCCGAAAACTAGATGATTGCCAACTTCACCTTCCCGGCAAAGTCGGCTCCCCAATCCACAAGATTGATGAGCTTTGTAATAATCGAATGGGTATTCCAGCGCTCAGCGGAAACACACTTTCATTGCAATCTTCTCCCAATGAGATCCTACACGCAATTATCGAAGATATAGAAAACGCCCAGACCAGCATTAAGATGGTTTTCTATATTTGGCACCCTGGCGGCCTAACCGATTCAGTTGCTTCTGCTCTTATTCGAGCCGCAAAACGTGGCGTCGATGTTAAAGTTTTACTCGATTCGGCAGGGAGCCCGCGCTTTTTCAAAAGCCACTGGCTATCCATGATGAAAGACGCAGGCGTTCACGTTGTCCAAGCATTAGAGGTTAGCCCTTGGCGTATTTTCTTACGCCGTCTAGATCTAAGGCAGCACCGTAAAATCATCGTGATTGATGAAACCATTGCCTATACCGGTTCAATGAACATGGTTGACCCTGCTCACTTCAAACAAAGTTCAGGTGTGGGTCAATGGATTGACGTAATGGTTCGTGTAACTGGCCCTACCGTAAATGTGCTGTCGGCCATTCATGGTTGGGATTGGGAAGTGGAAACAGGTGAACGAATCCTTCCTGATTTACCAGAGTGTCCGGTTGAAGAGGTAATGACGCATCACCCTGTTCAGGTAGTACCATCAGGCCCGGGCATGCCGGAATATTTAATCCTACAAGTTCTGACCATTGCGATTAATCAGGCAAACCATTCAGTTCGTATCACGACACCCTACTTTGTACCGAGTGCCGATTTATTAGAAACACTCAAAATGACAGCGCAACGTGGTGTCAACGTAGAACTTGTCATCCCACACAACAACGATTCATTGATGGTTAAGTGGGCTTCGCGCGCGTTTTATACTGAACTACTTGAAGCTGGCGTGAAGATCTACGAGTTTTACGGTGGGCTTCTACACACCAAGTCAGTAGTGATTGATGAAGAGTTTTGTTTAATCGGAACGGTCAATATCGACATGCGTAGCTTATGGCTTAACTTCGAAGTGACGCTAGCCGTAGATGATGTGCACTTCACTCAGCAACTCTCTGAACTGCAACAATCTTATATAAAATCATCTCACCCAGTTGTACTGGAGCAGTGGGAACAAAGAAACTTGCGAAATCGCTTCTTTGAAAGATTGTTCTATTTGTTCAACCCTCTGCTGTAATACATATGATGAGTCGATTGTGACTCATCACTTCCTCCCCTAAGTTTTTAACCTTTCACCATTAACTAAGTGAAAGGTTAAAAAGCGAAAGAAAAGCGTAAAAACTCCCGCTCCCCTCTTGCTTTGAAGGCTATTGGCATGTTTTAAATAGGACATAACCGATTGATAAGGAATTCACAGCATGTCCGAGAACAAAACCACTAAGCTGATCACTGCAGGTCGTGATAAGAAGTGGACCAATGGTGTCGTTAACCCACCAGTACAGCGCGCTTCAACTGTCGTATTCAACTCAGTAGAAGAGAAGCGTAAAGCTACGATTAACCGCGCTAACAAAACACTTTTTTACGGACGTCGTGGAACCAACACTCATTTCGCCTTCCAAGATGCCATGGTGGAAGTGGAAGGTGGCGCAGGCTGTGCACTCTACCCTTGTGGTACGGCAGCCATTTCTAATGCCATTCTCTCTTTTGTAGAAACGGGCGACCATATTTTGATGGTCGACACCTGTTACGAGCCAACTCGCGATTTCTGTGACACCATCATGAAGAAGATGGGTGTAGAAACTACTTACTACGAACCAACGATTGGTGAAGGCATCCAAGACCTTATTAAACCAAACACTAAGGTTCTGTTTACCGAGTCTCCGGGTTCAGTCACCATGGAAGTTCAAGACATTCCAACGCTCGCACGTATTGCTCATGAACATGACATCATCGTCATGTTAGACAACACTTGGGCAGCCGGTGTGAACTTCTCACCGTTTGAATTCGGTGTTGATATCTCTATCCAAGCAGCGACTAAGTACATAGTGGGTCACTCAGATGTGATGCTAGGTACAGCGGTAGCCAACGAGAAATGTTGGGATCAACTTAGAGAGCAAAGCTACTTGATGGGACAATGCGTTTCACCAGATGACGTTTACCTTGGCCTTCGTGGTATCCGCACTCTTGATGTTCGTCTGCGCCAACACGCTGAGAGCAGCTTGAAAGTCGCTAAGTGGTTAGAAACTCGCCCTGAGGTTGACCATGTTCGTCACCCTGCTCTTGAGTCTTGCCCGGGTCATGAATTCTTCAAACGAGATTTTACTGGCGGCAATGGCCTGTTCTCTTTTGTTCTAAAGAACTCAAACACAAAAGCAACGACAGCACTGCTTGATGGCATGACACACTTCAGCATGGGTTACTCATGGGGTGGTTTTGAGAGCTTGATTCTAGCAAACGAACCAAGCAGTTTTGATAGCCTAAGAACAGTAGCGAACCCTAACTTCGAAGGGACTTTGATTCGTGTTCATATCGGCTTAGAAGATGTCGATGATTTGATTGCAGATCTTGAGGCTGGATTGGAACGTTACAACGCTCTAGTTTAATCTGACACGTTAGATTCAATAAGCAAAAAGGCAGGGTATTCCTGCCTTTTTCAGATTAGCGTCTTAGACACATAGCTTTAAAAAGCTACTGAACGTTAAAACACGCCCAATTGAATATTTCAGTTCGATGTTCATTGAACATATACAAAGACTGATCCTTCACTGCAATAACATAGTCAATCGTCACCCCTTTATATTCACTGTAATCCTGATTAATAACAGGATCATGAAAAGGCGTCGCCGTTCTCACATCAAGAATACTCATCGACAGATTGTTTCCATCCAGTCCGTAGTAGCCGGAATAAAGGTTTTCCATCGTACTCTCGTTACCGTCTTGCTCAGTAATCGTCACAAACTCTCTAATGTTAAAAGTATGGTCAGACTGAAAAGTAAGGCTTATGCGCTCGTACAATGCTTGATATGGTTGGAATGCCTGAGATAAGAAATCCGTTTTGATCGTTTTACAATGCCATCGAGTGCCTGCTAATTCATTTTGCTCTAACAAGAAGCTCGAAGCGGCGATTGCACAAAGAATGAGTAAGCCAATTAATCGCAAAAGTCACTCCTCTTTTCAATGTACTGAGCAAACGAATCAAAAGACGACGCTACATTAAAAATAGAAGCGCTATAGTTCAACGCTTCGCCATCCTTCTTTTGAACCAACATATATAACGTATCATTTTCAGGTTGGTCTACAGACGGATAGATACGGACAAAAACATCAACGTTGCAGTGGCTAGGTATCGCACCCGTTAACTTTTGAGTGATCGCTGGTAACGAATAGGATTCATTATGCGCAATATGGAAAAAATAGTGATTGGTATTATCTGTATAGCTGTCGCGATATTCGGCTTTATCAATAAAATAAGGCAGTGGCGTATAATAGGTTTGGAAAAGGTTGAACGCCGTTACGACGACACAAATCAATGCGACTAAATAGCCTGCTTTAATTAAGTGTGTATTACTTTTTGAATTTGAAGGTTCTAATTCAGCTAAGTTCAGTTCTTGGTTGGAAGACGTCTTGAGATCTGAATCAGTGACCGTTGCGGTATTAACGTCTGTAGAGATTTCAGTCTCAGCCAACACTTCCTGCTCGACAGGCGAAAAGTTTGATTTAGATACCTTCTCAGTCACTTGAAAAGGCACAGTTTCAGTTTTGCTAGGCTTTATTGACTCATCGATTTCAAGCAAATAGCCCGTTTTACTGACCGTGCGAATCGTCGCACAGCCACAAGTCACTCTTGACAGCGTTTTTCTAATCTTAGATATCACGTTAGTGAGCGCTTGCTCTGAGACAATCACATTGCCCCAGCACCTATCAAATATCAGGCCTCGTTCAATGCAATCACCGGTATTTTCAAGTAAGAACAGAAACACCTTACCTTCTATCGGCGCGATAGTTTCTACGTGGCCATCTTCACGCACAAACTGCCTAAGTAAGGGGTCATAACGAGCATCACAGATTTGGTAGTTTTGTTGTTTCACTATCGTCTTCTAGGTTTGAATTTGGTCGCATATGATATTGAATAGTTTATAAATGACCAGTGAATTTTCCTATATTAACGCAATTATTTTTCGACGATAAATAACACTTTTATTTGTACGGACAACCTACGATATGGTCATTAACCATACCTGTCGCTTGCATGAATGCGTAACAGATTGTTTCCCCTACAAACTTAAAGCCTCTCTTCTTCAAAAACTTACTCATCGCTTTAGATTGCTCAGTAGAAGCGGGAACTTGAGACATCTCGGTCCATTGATTTACGATCACTTCATTGTCGACAAATTGCCATAAAGCATTTGATAGAGAGCCGAACTCTTTCTGTAATTCAAGCGTTGCTCGCGCATTGTTGTATACCGAAGTAATCTTGCCCTTGTGTTTAACCACATCGAAGTTTTCAATGATGTGCGGCACGTTGTCTTCATTCAACTCAGCTAGCTTGTTTAGATCGTAATTATCAAACGCAGCACGATAGCCTTCACGCTTTTTAAGGATCGTAATCCAACTCAGACCCGCTTGAGCACCTTCTAAAGTAATGAACTCAAACAGAACTTGGTCATCGTAAACTGGTACACCCCATTCCTTATCGTGATATTCCCTTTCAAGCTCGTGCTTGAGTGCCCATGCACACGTTCTATCTACTGTATTCGCTTCCATCTCGATGTTCCATTATTAGTAATCGTACATAAAAATAATGCCCCAAATAGGGGCATTATTTCAAAGGTTAGTTGACGTTAAGCAACTTCAATTTTATGGAATAAACGATACAGCACAGGTACTACGATTAGCGTGAGTACAGTCGCAAAGCCTAAACCAAACATGATGGTTACTGCCATTGGTTTGAAGAAGATATCCGGTAGTAGAGGGATCATACCTAGAATCGTGGTGATCGCCGCCATACATACCGGACGAACACGGCTCAGTGCCGCATCAACAACCGCTACATATGGATCTTTGCCTGACTTCATCTCAATCTCAATTTGATCAAGCAGTACGATACCGTTCTTCAGAAGCATCCCAGATAGACTCAAGAAGCCCAACAGCGCCATAAAGCCGAATGGTGTATTCAAGGCTAACAAGCCTGTCGTCACCCCTATCAAGGCGAGTGGCACCGTCAACCAAACAATCAGAGGCTCTTTCACCGAGTTAAACAAGAACACCGTGATTAAGAACATGAACAAGTAACCCAGAGGCATGGTTGTGAACAGTGACGCCTGCGCATCTGCCGACGACTCATATTCACCACCCCATTCCAATGAATAACCAGGTGGCATCTCAATCGCTTCAATTTGCGGTTGTAAGCGTTTCTGTAGAGTCGAAGCCGTTTCTTCACCCAGTAGATCAGGATCCGCCATTACCGTCAGCATACGCTTACGGTTCTTACGGATGATCAGTGGGTCTTCCCATTCAAGTTCGTAACCTAACGTTACTTGTTGCAGTGGGATGTACTCACTTAGTGCTGGGCTCCAAATCTTCATGCCTTCGATGTTACGGATATCAACACGCTCATCTTCAGGCAAACGAGCCACGATAGGCATCAGTGTAGTACCATCACGGTACACACCAATCGATTTACCAGAGAAAGACATTGCTAGGAAATCATCAACGTCTGACTTGGTAATACCATAGCGACGGGCTTGGCTTTCATTAAATTGAGGCTCTAGCACCTTAGTTCTTTCACGCCAATCGTGACGAATATTAAATGCACCATCATCAGCACGCATGATATCCATCACTTGCGCTGCAATTGAACGTAGTACCGTTGGATCAGAACCTACAATTCGCGCTTCAATTTTCGCACCGCCACCAGGGCCTAATTCGATTTGTTTCAGCTTGTAGTCGATCTCAGGGAACTGACCATTTACATGTTCACGGAAACGCAGCATCAGTCCTTCAAGCACTTCATAGCTCTTCACACGAACCGTTATCTCGCCGTATGCGCTATAACTTTTCTCTGGTGAGTAAGTCAACATGAAACGTTGCAGACCTTTACCCGCCGTTGTCGTGATGTGTTCAACTTCGTCCTGTTCTGCTAACCAACCTTCAAGCACTTTAAGCTTGGTATTCGTCGCTCGAATATCAGTACCTTCCGGCATCCATACATCCACTTGGAACATAGGTGTGGTTGAAGATGGGAAGAAAGCTTGTTTAACGAAACCGAAGCCGTATACACTCGCCCCTAAACCAATAATCAGAACAAACATGGTCAACCATGCACGTTTCATACAGAACTCAAGGAAGTTTTTGTAGATAACAAAAACCATCCCGTTGTATGGGTCTTTACCTTCGTTATCTGGATCGACCTTCTGGCCTTTAAAGAACATGTCAGCAAAAAACGGTGTAAGCGAGATGGCAGTAAACCAACTCAGCATCAAGGAGATCAGTAGAACCGTGAACAAGGTGCCACAGTATTCACCTGTTGAGTCTTCAGATAAACCAATTGGAGCAAACGCGGTCACCGCAATAACCGTTGCACCAAGCAATGGCCATTTGGTTTGGGTTACGATATCGGTAGCGGCCTGCATCCGGGTTCGACCCTTTTGCGTGCCAATCAATATCCCTTCCACCACTACAATGGCATTATCCACCAGCATCCCCAAGGCGATAACCAACGCGCCCAATGAAATACGTTGTAGATCGATCTTGAAGTACTGCATAAAAATGAAGGTACCGAAAACGGTCAACAACAGTATCAAGCCAATCAACAGACCCGAGCGTAGTCCCATGAAGAACAGTAACACTACGATTACGATCGCAACCGCCTGTCCTAAACTCACCACAAACCCGCTTACCGACTTGTCTACCTCTTTGGGTTGGTTATAAACCTCAGAGATGTCGATACCGACGGGTTGTTGATATTTTAGCTCGGCGAGTCTTCGGTCAAAAGCTTCACCAACCGCTACCACGTTCACGCCTTGCGCAAAAGAGACCCCAAGGTTGAGTGCGAGTTTACCGTTATAACCAATGATGTTACTCGGTACTTCAACATAGCCACGAGTGACGTCAGCTACGTCTTTCAAATAAATTAGACCTTGAGCACCACCTTCCGTAAGAATCAAATCACCGAGCTGTTCAACATTCTGGAACTCACCCGTTGGATGGATACGAATGTATTCGTCGCCAATTCTGACCGCGCCAGCACTTGATACAATGTTTTGAGTCGATAAAAGGTTAAATACCGTGCTTGGAGACAGACCCAGAGAGCTGATCCGTTTCATCGATATCTCAATGAACACTTGCTCTTGCTGTTGGCCGGATACCGAGACTTTACTGACTCCATCAACCAACTCCAGCTCTCGCCTTAGATAATCAATGTAATCCAGCAACTCTTTATAGCTGTAGCCGTCCCCAGTCACCGCCAGCAAGATCCCGTAAACGTCACCGAAATCATCGATGACTTGAGGATCATTGACCCCGGGTGGCAGTTCAACCTTGAGATCATTCACTTTTCGACGAAGTTCATCCCAGATTTGCGGAAGATCGTCTGGACCATAGTTATTCTTCATCGTTACCGTAACCTGAGACAGGCCACGGCTTGAAATAGAGTTCACTTCGTCGACATAGGTAAGCTGTTGAATCGCTTTCTCTAGTGGGTAAGTAACTTCTTCTTCCACCTGCTGAGGCGTTGCCCCTGGGTATGAGGTCACAACCATTGCATCTTTGATGGTAAAGGCAGGATCTTCTAAACGCCCCAAACCGAAAAATGCAGAAACACCACCAATAAGAAAGATCAGAGATAGCATCCAGCTAATGACTTTGTTACGTATAAAGTAAGAAGCAACACCTGTGATCTGATCATCACCCTGTTGATCGTCATTTTGGGGCTTGTTATTTACTTCACTCATTGTTCGCCTCCTGAGACAATACTTCCACTGTCATCCCATCTCGCAATCGCGATACGCCTGCAACAACGACATGCTGTCCCATTTCCAATCCTTTTATGATCTGCAATGTTTTCTGATTTGCTTTTCCTAATACGACTTGCTGTTTCGAGACGGTATTGTCGTCATTCAGCACCCATACATAAGAGTTCTGACGCGTTAAATCATCCCCATCGGCATTAAATACCGCTTCAATTGGAATAAGCACGCCGGCTTTTAGCTCTAAGCCGATATCTCGCCCATTTGAAGTCACCTCAACCGCCATACCGTCCAGAATCAAATCATCTTCAGGCATAGGTAAAGCAAGCGTCACCGTAAACGTGCCCGTACTTGGATCGGGTTCTGTGGTGAACTCCTTAATACCTGCCGTGTATACATTGCCACTTGGTACTCTAACCACAGCCTCAACGTTTGATAACAGTTGTTCACTCGGTTGGTTGACGTAGATTTGGTCAGGCAGCTGAATAACGACTTCGACATCTTCGACACTGTGAATGTTCACCACTTGTTGGCCTACCTGAATATTTTCATATTGATCGACACTGACACGAGAAATAATCCCATCAACAGGTGCACGAAGCATAGTGAACGATAAGCGCAGTTTCGCCAGTTCCAACTCGGCATAAGCGATCTGGCGTTGAGCGGCAATTTCATCAAACTGTGACTTCGCTAAGAGCCCTTTCTTCACGAGCGGACTCGAACGTCGGTATTGACTATTGATTACCGTGTAACGAGCTTGAGCATTGTCCACATCCAATTGATAATCCGTTGGGTCAAGCTCTGCAATGATGTCCCCTTTGGAAACACGCTCACCTTCTTTCACATCTAGCTTGAAGATTTCACCCGCCACTCGGAAACTGAGGTGAGCTTTTTCAGCAGCATTTGCTACCGCAGGGAAATAGAGTTTGTCACTAAAATCGATGACTGAAATCTCGATAGCTTTAACCAAGGGCGTGTTATTTACTTCTACAGCTTGCTTATCTTCACAAGCCGTTAGTAAGGCTAAACACGACAGGCCAGCGGCCACTTTAAGTGTTTTCATGTTATAGCCCCCTTTCCTTGATCCACTCTCGAACTTTAATGCCCGATTCAAGACCATTGACGCCAGAAGTCACAATGCGATCGCCATCGTTCAGTCCAGAGACAATATGGCGTTTTTCATCGATGACAATAGCAACATTTTCAACAATACCATCGCTATTCACGCGCCATACAGAGACATCATCCCCATCAGTCATCATTGCTGATGTTGGAATTTTTGTGGCGGCCGCTAACGCTGAAACGAGATTTACCGTACCGGACATTCCGGGCAGAATACCCACATCGGTTGGTCTTTCCATTACCATAGTGACTTTGTACGAACCTGTTTTTGGGTCGGCTTCAGTATCGACTTCTTGGAAGGTCAGAACGTAAGAGTTCCCAGGAAATGCATCAAAAACCATGGTTGCATCCGTCTCAAACCCTGAAGAAAAGCGCGTAATAAGTTGGTCGGGTAACAAGAAGACAACTTTAAGAATTTGATTGGTTTGAATATTCATCACGCCTTGTTTAGCAGCAATGTATTCATGGTTTTCAGCTGGAATGATGGAAATCGTCCCATCGTAAGGCGCAACAAGAGTGGTATAGCGAAGATTTGCTTTGGCTTGATTAAGCATCGCTTTAGCAGAATTGTGATTGGCTTTCGCTTGGTCGAAATCTTGCTCTGATACCACTCGGTCTTTACGTAGCTTAATCGAACGTTGGTATTGAACATCAGCAAGCTTATAGTTGGCTCTTGCTTGCTTCTCTAACAGCTGATATTCGTCAGGATTGAGGGTAGCAAGCCCTTCCCCTTTGCTGACCTGTTGACCAGATGTGACATCGATAGTTTGAAGTAACCCTGGAACACGAAAGGCCAAAACTGCTTTGTCACCTGCTTCAGTGGTGGCTGGAAAACTACGTTCAAAGGCATTACTACCGACGGAGACAGTGAAGAGTTTGGCGGGTCTAGAATCAGGCTCAGGTACGGGAGGAAGCTCCTTACCACACCCAGACAACCCAGCTAAGGCTGTCAATAGGACAACGGAGGCTCTATACATTGGTGATCATCCATATCTATAAATATTTTTATAACATAGATTAATCACATGTAACTTACCAGTTATCGTAAGATTTATTTAGACAAAATTATTAAAAAAAATAACGGCTTGGAATAAATTTTCCTAAACCGTTATCTAATCTTTTTTAGACTTATCGTTACATGTTCTTAAATGCGCGATCGACTTTGAAAGTGTCAGAGGTCACATAAGCTTCCATGTTGCGGACACTGGTCTCTAACTTCTGGAAATCACCCTCTAAAGTGCCCAATAACGACTCTGCCGTTTGCCCTTTTTCCCAAGGCTTTTGCTTAAGTGTATGCTCTTGCTTGGCTTTCATCTCATCAACATAGTGAGGTGGTTGTTTTTCAAGCATAAATGTCAAAGCTAAATACGCTAATAACACCAGAAAACTACCACCAAGCAGTGCCGCAGAGATAACCAAGATGCGAACCAACCACACCTCAAGGCCAAAGTAGTTAGCTAAACCTGCACACACACCAGACAATTTGCCGTTAATCGTATCGCGATACAGTTCTCTACTCATAGTTTCGTCTCCAGTTAGGTGACTCCGCATCCAGTATTTTTTCTAGCGTTTTCACTCGGTCTTGCATGGATTCGGCTTGCGCAGAAAGCTTATGCAGACGTTGAAGATCGGTTTCTGAAAGACCATTGCTGGATTTCTTCTTGCTGCGGTAATGTAAGAACAACCATAGCGGTGCCACGAAGATCAAAAAGACAATCAGTGGACCTGCAATTAGAAATGTTGACATAGAAAACTCCTAAATTATTTATCGCGGTTTTCAACTTGTTGCTTTAGCTTCGCTAGCTCTTTTTCAATTTCATCTTGAGCTTGTAGCTCTGCAAACTCTTGATCTAAAGATTTTGCGTTGCCTGTTTTTGCGTAAACGTCAGCTTCAGCTTCTAATTCATCCACTTTACGCGAGAATTGCTCAAACTTCGCCATTGCTTCGTTGGTTTTGCTTGAATGCAGATGTTTTTGAACATCACGACGATTGCTCGCAGTATTATTACGAATCATCAATGCTTGTTGCTTGGCACGAGTTTCGGCAATTTTCGTTTCTAGCTTGCCAATCTCACTGGTTAGCTTCTCGATGGTTTCATGAACCAAAGTTTGCTCTGTGTGAAGGCTCTTGATGATGTCTTCAAGTTTTTGCTTTTCAATCAAAGCAGCTCTCGCCAGATCTTCGCGTTGTTTAGTTAGCGCTAGTGTCGCTTTGTTTTGCCAATCTAGAATCTGAGTTTCGATAGCTTCAACTTTACGCGCTAGCTCTTTCTTGTCTGCGATGGCTTTTGCCGAGTTAGTGCGAACCTCAACCAGCGTGTCTTCCATTTCTTGGATAATCAGGCGGATCATCTTTTCAGGATCTTCAGCCTTATCTAATAGTGCACTGATGTTTGAATTTACAATGTCTGCAAAGCGAGAAAAAATACCCATGAGGAACTCCTTAATTACAATGATGGCAAATGTGTTTCAAATCGTTGTGCGACTTTATCAATCCACTTGCTCAAAAATTTACGTTTGTTGTTAAACCTATCATAAGTAATCCAAGTAGCGTGCCAACTTTTAAGCCATTTATTATCAGTCACTTACAATAAAATGGTGATTAACCCTAACCATGCTATGATGAATTTAGCCAAGTATTGGTATTTTTCACCACTACGGCTCTTACACGAGCTTCTCCAACGTTCAATTCATACAAGGACCCGCTATGCAGCAGAACCTCATTGGTGAATCACCGAGCTTTCTCTCTGTTTTAGATAAAGTATCCCAACTCGCACCAATCGAAAGACCCATTCTGATCATTGGTGAGCGTGGCACAGGTAAAGAGCTGATCGCACAAAGACTGCATTACCTTTCAAGACGTTGGGATCAACCTTTGATCTCATTGAACTGCTCAACCCTTAGTGAAGGTTTGATTGATTCAGAACTGTTTGGGCATGAATCGGGGTCCTTTACGGGTTCGAAAGGTCGTCATCAAGGTCGGTTTGAAAGAGCAGAAGGTGGAACACTGTTCTTAGATGAGCTTGCTACCACTCCCCTTGCGGTTCAAGAGAAGCTATTGCGCGTTATTGAATACGGGCAATATGAACGTGTCGGCGGACAAAAGGCGCTAAGTGCTAATGTAAGGTTGGTGTGTGCAACCAATGCTGACTTGCCAGACATGGCATTAAAGAGCGAATTCAGAGCAGACCTATTAGATAGACTGGCGTTTGACGTCATTACTATCCCTCCTTTGCGTGAGCGAAAAGAAGACATCACGCTACTGGCAGAATACTACGCGATTAAGATGTGTCGTGAATTGGAATTGGAGTTGTTTGTTGGCTTTGCGCCTTCTGCCGTTGAATCGCTTTTAGATTATTCTTGGCCAGGGAATGTACGAGAGCTCAAAAACGTCATTGAGCGTGCGATCTACCAGCACGGTAAAGATCCGTATCCTATTGAATCTTTGGTGTTTAACCCATTCAAACCCGCATGGAAAACAGAACGAGATTCGACGCTAGAAATTGGCAATGAGCCGTCTAACAGCCATACTTCATCTGATAGCGATTTTTCTTTGCCGTTGGATTACAAAGCATGGCAAGAGCAGCAAGACATCAAGCTACTCAATCAGGCATTAAAACAAAGTAAGTACAATCAGAAACAAGCCGCTGAATTACTCGGGTTAACCTACAACCAATTACGAGGAATGGTGAGGAAGTACGCGATTGTCGGACAAGCTAACGATAAATAGCTGCCCACACTAGATTATTATTTGGAGCCGAATAAATAAAATGTTAAATTGTCCGGATCTTGAGGCTCCTCTAACGCCTCGTTTCGAAAAGTATTTCTTTTTATGAAAGCACTAATAAGACTATCACTGAGCATCTGCACGCTGAGCTTTCTCGCTGGATGTGGTGAGAGTGTGAATCACGAGCAAATCCGTGAAAAAGGCTTCATTTATTGCGGCCAAGGTAATCCTAGTACGTTCAACCCACAGCTGGTTGATAGTGGCATTACCGCAGAATCGCTGAGCCCACAAATCTTCGATACACTGCTCACTCTTGATCCGATGACGTACCGACCAAAACAGAACTTGGCGACAAGTTGGTCTGTTGATAAGTCAGGTACAGAGTACACGTTCGAACTGCGCCCAAATGTTGCGTTCCAAACTACAGACTGGTTCACCCCAACTCGTAGCATGAATGCACAAGATGTAGTGTTTAGCTTTGAACGTGTTATTGATAGTTCAAACCCCTTTCATTATGTGGGCGGTGGTCTATATCCGTGGTTTGCCGGAATCGACTTCAAAAACCTGATTGTCGCTATCACCGCAGTTGACGACTTAACAGTGAAATTCCAATTAAGTCGCCCAGACAATTCATTTCTCAATAATATCGCCACCAGCTATGCGGTCATTCATTCTAAAGAGTATGCCAACAAGCTCATTGCTGCGGATGAGAAAAATCGAATCGATTCCAACCCAGTCGGCACTGGCCCTTTCTACTTAGATGAATACAAAATCAACGATCTAGTCCGCTTGAAAAAGAACAAGCACTACTGGAAGGGTGAAGTTCAAATGGACCAAGTTGTGTTCGATACTTCACAACGTGGAACAGGCACACTTGCCAAGCTTCTACGCAGTGAGTGTGACGTGCTCAACTCACCGATTTCTAGCCAAATTCCTATTATTCAGGCTCATGAAGAGTTGAAGATTTCCGCCACACCGGCGGTTAATGTCTCTTTCATTGCGCTGAATACTGAGCACCCTGCACTCCGTGACGCTCGAGTGCGTAAAGCACTCAACTTAGCCATCAATCGTCAGAACATTCTTGATTCTGTGTATTACGGTACAGGAACCAAAGCCTACACCTTGCTTCCTCCTACTTCTTGGGCTCATCAAAAAGACAGCGTTCAAGTTCGCTACGACCGGAACTACGCAATTGCGCTTCTCAAAGAAGCCGGTGTTGAACCTGGGTTAGAGCTTTCAATGTGGGTGCCATTAGAGCCACGCGCATATAACCCAAGTCCACGAAAAACGGCAGAGCTTATCCAAGCAAACCTGGCCGATATTGGTATTGAATTGAAACTCTATACCGACGACCGATTTGACCGCACACAATTGTCCTCTATTTCCTCAACGGACTTGTTGCTTACAGGCTGGATAGGCAATACAGGTGATCCAGACAACTTCTTACGCCCGCTGCTCTCATGCAACTCTGAGCGTGCAGGGTTAAACGTCTCGATGTGGTGTAATTCAGACTTTGATTTCCTTCTCGACTTAGCATTAGAGATCAATCAACAAAGGCACCGTGTGAACTTGTATCGACAAGCGCAAAACATTCTCAATGAAGAAGTTCCTGTGATTCCTCTGGCGCATGGCGTGCAATTCCGTGTACATGATAGCTCGCTAACAGGCTTTAAACAGAGCCCATTCAATGCGCAACCTTTTGATCAAGTCAGAAGAGAGGTGCAGTGATGTTTTGGTATACATTAAGGCGTGTAAACTTATTTATTATTACCTTAGCGATTTTAACGCTAGTTGGCTTTTCGCTACTTCGACTCGACCAAACGTCGCCGTGGGCAATTCAAGATTTCTGGCCAGGATGGATTAGCTATATCACTGAATTGTCAACGCTCAACTTCGGTCTAAGTAAACACGGTGTGCCCATTATTGATGAATTGGTTGTGGTGTTCCCTGCGACCCTGGAACTGTGCTTCTTCGCCTTTGTGCTGGCACTCTTTATTGGTATTCCTTTCGGCACCATCGCAGGTATGAGACAAGGTAAATTTGTTGATACTACAATATCGTTCACCTCAATGGCGGGCTACTCGGCACCTATATTTTGGGTCGCACTGTTGATGATCATGGTGTTTTCGCTGCACTTTGAAATGTTCCCGGTTGGTGGCCGATACGACCTACTTTACGAGATTGAACACGTGACCGGATTCGCTATGATTGATGCTTTTTTTGCTGAAGGTCGCTACCGAGCACACGCATTGCAAAGCGTTATCGAGCACATGGCACTGCCTTGTCTTGTTTTAGCTCTCGCGCCAACCACTCAGGTTATCCGACTCATGCGTGCATCGGTTGCAGAAGTGATGACACAAAACTACATCCGTGCTGCGCGTATAAAAGGTCTTTCAACCAGAGAGATCGTCACTCAACACGTATTAAGAAATGCGATTCCACCGATTATTCCTAAAGTCGGTGTTCAGTTATCGAGTATGTTAACGCTTGCTATTATTACCGAGTCTATTTTTAACTGGCCGGGCATAGGCCGCTGGTTATTGGATGCCTTATCGAATCAAGATTACGTATCAATCCAAGCAGGTGTGATTGTAGTTGCAACACTGGTTTTGACTGCGAATATTCTGTCCGATCTACTGGGCGCGATGGTCAATCCACTGGTAAGGAAGGAATGGTATGCTAACAAATAACGTCTACCAGGAAGAGCAAATTCCAACCCAGTTCGAACGTTTCTGGCGAAGCTTCCGTGCCAACAACCTAGCCATGTTTGGCTTGTGGTGTTTGGTGCTTATCATTCTGGTTACCGTCACTTCACCGTGGCTAGCGCCGCACGATTCTCAAGAGCAAACGGGGCATCTGTTAACGCCGCCTTCTTGGGACCCTGCAGGCACGGTTGAATATTTCCTTGGTACTGATGACTTGGGTCGAGACATTCTTTCTCGTCTGATCATTGGTTCACAGCTGACCTTTGGTGCAGCGGTTATCATTACTTTCATTGCAGCGGTCATAGGCTGCCTGATAGGTGTTCTAGCGGGTATGACTCGTGGGTTGTTATCAAGCACGCTAAACCACCTGCTTGATACGGTTATGTCGATTCCATCTCTTCTGCTGGCGATTATCTTCGTCGCCTTCCTTGGTTTTGGTGAGTTTAATATCTTGCTTGCCTTGTGCCTGGCATTAATTCCGCGCTTTATTCGCTCGGTATATATTGCCGTACATGCTGAAGTAGAAAAAGACTATATTCTAGCTTCTCGCCTTGATGGTGCGAACGATTTTTACCTACTATGGAACTCTATCCTTCCTAACATCCTTACCGTGGTCGCACTTGAAGTTACACTGGCACTGTCAGTCGCCATTCTTGATATCACGGCCTTGGGTTTCTTAGGACTTGGCGCTCAAGCACCAAGTACAGAATGGGGATCAATCTTGGGTGATTCAGTAGAGCTGATTTATCTAGCGCCATGGACAGTTACCCTACCCGGCTTAGCTATTATGTTTACCGTTATCGTTGTTAACCTCGTAGGTGAAGGTGTTCGCCAAGCGCTAAATGCAGGAATCGAATAATGCCGTTACTTGATATTCGACACCTAACCATTGAAATTGAAACCCCGCAAGGGATGGTTAAAGCCGTTGACCGAATGAGTATTACCCTAAATGAAGGGGAAATTCGTGGTCTGGTAGGTGAATCAGGCTCAGGTAAGAGTTTGGTTGCAAAAGCGATAGTCGGTGTTTGTAAAGAAAACTGGAAAGTATCCGCCGACCGAATGCGCCTTGGCAATATCGATTTGCTTCAGCTGACACCCAAAGAACGACGTCGTGTCATAGCGCGCGATATCGCCATGATCTTCCAAGAACCATCGACCTGTCTTGACCCCTCTGAAAAAGTAGGTCATCAGCTCATTGAAGCGATTCCTTCATATTCTTTCGAAGGCCGATGGTGGCAAAGATTCAAATGGCGTAAGAAGCAGGCCGTTGCTCTACTGCATAAAGTCGGCATTAAAGATCATTCTCGCCTGATGGACAGCTATTCATATGAGCTGACTGACGGTGAATGTCAAAAAGTCATGATTGCGATGGCAATTGCAGCTAAGCCAAAGATCTTGATTGCCGATGAACCGACGAACGATCTCGATCCAATCACACAATCGCAGATCTTGCGCTTGTTGAGCCGGATGAATCAACTTCACAACACGACGATTCTCCTCATCGGTCACGATTTAACGACCATCACCCAATGGGCAACACGAATCACCGTAATGTATTGTGGTCAATCCGTTGAATCAGCGGATACTGCAAAACTGTTGGATGTGCCAAAGCACCCCTATACGGTCGCGCTGCTTAAAGCGATGCCCGACTTCAACGATTGGATTCCACACAAAGAAAAATTGCAGTCGCTGCCAGGGTCAATCCCTCCATTGCAGCACCTACCGATTGGTTGCCGATTAGGCCCACGCTGTCCTTACGCACAAAGACAGTGTGTTGAGATCCCTCATACTAAGCGTATTAAAAGCCACAAATTTAATTGTCACTTCCCTCTCAATATGGAGAAGAAAAAGAAATCATGAGTGCATTATTAGAAGTCAGTGATTTATCAAAAGACTTTACGACACGCTCTGGTCTCTTCCGTAAAAAGATTCATCAGGCAGTGAAACCTGTGAGCTTTAGTCTGGAAGCCGGTCAAACTATTGGTTTTATCGGCCAAAACGGCTCTGGTAAATCGACATTGGCACGAATGCTTGCAGGTATGGTAGAACCCACTTCAGGCGAAATTCGAGTTAACGGCGAGAAACTAGAGCACAAAGACTATTCGACGCGCTGTAAGTTAATTCGCATGATCTTCCAAGATCCCAACACCTCGCTTAACCCGCGCATACAGATAGGTCGAATCCTTGAAGGCCCTTTAAAGCGAAATACAGCCATGCCTCCAGAAGCGCGTATGAAGCGTGTGAAAGAGACTTTGCTGCGCGTTGGATTGTTACCAGAGCACGCTTACTTTTACCCGCAGATGTTGGCTGCTGGTCAGAAACAAAGGGTATGTTTGGCGCGCGCCTTAATCCTTCAACCATCAATCATTGTTGCTGACGAAGCACTGAACGGATTGGATATGGCGATGCGCTCGCAAATCATCAACCTGTTCTTAGAGTTACAAGAAGAGATGGGCGTATCGTTCGTTTATGTATCTCAACACATCGGTATTGTTAAGCACATCACCGACAAGATCATCGTGATGCACGAAGGCAATGTGGTTGAGAGTGGCGAAACCCATGAAGTACTTACCAACCCAACTCATCAAATCACCCAAAGATTGGTTGAGAGCCACTTCTTCAAAGCGCCAAACCACTAGTTTGGGATTACGCTGCATTCAGCAGAGGGGAAAAGTATGTTAAGAACAGCTTCATTGCTTTCCCTTTTGTTGGCACTGTTTTCCTTTAACGCGACAAGCACACCGCTCACCTGGCTAGATAGAAGCTTCGTCGAAACTGCCTTCTATAACGTCGCACTTCAACACGAATACTCCCAAGGCAACAAACCGCTCGCCAAGTGGAAACAACCTATCAAGATTTGGATCGATCATCGAGTGGGCGATGAGGAACTGCATCAAGAGCTCACAGAGCTTCATATCCAACACTTATCCGAAGTCACTCAACACCCTATAACAATCGTCAATAAAGAGTCTGAAGCCAACGTTAAGTGGATATACACGAGGCAGAGTAAGTGGATAGCGGAATCTAAAACCATACTCAAGCTTAAGTCGACAAAGCATCTAAATAGCGCTATTTGTACTGCAGGCTATCGAACTAACTCCAGAGGTGAGGTTATTTATGCAGGGATTATTATCCCCGTTGATCAGGCAAGATCGCGAGGAAAGTTAGTCGCCTGTATCGTAGAAGAGATCACACAGGTTCTAGGCCTGCCGAATGATTCAGATAAAGCCTATCCTTCTATTTTCAATGACCACACACCAGAAGACTTATTATCGCCCTTAGATGTGGTCCTGCTCCAACTACTGTACGAACCAGAATTGAAAGCTGGAATGACAAAATCTGAAGTAAAACCTATTGTTCGAAAGATACTCAAGAGGTACAGCAAAACAGGTGTGCTTCAACAAGCTTCGAAAGCCGCACAGCAAGCGCCGTTGTATCAGTTGATTGGGTATTGACTAAAAGACGTTGGAAGCAACTTAGGTGGGATAATTGAATAATAGCGCTGCCTATGAAAGGCAACGCTGACTTACGATGTTACTGTATTACGAAAGAACTAGCGCTTAGCAGCCTGCTTTTTCAATTCGAAATCGAACTCATCCGGGAACAAGATAACGCCCTCTTCTTGCTCGTTCGGGAATACCACAACAGCAAGTTCGTCGTCTTCTAAACCGTTCGTCCAGCGACTGTGCCATTTGTTCAGCGAAATAGATTCAGCTTTACACTCAGACCAGTCACCCGTTGCCCATGATTCTGCGAACTCTTGGTTTGGCCATACTGGAACACAGTCTTCGTCTTCTGTGTTTAGCATCACACAACCGTGTTCATCGGTTAAGATCCATACTTCACGGTTTGCTACGATTTCTTTCACACAGTATTTCAGGCGTTGCTCACCTGTATACTTATTAATTTCAGCGATTTTTTTATCGTCTAGCTGTGTAGTCATCTTAATTTCCTACGTTAGTCAGTAACTTTGTTCATTTTATGCTGAGTAGCATTAACTTCAAATATTTCTATTGAGAAGAAAGGCTACTTCAAAGAAAAACGCCTGCTAAATAAGCAGGCGTTTATTATTTAAGTGACTTGATTAAACAAGCTCACCTTGTAGCCAAGGCCAGCCTTGCTTCTTACGGCTAAGTGTATTTTCCATCATCAATACACCGTCTTTCTCGAATTTAACCAGCTTCTCAGCCCACTCACCTTTGTATAGAAGACGAGTTTGTGCAGTAGTGATATCAGTTAGCATTACCGCAGCAAATGCTAGACCGTCTTTCTCACAACGCGCTTCAAGATCAGCTTCTAGCGCTTCAATCATGCCGTCTACTTGCTCAAGAGTCGCAAGTTCAACTTGACCAACAACAACATCACGACCGTTGAATGGGTAGCCTTTAAGGTCTTTTTCTACTAGCTGTGCAGCAGATAGGCCTTCGATGTTTGTCTTAGCGATTAGAAGCGCTTTGATGAATGCATCAACGTCAGTTACGTCAGCGATTTCAGCAAGCTCAGCAACAGCGTCTTTGTCTTTTTGAGTACATGTTGGAGAAGCGAAACCAACTGTGTCTGAAAGAATTGCAGACATCATTAGTTTAGCGATTTGTTGAGAGATAGCGTGACCTTCAATCTTGAACATGTTGAAAAGTACAGTGTTTGTACAACCAACAGGCCAGATCCAAGCTTCCATTGGGTTTACTGTCATCACGTCACCTAGACGGTGGTGATCGACAATACCTACGATCTCTGCATCTGCAACATCATCTGGTGCTTGTGCTAGGTCTGAATAGTCTACTAGCCAGATTTTCTCACCAGCAACAGAAGTACGAAGCTCTGGCTTTTCAGCACCAGCGACTTCTAGAATGTGTTGAGTTTCGCGGTTGATCTCGCCTTGGCGAATTGGTGTCGCTTCCTCGCCACGAGCTTTAAGAAGCTCTGTTGCAACTAACGCACTACAAATACTGTCACTATCAGGGTTTTTGTGACCAACAACTAAAATCATGTTTCTTCCTATTACACTAACAATTATGACTCTACCTTTAGAGCCTCTCTTTATTAGCCATACTTTACCTCATTTTTTTAGATTGGTCATGTTTCGTGGGTTTAGCCAATAGTAACAATAGATAAAAAAACAACAAATGCAATTGATAATTATTATCATTCGTATATATTTATCTTAAGCCACTAATTTTGAGTAACACCTATGGATCGACTAATCTCTTTTTTGCCAAGCAGTAGCGCTGCGAAAACAACTCAGTTTTCACTGTCATTCAAGCGCCTGCTTTTACCTATATCACTTGCAGCATTGGTTGCAGCCCCAGCTACGCGAGAGCTGACAGTAACTACTTTATCAGACGCATTTTGGGCCGTGTCTTGTTATGTCGCGTTAACCTTGGCGATTTACCACTGGTTAAGCCTGTACATCAACAAAGATAACGTCTTCAACAAGCTCGTTCATCAATCTCGTTCAAATCAAGTGGTATTCGCGGCTCTCATGGGCGCGCTACCCGGCTGTGGCGGTGCGATAGTGGTGACCACACAATTTATCTCAGGAAAACTCGGATTTGGTGCCGTGGTTGCGGTGCTCGTCTCGACCATGGGTGACGCGGCGTTCCTACTCATAGCGAGCGAGCCTAAGACAGGTTTAGCCATGATGGCGATGGGCGTAATTGTGGGTACTGCGTCAGGCCGAATCATTAACTTATTTCACGCCGACGACTTCTTACGCCCGAAACCGGCAGAAAAAAGTGAAGCCACTAGCAGCTGCGCTTCTCAATCTCAAGACAAAGAATCGGTCTCTAAAAAAGCGATAAACCTACAAGGTTACCTTTGGTCTGTATTGATTGTTCCTGGTGCTGCCGTTGCCCTACTCGGCTCTTTTCAAGTGGATGTAAATGAGTTGCTCGCTTTGCCCGAAATGTCGATGGAATGGGCGGGAACAATTTTGCTGATCAGCTCAATGTTCCTCTGGGGGCTGACTCGTGAAATTGAAGATTACAAATCGGCCGTGAGTGAAGACGAAAAGTGTATAGGCTCTCATCCACTGCAAAAGACCGCTCAAGATACAAACTTTGTTACTGCTTGGGTGGTGGTTGCCTTTCTGTTCTTTGAATTTGGTTCTGTGATAGCAAATGTCGATTTTGCGACGCTATTCTCAAGCTGGGGTATCATGCTCCCCCTGGCTGGTGTGTTGATGGGTTTGCTACCGGGCTGTGGACCGCAATTATTGGTCACTAGCTTATACCTTTCAGGCGCACTGCCACTTTCAGCTCAGGTAGGTAACGCAATTTCAAATGATGGTGATGCACTATTCCCTGCGATTGCGATGGCTCCCAAAGCGGCACTAGTCGCAACTTTGTATTCCAGTGTGCCTGCTTTAATCTGTGCTTATGGGTATTGGTTTGTGTTCGAGCTATAGCTTTACGTTAAAGGCTTAGGTTTCTATCTAAGGCTCCGCTTTGTATCCAAGGTTTACGCTTAACTCCATAGGTTTCTACTAGGTTGGTACTTTGTATCGGCCTTTTTGTTTCCAGTAACCTAAGTTCCTTACAAGGTTCTTTGGGCATATCTTCCAGCTCGATTACTTATACCGCTAATCATTAGCAGCACGCTACATCCTTCCCATATACGCCTCCATAAGCGTCGCTACAATGCTTAAGTAGAAATCCCAACACGTACACCAGAAAAACAAAAAGCCCCTGTAAGAATCCTTACAAGGGCTTTAATTCAAGCTTTAATCTTAGTTCTTAAGTACAAGGCTTAAGAAACTTCGATTGGACCACCGAATGAAGTTACTGGAGGCAGTTTGCCTTGGAACTTCTCGAAGTCGACCAAACATGTGTTTGCTGACGTTGCTTGAGCAAGTTCAGACGTACCGATGTCTTGAGTCAGTGTGTTTGGATCGCCGTATGTGTCTAGCGCGCCCACTTTCTCGTTGATCGGACCGTACCAAGCACCTTCTTCGATACGAACAACACCAGGAGCATAGCTATCCATTAGAACAGCACCCGCTAGTAGTTGGCCACGGTCGTTAAACACACGTACTACGTCACCGTCTTTAATGCCTTTCTTCTTAGCATCTACTGGGTTGATGTAGATTGGCTCACGGCCTTGTACCGCGTAAGTCGCACGCCACTCTTCAGATTCACACATCTGAGAGTGAAGACGCTTGTCTGGGTGGCAAGATTGTAGCCAGTACGGATGTTTGTCAGAGCCTGGACCACCGTGTGAACGTTCAGATTTCTCGAACCACATTGGGTGTTCTTGACAGCGTTCGTAACCCATGTTGCCAACAGTACGGCTTGTGATTTCGATGAAACCAGAAGGCGTACCTAGTGCGTTGATCTCTGGATCTTCACGGAATGAAGCGTGACGAGTCCATGGCTTACCTTTACCGAAGTCTAGGAAACCTTTCTCCCAGAATTCAGCAAACTCAGGCATTTCGAACTTGCCTTCGTTTTCCGCGCGACATTCGTCGTACAGAGATTTAACCCACTGCATTTCGTCCATACCACGGGTGTAATCGTCGTAACGGCCCCAACGCTTAGTTAGGCTAGACATGATCTCGAAGTCAGTCTTAGACTGGAACAGAGGATCCACTAGCTTGTGCATTGCGATCAAACCACGGCCAGAGTATGCGCCGTAACCATCAATATCGTTACGCTCCCACTGAGTACATGCTGGAAGCACGATGTCAGAGTGACGACAAGTTGCAGTCCAAGCGAAATCAACAGCCACTACTGTTTGCAGACTCTTGAATGCTTTACGCATCTTGTTGCGATCTTGGTGGTGGTGCCACGGGTTATTACCACTGAAGACCATCATCTTGATGTCAGGCAGTGTCACTGTCGCGCCGTTTGCTTTAATCTTCTTACCTGGCTCTAGCAAGCTATCTACCCAGCGAGCAACTGGGATTACGCGGCTG